>NZ_CP187368.1:5271277-5930187 GCF_049810355.1 Rubrivivax soli
GTTGCGGTTTCTCGGACGTCGAGGATGCATGTGGACCGCCGGCCAGGAGCCGACCTGCGCGAGCGGCCGCTGCGCGGAAGCCTGCCGTGCTGCTTGACCCGTCGCAGCCGGGCCGCGACGCGCTGCTCAGCGCACCAGCGCGAGCGAGAAGGCCGGCACGTAGGTCACCAGCATCAACACCACCAGCATCATCAGCACGAAGGGCATGATGGCTTTCGCCAGCGGCCACAACCTGACGCCGCCGATGGCCATGCCGACGAACAGGCAGTAGCCGATGGGCGGTGCGGCCATGCCGATGGCGACGTTGGTGACGATCATGGCGCCGAAGTGCACCGGGTCGATGCCGAACTGGTTGCCGATGCTGATCAACATCGGTCCCAGGATCACCATGATCGCGATCTCGTCCATCACGGCGGCCAGCGCGAAGAAGCCGAGGTTCAGCGCCAGCAGCATGCTCCAGCGTTCGTGGAACTGCGTGGCGAGCCAACTGGCCAGCCGGGTCGCGAGTTGTTCCTGCGCGACCAGGAAGCCGAAGCCGTTGGAGACCGCGACGATGGCCATCACGATCGCACTGATCGACATCGCGCGCAGCACCACCGCCGGCAGTTCCCGGCAGCGCAGCCTTCGTTCGATCAGAAGGCCGACGCAGAGCGCGTAGATGCATGCCACCACGGCCGCCTCGGTGGGCGTGAATGCGCCGCCGTAGATGCCGCCCAGCACCACGGCGGGAGCCAGCAGTGCCCACACGCCCTCGCGCAGCGCTGCCCGTCGCTGCGGCCACGAAGCCGGGGCCTCGCGCGGGCGCTGGTCGCGCAAGGCCTGCACGACGACGATCAGCATCATCCCGGCGGCCATCAGCAGCCCCGGAACGACGCCGGACAGGAAGAGCTTGCTGATCGACTGTTCGGCGATGACGCCCCAGATCACGAAGGCGATGGACGGTGGAACCAGCGGTGCCAGCACGCCAGCGCTCACGACCAGCGCCGTCGCGTAGGCCTTGCTGTAGCCGCGCTCGGCCATCGCCGGGATCATCACCGCGCCGATGGCCGCCGTGGTGGCCGGCGCCGACCCGCTGACGGCCGCGAAGACCAGCGCCGCCAGCACCACCACCAGGCCCATGCCGCCGGGCAGGTGGCGCACGAAGACATCGGCCACGCGCACCAGCCGCTGCGACAGGCCGCCGGCGCTCATCAACTCGCCGGCGAGCATGAAGAAGGGGATCGCCAGCAAGCTGAAGCTCTGCGTGCCGGCCACCACGGTTTGCGGCAGCAGCATCGGCTCGATGCCGGTGACGAGCACCACGGCGATCACGCACAGCGCGATCGCGAACGCGAACGGCACTCCCAGCAGGACGAGGATGCCGAAGCCGGCGGTCAGGATCCAGGCGGTGGTCGACATCGCGCGTTCAGTCCGGGCTGGCCGGCGCAGCCGCCGCCGCCGGGGGGGCGCCCAGCAACAGGTGCTCGAACGCGAACAGCGCGATCAGCCCGCCGCACACGGGCGCGCAGGCGTACAGCCAGGCCGTCGGGTAGCCAATGGCCGCGGAGGTCGCTCCGAGAGAGTCGACAACGTAGCTCTGTCCCGACCACGCAAGGAAGACGCCGATGGCGGCGATGACGAGGGCCACCAACCTGTCCGCGGCCTGTGCCAGCGGCATGGGCAGCAGGCCGACCAGCAGGTCCAGCCGCACGTGGATGGCGTCGCGAACACCCAGCGCAATGGCCAGCAGCATGCTCCAGCTGAAGCACAGCAGCGCGAGTTCCTCGCTCCAGCTCAGGGCCTGCCCCGCGCCGTAACGCATCAGCACCTGCAGCGCCAGCGTCACCAGCATCGCTGTCACCAGCAGCAGGATCGCGGCCCGCACCGCACGGGCGAGGTGGTCGAACGCTGCGCGCAGCGCGGGCTTCGTGCCGGTCACGTCACTTGACCGCGGCCAGCGCCTTGTCGAGCAGCGCGGCTTGCCCACTGGCGCGGAACTTGTCGTACACGGGCGCGACACTGGTACGGAAGGCCGCCACGTTGCTGACTGCGTTGATCTTCATGCCGTTCCTTTCGAGCGCGCCGAGAGTCTTCTGGGCGTCGGCGCCGGCCACCTGGCGCTGGATGGCGGTGGCGCTCCTGGCCGCCGACTGGACCGTGCCGCGCAGGTCGGCCGGCAGCTTGTCGAGCGCACGCTTGCTCATCACCAGGCCGATGGCCGAATAGGTGTGGTTGGTCAGCGACAGGAACTTGGTGACCTCGTAGTACTTGTTGGCATCGATCACGGCCAGCGGAATCTCCAGCCCGTCGATGGTGCCCTGCTGCACCGCCGTGAAGGTCTCGCCCCACGCCATGGGCACAGCCGAGCCGCCCAGGCTGTTGAACATGTCGATGAACACCGGGTTCTGCATCACGCGGTACTTCACGCCCTTGACGTCGGCCGGCGTCGTCACGGGGCGCTTGTTGTTGATCATGTTGCGGAAGCCGCCCTCCATGAAGCCGAGCACGACGATGCCCTTGCTCGACAGCTTGGCGGCCAGTTCCTGCCCGATGGCGCCGTCCAGGGCCTTGTGGGCCTGCGACTCGGTGGCGTAGAGGAAGGGCAGGTCGTTGATGCTGAAGGCCGGCTCGATCTGTGCGATGACGGCGTTGGTGATGATCCCGGCGTCGACGGTGCCGAAGCGCATGCCCTCGAGCATCTGGCGCTCGTCGCCGAGGGCGCGGTTCGGGAACAACTGCACCTCGATGCGGCCGCGGCTGTCGCGCTCGACCGCGCTCTTGAAGGCGCGCGCACCGACCGCGTAGGGGTCCTGCGCGCCGTCGGAGGTGGTCCAGCCCAGCTTGATGATCGTCGGGGCCTGCGCCGCGGTCTGCGGCGGCAGGGTCAGGGCCGCCGCAGCGGCGGCCATCGTGGCAAAGGTCCTGGCGAAGGTCTTGAGCGTGGTGCGGCGGTGCATGGTCGTCTCCTGGGTCTGCTGTTGGCGGGTCGTCGGCGGGGGGCTTCGGCGCGGGAAGGCCCGCGCGGACGTCGAATCCGGTGGCGGGCTCAATCGGCCCAGTACAGGCGGGTCGGATTGTCGACCAGCACCTTCTGCAGTTCTCCGGCGCTGCAGGCGGCGATCAGCGCGTCGATGAGGTGGCCGTCGTCGGGCATTGGCGCGGCGATGGCCGGATGCGGCCAGTCGCTGCCCCAGACCAGTTGCGCCGGGTTGGCTCGCAACAGCGCCTCGACCAGCGGAGCGACATCGCTGAAGCCGTACCGCTGCGGCGAAATGCGGTACTGGCCCGAGAGCTTGACCCAAGCGCGCCCCTCGCGCACCAGCGACAGCAGGTTGCCGAAACCTCGGCTTTGCAGGGCCTGCGTTGCCGGCGCATGGCCCAGGTGGTCGACCACCAGCGGCACGCCGAGCCCGGCCAACTGCAGCACCTGCTGCGGGTCGCGGGCGACGTCCATCAGCACCTGCAGGTGCCAGCCGAAGCCGCGCACGCGATCGACGATCACCGACAGGTCGCGCATGTCCACGCCGCCGTCGAACAGCGCATTGCAGCGCGTGCCTCGTGTGCCGAGCCTGTGCCAGCGTTCGATGTCCTGCAGCGGGGTGTCGGGAAAGGCCACCGCAACACCGCGCATCCAGGCGCCGCACGAGGACAGCAGGTGCTCGAAGCTTGCGTGGTCGCGCCCGAACACGCTGGGGTGCACCAGCACCGCGCGCTGCAACCCCAGCGTCGCCGCCATCGCGCGGTAGGCCGCCAGGGGGGCCGGTGTCGGTGTGTAGCTGCGCGGCTCGGCCAGCGGAAAGGCCAGCGCGTCCGAGTCGGCGGCCGCAGCGGCGGCGGGCTCGAACACATGGAAGTGGCAGTCGCAGGCCCCCGCCGGCAGCGGCTGCGCGGGCGGGGACACCTCGGCCCGGAAGGGCAGGTAACCGGCCGCCATCAGTGGCCGCTCCGCATGCGGCACCAAGCCACTCTGCCTGCGTGCAATGCGTCATGCGCATCGCGGCGCTGCCATGTCTCGTCGTTCACTGCCGTGTCTCCGCGTTGGTGCTTGTCGAGTCCGTTCCGGGCACCGTGGGCGGCATGTTGGGGCCATTGTGGATTGGCGAGAACAACCAGAATCGAATATCGTCAAAGGCCAGAATCGATCGCCAGCGGGGGGATGCCGTGGCAAGACGCAGTGCAGGGGCGATGATCCCCGGCTTGAGCCTGGACCGCGACGGTGCAGAGCCCCTGAGCCGGCAGCTGTTCCGCGGCCTGCGTGAACTGGTGATCTCGGGCCGGCTGGAGCCAGGCACCCGCATGCCGGCCTCGCGCAGCTTCGCCCTCGACCTGGATGTCTCGCGCACCACGGTGGCGCTGGCCTACGAGCAGCTGAAGTCCGAGGGCTATCTGAGCGGTCACGAGAAGTCGGGCACCTTCGTGCCCCGGGTGCTGCCCGACGTGCAGGCTTGGCGATCCCGCCGAGCGCCAGCGCCGGGCGATGCAGACCACGGCCTGGCCGTCGATCTGGCCGAGCGCATGCACGGCACGGCACCGGCGCGGCCCGAGCGCGGAGCCGTCGCCTTGCCCTTCCACCCCGGCATCCCGGCAATCGCCGCCTTCCCGGCCCTGCTGTATGCCCGCGTGCAGCGGCAGGTGTCGCTCGCGCTGATCCGATCGGGCGCCGCGCGCTGCCCGGCCGAAGGGGCGACCATCCTGCGCGAGCAGATCGCGGCCTACCTGGGCGCCAGCCGCGGCGTGGTCTGCGACCCGTCCCAGGTCTTCATCATCTCGGGCACGCACCAGGCGTTGCACCTCGTGCTTCTGGGCTTGTCCAACCCCGGCGACGGCGCCTGGACCGAGAACCCGGGCTATCCCGGCGCGCGCAAGGCCTTCGCCCTGATGCGGCTGCGCTGCGCGGCGGTGCCAGTGGACAAGGAAGGCATGGTCGTGGCCGAGGGCCGCCGCCTGGACGACGGCGCGCGCTTCGCCTATGTCACCCCGGCCCGGCAGGCGCCACTGGGCCACACGATGAGCCTCGCCCGCAGGCTGGAGCTGCTGCGCTGGGCCAACGAGCGCGGCGCGCTGATCCTGGAAGATGACTACGACGGCGAGTACCGCTTCGGCGGCGCGCCAGCGCCGTCGCTGCAGAGCCTGGACCCGGATGGCCGCGTCGTCTACTTCGGCACCTTCAGCAAGACGCTCCTGCCGTCGCTGGGCATCGGCTACCTGGTGGTGCCGCACCGCTACATCGAGGTCATGGCGCGGCTGGTCGACTCGATCGCGCGGCCGCCCAGCCTGTCGACGCAGGTGACTGTCGCGCGGCTGATCCAGTCGGGTGCCTTCGAGTCGCATGTGCGCGCGATGCGCACGCTCTACCGGCGCCGGCAGGACGCCCTGGCGCAGCAGATCCGGCCGGCACTGGCTGGGCAACTCGAGATCGAGGTGCTCAATGCCGGTCTGCATCTGATCGGCTGGCTGCCCGAGGGCACCGACGACCGCGCCGTGGCCGAGTGTGCCCGCCGCCGCGGCCTGCTGCCCCGCCCGATGAGTGACTTCGTCGCCTCAGGCCCCATGCGCCCTGCACTGATGCTGGGTTTCGCCAACCTCGCCGAGGAGCAGATGCCTGCCGCCATCGAGAGCCTGCGCCAGGCACTGGGCGGGCAGTGCCACAGCCACTGAACCGCGGCGCACCAGTCCACGCTGCCGCGCCCGTGCGCCGCCGCGCGCCGGCGACGCAGTTCGACCCTGAAGCGACCTGCGCCAACGGATGTCCGCGGACTCTGGAGCCGGTGCGGCTTGCGGCACTCCGCGCGATCAGACCGCCAGCCCGAAGTGCTCGCGCGTGCGCCCCCGCGGGCATTGGTCGGGTGGGCGGGTGCACCGACGTCCAACCTGCATCCCCCCGACTGGCTGCAACTCCATCATGTCTCGAGTCGCCGATGGCGCATGCACAGGAACCTGGGGCGCCGCGTCGCGCAGTGCCGTCGTATGCTCCAGCAGCGCTGTCCAGCGCGGCGCTGGCCCGCCTGTTCGCTGCCACGAGACGGTACGCTCATGCCAGACGCCGCACATGCACCTTCGGGCAATGTGCCGTCGCGGCGCGGACGCCACTCTCAGGCCGAGGCCTCCGGGGCGCCGGCACTGCGGGTCGGACCCCTTGAGGCGATCACACCCCATTCAGGAGAAGACGGCAGGCGATGGCTCGATGCCACACGGCGGCCGGCCAACCAGGGCCTTGGCCGGATCCCTGCCGAACATCAGGCCCAGGCCGGGTTCGCTGGTGTGACGCCCGACCGCGGTGAAGCGTGCCCGCAGCGGGCCGCGACGGGCTCTTCGGTGGCGACAGCGCGCCGTTCATCGCCAGGGGCATCGACCGGCACTGCCGGGCGCGAGTCCGGTCGCCGGACGGTTGCCACCGCAGGGACGCGCGCGAGCCGGGGCCCGGCGACTGTCAGGGCGCCATTGCGGCGTTGCGAGCCCGGTCGCGTGCGATCAGGTGGTCGGGCGCGAGATCCGAGCGGCCCGCCGTGTCTTCCGCGGGGAGCGGGCCGACGTGTCGCGCCCGCACGTTCATCCGCCGGCCACTGCGCTGCTGCGCGAACGCACGCGCGCGCAAGACCACGCGGCGACCAGCCACCTGCAACGCCAGCGCAGCGCCACACGGCGGGCCGGGCCTAGGCCGGGTCCGCCCCCAGCAACGGCGACCGGGTCAGGTCGGCATCGATGTTCATGGCCAGGCTGGCGGACTCGATCGCCCGCCACAGGTGCGGAGGCATGGCCAGGATCGCCTCCGGCGTCCTGGCGGCACGAACCCAGCTCGCGATCTCGCCGTGCTGCTGCGCGGTCAACAGATCCAGGTGGAGCATTTCGTCGATGGTTCTCACGCGCACAGTATGCAGGCACCGCGGCGGCCACACCGCGGACACGCGGCGGCCGCATGCCGCACCCAGCCACACGGCCGGGGCGGTGCCGGTCGACCGGTTCACTCGCGCCTGGCCGACTGCTCGAAGAGTTCGACGAGGCGGCGCGTTGCAGGCGTCAGGAACCCGTTCGACCGATGCGTGACAACGAGCCGGCGCTGCATCGCGGCACCTTTCACCGGCACTTCCTTCAGGCCCCGGATCCGCCCCTCGCCAGCGAGGTGGTTGCGAGAGATGAAGCTCAGCAGCCCGGTCTGGACGATCAAGGCCGGCAGCATCAGCAGCATCGTGGTCTCGACCTGCACGCGCGGCCTCGGCAGCCGGTGGCGGTCGAAGGTGTGGTCCAGCCAGTCGCGCGTCGGCGCTCCGGGTGGCTGCAGTGCCCACGCATGGGCGGACAGGTCCCGCAGCGTGAGGCGCGACCGAAACACCGGGTGCCGTTCGCTCGCTGCCACCACGATGGTGTCCTCGGCCAGCGGCTTCGAGACCCAGCCGGCCTCTTCCGCACTTTCGGTGCCCACCACGAGGTCGAGTTCGCCTGCGCGCAGTTGCGGCTTCAGCGTGTCGATGAGACCCACCACGGTTCTCAGCGTCACCGAAGGCGCCTCCTGCAGCAGTTGACGCGCGACCGCCGGCAGCAGGAACTGCGCCGCGGTCGGCACGATGCCGATGCGCACGTGGCCGGTCAGCCCTGCGCCGATGGACTGCAGCTCCCGTTGCGCATCCTCGACGTCGAAACGCATGCGCTGCGCCCACTTCAGCAGCACGCGCCCCGCTTCGGTGAGCCGGATGCCGCGACCCGCCTTCTCGAACAGCGCCGCGCCGCAGTCCGCTTCCAGCCGGCGGATGCTGCTGGTCAGCGCCGGCTGCGTGCGGTGCAGCTGCACGGACGCGCGGCCCAGGTGCTGCAGCTCGGCGATGGTCTCGAAGTAGCGCAGATCCCGCAGGTCCATTGCAAAAGTCCCGTTGATCGATCTGAAGAAACTATTGATTGGACTGTACGCCTGGCGCCGCCAATACTTTGCCCCAGACCCAGCGCACGCAACCCTTGCGATCCCGGCGCCCAGGCACCCACGGAGACACCATGACCTCGACCCGACGCCTCGCGCTCGCGCTGGCCGCTCTCACCTTCAGCTCCACCGTCCTGGCCCAGGCCTGGCCCGCGAAGCCCATCCGCATCGTCGTGCCCTTTCCGCCCGGCGGCGGCACGGACATCATCGCCCGCGAGACCAGCCAGCGGGTCGCCGCCGCGACGGGCTGGACCTTCGTCATCGACAACAAGCCGGGCGCCGGCGGCAACCTCGGTGTCGACGCGGCGGCCAAGTCGACGGCGGACGGCTACACGATCGTGATCGGCCAGACCAGCAACCTGGCCGTCAACCCGACGCTCTATGCCCGGATGCCGTACGACTCGCAGAAGGACCTGGCGCCCATCGTGCTGCTGGCCAACGCGCCGCTGGTGATGGTCACCGGCGTTGGCACGCCCTACAAGACGCTGGCCGATGCAGTGCATGCGGCCAAGGCCAAGCCGGGCGCGCTGAACTTCGCCTCGCCCGGCAACGGCACGGTGGCGCACCTGACCAGCGAGATGTTCCAGAGGGCCGCGAGCTTCAAGACGCAGCACGTGCCCTACAAGGGCGCGGCACAGGCGCTGACCGACGTGATCAGCGGCACGGTCGAGCTGTACATGTCGTCGGTGCCGACGCTGATCGGCCAGATCCGCAACGGCAAGCTGCGCCCGCTGGCGGTGAGCTCGGCCAGGCGCGTGGACGACCTGCCGAACGTGCCGACCATCAACGAGTCGGGTTACCAGGGCTTCGATGCCGTGACCTGGTTCGGCCTGCTGGCGCCTGCCGGCACGCCCAAGGAAGCGATCACGCGCCTCAATGCCGAGTTCAACAAGGCGCTGCAGAACCCCGAACTGCGCAAGAAGCTCGGCGACGAAGGTGCCGACGCGGCCGGCGGCACGCCGGAGCAGTTCGCGGCGCTGATCCGCGACGAGATCCCGCGCTGGGGCAAGGTCGTGCGGGAATCCGGCGCCAGGATCGACTGACCTGTCCCGACGGCTGCACCACGGCCGTACCGCTGCGGCCCCCCGAACCCCGAAGGAGATTTCCATGAGTCACGCTGCTGCATGGCCGGACGTGGTCCGCGACTTCGAGCGCGTCGCGCCCGACATCGTCGAGCAGGCTGCTGCGTACCCCTCGTCGATCCTGGCCGACGTGGCCGGCCGCCGCGGCGCGCTGCACGGCCGCATCGCTCCGCTGGCACCGTCGATGCGCTTCGCCGGACCCGCCCTCACCGTCGAGGTGCGGCCCGGCGACAACCTGATGATCCACGCGGCGCTGGCGGTCGCCCGGCCCGGCGACGTGATCGTCGTCGACGGCAAGGGCGACCTGAGCAGCGCCTTGATGGGCGAGATCATGAGCCAGCAGGCCGTGGCGCTCGGTGTCGTCGCGGTGGTGATCGACGGCGCAGTGCGCGACAGCGCGGCGATCCGCGAGATCGGCTTCCCGATGTTCGCCGCCGGTCTGAACCCGAACGGGCCGACCAAGAGCGTGGCCGGCCGGCTGAATCACCCGATCTCGATCGGTGGCGTGAGCGTGAAGCCAGGTGACCTCGTGGTCGGCGACGCCGACGGCGTGACGGTGATCGAGCGCGAGAAGGCCGCTGCGATGCTGCCGCTGGCCGCCGAGAAGGTGGCGGCAGAGACGAAGCGCATCGCCGACATCAAGAGCCGCAAGGCGCTGCGCCCGGGCTGGCTCGACGCTGCGCTGCGCACGGCCGGTGTCATCCCGGACGGGGAGACGCTGTGAGCGCGAAGCGGCCCGTCTTCCTCGTCACCGGCAACGACCTCGCCGCACCGGCGCTGGCGCTGCTGAACGACTTCGAGGTGGTCTACGCCGGCAAGGCGCCGAGCGAGGACGACATCGTCGCGCTGTGCCGCTGGCATGACCCGGTGGCGATCATCGTGCGCTACGGCAGGGTCGGCACCGCCGCGATGGCCGCAGCGCCGAGTCTGAAGGTCATCTCCAAGCACGGCAGCGGCACCGACACCATCGACAAGGCCGCCGCGGCCGCACGCGGCATCCAGGTCGTGGCCGCCGCCGGGGCCAACGCGGCGGCCGTGGCCGAACAGGCGCTGGCGCTGCTGCTGGCCTGCGCGAAGTCGGTTGTCGCGCTCGACACGCGCATGCATGCCGGCCACTGGGACAAGGCAACGCACAAGAGCGTGGAGCTCGCAGGCCGCACGATCGGGCTCGTCGGCCTGGGTGCGATCGGCGTGCGCTTTGCCCGCATGTGCGACGCGATGGGCATGCGCGTGATCGGCTTCGACCCGTATGCGAAGGACCTGCCGGGCTACGTGTCGCGCGTGGACCTCGAGACGATCTGGCGCGAGTCGGACGCGATCTCGCTGCACTGTCCGCTGACCGCCGAGAACGCAGGGCTGCTCGACGCGCGCGCCCTGGCTGCGTGCCGCCAGGGCGTGATCGTGGTCAACACCGCTCGCGGCGGCCTGATCGACGAGCCGGCGCTGCTGGAGGCGATCCGCAGCGGCCGGGTCGCCAGCGCCGGGCTCGACAGCTTCGCCGTCGAGCCGCTGACGGCGCCGCACCCGTTCCAGGGCGAAGCGCGCATCACGCTGAGCCCGCACATCGGCGGCGTGACGGCGGACGCCTACGTGAAGATGGGCGTCGGCGCGGCCAAGAACGCGCTGGCCGTGCTCAACGCCTGAGCGGCTGGCTGCCGCTGGCGTGCGCGGCGTGCGCATGGCGCACTTCGACGCGGGGGATCCGTGCGCATTGGAAGGCTGCGTGTCGCTCCGGTCCCTGGACACGGTCGGTAGGTGCGAGGAGCGGCTCCACACGATGGCCGTGGCCCCATGTCCACCCGGGCATGTCACCGCCCCCCTGGCAAGCTCGGCGGCCCGCCGCCGCCCGGGTGTCGCCCCGCCTGCCTGCCCGGACTCGCTGAGTGCCACGCGCAGCCCGCGGGGTCCCGAACGGCGCCTTCGGCTGGACGCGTGCACCTGCTGCGCGGCGCCCTCGGCGTCACTGGCCTGTCGACTGCCTCCGGCGAAACAGCGTCGATGCGGAACTGAGCACCGCGAGCTCACGCGCCGTCTCGACCAGCGCGCTGCCCAGGCCCTTCATGCGGGACTCGTCCAGGCGCACCGAGGGGCCGGCGATCGTCACGACCCCGATGGCGACGCCCTGCACGACGACGGGTGCCGCCATCGCCGCCATCGCCGGCGCGAACACCTCGGTGATGGTCGCGTAGCCGCGCCTGCGCGCCGCGTGCACGAAGGCGAGCAGCGCCTTCACGGTGGTCGGTGCCTTGGGGCCATAGTCGCCGGGCGAGCCGAAGCCCTGGCGGGCGACCTTCCGAAGCGCCGCCTCGTCGTCCAGCGTGGACAGCCATGCATGCCCGGCGGCACTGCACGACAGCCGCACCGACAGGCCCATGTCGGGGTCGTAGCGCAGTCCGCGCGTGGCGCCCTGTGCCTTGGCCACGAAGACGAGGTCCTCGCCGTCGACGATGGCCAGCCGCACCAGCTCGGCCGACTCGGCCGCCAGCCGGTCGAGCGATGGCTGGGCCACGTCGACCAGGCCCGATGCTCCCAGGTAACCCAGACCCAGCGCGACGAGCTTGATGGTCAGGCCGTAGTCGCCCTGGTCGCGCAGCTGGCGGACGTAGCCGCTGCGGACCAGTTCCGTGAGCAGGCGGTGCGCAGCGCTGAGGGGCATGTCCAGCGTTGCCGCGATGTCGGACAGCGGTGCGCCGCCGGGGTGGCTCGCCAGATGCTCGAGCACCGCGAGGCCGCGTTCGATTTGAGTGGTCATGGCAGAGCGCATCGTAGGGCGTGCGGTAAGTGTTTTCCACCCTGGAAAGACTTTCCAGAATGGCGATGATGGCGTTCTTCTTTCACGCAGGAGTGCCACCGATGCGCCGCCCGATGCTCGCCCTTGCACTGCTCGCCGCATGCGGCGTCCCGCTGTCCGCCGCCGCGCAGGACATCCAGGAGCGGACGATCCGCTTCGGCCATCTCAACAACGCCGACCATCCCACCAGCACGGGCGTCAAGAAGTTCGCCGAGATCGTGGCCGCCCGGAGCGGCGGCAAGATCAAGGTGCAGGAGTTCCCCAGCAGCCAGCTCGGCAACGAACTGCAGCAGCAGTCGGCCATGCAAGGTGGCGTGCAGGAGATGTTCGTGGCCTCGACCACGTCGCTGGCCGGCGTCGTCAAGGAGTTCGGCGTCTTCGACTTCCCGTTCCTGTTCAGCAACTCGAACCAGGCCGATGCGATGGTCGACGGCCCGCTGGGCAAGCTGCTCGCCGGCAGGCTCGCCGAGAAGGGCATCGTCATCCTGGCCTTCTTCGACCTCGGTGCGCGCAACGTCACCAACAGCAAGCGGCCGATCACGAAGGCCGAGGACCTGGATGGCCTGAAGCTTCGCGTGATCCCGAACCCGGTGTTCCTGGAGACCTTCAAGACCTTCAAGGCCAACCCGGTGCCGATGGCCTTTGCCGAGCTGTACACGGCACTGGAGAGCAAGGCCGTCGACGGCCAGGAGAACCCGTACTCGGTGATCCTGTCGAACAAGTTCTACGAGGTGAACAAGTTCGTCAGCGCGACGAACCACGTCATCGCGATGAATCCGGTGCAGGTCAGCAAGCGCTTCTGGGACAAGCTCTCGCCCGCCGAGCAGAAGCTGCTGCAGGACGCCGCGATCGAGGCGCAGAACCACCAGCGTGTCGTCAGCCGCGAAGCCGCCAGCAAGGCACTGGGCGAGTTGAAGGCCAAGGGCATGAGCTTCAACGAGATCGCCCCGGCCGAAGTCGCGCGCATGCGTGCCGCCGTCAAGCCGGTGCACGACAAGTTCGCCGCGTCGTACGACCCCGCGGTGATGACGCTCTTCAGGAGCGAGCTCGAACGCGTGTCCAGGCTCTGACCTCCCATGATCGAGCTGCTGGTCCTGCACGGGCCCAACCTGAACCTGTTCGGCCGCCGCGAGCCGCACATCTACGGTCGCACCACGCTGGCCGAGATCGACACCCGACTGCGTGGCCTGGCCCAGGAGCTCGGCGTCGGGCTGGAGATCTTCCAGTCGAACCACGAGGGCGCGCTCATCGACAAGCTGCACGAGCGCATCGACA
This sequence comes from Rubrivivax soli, assembly GCF_049810355.1. Lineage (GTDB taxonomy): Bacteria > Pseudomonadota > Gammaproteobacteria > Burkholderiales > Burkholderiaceae_C > Rubrivivax. Next base: position 5,284,314 of record NZ_CP187368.1, read on the forward strand.
CGGCGGCCGGCGCGCTGGTGAACCCGGCCGGCCTCACGCAGCACGGCGTGCCGTTGCACGATGCGATCAAGGCGATGCCGTTTCCGGTGATCGAGGTGCACATGAGCAACATCGCCGCGCGCGAACCCTGGCGCGCGCACTCGATCATCTCGCCGGCCGTGCGCGGCACCGTGCAGGGGCTGGGTTGGCGTTCGTACACCGCGGCGCTGCGGGCGCTGGCGGAGATGGCCGCCGAGGCAGCCGCCGCACCGGGGAGCTGAGGGCGTGGCACTGGCGGGCCAGGCGGCGCTGGCCATGTGGTGGGACATCGCCCCGGAGGTCCGGGCCGACTTCGAGCACTGGCATGCGCACGAGCACTTCCCCGAACGCCTGGCGATCCCGGGCTTCCTGCGCGCGTCGCGATGGCGCAGTGCGGATGGCGGTGACGGCTGCTTCGTGCTGTACGAACTGGCGGACCATGCGGTCCTGCGCTCGCCCGCCTACCTCGCCCGGTTGAACGCACCGACCTCCTGGTCGGCGCGGCTCATGCCGCACCACCGCCACATGGTCCGCAGCCAGTGCCATGTGCTGGACAGCCGCGGCGGCGTGACGGCCCGCTGTGCGTTCACCGTGCGCCTGGCGCCGGCGAGCGGGCGAGAGGCCGAGCTGCGGGCGGCGCTGCGCCGCGTCGTCGAGTCGGCCCCGTCGCAGCCAGGCATGGCCGGCGTGCACCTGCTGCGGCACGAGGTCCCGCCCATGGCGGCCACCACCGAGCAGCGCCTGCGCGGGCTGGCGGACGGCGCAGCCGACTGGGTGCTCATCGTGAGCGGCTACGACCGAGTCGCGCTGGCCGAGCTGAGTGCCCGTGAATTCGACGACGAGGCGCTGGCCGCGATGGGCGCTGCGGCAGGCAGCGCGCGCGGGCTCTTCGAGCTGGCTTACGCGGCCGTGGGCACCGATGTGACGGGCCTCGCCGCCCCTGGGGGCCCGGCTTGATGGACGTCCGATGCGCTGCCCCCTCCGATGACATGCTGGGCGAGAGCCCGCTCTGGTGCGACCGCACGGAATGCCTGCTCTGGATCGACATCGACCGCGCGACACTCCATCGCCTGCACCTGTCCAGCGGGCGCAGGGACACGTTCAGGTTCGTCGCACGCTCGCTCGGATCGCTGGCGCTGCGACAGGAGGCCGGCAGCGTGGTGCTGGCACTCGATGCCGCCCTGTACACGTTCGACCTGGCAAGCGGCCGGCTGACGCTGATGGCCGAGGTCGAGTCCGCGGGCTCGAACACCCGGCTCAACGACGGTCGTTGCGATGCCCACGGTCGCCTCTGGATCGGCACCATGGACAACGGCCTCGCGGCGCCCGCCGGGTCGTTCTACCGTGTCGGCACCGACGGCACGGTCGCGCGTCAGTTCGGTGACGTCATCGTCTCCAACACGGTGGCCATCGCGCCGGACCAACGCACGCTGTACTTCTCGGACACCCGGCGGTACGTCACCTGGGCCTTCGATCTCGACGTCGAGCACGGCGCGCTGTCGAACCGCCGTGTCTTCGTCGACTTTCGGGCGCGGAAGGATCGCCCCGACGGCGCCTGCGTGGACAGCGCAGGGGGCCTGTGGGTGGCGATCTTTGCCGGTGCACGGCTGGACCGCTACACCCCGGATGGTCGTCTCGATCGCTGCATCGCCCTTCCGGTCACGAACCCGACCTGTGTGTGCCTGGGCGGACCGGCGTACCGGACGCTGTTCATCACCACCGCGCGCAAGTTCCTTGGCAGCGAGCGCCTGGACCGCGAACCTCTGGCCGGGTCGGTCCTCGCCGTCGAGGTGGACGTCCCGGGTCTGCCGGAGAGCCGGTTCATGGGTCGCGCCTGACGGGGCAACTCGCGTTGGCTCCCGAATGCCGAGGGTGGCCGGCTCGTTGCGGCGGCCTGCCTCCGCCCGCCATCAGACGCCGTCGGTGGGCAGCGGCGGCGCCACCGGCACGACCTCGGGCCAGACCACGCGCGCGACCAGCGTCTCCGAACGCCCGGCGACGATGCGGTAGTCGGGGCCGAAGCTCAGTGCCGCCGAGTGCAGCGGGATCACGTCGGTGCTGCCTTCCACAGGCGTCGGGTACGCGACCTGTGCATCGAGCGTGCCGAAGTGGGCTCCGATGCCGTCGGTCGTGCCGCAGCCGGTCTGAAAGAAGGGCGGCGTCGGCGCGCCCAGCGCGAGTCCAAGAAAGCCCTTCTTGGCCGTGGTGTCGACCTGCATGTAGGCCATCAGGCTGTGCTGGTGGCCGGGTTCGGGGATCGCCTTGTAGGTGGCGTGGCCGGTCCACACCAGCGTGCACTGGGATGTCGGCAACGCGCCGCGGCCGGTCAGCGTGAACTGCGAGTCGCGCGTGTCGTAGGCGTAGCGCATCGTTTGCACCGGCGCCTCGCCGGGAACGTCGCGCGAGCCGCCGACGTCGGCCCGCAGGCGCACGGTGCCCGGTCCGTCGACGACCAGCCCGTACCGCTCCATGATGGCGTAGGTGTAGTCCATCGGGATCGTCCACTCGGTCAGCTGGCGCAGGTTGCTCTTGACGCCATGGACGTGGACCTGGACCGGGCCGCGCGCGCCGTCGCCTGTGCGCGGCAGGTCGACGACGATGCGCTCGGGCTCCCACTTCTTGATCTGCCGCTGGTGGCCGTCGATCGTGACTTCGCCCTGCTTGGTGCCGAAGCGGCCGACGAGGCGCAGCTCGTCCATGTACTCGTTGACCTCGACGTGGCGGATGCTCGGCGCCAGCAGCTGCTTGTTGGTGCTGCCCGGGTTGGGCAGCGCCTGGAAGACGGCCGCCGTGTTGGGATCGATCTCGAAGGACTTCTTCGTCATGTCACCGATCACCGCGTCCCACGGGAAGGGCCGCTGCGCCGGCACCTCGGGCTGGAACTTGTTGGCGCCGAGCATGCGGTCGGTGAAGTAGCGCGCGGCACGGTAGGCGCCCGCGGGCGAGCAGGTGTGGTTCCAGCCCAGGTAGACGCCGGCCCCGGCCTTGTGGACGGCAAAGATGAAGCTCGCCGCCCAGTTGGTGGTGTGGGTGATCTTCGTGCTCGAACAGGCGTTCATGATGACCACGCTGTCGGCGGCGAACTTCCAGTAGGTGTCGACGAAGTGGGCGGTGATGCCGTAGCGCGTGTCGTAGTCGGGCCAGCGGTCGAACCACAGGTCGCCGTTGGCAGCGGTGAAGTAGGTCAGCCGCCGCGCCGCGAGGTCGGCACGCGTCTGGTCGTTCAGCTCTTCGGCCACCGAGATCTTGGTCGAGCTCTGGATCGAGTACAGCGACTCGCCCGAGAAGGGATGCAGCGTGGGAGCGCCCGCGCCGCCGTGGGTGTTGATGTAGAAGTAGCCCACCCCCCCCAAGGCGCGCAGCGCCGACAGCGGCGCCTCGTGTTCGGCCCCGTGCGGCACCTGCCAGCCCTTCTCCTGCATCCAGCCGACGACGTCGGTCACGACGTCGGCGCCGTCGAACATCGGCCCGAAGGACTGCATCACGCGCGCCGTGGCCGCCGCCGGCACCTCGCTCAGCGCGGCGGCCAGCGCGTCCCTGCTGTCGGCAGCCGCGGCGCCCTGGGCGTCGGCCCGACGCTGCGGCACGTGGTTGTTGGCGACCAGGTGCAGGCGGCCGTCGGCGAACTGGCCCCAGGCGCACAGCGTCTCGGCGTCGACGCCGACCGAGGTGTAGGCCGCATTGCTGCGCAGCTTGGCTGCGACGGCCTCCACGAATGCCAGCGGCGCCAGCGCCGGCTGCTGCTGCGACAGCGCACGGCAGTGGTCCTCGACGGCGGCAATGGCGGCGGCGCGCACCGCGGGGTCGATCGTTGCGCCACCGTTTCCGCCGTTTCCGCCGTTGCCGCTGCCGGCGCCGGCCGCAGCGTCGTCGCCACCGCCGCCGCAGGCGGCCAGCAACGCCGGCATGCCGAGCGCTGCGGCATTGCTGGTGAGGCGGCGCAGGAACGCGCGGCGGGAACTCGGCGCTGCGCTGGCGCCGCCTTCGGTGGTGGTGTCGACGGTGCCGCTGCGGTCGCCGGTCGGGGTTCGGGTGCTCATCGTCTCTTGCTCCAACATGGGCTTCGGCGGTGCCGAAGTGCGGAGCGAAGTCTGTTCGGCGCCTGCCGGCGGGGCATCGCCTGAAAGAGCCAGTGGCTGGTCACCGGCGGGCCATCGAGCCCTGCGTGTGCGGGCGAAGCCCGCCCGCCACCCTGCCCACGGGTGCAGAAGCGGAGTCCGTCACCGCTGGACTGCGGCAACGGGCGCGAGTCCCTCGCCGGCGTGGCCGCAGCTCCGAGAAGCTCGGCGCGCAGACGCGCCGCCCGCCTCCAGCAGTCGTCACCGCGGAGACTCCTGGACACCGGTCGAGAACGGCTGCCGGACCGCGCCACCAGGTGCCTGGCCGCGGCCCGCAGCGCTATCGCCCGACGGCGCGGTCGGCCTCTCTGGACAGGAGGGCTCGCACCGCGGCGTTCGAGTCGAGCGGATCGTCTGCGATGCGGATGTCCGGCACCAACCAGGCCGACGCCCCGGGACCGGACGGCCGCTCCAGGATGAACCGAGGCGACCAGACGACCAGCCCCGTGTGCGGCAGGTCGATCTTCTGGACGCCACCCGTCTGCGAGCTCCTGGCGCTCGCGCCTTCGCCCGCCAGCGTCCCGAAGCGAAAGTCCTGCACGGTGTTGGCGAAGAGGACCGCCGACGAGTACGTGCCTGCGCCGACCAGCACCACCACCTTGCCTGTGAACCGAAGGCTGTCGTCGGCCAGCGGCGACGTCCAGGTGTCGATGTCTCCGCTGAGCACCTGGCCGGCCTTCTCCTGTCTGGCGGGATCGTCCTTCAGCACGCGCTTCGTGTAGCGCGAGGCCCAGCGGTAGGGACGATCCGCGATGTACGGCAGCAGCCCATGCAGCCACAAGGCGTCGTCGCCACCGCCATTGCGCCGCACGTCGACCACGAGCAAGCGGGTCCGGGCCGTCTTCATCTGACGAAACGCGCGGCGCGTGAAGGCGAAGAACGACGCCGGGTCGTGCCAGGAGAAGGTCTGCACGGTCATGACCGCCGCTCCGTCCGGCAGCAGTTCGAAGGCGAACTGCCGGTCGAAGTCCTCCTCCCCGGTCATGGTGGCCGGACGCGCGGAACTGCCGGGCCGTCGCACCGGGTTGCGCGGCGAGCCCTCCAGCACGAACTCGAACGCGTCAGGTGCGCCGTGGACCTTCCAGTGATAGAGCCACCAGCGGCGGGACAGCAGATCCGCGCGAAAGGTCGGACTGTCGCCATGCACCCGCGCCAGCAAGGTCTGGGTCACATCACGTGCCGGTTGGCCATTGATCGACTGCAGGTAGGCGCCTGCGTGCACCGAGCGCGCACCGCCGAGCTCGGCGACGATGCGCACGCGCCCGTCGGCGTCGACAGCCACCTCGAAAGGAAACAAGGTGCCGCCAGCCGCAAGGTGGCGCACGGTGTCGCCGCGCCAGTCCGCGTAGCCGACGAACAGGTGGCCGTCCGCCAGCAGCGGATTGAGCGTCGCCAGTGCGCGCCAGACGGCATCACGGTCGAGTCCATCGCGGGAGGTCTGCCGCAGTGCCTCCAGGGCACGCGCGAAGCGCACCGGGTCGACGGAGTGGCTGATGTCCGGGTGGGTGGCTGCGATCCCTGCTGCCAACGCCTCGAGATCCGCACGCACCTGTTCTGCGGTGAAACGTTCGGCTGCCCAGGCGACGTTCGTGCACGCCAGGGCCGCAAGGACAGTGCGAACGACCATGTGAAGCAGTCGCAGCATGATCGTGACACCCTTCCTCGACAGGTCATTGTTGAAAATATACAGTACATTTTCAACACATGGCACGACAGCGCAGCCCCGACATCGATGCCCGGGCGATTCGGCATCCCGACCACATCCGCCTGTTGTCGTCGCCCGTCCGTCACGAGCTTGCAGACACCCTGGCGTCCCTGGGCGGCGAAGCCACCGTCGCCACGCTGGCCGAGCAGCTGGGACGGCCCGCGGACGGTCTGTACTACCACCTGCAACTGCTCGTCGACGGCGGGCTCGTGCGCGAGCGCCAGGGCGACAACGGCGAGCGCATCTTCACACTGGCCGGAGGCGGCCAGGCACCGCTGCGGCTCAGCTACGACCTGGCCAACGACGAGGCCACACGCGCGCTGGCGTCCTACCTGAAGGGGCTGCTGCACGTGGCGGAGAGCGACTTCCTGGCCGGCCTGAAGCACGGCACGGTCGAAGTTGCAGGTCGCCGCCGCCGCCTGTGGGCGGCGCGGAACAAGGGATGGCTCAACCCGGCGGAACTCGAGGAGGCCAACGCGCTCCTGGAGCGGCTGTGCGAACTGCTGAGCCATCCACGCGACGCGACTCGCGATGTGCCGATGTCGCTCGCCTTCGTGCTGGCACCGACCGCCATCCGCCAGCGTCGCCGGTCATCGGAGCGGTCCGGCGCCGCCTGAGGCAGTCCGATGTCCGCTCCTGGCCGGCCCGAGCCATCAAGCGGACCTGACTCGCCGCCGGCGAGCCACTGCCCGCAGGGCGGGTCCTGGCGCGGCGACGCGTCGGCCGCGGAAGCCGCCGCCGCGACGGCGGCTCATCCGGACTGCGGACTTCCCGGCGCGTGCCCGGCGATCGGCGGGTCGGCCGGGATCAGGATCCACATCAGCAGGTAGACCAGCACACCGGTTCCGGCGCACAGCGCCAGCAACGTGAACACCAGGCGCCAGATCCAACTCTCGACACCGGTGATGCGCGCGAGGCCACCGCACACGCCGCCCAGCCAGCGGTCATCCCGGCTGCGGCGCAGCGCATTGATCGCCAGCAGGGCTGGGGCGGTGACATCCGGAGCACCACCGAGAATCCGCGCCTTGGCGCGCGCGAATTCCTCGTTCGAGAGGACACCGCGCTCGTGCAGCGCACCCAGTCGACCCAGTTCTTCGCTCAGACTCATGCTGCGTCTCCCTTTCAACTGACCGTCCAGAGCGCCAGTTTGGCGCGGCGACCACCTTGTTCAAGAGGGCTGCGACAGACTGCCGTGCGGGGCCGACAGACCGTCATCCGGCGGAACAGGATCGGCGGGCTCGGAGCGGATGCAGGGCTGCGCCCGGGACGACCGGGTCTGCGATTGCGCGTGGGACCGGTCGCGCCGCCTGCGAACTCGGCAGCGCGCGTTCGACGAGAGTCAGCGCCGCGAGGCCGCCTCTTCGAATCGTCGCCAGCCGCGGATCCTGGCCACCGGCAGCGCGCGGCAGCCAGCTTCTCTGCCGCACGCGCCCGGCACAGGTGGCAGCGCGTTCACAGGCGCGACAGGTCCAGCTGAAGCCGGTCCAGGCCTTCTTCGGTTCCGCGCAGGCGCTCGGCGCGATCCTCATGGCCGTCCAGGTAGGCGAGCTGTTCGGTGTAGACCATGCGCGTTCCGCGCGGAACGGCGAAGAACTCGACCGTCACCAGAGACACGGACAGGCGGCGCGCGTCAAGACGCACGTCGTATGCGAAGACGATGCGCCGCGCTTCGACGATCTCGAAGAAGACTTTCTCGATCTGCTGAACGCGTCCGTCGGGGTGGGTGACGTGGTGCGTCTCATGGCCGAAGGGCCGGAAGTCCAGGCTGTATTCGGTGGTGTGTTCGGCATGGCAGTCGGACCAGCGTCGCTTGGCCTGCGGATCGGACCAGGCCCGGAACACCGACGCAGGAGCGACGGCGAACGCGCGCTCGATGACGAAGTCGGTGTGTCTGCTCGGGGTTTGCTTCATCACGAGGCCTTGTCCTTCTGCGCGATGAGATAGGCGTCAAGCCGGTCGAATTGCGCGTTGAGCTGCGCCTTTCGCTCGGCAACCCAGGCCTCCATCGCATCCAGCGCCCTGGGCTTCACCGTGTACGTGCGCACGCGGCCACGTTTGCGCGACGCGACGAACCCGCCCTGCTCGAGCACGGCGAGATGCTTGACCGCCGAGGGCAGCGCGATGCCCAGCGGCTCCGCCAGCTCGGAGACCGATGCCGGACCGCGGCTCAGGCGGTCGAGCATGCCGCGGCGATGCACGTCGGCCAGCGCGAAGAACACGCGGTCGAGATGGGCCGGGTCGGCGACGGCGCGCATCTCAAGGGTTCGCCGGATCGAAGAAGCGTCGGGACAGCCCCGCGCGTCCCGGATAGAACTTGAACCAGGGTCGCGCCTCATCGACGACCCGCGCCACGGAGGGATGCGCCATCAGCCGCTCGAAGTAGGCCGCCAGGTTCACGTGTTGCGGTGGCAGCGGTACGTAGGTCACGGCAAAGAACAGCGCGGGAGCTGCAGCGCAGTCCGCCATGCTGAACACATCGCCGCTCACCCAGGTCCGCCCTTGCAGGTGTCGGTCGATGAACGCGTAGGCCGACGACAGGCGTTCCCGTGCAAGGTTCACACCGTACGCGTCGCGGTCACCTGCCGGACGGAGCAGGTCGGCGGTGCAGGCCTGCATCGGTGTCATCACGTACAGGTCAAACAGGCGGTCCCACAGACGCACGTCGAGCGCGGCCTCCGGATCGTCCGGGATGAGGGGGTGGCCGACGCCTGCATGGCGGCGCTGCAGATGCTCGATGATGATGCTGGTCTCCGGGACCGGCCGGCCGCTGTCCACAAGCAGCGGCATCTTTCCCGTCGGGCACAGCGCCAGGTGCGCCGCACGCTCTGCCGGATCGCCCAGATCGAGCAGCCGCCTGTCGACTTCGATGCCCAGCACATCGAGTGCGATCAGCACCTTGTGGCAGTACGACGACAGGGGGTGGTAGTGCAGTGCGAGAGCAGCCATGAGGGCATCTATAGTTTCCGTTTTCGGAAAGTATAGGGTTGGCGCACGTGCCCTGTCGAGCGGCTCCTGGCGCGTTCGACATTGCGCCCGACATCGCGCCGGACGCTCGTCCGCCGCCGGCCGCTTCACCTCGGCACGCGGTCAGGCGCGCCCGTCGCGGGCTGGTCGCTCGCCGCGATTCGGAGCGTGAGGAGGTGGTCCGCGAGTTCGCCGAGTCACCGCACCTGCCGGCCGCGATCGGCCACTGCAGCCCGCGACGGGTCGCTGGCGAAGCTCGAGGTGGGGTGCCGTGACGAGACGTGGCGGCCGAGGCGTTCGATCCAGAGCGCGCGCATCGCGCCTGCACCGCCCGGCGGCACCTGGCGGGTCACGTGGGCGGCTCGATGTGCCGAAAGTGCGTCGACGCGGTCTTGCACACCGGGCAGCGGGGCGTCGGCACGACATTGACGGTGTTGCCGCAGACCTGGCAGACGAAGTACTGTCCGGACCTCCTGTCGATCTCCGTCGCCACCTGCTCGAAGAAGGCAGGCGACCAGCGCTGGATCTGGCGGATCTTGTCGCGATGCTGCTTCTCGGTTTCCCAGGCGAAGCGCACGGCGGTCATGGCATCGTCGTGACCCTCATGCGCGATGCGCTCCAGCAGGCGCGGGTAGAAGTTCTCGACCGAGTCGGCCTCGCCGTTGGCTGCGACCAGCAGGTTCTCCCGGGTGGTCCCGACCTGGAACTCGGGCCTTTGGATCGGCGCAACCTCGACGTTCAGCCGGGCCAGGATGCGGCCGAAGTTTCCCGCGTGGATGAACTCGGCCGACCCGAAGGCCGCAAACAGGTACGCGATGCCGAGATAGCCCTCCTGCCGGGCCTTCTGGCCGAACGCGGTGTAACGGTAATGGACACGCATCTCGACTTCCCGGGCCGTGCGCAATGCAGCCACGGTGGTCGGGTAACCGTTGCTCCAGGCACTGCGCCAGGGCACGGCGGCCAGCAAGGGGAGCGCGGACAACGTACGCAACGCGTGGCGACGGTTCATGGGCCTCTCCTTGCGCGGGCCTGGTGGGGTCGGCCAGGGCAGTCTGCGACGGCGCCGTGGACCCTGAACTGAGCAGGATCACGCACGATGCGTTCGTGCGCCAGCGGCGGCGCCGCGGTGCGCCTGCCGGCATGCCTTCGCGAGCCAGCGCTTGCGAGAGAACTCGGTGCTGTCTCCGCGGCCGCGCTCGAGAAGCCGCCGGCGCGGATCCGCGCAAGCCGGCACGGCGAACCCCGAGCGCATCGCACAGGGGCAGCCGCGCATTGATGCAGGCGCCGCCCCGTTCAGGGACGCACGGTGATCTCGTTGCGTACCGACTTGACGCCGTTGACGTCGCGCGCGATCTTCTCCGCGGCGGCCTTCTCGGACGTGGTCTTGGCGAAGCCCGACAGGATCACCGTGCCATTGAGCGTCTCGACGGAGATGCTCGATGCGGCGACCTCCGGGCTTTCGGCCATGCGGCTCTTGATCTGCGTCGTGATGACCGTGTCGTCGACGTACGCGCCGACCGACTCCTGCCCGCGTTGCACGGCGCAGCCTGAAGCTGCGACGAGGATCCATGCCGCCAATGCGCTGGCAGCAGTGCTCCGATAGGTCATGGTGGCTCTCCAACGGTTGGATACGCGGACGCTGGCCCGGCTGCAGCCTGCAAGGGGTTGTCCGCAGGACCCCGGTGCCCGGTCTGGATCGCGGCGCACGGTCCGGATGGTGCGCGCGAGTGCCTGGCATCGACTGTCAGGCGCGGCCATCGCGGCGGGATTGCGCGCACGCAATCCCGCGCGCGCGTTGTGTTCGATGCCGCACGGACGCGGTCACGGAGCGTGCCAACACTGAACTGGCCGTCACGCAGTCTGCAGTGGCGGCACGCCGCGCCGGTGGCGTGACCGGCGCAGCACTCGGCAAGCACGCCATCACAGGAGGTCGCGATGAACTGGGATCGCATGCAAGGCAACTGGAAGCAGCTCACGGGCCGCGTCAAGGAACAGTGGGGCAAGCTCACCGACGACGATCTCGACGTCATCGCGGGCCGCCGCGACCAGCTCGCCGGCAAGATCCAGGAGCGTTACGGCTGCGCGAAGGACGACGTCGAGAAGCAGCTCAGCAGCTGGGAGCGCAAGGCGGACGAGTCCTGGTTCATGAAGCAGTGACGCTGCCGGACGGATCGCCGCGAAGGCGAGCTCGCCTGGCATGCGCCGGCAGCGGAGACGGCGAGCATGCACTGCATGCCGAGTGTCTCGCAGTCTGCACCGAACGCGGCGCCGGGGTCTCGACCAGCAGCGACGGTCCGCGTTGTCGGACCGGACACGGGCCGGCGGCGGCCACGGGATCCAAGGCACGCACGCCGCCGCGGATCGAGCCGCCGCACCATGCCCGGCCACAGCGGTACCGGGACTGCACCTCGTCTCCGACGGGGTGCGGCATCCGCTGCTTCCTTGTACCCACCGAGGTTCGACGATGACATTCCGATTCCAGAGCAGGGCGACAGCCGACGTGCTCATGCTGCGTGCAGATGGTGACGCCGTCCTGCGCATGATCGGCAGGAGCCCAGCGGCCGTTGGCATCATCGAGACCGAGGCGCCGCCCGCCGCCATCGCCGCGATCGAACGTGCCGTCGCACACGAGGCTCCGCGCGAGGCGTCGCCCCCCGGGTCGTCCGACCCGGAGGAGCGCACAGCCGACGCGCTGGCGCAAGCCGTCAGCCTGCGCCAGCGGACATGGCCGCTGCTGCAGATGCTGCGGACGGCGCACGCGTCGGCAGTGGCGGTGACGTGGAGCGCCTGACCCGGCAGCAGCGTCGGGCATGTCAACGCAGCCGTCGACCCGAGGGACCGATCGCATGCTGGAAGCTGCCCGTCGATGCGCCATTGCGTGCAGCGGTCACCGGTGTCCGGGCGGGGCGGTGCGCCGGCCACGGCCGGGACACCGTCACCTCGGAGAGGCTCCGCTGCCAGGGGATGGAGTCCTTGCGCCATTCGCGGCGCAGGCAGGCCGCCGGCGGGGTCTCAGGCGGCCGGATCGTGCGAGCCGGCCATGAACGGCGCGCGCGACGTGCAGGGGTTCGGCGCGACGCCCCATGCGGGAGGGACGGTCTTCCGCGTCTGGGCGCCGCATGCACGACGCGTCTGCGTGATCGGGACGTTCAATGGCTGGGAGTCCGGCAGGCACGTCATGCGGCCCGAGCCGAACGGCTGCTGGACTGTCGATGTGCCCTCCGCGCGTGCGGGCGATCGGTACAAGTTCCAGCTGACGACCGCGCAGGGCGAACTGAAGCGCATCGATCCCTACGCGCGAGAGGTGACCGGCTCGGTCGGCGATGCCATCGTTCACGATCCCGGCTTCGACTGGGCAGGGGACGAGTTCCAGCTGCCGCCGCGCAACGAGCTCGTCGTGTACGAACTGCATGTCGGCACGTTTAGCGAAGAAGAGGAGAACGTCCCGGGCCAGTTCGCCACCGTGGCCTCCAGGCTGGGACACCTGAAGAAGCTCGGTGTCAACGCCATCCAGATCATGCCGATCGCGCAGTTCGCAGGGCAGCGCTCCTGGGGATACAACCCTGCGCACATCTTCTCGGTCGAGACCGACTATGGCGGTCCGCTGGGGTTCAAGCGCTTCGTCAAGCGTGCCCATGCGCAGGGCCTCGCGGTGATCCTCGACGTCGTCTACAACCACCTGGGGCCGAGCGATCTCGATCTGTGGCGCTTCGACGGCTGGTCCGAGAACGGACGCGGGGGCATCTACTTCTACAACGACGACCGGGCCGGGACCCCCTGGGGCGACACCCGTCCCGACTACGGACGCAGCGAGGTTCGCCAGTTCCTCCTGGACAACGCGCGCATGTGGCTCGGTGAATACCACGTGGACGGACTGCGCATCGACGGCACGGTCTACATCCGCACTGCGCATGGACCCGGCAGCGAGGACCTGCCCGATGGCTGGAGCCTGCTTCAGGCGATCAACGCCCTGGTCGCCGAGAGTTTCCCGGGGCGGCTCACCATTGCCGAGGACCTGCAGAACAACCCGTGGCTCACCAAGGAGGTCGGGGCTGGCGGCGCCGGATTCGGCGCCCAGTGGGACGCCAACTTCGTGCATCCGATCCGCCGGGCGGTGATCACGCCGCAGGACGAGCAGCGGTCGATCGGCGCCATCGGCGATGCCATCCGTCAGCGTGACGGCGACGATGCCTTCGCCCGCGTCATCTACAGCGAATCGCACGACGAGGTGGCCAGCGGCAGGTCGCGCGTGCCGAGTGAGATCAACCCGGCCGATCCCACCGGCTGGTACGCGCAGAAGCGCTCGACGCTGGCTGCCGCGATGGTCTTCACGGCCCCGGGCATCCCGATGATCTTCCAGGGCCAGGAGTTTCTGGAAGGCGGCTGGTTCCGCGACACGGTCCCGCTGAACTGGGACCAGCGCGAGGAGTTCCATGGCATCTTGCGGCTGTACCGCGACCTCATCGCGCTGCGTCTGAACCGCGGTGGCTGCACACGGGGACTCTGTGGCCCGTCGACCCAGATGATCCACGCCAACGATGCACGCAAGCTCATGGCCTTTCATCGCTGGGACCGTGGCGGTCCGCTGGACGATGTCGTCGTCGTCGCCAACTTCCACCGCGAGCCCCAGGACGGCTACGTGATCGGTTTCCCGGCCGGGGGGCTCTGGAAACTGCGCTTCAACAGCGACTGGAAGGGCTACAGCGATGTCTTCGCCGGCCATCCCAGCGCCGACGTGACGGCGCACTCGGGCGAGCGCGATGGCCTGCCCTGGCACGCCACACTGGCCATCGGACCGTACAGTGCCCTGATCTTCTCGCAGTGAACCTGGCCGCGCGCCGTGGCGCGCGCGGTTGACGCCGGTGCCGGTGGTCTGGGTCGGACGGAGCGCGCAGCCCGGGCGACCGCGTGGACGATGCGTTCGGCCCCGCCCGCCGGCAGCGCGTGCGACAGGGTCGTGGCAGGGCCCCGAACGACGATCGTCGTGGCTGCCCCCGCCGCACCTGCGCAGAGTTCAAGTCCAAGAGCAGACGGGCGCCGCGCATCAGACGACGGCACCGACCCAGGCCCCCACGGCCGCCGTGGCCGCCATCGCCAGTGCCCCCCAGAATCCAACCCGCCACGCGCCCGCCAGCATGTCGGCACCGCCGGCGCGCGCGGCCACGGCGCCCAGCAGGGCCAGGAATGCCAGCGATGTGCCCGAAACCCACGCCACCAGCGACGTCGCAGGCGCGATGGCCGTGACCCCCAGCGGCAGCATCGCCCCGACAGCGAAGCTGCCCGCGGAGGCCAGCGCGGCCTGCACCGGTCGCGCGCTCTGCGTGTCGGACAGGCCGAGTTCGTCGCGCGCATGCGCTCCGACGGCGCCGTGCCGCATCAACTGGTCGGCGACCTGTTGCGCGAGCACGGGCTCGAGTCCGCGCGTGACATAGATCGCCGCCAGCTCCTGCCGCTCCGCTGCCGGGTCCGCCAGCAGTTCGGCGCGCTCGCGCGCCAGGTCGGCATCTTCCGTGTCGGACTGCGAGTGCACCGAAACGTACTCGCCCGCCGCCATCGACATGGCTCCGGCCACCAGCCCTGCGACGGCCGTCAGCATCAACTGGCCCGGGTCGGCGCTGGCCGCTGCCACGCCCACCACCAGGCTGGCCGTCGAGACGATGCCATCGTTGGCTCCCAGCACCGCGGCGCGCAGCCAGCCCATGCGGTCCGTGCGGTGGCGCTCCGGGTGGCGGTGGCGTGCGTGCATGGGACGCTCCTTGGCGGGTTCGGCGGTGCGCGTGGCCCCACGCGCGGTCCGGCCGACCTTGCAGATGGTCAAGGTATCCCGACACACGTCGCGCGGCAAGGCGCGCAGCGCGGCTTTCGACCTTCCATTGACGGCGCGCAGCGCAAGCGTCGTGGTCACGCTGCCAGGCATGGGGGGCTGCCCGTCCGCAGCGCCGTCGGCACGCTGTGGCGCGAGCGGCATGCACGGTGGATTGAGCCTGCGCAATCGGGTCGTGCGGCTGGTGACTACCGTGTGGACGGTGTGCCGGGACCTGCCCGTCGCTTGCGACCCGGCCCGGTCGTGGCACCGCACGGGCACGTCGATCCGTCGACACACGCAGCAAAGGAGTGCACGGCATGAGCATGGGAACTATTGTGCTGATCGTGCTGGTGCTGATCCTGGTCGGTGTCATCCCGGCCTGGCCGCACAGCAGGGGCTGGGGCTACGCCCCCAGCGGCATCGTTGGCGTCGTCCTGGTGGTGCTGCTCATCCTGTTCTTGATGGGCCGCCTGTAGACGCTTCGATGCGGTAGCCGAGGAGATGCGCATGGGCATGAACAAGGACCAGATCAAGGGCGCCCTGAAGGACATCGGGGGCAAGATCCAGCAGGAAGCCGGCAAGTGGGTGGGCAGCACCAGGCAGCAGGTCGCCGGGCTGAAGAACCAGGCCAAGGGCAGGGTGCAGAAGGGTGTCGGCGACCTGAAGGAAGCCGTGAGCGATGCGAAAGACGCGGCCGGCAAGTGAGGTTGCGTGCGGGTCGGGGCGATGCTGGCCCTGATGGCGCGCCGCGCTGGCTGGCCGACGCCGAGTCCGAGGCGGCAGTGCAACCGCTGCGCGAGGTCGGGCGCACGTGGCGATCACGTGGCCGCGCCGACTGCGGAGCCAGCGCGCCGGGCCGCGATGCCCTGGTGGGACCCATGACAGGGGGCCTCTTCACCGCGCGGTGCCGCATCCCCATCGCTCCCGCCGGCAGGTTGCCGGAGGCTGCGGCGACGGCAGCGTGGCCGCCGGCGGATGCCGCAGGCAACGGGTTGCTGGCATCGTTGCCGGGCGAGGACTGGCGCCGGCTGCAGCCCTCGTTCGAGCCGATGACCCTGCCAGTGGGCGCCGTGCTGCACGATGCGGGTCAGTCGTTGACACACGCGTACTTTCCGACGACGGCGATCGTCTCGCTGCTCCATGTCACCGCAAGCGGCGCCACTGCCGAGGTCGCCGTGGTTGGCCATGAGGGCTTCATCGGCTTCCCGCTGCTCCTGGGAGGCGGCCCGTCACTGAGCCGCGCCGTGGTGCAGGGCGCCGGGGACCTCTACCGGCTGCCGTCGCAAGCCATCCGTGACGAGTTCGCGCGCGCCGGTGCGCTGACGAGGCTGCTGCTGCTCAGCACCCAAGCCCTGGTGGCGCAGATTGCGCAGGTGGCAGTGTGCAACCGTCATCACACGGTGAGCCAGCAACTCTGCCGCTGGTTGCTGTGCAGGCTGGACCGGTGGCAGGGGCCCGAGCTCGCGGTCACGCACGCGCTGATCGCCGAGCTGCTTGGCGTGCGTCGTGAGGCGGTCACGGTGGCCTCGCTGGCGCTGCAGAGCGCGGGCCTGATCCGTTACCGGCGCGGGCACATCCGGGTGGTGGATCGGTTGGGCCTGGAAGCGTGCTGTTGTGAGTGCTACGCAACCGTGAAGCGCGAGTACGACCGGTTGCAGCGCCTCGGCCTCATGGCCGCACCGGTGGCAGCCGGGTGGCCTGCCTGATGTGCGTCCTGCCCGCGTGGCGGTTGCCGGGCATCGGGCGAGACAGTGCCGTCACTGCTTGATGCCCGCCTCGGACGACACCGTTAAGCTCCGGTGTGCCGAGCGAGCCGCGCATGTCCGAACGCCTCTACCTCCGATTGCAGGACGACCCGCCGTGTGCCCCGGGGACCACCGTGCCGGCGAGCACCCTGCGCGCGTTCGCGGTGCCTGCGCCGTTGCGGCCGGCCGTGGCCCATGTCACGGCCTACGACGAACGGTTCGGGCCGGGCGTGGAGGTCGTCGAACGCGTGCTGCCCGACGGAGCGTCGCGCCTGCTGGTCGTGCTGCAGCGCGGCGAGGCGACCATCCAGGTCGCCGGCGCGAGCGCCAGCCCCGTCGTGCTCGCGATGCGCGGGCACGTGCAGGGTGTGTCGATCACGCTGCACCCCGGCGCCACGCTGGCGCTGTTCGGCATGCCGGCCGGCGAACTGGCGGGCCGCACCGTGCCTTGGGAGGACCTCGTGGCACCGGCCCATCGCGACGTGCCCGAGCGGCTGGCCGCGGCCGCCGGCGACGCCGGGCGCGTCGGCCTGGTGCTGCAGGCCCTGCAGGCCCTGCACCGCCCCCCGGACGCCGGATCGCTGCGGCTGGTGGAGCATGCGCAGGGTCGGCTGCGCGCCCACGCGGGCGGCATCTCCGTGCGGGCACTGGCCGCCGCGATGCACCTCAGCGAGCGGCGGCTGCAGCAGGTGTTCGCCGCACAGGTCGGCCTGGCGCCCAGCGTCTGGCGCCGCCTGCAACGCCTGCATGCAACGCTGCGCCTGCTGAGGACGGCCGCGGAGCCGCAGTGGGCCCAGATCGCGCACTGCGCCGGCTACTACGACCAGTCGCACCTGATCAACGAGTTCCGCGCGCTGTGCGGACTGACGCCGCTGCAGTTCCTCGGGCGCACCGTTTCGGATTCTTCCAAGACGACCCTCGGCCCGGGCGGATAAGGTCGTCGGCTCCCAGGACCAACCTCCACCGACACCCATGAAGAACCTTCGAGACTGCATCGCCGTCGTGACCGGTGCCAGCCGTGGCGCGGGCCGCGGCTGCGCCGTGGAACTTGGCGCGGCCGGCGCCACCGTGGTCGTCACCGGGCGCAGCCGACGCGGGCAGCCCGCGCCCAGCTACGAGCAGATCCGCTCCCTGTCGCACATGGACCGGGTGCCGGGCAGCATCGACGAGACCGCCGAAGAGGTGACGCGCGCGGGCGGCCGCGGCATTGCCGTCGCCTGCGACCACACCGACGAGGCGCAGGTGCAGGCGCTCTTCGAGCGCGTGCTGCACGACCATGGCCGCCTCGACCTGCTGGTCAACAACGCCTGGGGGGGGCACGAGTCCTTCGATGGCGTGTTCCAGGCGCCGTTCTGGGAGCGCCCGATGGTCCACTGGGACGCGATGTTCGACCGCGGCGTGCGCAACCACCTGCTGGCCAGCCGGCTGGCCGCGCCGACGTTCGTGCGGCAGGGCCGCGGGCTGATCGTGACCACGACCTTCTGGGACCGGGATCGTTTCATGCATGGCAACCTGCTGTACGACCTGGCCAAGTCCGCGATGACGCGCCTGGCCTTCGGCATGGCGCAGGAACTGAAGCCGCACGGGGTGGCCTCGGTGGCGTTGTCGCCGGGCTGGATGCGCACCGAGTTCGTACTGGCCGGGCACCAGACCGACGAGGGCCGCTGGCACGAGCGGCCGGCGCTCGCGCGCACCGAGTCGCCGCGCTACCTCGGGCGTGCGGTCGTGGCCCTGGCCGGCGACCCCGACGTGCTGGCGCGCAGCGGCCAGGTGCTCCGCGTGGGCGATCTGGCGCGGACGTACGGCTTCACCGACATCGACGGCCGCGTGGTGCCCCCCTTCGAGCTGGACGTGGCATGACCGCGGTCGTCTGCGCACGCGAGCAGGCCTTGCCCGTCGAGGAATTCCGGCGTGTGCTGGTCGCGTCGGGGCTGGGCGCGACACGGCCGGTCGACGACGCACCGCGGCTGCGGCAGATGCTGGCCGCCGCGGGGCTGGTCATGACGGCCCGGACGCCCGCGGGCCGCCTGGTGGGCGTGGCACGCTGCCTGAGCGACGGCGCCTGGGTGGCGTATCTGGCCGAACTGGCGGTGGACGGCGGCGTGCAGGGGCAGGGCGTGGGCCGGACGCTCCTGCAGGCGGTGCGTGACGAGCTCGGCCCGGACGTGTCGCTGGTGCTGGCTTCCGTGCCCGACGCCGTGGCCTTCTACGAGAAGGTGGGCATGCCGCGCATGCCGGACGTCTTCTTCTACCGCCGCACGAGGTGATGCGGGTCACGGCGCCGTGCGGCGCCGGGTGCGCGACCGCGCGTGCCGTCTGGACGACCGGATTCCGAGCGCTCCCCCGACGGTCCGGCTGCCGGCGGAGACCGTGCTGCGCCTGTGCACCGAAGGCAGCGCGTGGCTCTCCAGCGAAAGCGGCCGCAAGGGGGCGCTGAAGGTGGGGCAGCACGCCGACGTCGCAGCGCTGTCCGCGGACTGCCTGGCAGTGCCGGAGTCGCAGATCAAGGCACCGAGCGCGGTGCTCACCGGGGTCGGCGGCCTGGGCGGATGCAGGCCTCGTGAACCTCGGGCGGCGCGCATGGCAACGGCCTGGAGCCGTTGCGCGTGGGCTCAACCCTTCACGAAGGCCAGCAGGTCGGCGTTGAGCACGTCGGCATCGACGGTCGGCATGCCATGCGACAGGCCGGGGTAGGTCTTCAGCGTGCCCTGCTTCAGCAGCTTCACCGACAGCCGGGCCGCGTTGTCGATGGGCACGATCTGGTCGTCCTCGCCATGCAGCACCAGCGTCGGCACCGAGATGGCCTTCAGGTCCTCGGTCTGGTCGGTCTCCGAGAAGGCCTTGATGCCCTCGTAGTGGGCCTTGGCGCTGCCGGTCATGCCCTGGCGCCACCAGTTCTGGATGACGCCCGGCAGGACCTTCGCGCCCGGCCGGTTGAAACCGTAGAACGGGCCTGCGGCAATGTCCATGAACAACTGGGCGCGGTTGTCGGCGACACCCTTGCGGAAGCCGTCGAACACCTCGATCGGCAAGCCGCCCGGGTAGGCCGCCGTCTTCAGCATGATGGGCGGCACCGCGGCGACGAGCACCGCCTTGGCGACCCGGCCGGAGGGCTGCCCGTGCCTGGCCACGTAGCGCGCGACTTCGCCGCCGCCGGTCGAGTGGCCGATGTGCACGGCGTTGCGCAGGTTCAGGTGCTCGACCACGGCGAATGCGTCGCTGGCGTAGTGGTCCATGTCGTGGCCCTCGCCGACCTGCGCCGAGCGGCCGTGGCCGCGCCGGTCGTGTGCCACCACGCGGTAGCCGTTGTGCAGGAAGAACAGCATCTGCGCGTCCCAGTCGTCCGAGGACAGCGGCCAGCCGTGGTGGAACACGATGGGCTGCGCGTTCTTCGGGCCCCAGTCCTTGTAGAAGATCTCGGTGCCGTCCTGCGTGATCACGGTGCTGTGCATGGTCGTCTGTCCTTTCGGGGTGCCGCAGCGCGGCGCGGTCTGGGTGGCGGATACGGTGGCGGCCTGCGCCAGCAGCGGCGGGCACAGGCCGGTGGCGGCGAGCGCGCTGCCGGCCAGCAACTGGCGGCGCGCCTGGTCGGCGGGCAGGCCCTGCTTCATGGCGTGGGTCCTGGTGAGGCGGTGGAAGGAGTCGGTGCATCCCGGGCGCGCGCGCGGTTCCGGGGCGAGGGCGGTGTCGGGTTGCTCCTGCGGATCGAGCCGGATCGTCGGGGCGGCCGTCCTGCACGACAGCCGGTCGAGGCAGTCGCGTGGCTCCGGCGCCGCAGGAGATCGCGCTGGCTGCAGTCCCTGTCGCCTGCGGCGCAGTGTCACCGCTGCGGCGCCGGCTGGCCGGCGCCGGCATCGGCGAACTGCTGCATGCGGGCTGCGTGTTCGGCGCGCACCCGGGCGTAGCGTTGGGGCGAGCGCTCGGCGCGTGTCCTGCTGTCGCTTCCCACCTGCACGTCGCCCAGGCGCAAGGCCAGCGCCAGTTCCGCCTGCACCTGCATGCGGGGCGCCCCTTGCGGCGCCGGTCGCGCCGGGTAGCGGTGCGGGTGGAGCTCGTGCAGCTTGAGTCCGGCCGGACCGTTCGAGACGAGATCGCCCGTGCGCTGCGCCTCGGCCAGCTCGGCCCGGACCTGCGCCCGTGTCTTGCCCGGCTGCGCCGGGCCGGCGGGGTACTGGTGCGCATGCAGTTCGTTGAGCAGCAAGCCGCTCTCGCCGTGGCTCGGCAGATGGCCGGTGCGCCGGGCTTCGGCCAGCTCCGCCTGGACCTGGCTTCTGGTGCGGCCGGCATCGGCGTTCGCCGTGGTCGCGAGGCTGAAGGATGCGAGCAGCAGCGCGGCGGCGCGTGTGGTGGTCGTGCGGGACTTCATGGGAGGACTCCTCGTGGACGGGGCTGCGGGGCTGGCGCGTCGGTCGGCCCCGCGGGATCTCCACTCTGGCCGCCCCGGGCGCCGGCGCCAACGCCGCAGGGGGCGACCCGCCCCTGCCCCCAAAGTGCAGGCCCGGCCCGTTGCCTCGGGTGGGTGGCGGTGCCGGACCGCGCGGCTACCGTGTGCTCCGGCGCCGTCCCGGTCCCGACCTGTCCGGAGAACCCCATGCACAACGAAGGATTGCCCGCGGTGGAGCGCTGCCCGGTCGCGCCGGCTGGCGGCGTGGACGTGCCGCGGGGGGCATCCCTGGCGGCACGGTCGCCGCTGTCGAACGAGGCCACGGACGCGCTGTTCCTGGCGCTGCCGCAAGGCTTCCGGCGCCGCGGCGGGCTGCCGGGTGGTGCCGCCTGGGTGCCGGCGTTCCGGTTCGACGCAGCGGCCACTGTGCGGCCCGCCGCGGTCGCGGTGCACCCGGCTGCGCGCGTCGACCCCCCCGTCGCGGCGAGGCACTGACGGCCGGCGGATGCCGGCCGCACCGCGATGCCTTGGACACCACCTGCGCTGCGGAGCCTGCTGGCGGCGTGCGTCCTCGCGCTGGCCGGTTGTTCGACCGCCCACTACACCGTCAACGAGCCGCTGCCTGCGGGGCCGGCGAGTCCGGGCTATGCGATCCGCCACCTGGACGCCGGCGGCAACAGCGACAGCCTGCTCGTGCTCGTCACGTTCTCCGGCGGCGGCTACCGGGCCGCGGCGCTGGCCTATGCGGTGATGGAGGCGCTGCGCGACACGTCCATCGTCTGGGAAGGGCAGCCGCGCCAACTGCTCGACGAGGTGGACTTCATCTCAGCCGTCTCCGGCGGCAGCCTGACGGCGGCGTACTTCGCGCTGCACCGGGAGTCCTTCTTCGGCCGCTTCGAGCGTGCGGTGCTCGGGCTCGACCTGCAGGGGGTGCTGACCTCCCGCATCCTCTCGCCCCGGGGCCTGTGGCGCCAGACGTCCCGGCGCTACGGCCGCAGCGACCTGCTGCAGGAGGCGCTGGACGACCACATCTTCGGCGGGGCACGTTTCGCCGACCTGCCACGGCGACGGCCGATGGTCTTCGTCAATGCCACCGACATCCGCCACGGCGAACGCTTCGAGTTCTCGCAGGACCAGTTCGACCACCTGTGCTCGGACCTCGGCAGCTTTCCGCTCGCGCGCGCCGTCGCCGCGTCGATGGCCGTGCCGCTGGTGCTGTCGCCGGTGACGCTCTGGAACCACCGCGCGGACTGCGCGTCCCACCCGCCCGCGCTGCCGCTGCAGAGCCGCGCGTCGACCAGCCGCTTCGTGCACCTGGTCGACGGTGGCCTGGCCGACAACACCGGGGTGCGCACGCCGCTGGAGATCATCGCGGCCCGGGGCGGCCTGGTGGCATCGGCCGTGGCCGCGGGCCTGCGCGGCGTGCGCAAGCGGGTCTTCGTCATCGTCAACGCCCAGGTGCAGGCCCGCCACCTCGACGACGAGTCGGCCGACACCCCGGGATTGCTGCGGCAGCTGCGCAGCGTCGTCGACGTGCCGATCGACCGCCACGCCGAGACCAGCGTGCGCATGCTCGCCGACACGACGCGCCAGTGGGCGCACGAGCTGCGCGCGCAGTCCGACGCCGACCTGCGCGGCGTGATGGCCCGGGACACCAGCTTCCACGTCGTCGAGGTCGGGCTGATGAATGCGCCGGAAGGACCCGAGCGCGACCGGCTGCTGCGGATCGCGACCGCGCTGCGTTCCGGCGCGGGCGACCTGGACGCGTTGCGGCGCTTCGTGCGTCAGACCCTGCGTGCCGACCCGCAGTGGCAGCGTCTGCTGCGCGAACTGCAGGCACCGGACTCGGGCGGCCCCGGCACCACGGGTGCCGCACCCGGATGAGCCTGCGGTGCAGCACCTCAGTTGACGAGGTAGGGTTCCATCACTGCGGCCAGCCACTGCATGAAGGCCTGGGTGCGCTGCGGTACGTGGCGCCGGTGGGCGTACAGCAGCGAGACAGGCATCGGCGCCGCCGTGTGCTGGGGCAGCACGGCCAGCAGCGCACCCCGTTCCAGGTGCGGTCCCACGATGGCCAGCGGCGCCTGGATCAGGCCCAGGCCGGCCAGGCAGGCGGCCACGTAGGCGTCGGAGTTGTTGACGACCAGGCAGGTGGGCATGGCCAGCAGCTGCCTGCCGCCGCCCGGCCCCTGGACCACGAAGCCCGGCGCCCGCGCGCCGGGCGTGTGCGTGTAGTGCACGAGCTGGTGGCCGGCCAGGTCGGCCAGCGATGCGGGCGTCCCTTGGCGCTGCAGGTAGGCAGGGCTGGCGCAGTTCACGAACGCGAAATGCCCGAGCGGCCTGGCCACCAGGCTGGAGTCGTGCAGCGGGCCGACCCGCAGCACGCAGTCGAAGCCATCCCGCACGACGTCGACACGCTGGTCGCTGCTGCTGAGTTCGACGCGGATGCCCGGATGCGCCTGCAGGAAGGTGGGCAGCTGCGGGATGACGATGTCGCGCGCCACGGCCAGCGGCAGGTCCACGTGCAGCCGCCCGCGCGGGCCGGTCGTGGTCGCAGCGAACATCGACTGGATGTCGTCGACCTCGGCCAGCAGGTCGCGGCAGCGCTCGTGCAGCGCCTGCCCGTCGTCGGTGAGCTGAACACGCCGCGTCGTCCGGTGCAGCAGCCGCGTGCCGACGGCGGCCTCCAGGCGCTGCACGGCCCGCGTCACCGTGGCCTTCGGAAGGTCCAGGTGGTCGGCTGCCTTCGTGAAGCTGGCGAGGTCGGCCACGCGGACGAACACGGCCATCTCGTCGAGCAGTTGCATCGGGTCGGCCTCCAGTGGGTGGGGCGCCTCGGTGGGCGTGCATCGACTCTAGGCGGGGCTGCCGCCGCCGGCCCGCCACCTTTTCGCGGGGCGCGCCTGCCCCCAAAGGCCGGCGCCATGCCGACTTCGGTGCGGCGCGGCGCCACCGTTGCACGGTGCCCACCGCTGCGTTCCATGCACGCGCCTTTATCGCCCGGCTTCGCGCGGCGACAGTGGCTCCAGCAACACCCGAGGGCGTTGCCTTCACTCCACCACCACGACCACCACGAAGGAAACACCATGCACAAGCATCTCCAGCCGGTCTTCGGCCTGCTCCTCGCGGCGCTGAGCGCCTCCGTCGTCGCCGAGCCCGGGCTCACCCGCGCGCAAGTGCGCGCCGAACTGGCGCAGGCCCAGCGCACCGGCGCCATCCTGGCCGGCGACGAGTCGGGACTGACGCTCAGGGATCAGTTCCCGCACCGCTACCCGGCCACGGCCTCGGCGGCGCCAGGCGTCGGGGGCAAGACGCGTGCGCAGGTGCGCGCCGAACTGGCAGACGCGCAGCGCACGGGCGACATCGTGTCCAACGGGCCGTCGGGCCTGAAGATGAACGAGCTGCATCCGCACCGCTACCCGGCACGGGCGGCGGTGGCCGGGCGCACCCGGGCCGACGTGCAGGCCGAGCTGGCCGAAGCGATCCGCACCGGCGACATGCTGGCGGGCGGCGACACCGGGCTGAAGCACAACGAGCTCTGGCCGCACCTGTACCGGACGCCGGGCGCTGCCGGTGACGGCGACCGCGCCACCGCGCAGGCGCAGCGCACGCGCCCGGCGCCGCAGCGGTCGCAGTGAGGCAGCAGCGCACGCACGACGACACGTGTGCGATGCGCCGGTAGCCGCGCTCACATGCACCTACGTTCGCTTCACGTTGCCTCACGTTCGGAGACACGGGAGGCCGCTGCGCGGTCCAAGGTGCCGCCATGGGCGCCACCCCCGTGGCGCCGAAGGAGAGCGCGATGACGACCAGCCTACGAACCCAAGGCGACCTGATGGCTCCGGCCGCAGCCGTCGTGTCGACCACCCGCCGGGCCTGGCTCGGCCAGGTCGGCGCCGGCTCGCTGGCCCTGGCGGTGCCGATGCTGGGCCATGCCGCGGCGGCGGCCGAGGCCGACACCTACGACGAGGCGTCCACGCTGCAGGCCGCGGTCGACTTCTTCGGCCAGACCACCGAGGGCCTGGCGCAGGTGGTCGCGAAGGCCTTCCGCGAGCAGGGACGCCCCAACGGATTCATCCGCGGCGAGGAGGTGGCTGCGGCCGTCACCGCCGGCGTGCGCTACGGAGAGGGCCAGCTCGTGCTGAAGAGCGGCGTGACCTCCAAGGTCTACTGGGCCGGCCCGTCCGTCGGCTTCGACCTGGGGGCCAACGCTTCCAAGGTCTTCGTGCTGGTCTACGACCTGCCCGAGGCGCAGGCCATCTTCAAGCGCTTCCCCGGTGTCGACGGCAGCCTGTACTACGTGGGCGGCGTCGGCCTGAACTACCAGCGCCTCGACGGCGTGACGCTGGCGCCGATCCGCCTGGGTGTCGGCCTGCGCGCCGGCGCCAGCGTGGGCTACACGCACTACCGGCCGCAGAAGACCTGGAACCCGCTGTAGCGCACAGCGGTGGTCGCGGCCCGCCCGTCGGCCGGCTGGCGGCTCGACGCCGGGAGCGGCGTCGACGTGCTGTTCCCGATCGAGCGCAGCGGCACGCGCTGGCGCTGCCGAGGCGGGCCGGAGCGCCTGGCGCGGCGCCTCTACATGCCGTGCTGCGTGCCTTCCCGCAGCAGGCCCCGCCGCCCCGCCACGTGGATGGCCTGCGTGCGGCTGGTCACCTGCAGCTTCTCGAAGATGCCCTTCAGATGCGACTTCACGGTGCCGACGGCGATGTCCAGGTGGCGGGCGATGGACTTGTTGCCCAGGCCTTCCACCAGCAGCCGCAGCACCTCTTGCTCGCGGGCGGTCAGCGGCTCCAGCGCCAGCGTCTCTGCCAGGTGCGAGGCGACCGGCGGGCTCAGGTAGCGCTGCCCGCGGTGCACGGTGCGCACGGCATGCGCGAGCTCGTCGAGCGCGCAGCCCACCAGCAGGATGCCGTGCACGCCCGACGCCAGCGCGCAGCGGATCTCCCATTCCCGGCTGCTCCCCGAAAGCACCAGCACCTTCCCGGCAGGGCGTGCCCTGGGGTGCGCTCCGGAGCGCGTGCCGGCGCGTGTCCCGCCGACCAGTGCGAGCGCGTTCTCGTAGTCGGCGACGACGACGTCGGCGCACGGCTGCACGGACGGCCGGGGCGCCGGCCTGTCCGCCACGCCGTCGTCGTCGAGCACGACGAAGTCGGTGCAGTCGCGGAAGGTGGAGACCAGCCCCACCCGCGAGACGGGGTCGGCATGGCGGACGAGGACCTTGATGGCGCTGCAGGGGGTCATGGCATCTCCCGGGGACAGTTGCGTTCGGTGCAACGGTAGGGCCGGCCCCGCGCCGCTGGAACCCCGGATCGGGTCCGCCGGCCTCACCCGATCGAGTGAGGGCCGGCCGCGTTCAGCCGCCGCTGTCCGGCTGGGCCCGGTCGACCTGCTGCCGCAGCAGGCCGCGGATGCGCTGCACCACCTCGGCCGCGGCATGC
The DNA here is from genome assembly GCF_049810355.1 of Rubrivivax soli. Taxonomy (GTDB): domain Bacteria; phylum Pseudomonadota; class Gammaproteobacteria; order Burkholderiales; family Burkholderiaceae_C; genus Rubrivivax. Next base: position 5,310,495 of record NZ_CP187368.1, read on the forward strand.
GCGTCGCGCACGACACCGTCGGCGTGCGACAGTGCGCTGGCCACATCCAGCGGCTGCGCCGCCAGCGCCTGCCGGCAGGCCTGCCCGGCTTCGACCACGCCTTCCAGCGGCCGCATCACGCCTTGCGCGATGGAGGCCGCCAGTTCGCTGACGGCCGCCACCTGCATCGCCCGCGACAGCCGCACCCGCGCCACCGAGAGTTCGTCTTCGGCCGCGCGCTGCTCTTCCACGTCGGTCAGCACGCCGTACCAGCGCACGACCTCGCCGCCGGGACTGTGCATCGGCGTCGCCAGCAACCGGAAGCGGCGGTACGCGCCGTCGTGGCGGCGCAGCCGCTCTTCGTAGGAGAACGGCCGCCTGGAGGCGAAGCCGCGGGTCGCGTCGGCGATCACGCGCGGCAGGTCGTCGGGGTGCACGTGGTCGGTCTGCTGCCAGTGCCGCAGCACGTCGAGCCCGACGCCGAAGTAATCGAGCAGCGGCCGGTTCACGAACTCGACGGCGCCGTCGGGGGCCGTCGTGAAGATCAGCCCCGGGACCGAGTCGATGATCTGGCGGAAGTTGTGCTCGCTGTCGCGCAGGGCCTGCTCGGCGCGCCAGCGGTCCTCGATCTCGGTGCTGGTGCCGTACCACTTGCGCACCTGCCCGGTGTCGTCACGCAAGGCGACGGCCCGCGACAGGAACCACAGGTAGGTGCCATCGGCTCGGCGCAGGCGCATCTCGGCTTCGGCGGGCTGGCCGCTGGCGATCGCCGCCCGCCACAGGGCCGTGGTGCGCTCCTGGTCGTCGGGATGGATGGCCGCCAGCCAGCGCCAGGCCAGCGCCTCTTCGGCCGGCAGGCCGGTGTAGGCGAGCCACTGGCCGTTGAAGTAGTCGACCGCCCCGTCCGGCCCCGCGGTCCAGGCCAGCACCGGCAGCGTGTCGACGATGGCGCTGACGAGATCACGCTCGGCCTCCGGGCCAGCCGGCGGCGTCAGTGCAGCAGGAGCACGCGGGTTCGCCATGGCGCAGCGGTGGGGGAGTGCTTGCAACGCGCGGCATCATACGCACGGGGCAAGTCCCTGCAGAGCCAGGGCAGAGGGGGGCGCGCGCCCGGTGGCGGCCCCCGCCGCCGGGCCGCGCGCTCAGCCGAAGTGTTCGATGGCCAGCGCCGCGATGGCGCCGGCGTGTTCCTCCAGCGCGAAGTGGCCGCCGTCCAGCAGCACGATGCGCGCCTCGGGCAGGTCGCGCTGGAACGCTTTGGCGCCGGCCACGGTGAAGAACGGATCGCCCTGGCCCCAGGCCACCAGCGTGCGCGGCCGGTGCGTGCGGAAGTACGCCTGCCAGGCGTCGTACAGCGCCAGGTTGCTGGCGTAGTCGCGGAACAGCGCCAGTTGCTTCAGGTCGTTGCCGGGCCGGTCGAGCAGGGCCTGGTCGTGCAGCCAGGCGTCGGGGTTCAGCGCCGACGCATCCCGTGCGCCCGCCGTGTACTGCATGCGGGTGGTCTCGGCGGCGAGCATGCGGCGTGCGCCGGTCTCGTCGCCGCGCTCCCACAGCGGCAGCAGCACGGCGGCCGCGGCGTCGCTGACGCCCTCGCGGTAGGCGTTGGCGTTCTGCACCACCTGGCCCAGCACCCGTGCCGGGTCGCGCGTGGCCACCCGCCAGCCCACCGGGCCGCCGTAGTCGTGCAGGTACAGGTGGTAGCGCGCCAGCCCCAGGTGCGCCAGCAGCGCCTGCACCTTGTCGGCCAGCGCGTCGAAGGTGTAGGCGAAGCCGTCGGGCCAGGCCGGCGCGTCGCTGTGTCCGAAGCCCGGCAGGTCCGGTGCCACGACGTGGAAATGCCGCGCCAGCCGCGGGATCAGGTCGCGGAACATGTGCGACGACGACGGGAAGCCGTGCAGCAGCACGAAGGCCGGCCGGCTGCGGTCGCCGGCTGCGCGGTAGAACATGCGCAGGCCGTCGACGTCGGCGTGGCGGTACGCGACCACGGGGTCGGCGGGCGGGGCGGGGGTCGGGGTCATGGCGGATCGCTCCAGGAGTGGCGGGCGGTGCCCGCGGTGGCGGAAGGCGGCGCGGGCCGTGTCAACGCGCCCCGGCCGGCTCCAGCCGGAAGCCGCCGAGGTCGATGGACACGAGCAGCAGGTCGCGCACCGGTTGCAGGTCGGTGCCGCGGAAGTACGCGCGGCGCCGGCTCGGGAAGCGCAGGCCGTCGACCTCGACGATGTCGTGCACGTACTGCGCCGCCGGGAATCCGCCCGCGACCTCGACCCGGTAGTCGTGGCGGCGCAGCAGGCCGTCGGGCCCGAAGTAGAACGTCTGCTCGGCGCCGTGGCTGGCGATCGACGCGGGGAAGCGGGCATGCAGGGCGCGCCAGGTCTCGCCGCCTTCGTGCCAGGGTGCGATGTCCGTCACTTCCACGCCCGGCAGTGCCAGCAGGAACGGCGTGGTCAGGTAGGTCCACAGCGCATAGCCGTTGAAGTAGGCGCGGTGCAGCGGGTCCCACGGCGTGCGCATGCCGTGGCCGTCGAACGCGGCGCGCGGCGCCAGGCGCTCCTGCACGGTGCGGCCGTCGGTGGTCTCGATGGCCACGCGCTGCGGCGTGTAGTTCGTGCGCCAGTCGGGGTTGCCGAACGGGCGCACCGACGCCGCCTGCCGGTGCAGGGCCACCTGCATCTGGCGCGTGCGGGCGTCCTGCACCAGGCCCTTCATGGCCCAGAAGCCGCCGCCGGTGGTGATGTCGGCCTGGACCGCCGTGTGCGCGTGCCAGCGTTGCAGGCCGCCGTGCGCGTCGATGACCTCGGTCAGCAGTGGATGCATGGGGGTGCTCCGTCGGGCGATGCAGCCACTCTAGGCAGCGTCTGGCCAGCGCCCCACCGCCGGCGGCGGCAGCCCGCGCTGCCTCCGATGGCCGGTGGCGGCAGGGGCCGGCATGCGCGGCGCCCGGCGCTTCGGGGCAGCGCCGCGTGGACCTTTCGAGGGTGCCGAGCCGCCGGTCTGCGGCCGAGCATGGCGGCTCCCATCCACCCCCACCCCACCACAGGAGCGTCCCGTGAGCCGTCTGAACCTCGTCACCAGCACCAACGCCACGCCCGAGCAGCAGCAGTTGCTCGACGGCATCCAGTCGCAGCTCGGCATGGTGCCCAACTTCCTGCGCGCGCTGGCCAACTCGCCGGTGGCCCTGCGTGCGTTCCTGGGGCTGCACGGCGTGGCGGGTGCCGGCGTGCTGGACGCCCGGACCCGCGAGCGCATCGCCCTGGCGCTGGCGCAGGCCAACGGCTGCCAGTACTGCGTCTCGGCGCACACCGCGATCGGCCGCAAGGCCGGGCTCAGCAGCGCCGAAGTGGCGGCCGCCCGCGCCGGCAGCAGCGAGGACGCGCAGGCGTCCGAGGCGGTGCGCTTCGCGCTGAGCCTGGCCGCCAGGACCGGCGAGATCGACGCCACCGAGCTGATGGTGATCCGCAACGCCGGCTACTCGGACGCTGCCATCGTCGAGATCATCACGCACGTGGGCATGAACCTGCTCACCAACATCCTGGGCAAGGCCGGGCAGATCGACATCGACTTCCCGACCGTCGAGATGCAGCTGGCGCACTGAACCCCGACTGCCGCAAGACACCATGAGCCAGGGCTACGCACGCATCGCCTTCACGCCCGCCGTCCAGGCGCTGCAGCAGCGCCATGGCAGCGCCGCGCAGTACACGCTGTCCGACGATGCGGCGGCGCCCGACGAGGGGCTGGGCGCGCGCGAGCAGGCCTTCATCGCGGCGCGCGACACCCTGGTCCAGGCCACGGTCAGCGAAACGGGCTGGCCCTACGTGCAGCACCGCGGCGGTCCGCCCGGCTTCATCCAGGTGCTCGATGAACGCACCATCGCCTACCCCGACTTCCGCGGCAACCAGCAGTACCTGAGCGTGGGCAACCTGGGCCAGGACGACCGGATCTCGATCCTGTTCGTCGACCCGGCGGCGCAGCGCCGCCTGAAGCTGTTCGGGCGCGCGAGGCTGCTGGACGCGCAGGCGGACCCGGCCCTGTTCGAGCGCCTGCGGCTGGCGCACCCGGCGGCGACGGTCGAACGTGTGTTCGTCGTGCAGGTCGCCGGCCACGACTGGAACTGCCCGCAACACATCGTGGCGCGCTTCACCGAGCAGGAGGTCGCCGCAGCCACCGCACCGCTGCGCGCACGGGCCGAGCGTGCCGAGCGACGTGTCGCCGAGTTCGAACGGACCGCGCAGCCGGCGGCTGCCGGCCCGCGCACGCTGGGCCGCGGCGCGGTGGCGCTGGTGGTGGCGGGCGTGCGGCAGCTCACGCCACGGGTGCGGGCATTCGAGCTGCGCCACGCCGACGGGTCGCCGCTGCCGGCCTTCGACGCCGGTGCGCACCTGGTGCTGCCTGTCGCGCTGCCGGACGGCACTGCGGCCTCACGCCACTACTCCATTGCCTCGGACCCGCGCGACCGCAGCCGCTACGAGGTCGCCGTGCTGCACACGCCCGGCGGCGGCGCGGCGTTCGCGCACGCGCAGTGGTCGCTCGGCACGGTGCTGCGTGCCGATCCGCCGCAGAACCACTTCCCGCTGGCCGGAGGCACAGGCCCGTGCCTGCTGGTCGCCGGCGGCATCGGCATCACGCCGCTGAAGGCCATGGCGCTGCAGCTCGTGCACGCCGGCCGTGCCTGCGCGCTGCACCACGCGGTGCGCTCGGTGCGCGAGGCGGCCTATGCCGACGAACTGGCGGCGCTGCTGGGAACGCGCCACGTGCTGCACCCGTCGGACGCCGGCCGCCGGCTCGATATCGACCGCCTGCTGCAGCGGAGCGACACTGCGCAGCTGCAGGTCTACGTGTGCGGCCCGCCTTCGCTGGTGGCCGCGGTGCGCACGCGGGCGCTGGCCGCCGGGGTTGCGCCCGCGCACATCCACAGCGAGCGCTTTGCGCCGCCCGATGGCCAGGCGGGCGACACCGCCTTCGCCCTGCGTCTGCACCGCAGCGGCCGGGTCGTGCACGTGCTGCCTGGACAGACGATGCTGCAGGCGCTGGAGCAGGCCGGCGTGCCGGCGGCGGCGTCGTGCCGCGTCGGCATCTGCCGCACCTGCGCGGTGCCGGTGCTGGACGGCACGCCCGACCACCGCGACGAGGTGCTGACCGCCGCGGAGCGCTCCAGCGGCCGTCTGGTCTGCCTGTGCGTGTCGCGCGCGCACACGCCGGTGCTCACGCTGGACCTGTAGCGTCGCCAACGTCCGCCGCAGCGCCCAGCGGCAGCACCAGCGTGAAGGTCGAACCGAACGGCGTGTCGCGGCAGGCCTCCAGACGCCCGCCGTGGGCCTCGGCAATCGAGCGGCAGATCGCCAGGCCCATGCCCATGCCGTTGGGCTTGGTCGTGTAGAACGACTCGAACATCGCCGCGGTGCTGCCAGCAGGGATGCCGACCCCGTGGTCGGCGACTGCGACCACCAGATCCGACGCCAGCTGCCGCGTGGCGACGGTCAGCGTGCGCGGGCGCCCCTCGACGCCGTCCATCGCCTCGGCGCCGTTGCGCAGCAGGTTGAACAGCACCTGCTGGATCTGCACGCGGTCGGCTTGCACGGCGGGCAGGCCGTCCGCGAGCCGGGTCTGCCACACGATGCCGCGGCCGCGGAACTCGTCGCGCAGCAGCGCAAGCACTTCCACGACGAGCGCGTTGATGTCCAGCGGCGCGCGCAGCGGCGGCGCGCGCCGGAACAGCGACTGCATCCGGCGCACCACGTCCGCCGCCGCGTGGCCGTCGCGCACGATGCGGTCGACGCTGACCAGCGCGCGCTCGACGTTCGGCGGGTCACCGGTCAACCAGCGCCGGCAGGCGCTGTCGTTGGCAATGATGGCGGCCAGCGGCTGGTTGATCTCGTGCGCGATCGACGCGGACAGCTCGCTCAGGGCCGCCAGCTGCGCGGCGCGCGCCAGTTGAGCCTGCGTCGCCAGCAGCGTGCCGCGTGCGGTGTGCAGGTCCTCGATGTCGGTGGCCAGCACGAACCAGCGCACGATCGCCCCGGTGGCGTCGCGCGCCGGCACCGCGCGGTAGTGGAACCAGCGGTAGACGCCGTCGGCGCGGCGCTGGCGCAGCTCGGCGTCGCAGGGTTCGCCGGCGGCCATGTAGCGCTGCCAGTCGGCCACCACACGCGGCAGGTCGTCGGGATGGATCGCGTCGGTCTGCTCCCAGGCCCGGAGCTCCTCGAGCGTCCGGCCGAAGTACGCGGTGTGGCGCTGGTTGGCGTATTCCAGCGTGCCGGCCACGGTGGTGGTGAAGACCAGCGCCGGGATGGTGTCGACCACCAGCCGGGCGGCGCGTTCGCTGTCCTGCAGTGCCTGGTCGGTGCGCCGGCGGTTCTCGACGTCGGTGCACGTGCCGCACCAGCCCACCACCGCGCCGGCCGGGCTGCGCAGGGCCTGGGCGCGTGCCAGGTGCCAGCGGTAGTCGCCGTCCGCGCGGCGCAGGCGCAGCTCGATCTCCACCGGCGTGCCGTCCGCCGCGGCCGTGCACCAGCGCTGCAGCACGTCGTCGCGCTCGCCGGGGTGCAGTGCCGCGGCCCAGCCCCATCCCATCGACCCAGCCTCGTCCAGGCCCGTGTACTGGCACCAAGGCCGGTTGACGAAGTCCACCGCACCCGTCGGCGCGGCCGTGAGCGCCAGCAGCGGCAGCGCGTCGAGCAGTTGCCGGGCCGGGTCGCGGGGCGCCAGCGTCATGGCCGTGTGCCCGCCAACGCCCGGGCCACCGCAGCCAGCAGCGCGGCGCCCTCGAACGGCTTGCGCAGCAGGCCTTGGCCGCGCTGCGCCTGGGCGAGTGCGGCCGCGCCCAGCTCGTGGCCGGTGATGAAGATCACCGGCAGACCGGGCCGCAGAACCGCCACGCGCTGCTGCAGCGCGAAGCCGTCCATGTCCGGCATCGACACGTCCGAGACGAGGCAGGCCACGCCCGCCAGGTCGGGGGACCGCAGCAGCTGCTGCGCCGAGCCGTAGGTCTGCACGAAGAATCCCGCCGACTGCAGCAGGTTCTCGATCGATTCGAGCACCCGGGGATCGTCGTCCACGACGGCGACGAGCGGCGCCGCGCTCATGGCCGCGCGCGCCGCGAGTGGGTCGGCACGATGCCCATGGTGTCGGTCATGCGGACGAGGTCGGGCAGCGAGTCGGCGGCCATCTTGGCCATGATCTTGCGACGGTGGATCTGCAGCGTGATCTCGCTGATGCCGAGCACGGCCGCCGCCTGCTTGTTCATCAGTCCGCTGACGATCAGCGGCAGCACCTCGCGCTCGCGTGGCGACAGTGTCGCCAGCCGCGCCGCCAGGTCGCGGTGCCAGGCCTGGCTGCGCCGGGCCTGCCGTCCGCGTTCGACGGCCTCGCGCACCGCACGCAGCAGCTGCACGTCGCTGAACGGCTTGGTGAGGAAGTCGACGGCGCCCGCCTTGCAAGCCTGCACGGAGCTGGGAATGTCGCCGTGCCCGGTGATGAAGACGATGTGCGGGTGCGGGTGCGTGTGTGCCGGCCCGGCCAGCCGGCGCTGCAGGTCCAGCCCGCTGATGTCGGGCAGCTGCACGTCGAGCACCAGGCACGACGGGCTGGCCATGTGCGCGTGCTCCATGTAGGCGGTGGCGGTGCCGAAGGTGACGACGGCGAATCCCTCGGACTCGAGCAGGTTCTGCAGGGCCTCGCGCACGCGGAAGTCGTCGTCGACGACGACGATGCAGTCCTCGGTCGGGTTCATTCGGGCTTGCCGCGCGCGGCCCGGCCGTGCGCCGCGCCGCCGCACGGCACGCGCCGGCGCCAGGGCCGCCCGGGGGCACGGGGATCACGGAACATCTGGAAAGACTAGCAGCCTTCCCGAGCCGCGGCGATCAAGTCTTTCCGTGATTGCAGGCCGGGCAGCGCGCCGCAGGGCGCACAGCGGGGTGGCGTGCCGCCCCGAGCGCAGCGCCCGCAGTCCGCCGGCCACGCCCAGCGGGCCTGCAACCCCGGCAGCAACAGCAGCACCGGGACGATCTCGACCCGCACTGCCAGCGCCGCCGGCCCGGGGTGGGGTCCGGCCCGCGGCCAAAGGAGGCGGCCCCGGGGTGCACGGAAAGCCGTGATGGCCGGACGGGGCACCTGCACCTAAGCTGAAGCGCGTTGTTCCTCTCCCGAAGTCCCTGGGAATGCGCATGTTCAGTTGTGGTGCCTTGTCGGATGCGTGGTCGCTGGCGTGGTGGCCGGACCTGGCCGCCTTGCCGGGGCTGGTGCCTATGCTGGTGCTGGTGCTGGTGCTGGCCGGGCTGCACCGGTGGGGTGTGCGGCGGGCCGCCGTGCGGGCGCGGCTGCACGAGCGGCAGCGCATTGCGCGCGAGCTGCATGACACGCTGCTGCAGGGCACGCAGGCGCTCGCGTTCGAGCTGCAGGCGCTGGTCGAGCGGCTGCCCGCCGCCAGCGGCCACCGCACGGCGCTGCAGCGCGCCATCGTCGCGGCCGAGCGCGTGGCGGCGGAAGGCCGTGACCGGGTGCTCGGGCTGCGTGCCGGCGACGGCGATGCGCGCATGCTGTGCGCTGCGCTGGCAACGACAGCGCGGCTGGCTGCGCGGCCGGGCAGCGGCGCGTCCACGGTGCAGGTGCACACGCAGTGCACCGGCGCGCCACGCCGCCTGCAGCCGCAGGCGCTGCAGGCGGCCACCGCGATCGGGCGCGAGGCGATCCGCAATGCGCTCCGGCACGCCGGGGCGGCACACGTCACGATCCAGCTCGACGCCGGCCGCGACGCCCTGCGTCTGCGCATCCACGACGACGGCGTCGGCCTGGCACCCGACGCCGCCGCGGCGGCGGCCGCTGCCGGGGGCTGCGGCCTGCTCGGCATGGCCGAGCGCGCGGCGGAACTCGGTGCCCGGCTGACCTGCCACGGCCTGCCCGGTGGCGGCACCGCCGTGGTGCTGGAGGTGCCCGCACACGCGGCCTACGCGGCGCAGGTGCGGCGGCGCGGCACGGGCCCGGGCGGGGAGGCGCCGCAGTGCTGATGCCGCCGGGCACGGACACCGGCAGGGGCGCGGCACCGATCCGGGTGCTGGTGGTCGACGACCATGCCCTGCTGCGCGCCGGCATCGTTGCGCTGCTGCAGGGTGCGCCCGGCATGACCGTCGTCGCCGAAGCCTGCAACGGCCGCGAGGCGCTGGCGGCATTCGACGCGCACCGCCCCGACGTGACGCTGATGGACATCCAGATGCCCGAGCTGGACGGCCTGGCGGCGGTGGCCGAGATCCGCCGCACCAGTCCGGCGGCCCGGATCGTGATGCTCACCACCTTTCCGGGGGACGCGCCGGTGCGTCGTGCGCTGCAGCAGGGGGCGGCGGGCTACCTGCTGAAGAGCGTGGCGCGCACCGAGCTGGTGGACACCATCCGGCTGGTGCATGCCGGTGGGCGCTACGTGCAGCACGACGCCGCCATCGAGCTGGCCCGGCACCTGGGCGACGACGCGCTGTCCGGCCGCGAGCTGGTGGTGCTGCGCCGCGTCGGGGCCGGCCTGTCCAACAAGCGCGTGGCCGGCGAGCTGGGCCTGAGCGAGGACACGATCAAGAGCCACATGAAGAACGTCATCCACAAGCTGCGCGCCAACGACCGCACCCATGCCGTCACGATCGCGCTGCGCCGCGGCCTGATGGCACTGGCCGAGACGGCCTGAGATCGCCCTGGCCACAAGAGGCAGCGGCGCCTGCGCCGCCCGGCACAGGACCGGCCGCACACCGACTTCGAGAATGGTCCGCATGTCCTTCCTGGAGTGCATGATGGCAGCGCAGCAGCAAGTCGATGTCAACGGAGTGCGGCGGGCGGTGGAGGTCGATGCCGACATTCCGCTGCTGTGGGTGTTGCGCGACGTGATGGGCCTGACCGGCACCAAGTTCGGTTGCGGGGTGGGCCTGTGCGGCGCCTGCACGGTCCACGTGGACGGCGTGCCCGTGCGCTCTTGCACCACGCCGGTCGGATCGCTGGGCCGGTCCAGGGTCGACACCATCGAGCAGCTCGGCCGCAGCCCCGTCGGCCGTGCGCTGCAGCAGGCCTGGGTGGCGCTCGACGTCCCGCAGTGCGGCTACTGCCAGTCGGGCCAGCTGATGGCGGCGGCGGGGCTGCTGGTCGCGAACCCCGCGCCCAGCGATGCGGACATCGACGCGGCCATGGCCGGCAACCTCTGCCGCTGCGGCACCTACCACCGCATCCGCCAGGGCATCCACCAGGCGGCACGCGCGCTCGCGGCGCCGGCCGTGGGGAGCGCACCGTGAGCGCCGACGCAGCGCGCCGGGGTTTCCTGCGCACGGGCCTGGCGGCCGGCGGCGGCCTGGTGGTCGGCATCGGGTCCGCGGTGGCGCCCGGCACTTCCGCCCGCGCAGCCGGAGGCGGGACGGCTGCCGAGGCGCCGTTCGCGCCGAACGCCTTCGTGCGCATTGACGTGCAGGGCCGGGTGACGCTGGTCATGCCGTTCGTCGAGATGGGGCAGGGCACCTACACGTCGATCCCGATGCTCATCGCCGAGGAACTGGAGGTGCCGCTGGACAGCGTGCATCTGCAGCACGCCCCGGCCGACGACACCGCCTACGCCAATGCGCTGTTCGGCTTCCAGATGACGGGCGGCTCGTCGGCCATCCGCGCGGCCTACATGCCGCTGCGGCGGGCTGGCGCGGTGGCCCGGCTGCTGCTCGTGGAGGCCGCGGCGCGGCGCTGGCAGGTCGGTGTGGCCGACTGCCGTGCGGAGCGCGGCACGGTCGTGCACGTGCCGAGCGGGCGCAGGCTGGCCTACGGTGCGCTGGTCAACGACGCGGCAATGCTGCCCGCGCCGCAGCAGGTGGTGCTGAAGCCGCCGGCGCAGTTCGGGCTGATCGGCACGCCGGCGCGGCGTCTGGACACGCCGCAGAAGGTGGACGGCTCGGCCCGCTTCGGCATCGACGCGCTGCCGCCGGGTGTGCGCTTCGCGGCGCTGGCGCAGGCGCCGGCCTATGGCGGGACGCTGCGTCGGCTGGACGACAGCGCGGCGCGCGCGGTGCGCGGCGTGCGGCAGGTGGTGCAGCTCCAGGATGCCGTCGCGGTGGTGGCCGACCACATGGGCGCGGCCCGCAAGGGGCTGGCCGCGCTGGACCTCGTGTGGGACGACGGCCCGAACGCCCGCACCGGCACGGCCGAGATCATCGCCGCGATGCGCGCGGCCTCGCGCGGGGCTGCCGCCACGGCGCGCAGCGACGGCGACGCCGCACAGGCCATCGCCGGCGCCACGACCCGGCTCGAGGCCGCCTACACGCTGCCGATGCTGGCGCACGCGGCGATGGAGCCTGTCAACTGCACCGTGCACCTGACACCGGACCGCTGCGAAGTCTGGACCGGCACGCAGGTGATGGGCCGCGCGCGCGATGCCGCCGCGCGGGCCGGCGGCCTGGCGCCCGACCGGGTGGTGGTGCACAACCACCTGCTCGGCGGCGGTTTCGGCCGCCGGCTCGACGTCGACTTCGTGACGCGGGCGGTGCAGATCGCGCGGCACGTGCAGGGGCCGGTCAAGGTGGTGTGGAGCCGCGAGGAGGACATCCGCCGCGACCTGTACCGTCCCTGCTTCCACGACACGCTGAGCGCCGGGCTCGACGCCCAGGGGCGCATCGTCGGCTGGCGCCACCGCATCACCGGCTCGTCCATCCTGAAGCGCTGGCTGCCGCCGGCCTACCAGAACGGCCTGGACCCCGACACGGTCGACGGCGCCGTGCAGCCGCCCTACGCCATGCCCAACGTGCTGGTGGAGTACGTGAACCACGAGCCGCCGCAGATCCCCACCGCCTTCTGGCGCGGTGTCGGGCCCACCCACAATGTCTTCGTCGTCGAGAGCTTCATCGACGAGCTGGCGGCAGCGGCCCGGCGCGACCCGGTCGCGTTCCGGCTGTCGATGCTGGACGGCAACCCGCGTGCGCGCGCCGTGCTGCAGCTGGCGGCAGAGCGCGCGGGCTGGGGCGGCCCGCTGCCGCCCGGCGTGGGGCGCGGGGTTGCGCTGCAGCAGGCCTTCGGCACCTTCATGGCCCTCGTGGCCGAGGTGCAGGTGCCGGACGCGGGCGAGGTGCGGGTGCGCCGTGTGGTGTGCGCGGTCGACGGCGGCGTCATCGTCAACCCCGACACGGTGCGCGCGCAGGTCGAGAGCGCCGTGCTGTTCGGCACCAGCGCGGCCTTGTTCGGCGAGATCACCCTCGAGCGCGGCCGCGTGCAGCAGTCCAACTTCCACGACGTGCGCACGCTGCGCATGCACGAGGTGCCGGCCATCGAGGTCCACATCGTGGCCAGCGGCGAAGCGCCGGGCGGCATGGGCGAGCCCGGCACCTCGGGCATCGCGCCGGCGATCACGAACGCCATCCATGCCGCCACCGGCAGGCGCCTGCGTGCGCTGCCGGTGTCGCGGGCGCTGGCGGCGCCGCCGTGAGCCGGGATCGGCCTGCAGGGCCGACCCCGTGCGCCTTCAGTGCGCTGCGAGGTAGCGCGCCGCGGGCGTGTTGCTCGACAGCTGGCCCGTGAGTGCCTTGCGCGCGGCATCGTAGGCGAGCCACGCCTGCTCGGCATGCAGCGACGGGATGGTGACCGTCTCGCCGCGGTCGAAGCCCACCAGCGCGGCGTCGACCATGTCGTCGGCACGCATCACGATCTCCTGCGGCAGGTGCTCCAGCGGCAGGCCGCCCGCGTCCCAGAACGGGGTGGCTGTGGCACCCGGCAGCACGGCCTGCACGCGCACGCCCTTGTCGGCCAGCTCGTGCTGCAGCGACAGGCTGAAGGCATGCACGAACGCCTTGCTGCCGCCGTAGACGCCGTTCAGCAGCTCCGGCGCGATGCTGACGATGGACGCGATGTTGATGACAGCGCCGCTGCCGCGTGCGACGAAGCCGGGCACGGCCGCGTAGGTCAGGCGCGTCAACGCCGTGACGTTCAGCGCGATGAGCTGGGTCATGCGCTCGACGTCGCTGTCCAGCAGCGCCGTGTGCGTGCCGATGCCGGCGTTGTTGACCAGCAGCGTGATGCGCCGGTCCATGCGCAGCCGCTGCTCGACCACGGCCAGCTGTGCGCGGTCGGCGAGGTCGGCATCGATGACGTCGACCGAGCGGCCGGTCTGCGCAGTGATGCGCCTGGCCTGCGCGGCGAGCCGGTCGCGCTGGCGCGCCACCAGCACGAGGTCGTGGCCGCGCCGGGCAAGCCGCTCGGCGTAGACGGCGCCGATGCCGGAAGACGCGCCGGTGACGAGCGCGGTGCCCGGGTGGGGCTGAGGGGAGGGCTGGGTCATGGTCGGGATGCCTGTTGGGTGGATCGAGGATCGATGCAGGCATCGTAGGCACCGGTGCGCATGGCGTAAATGCCGCATACAGTCAGCTTTTCAGTCATGGCGCCGGTTGCGGCGCAAGGAGCATCGCATGCACCGCGTCGGCTACGTGCTGGCCCCGGGGTTCCAGGTCATGGCCCTGGCCACGCAGACCGTCTTCGAGTTCGCCAACCGCGCGGCGCAGCAGGACTTCTACGTGCTGGAGAACTACGCCGAGTCGGGCGGCGAAGTGCGTTCGTCGCTGGGGCTGTCGGTGGGCGCGCGGGCCCTGCACGCGCGCTGCGTGGCGCAGACCTGGATCGTCGCCGGGGTCAACGACCCCGTGGCCGTGCCCGCGACAGCTGCCGTGCTGCACTTCCTGCGCCGCGCCGGGCCCCGCGCGCGCCGGGTCGCCGGCATCTGCACCGGGGCTTTCGTGCTGGCCCAGGCCGGCTTGCTGGATGGCCGGCGTGCCACGACACACTGGGCCTTCGCGCAGGACCTGCGGCGCCTGCACCCCGAGGTGCGCGTCGACGACGACCGCATCCACGTCGTCGATGGCCCGGTCTGGACCTCGGCCGGCATGACGGCCGGCCTGGACCTGGCATTGGCGATGGTCGAGCAGGATCTGGGGCCCGAGGTGGCGCGTTCGGTGGCGCACAAGCTCGTGATGCACCAGCGGCGATCAGGCGGGCAGTCGCAGCATTCGGAACTGCTGGCGCTGGCACCCACCTCGGACCGGGTGCAGAAGGCGCTGCAGTACGCACGGCAACACCTGGGGCAGGACCTGTCGGTGCAGGCGCTGGCCGAGGCCGTGCACCTGAGCCCGCGGCAGTTCAGCCGCGTGTTCACCCAGGAGACGGGTACGTCGCCGGCCAAGGCCGTCGAGGGGCTGCGGCTGGAGGCGGCCCGGCTGCTGATCGAACAAGGGCGGCAGCCGCTGGAGACCATCGCCCGGGACACCGGCTTCCGCGACCGGCGCCACATGCGCGAGGCCTTCGTGCGCGGCTTCGGCACCACGCCGCAGGCGGTGCGCCGCGATGCGCGGCCGCCACGCACGGACCGCGCCGGCCGGTGATGCGCCGCAGGCTCAGCCCCGCACGTCGACCACGACCTTGCCGCGCGCCTTGCGGTCCGTGACCAGCGCGTGGGCCTGCGCCACCGTCTCCAGCGTGTGCCGGCCGGGGTCCAGGCGCGGCCGCAACAGGCCGGCGTCGGCCAGGCGGGTGGCGGCCCGCAGGATCTCGCCGTGGTGTGCGCGGCCCTGGCCCGTCAGCAGCGGCAGCAGCGTGAACACGCCCGAGTAGGTGGCGCCGCGGAACGACAGCGGCGCCAGGTCGTGGGTGCCCCAGCCCAGCGCGGTCACCACGTGGCCGCTGGTGCGTCGCACGGCCAGGAACGACGCGTCGAGCACCGCGCCGCCGACCGTGTCGAAGACGATGTCGAAGCCTGCGCCGCCAGTGTGCTGCGCCACGTAGTCGGCCACCGGCGTGCTGCGGTGGTCGATGGGTGTGGCACCCAGCACACGCACGTCGTCGGCCTGTGCCGCCGTGCAGGTGGCATACACAGTGGCGCCGCGAGCGCGGGCGAGCTGGATGGCGATGTGGCCGACGCCGCCCGCGCCGCCCTGCACCAGCACCTGGTGGCCACTGGCGACCCGCGCGCGGTCGACCAGCCCTTCCCACGCGGTGATGAAGGCCAGCGGCAGCGCTGCCGCCGCGTGCATGTCCAGCGTCGCGGGCTGGTGCGCGACCAGTGCTGCATCGACGGTGGCGAACTCGGCCAGGCTGCCCTGCAGGCCGCCGACACCGCCGGTGCAGCCGTACACCGCGTCGCCCGGCGCGAAGCCGGTCACGCCGCCGGCCACCGCCTCGACGGTGCCGGCCAGGTCCAGGCCCAGCACGGCCGGTAGCGGCTGCCGGGCGTGCGGCGCTGCGCCGGCGCGGATCTTGGTGTCGAGCGGGTTCACGCCGCTGGCGTGGATGCGGACCAGCAACTGGCCGGGCGCCGGCTGCGGCCGAGGCACCTGGCGGCAGACGAAGGGGCCGTGGGGCGTGGCGAGCACGGCGGCGCGCATGGTCGGCGGGGCGGAGGTGTGCATTGCGCGGAGGCCTAGCAGGTGGGGGTGCCCGCAAGGTTGGCCCGCCGCGCGCCTGCCCGCATCTGCCGTGCGGCCGGCTTCAGCGGCCCCCGTCTGGTCTGGCCACCCGGCAGGCGGGCGCCCGCGGCCTGCCGCCTACCGCAGCACGCCGGCGAAGAACCGCGACAGCTCCGCGTGCGCGTCGAGCGGCAGCACGTGGGCGACGTACTGGTCGGGCCGCACCACGACCACGCAACCGCTGTCACGCCGGATGCCGCGCATGTCGAAGATGTCGCCGGCGCCCTTGTGGTCGACGCAGAAGACCTTCTCGTGGTCCTGCAGCCCGAGCCTGCCGGTTTTCGGCTTCAGCAGTGACGGCATGTGCTCGCCGGCCAGCTGGTCGAAGGTCTGCTGGAACACGGCGCGCACGTCGATCACCGCGTCGATGTCCTCGCCCGGCCGCGTGTGCCGCCGCACGGGCGAGTCGGGGTGCTGTTCCAGCCAGTCGGCCAAGCGGCGCAGCGGCGAGCCCGGCGCGCCGCTGTCGCCCCGACCGGCGAAGGCGTACAGGCGCCAGCGCGCATCGGCTTCGGCCGCGTGCCCGAGCTGCATCCGCTGCACGTCGGACAGCCGCACCACCGGCGCGGAGTGGAAGCGGCGTCCGATCTCCAGCCCCTGGGCCAGGGCCTGGTGCGTGGCGGGGCCGACGAGCGCGGAGGTGCCGTACTGCACCGCCGTGCCGCCGGTGAACGCCAGGTTCTGCTTGAACTGGCGGATGATGCGCGGCTCCTCCAGGCCGTCGCGCTCGGCCTGCGTGGTGGGCGCCGACATGATGCGTGACCACTGGTGGTCGGTCTCCACCAGGCGGCGGGCTTCGGCCAGGCGTTCGCGGGAATAGCTGCCCAGCAGGCTGGCGTCGGCCCGGCCCTGCAGCACGTGCACCAGCTTCCAGCCGAGGTTGAAGGTGTCCTGCATCGACACGTTCATGCCCTGGCCGGCCTTGGGCGAATGCGTGTGGCAGGCGTCGCCCGCGGTGAAGACGCGGGGGTTGCGGTCGCTGCCCGCGGGCACGTCGTCGAAGCGGTCGGTGATGGCGTGGCCGATGTCGTAGATCGACCACCAGACCACCTCCTTCACGTCGATGGTGTAGGGCCGCAGGATGCGGTTGGCCGCCGCGATCATGTCGTCCTGCGTGAACTTGCGACTGGCGGCGCGCTCGTCGGGGCGCAGCTTGTCCAGCTCCACGTACATGCGGAACAGGTAGCCGCCTTCGCGCGGCAGGATCAGCACGTTACCTTCGCTGGCCGACGAGACCAGGCACTTCTGCCGCACGTCGGGGAAGTCGGTGTTGGCCAGGATGTCCATCACGCCCCAGGCCTGGTGCGCGGCGTCGCCATGCAGCTCGCCGCCGATGGCGCGGCGCACGGCCGAGTGCGCACCGTCGCAGCCGACCACGTAGTTCGCGCGCACGGTGCGTGTGGCCCACCAGTGCACGCCGCTGGCGTCCTTCAGCGTCACCGTCACCGGGTGGTCGTCGGTGGCGGGGTCGATCGTCAGCCCGACGACCTCCCAGCTGTAGTCGGGTTCCAGGCGCGCGGGCGCGTTCTTCATCGCTTCCAGGAACAGCTCGTGCAGCCGCGCCTGGTTGATCAGGATGTGCGGCATCTCCGAGCTGTCGTCGGCCACGTCCTGCACGCGCCCGACGCGACGGATGTGCTGCGGGTTGGCCGGGTCGGGCATCCAGAAGGCGGTCTGGTTGACCCAGCAGGTCTCGCGCTTGACCTTCTCGGCGATGCCGAAAGCCTGCAGCATCTCCATGGTGCGCGTGTTGATGCCGTCGGCCTTGCCCTTGACGATGTTGCAGGGCATGCGTTCGACGATCATGGTCTCGATGTCGGGGAACTGCGCCAGCTGCGCGGCCAGGCACAGGCCTGCCGGCCCGGTGCCGGCGATCAGCACGTCCACCGCGTCGGGCAGCGGTTCGTTGACGCCGCGGTTGCGCCGGTGGGGCGCGGCCTGCCTGACGTCGGGGCTGCCGCCCCGGAAGCCATCCTTGTAGAACTGCATCGCCGGTCTCCTTGGGGTGAAGCGCGCCGCGGACGACCTGCCACTGCACAGGCAAATGATATCTATGCATATCAATTGTCGTCAAGACGATATGTATACTTACTAACCAGGCGGCTCGCGAAGCTGCACGTGCTGAACCCACTTCCTTGCGGAGCGCAGTGATGGAATCGCTCGACATGGCCGGCCACCTGATCCGCCGCCTGCATCAGCACTCCACCCAGGTCTTCGTTCAGAGGACCCAGGAGGCCGGCTACGACCTCACGCCCGTGCAGTTCGCGGCGCTCGATGCCATCCACGCGCACGCCGCCACGGACCAGGCACGGGTCGCGGAGACCATCGCGGTCGACCGCGCCACCATCGGCGGCGTCATCGAACGGCTGGAGCAGAAGGGCTGGATCCGCCGCGTCGTGAGCGAGCGCGACCGGCGGGCGCGCGAACTGTCGCTCACCGCCGAGGGCGCGCGCGTGCGCGCGGCCCTGCTGCCCATCGTGCGTGCGCTGCAGGACGAGATCCTGCAGCCGCTGGGCAGCGCGGACCGCGCCCGCTTTCTCAAGCTGGCGCGGCACGTGGTGCGGCCCTAGCGCGGGCTGCGCGCGACCGGGCCCGCCAGACGCGCTGCGACTCCGCGCTACTCGGCGCTACTCGGCGCTCTTCCTGCGCTTGACCAGCACCTGCGTCGTGTATCCGGCGTCGATGCCGTCGACCTTCTGCCCGTCGACTTTGACACTCGCCCGCCATTCCACCGTGGCAGGCGTGGCCGGGTCGGCAAGCCGGGCGGTCCAGCGGAAGCTGAACAGCTGCCGCTTGCCCACGGCCAGGTTCGTGAAGGTGCCGCGGAACTCCCTGCCGTCGGTGCCGGTCAGCAGCACCTCGCCGCTGGCGGTCGCCTGGGCCGTCTTGTCGTTGGCGATGGTCAGCAGCAAGGTTCTCGACATGCCGTCGACCACGGTGGCCGGCACCAGCAGGTTCGTGAGCGTCACCTTCGACAGGATCGGCACCGTCGCGTTCTTGGCCGTCGTGCTGGACGTCCTGGCGACCCCCGCGGAGGCGTCGGCGTACGACATGGTCACGACGGTGCCGGCCGCCACGTTGCTGAACGCGTCGGGCAGCACGGCCGCGAACACGCCGCGGTTGGGACCTTGTTCGACCAGCGTCAGGCTGCCCTTCAGGCCGGTGCTGGTGGCGATCTGCACCGCCACCGTCTCCTCGACCGCCGGATTCGTGTTCAGGTCCCTGTCGCCGACACGGGCCGTCAGCAGGCTGCCGACCGTGAACGTGGGCTGCGGGGCGAGCTCGACGGTGGCGTCGGAGCTCGGGTACAGCAGCAGAGGGCTGGGCAGGGCCCCGACGAAGACCGGTGGCGGCGTTCCGGACGTGTCGGCCGTCGGCGTCACGCGGATCGTGAAGGTCTTCCCGTTCGATCCCGGGAACGTCGACACGTCGCCGATGCGGACCACGTAGTTGAGTCCGACGTTGACCAGGTCGTCGATCACGTCCGACGTGTAGGCCAGGTTGGCGCCCATGGCCTGGATCTCGGTGGCGGGAATCTCGGCGAACCCACCCTGCGCCCCGCGCATCCACCCCAGGCCGCCCCTGGCCGGGTTGTAGCCGTACCAGGCCACCAGCGCCGCGTCGGTGGACGGATTGCCGTCGTCGTCGAAGAAGATGCCCGTGGGCAGCATGCTGTTGGGCAGCCAGGGTCCGAACTGGTAGGCGGCCGCGCCGCCGCCGGCCGGCACGTTGCCGTAGTCGCTGGGCAGCGGCCGGGTGGCCGTCAGCGTGTCGGTCAGCGGCTGCGCGCCGGCCACGTATTCGTCGATGTAGAAGCCGGCGCGCGTGTCGGGGTCGAAGAACCCGATCTCGCCGGTGTGCTTGTCGACGGGGCCGAACAGGCCGGCCGAGAACGTGGCCAGCTGGGTCGGGCTCCACAGGTCCGACGGCACCGCGATGTTCAGCTGCGCCAGCGGCACACCGGCCGCTCCGGCGCGCTGGAAGGCGTCGCCGACACCGAAACCGACCTCGACCTTGAAGCCGGCCAGGCGCCTGCCTGTCCAGTTGTTGATCTTCTGGAAGATCTCGTACGTGCGCTCGCCCGCCTCGGGCTCGACGTTGAAGACCAGGTCGACGCTCTCGCTGCCCTGGCCGTCGACCGTGGAGGGCAGCATCGCCACCTTGAAGCGCTTGTGGGTCTGGAACGGGCTGCTGCAGACCACCTGCCTCGGGTCCGCCGCATCGAGGTAGTGGTCCTTGAGATAGGACGTCGCCAGGATGCAGTTGGCCGGCTTGCCCTGCTTCGCGCCCGGATCGTCGTTGACGATCTTGATGCCAGCGGGCTCGCCCACCGGCCAGTCCTTGGCCAGCGCGATGCCGGTCATCGTGCCGGTGCGATCGAAGACGTTGGCCCGGTAGGTGAAGTCGGACCCCGGAGCGAACGCGTACGCCCCCGTCATCGGGTCGAACCAACTGCCGGTGCCGTTCAGCAGCACCTGGACGTTGCCGAGGTTCCAGCCGCCGAAGCCCGGCGCGCCGGTGGCGGACGGGACCGAAGTGATCTTGCCGGCATGCGCCGAGCCGGCCAGCGCGAGGACGGCCACCGCCAGCAGCCTGCTGCTCCAGCGTCGGCTGCTGCCCGCCTGCGGGGTGCGGTCCTGTGTCTTCATGGTCATTGCGTTGTCTCCAGTGAGGTGCGTCGTGTCGACACCAGTGCTGCGATGCGCGGCTGGTCCCCGGGCACCGGTGGCCCGAAGTACCTCAGCGACGCCATGGACATCTGATGGCGAAGGTCACTGTCGACCGCCGGACGCGCAGGTCGTTTGCTTGAAATCAATGCCGCATCGGCCCATCGGCGGCCACGACCCATTTACTTAGGGGGGTATCCGGCCGGCGCGCCGCTGGCGCGACCGGTCGACCGTGTCGATGGCGTGGCCGCCGGTTCGTCGTGTGGGCACTGCAACCCCGTTCCGGAGCCCGCACATGATGCGCAAGAACACGATCTGCCTGTGGTTCGACGGCGACGCCCTCGATGCCGCGAACTTCTACGCCAGGACCTTCCCCGACAGCGCCGTGGGCGCGGTCCACCGTGCGCCCGGCGACTTTCCATCGGGCCGGCAGGGCGACGTGCTGACCGTCGAGTTCACGGTCATGGGCCTGCCGTGCCTCGGGCTCAACGGCGGGCCGGCCTTCCGGCACAGCGAGGCGTTCTCGTTCCAGGTGGCCACCGACGACCAGGCGGAGACCGACCGCCTGTGGCACGCCATCGTCGACCACGGCGGCCAGCCGAGCGCCTGCGGCTGGTGCAAGGACCGCTGGGGCCTGTCGTGGCAGATCACGCCGCGCGCGCTGGTCGACGCGATCAACGACCCCGATCCGGCGGCCGCGAAGCGGGCATTCGAGGCCATGATGACGATGGGCCGGATCGACATCGCCGCGATCGAGGCGGCGCGCCGCGGCTGAGGGCGGTCCGCGCAGTCGGGCGTCAAGTCCCGGACGGCGCGCCCGGCAGCTCCACCTCGACCCGCAGGCCGCCCGAGGCGGCCGCGCCCAGCGTGACGCTGCCGCCGTAGAGCCCGGCCAGTTCCGACACGATCGCCAGCCCCAGGCCGCTGCCCGGCACCGACTCGTCCAGGCGCGCGCCGCGCGCCATCACGGCGGCGCGGCGCTCGGGCGCGATGCCCGGGCCGTCGTCCTCGACCACGAGGTGCAGGCGCCGGCCCGCGGGCGTGTCGGCGCCCCAGGCCTGCACCCGCACGGCGCTGCGCGCCCACTTGCAGGCGTTGTCGATCAGGTTGCCGGCCACTTCCTGCAGGTCCTGCACTTCGCCCGCGAACTGCAGGTCGTCGGCGATGGCCGCACAGTCGATGCGCACGCCGCGCTCGGCATGCACACGCTCCAGCACCCGCACCAGCCCGGCCAGCGCCGGCGCGACGGCCGCGCGCACGCCGGGCAGGCCATGGGCCGCGGCTGCGCGCGCGCGCGCCAGGTGCCAGTCGACATGGCGCCGCGCCAAGCCCACCTGGTCCTGCACCCGGGCCGCCAGGGCGGCAGCGTCGGCCGGGTGGCGCTGCGCGGCCGCCGCCGCCTGCGCCAGTGCCGCCAGCGGTGTCTTGACCGCATGGGCCAGGTTGCCGGCCTGCGTGCGCGCGCGCTCGACGATGGCCGCGTTGTGGTCGAGCACGCGGTTGAAGTCGTCCACCAGCGGCTGCACCTCCGCCGGAAAGCGCGTGTCGATGCGCTGCGCGCGGCCGGCCTGCACGGCCGCGAGCGCGCGCTGCAGCGCGCGCAGTGGCGCCAGCCCCACGGCCACCTGCGCCACGGCGGCCGCGCCCAGCAGCAGCAGCAGCGCGCCCAGCGCGGCCGCGAGCAGGCCCGTGAAGCGCTGGATGGCCAGCGCCGTCTCGCCCAGGTCGGCCGCGACCATCAGGCGCCAGGCCGCTGCCGTCGGGCCGGGGGGCTGCACGGTGCGCTCCACCAGCAGCAGCGCCGCGCCCTGCGGGCCGGTCACTTCGTGCACGTGCACGTCGCCCGGGCCGGGCGTGTCGGCCGGGGGCTGCAGCGTGGTGTCCCACAGCGACCTGGACCGCAGCACGGCCGCCGAGGGGTTGGCGCCGGTGCGGTCGATCTGCCAGTACAGGCCCGAGTAGGGCCGCGACCAGCGCGGGTCGCTGAGCTGCGCGCCGCCCAGCTGTGGCTGGCCGGCGTCGTCGAACTCCAGCCGCGCCGTGACCTGGTCGAGCTGGTCCGTGAGCGTGCGGCCGAACTGGCGCATCACGTGGTCGCGGAACAGCCCCGACAGCAGCAGGCCCGCCAGCGCCAGCGCCACCAGCACGGCCAGCAGCGTGGCCGCCAGCAGCCGGAATCGCAGCGATCGCTGTCCGTGCGCGCCGGCCATGGCGGTCAGCGCGGGTCCGACAGGCGGTAGCCCATGCCGCGCACCGTCTCGATGGTGTCGGGCGGCAGCTTGCGGCGCAGCCGCCCGACGAAGACCTCGATGGTGTTGGAGTCGCGGTCGAAGTCCTGGGCGTACAGGTGCTCGGTCAGTGCGGTGCGCGACACCACCGTGCCCGGCCGGTGCATCAGGTAGGCCAGCACCCGGAATTCGTGGCTCGTCAGGGCGACCGGCTGCCCGCCGCAGGTGACGCGGCCGCTGCGCGTGTCCAGTGCCAGCGGGCCGTGCTGCAGCAGCGGCGAGGCCAGGCCCTGCGCGCGCCGGATCAGGGCCCGCACGCGCGCCAGCAGTTCTTCGATGTGGAAGGGCTTGGTCAGGTAGTCGTCGGCGCCGGCGTCGATGCCGGTCACCTTCTCGTGCCAGCTGTCGCGTGCAGTGAGGATCAGCACCGGCATCGTCCGCCCGGCGGCGCGCCAGTGCTGCAGCACGCTCAGGCCGTCGCGCTGCGGCAGCCCCAGGTCGAGGATCACCGCGTCGTAGCTGTCGTGCAGGCCCAGGTGCTGCGCGTCGCCGCCGTTGTCGGCCTCGTCCACGGCATGGCCGGCGTCGACCAGGCCGGTGCGCAGCAGCGCGCGCAGCGTGGGGTCGTCCTCGACCAGCAGCAGCTTCATGCGGGCACCGTGCGTGTGCCCCGGTTCATCGCGGGGCGCCCTGCGCCGGGCCGTGCCGGTCGGCGCGCTTGCGCCGTGCCTCCAGCACCCGGCCGGTGGCCGCGTCGACCTCCAGCTTCAGCAGCTGGCCGCTGGCCTGCAGCAGCTTGATCTCGTAGATCCAGCGCGCGCCGGAGGTCGGCGCATCGTCGTCGCGTTCCAGCTCCAGCTCCAGCACCTGCCCGGGGTGCGTGCGCTGCAGGCGTTCCAGCAGCACCGCCAGCGGCAGCACGTCGCCGGCCTGCACGGCGGCGCGGGCGCGTTCGTGGTCGTGGCGGTCGCTGGCCTGTGCCGCCGGGCCCGGCACCGCGGCAGCCAGCGCGCACAGCAGCAGGGCAGGCAGCCGGTGGCGCCACGGGGGCAGGGTGTGGATCGGCGTCATGCAGCGATTGTCGGCCTGCGGATCTGAACGGCCGATGAACGCGCGCTTCACGCCGGGTTCAGGGTCGGCTTCCAAGAATGCATCCCATCCCGCACCAGGAGCTTCCATGACCCACCCCCACGGCGCCGTCAGCGCCGCCATCCTGGCCGCCGCAGCCTGCCTGCTGCCGCTGCACGCCGCGCACGCCGCAGACACCACGCCGGCCCGGCAGCTGCAGCGCTTTGCCACCGAGGCCGGCACGCCGGGCCAGGCCGAGCGGGGCCGCCTGTTCTTCACCAGCCGCCACGGCGGCGAGTGGTCGTGCTCCTCGTGCCACGGCAACCCGCCGGTCGGCACGGGCAAGCACGCCGGCACCGGCAAGGCGATCGACCCGCTTGCGCCGGCGGCGAACCCGCAGGCGTTCACCGACACCGCGAAGGTCGACAAGTGGTTCCGCCGCAACTGCAACGACGTGCTGCAGCGCGCGTGCAGCCCCGGCGAGAAGGCCGACGTGCTGGCTTGGCTGACGGGGCTGCAGCGATGAGCACGCCGCGCAACCCCCGTCTCGCGGCGCGCAACGTGCTTCCGACGCTGCTGTCGATCGCCTTCCTGGCTGCCCTGCCGGCTGCGACCCTGGCCGACAGCGGGCGTGCGATGCCGCAGCCCGTGCCCGCTGCCTACACGCAGGAGTGTGCGTCGTGCCACATGGCCTATCCGCCCGGCCTGCTGCCGGCACGGTCGTGGCAGCGCTTGATGGGCGGGCTCGAGCGGCATTACGGCAGCGACGCTTCGCTCGATGCCGCCACCCGGCAGCCGATCGACGCCTGGCTGCAAGCCAACGCCGGCACCTACAAGCGCGTGGCCGAGGAACCGCCACAGGACCGCATCACGCGGTCGGCGTGGTTCGCGCGCAAGCACCGCCAGATCGACCCCGCGGTCTGGCAGCTGGCCAGCGTGCGCAGCGCCGCCCAGTGCGCGGCCTGCCACACCGACGCCGAGCGCGGCCGCTTCGACGACGACGCCTTGCGCGTGCCCGCGGGCCTGCCGGCCAGCCAGCGCCGCGCCTGGCTGGACTGACCCCACCCGATCACGAAAGACCCACGATGCAACCCACGACCACCACCCCCACTGCCGCGCTCGCGCCCGGGCGCGCCACGCCGGCCCGGCCGCCACAGGCGCGCCGCCGCGTCGTCGACGCGCCCACGCGCATGTTCCACTGGCTGTTCGCCTTGAGCTTCCTGGGCGCCTACCTCACGGCCGAGGGCGAACGCTGGCGCGCGCTGCACGTCACGCTGGGCTACACGCTCGCGGGGCTGCTGGTGTTCCGCGTGCTGTACGGGCTGCTCGGCCCGCGCCACGCCCGCCTGGGCCCGCTGCTGCGCAAGCTGGCGGGCGCCGCCGCCTGGCTGCGCTCTGCGGCCGGCGCATTCCGGGGCGGCACCGTGCAAGGCGTGCCCTGGCGGCAGGGCCAGAACCTGCTGATGGCCACGGCGGTGGTGGTGCTGCTGCTGCTGGCGGTGCCGCTGGTGATCAGCGGCTACGGCACCTACAACGACTGGGGCGATGCGTCGGGCGGTGTGCTCGGCGGCGACTGGCTGGAAGAGCTGCACGAGTTCGTCGCCAACGCCATGCTGGCCGCCGTGCTGCTGCACGTGGGGCTGATCGCCGCGCTCAGCGTGCTGCGGCGCAAGAACCAGGCACTGCCCATGCTGACCGGCCATGTGGACGGCGCGGGCCCGGACCTGGTGCAGCGCAACCATGCCTGGCTGGCGGCGCTGCTGTTGCTGGCGGTGGTGGCGTTTTTCGCGTGGTCTTGGCAGGCGTCGCCGCGCGGGCTGGTGCCGGCCACGGGCTGGGCGCAGTCGGCGCCCGACGGGCGGCACGACGGCGACGACGACGACTGACCGGCCCCGGGCCCGGGTGCCGCTCAGGCCGCCGGCGCGACCGATGCGCCGGCGATGCCGTGCCGCCGCAGCGCGTCGTGCACGAAGCCGGTCGCCTTCATCTCCTCGACGAAGCGCGCCAGGTGGGCGCGGGCGTCCTCGCCGCGGCCCTTGGGCAGGCCCATCGCCTGCTGGATCACCATGAAGCAGCCGGGCAGCAGGCGGTGCCCGGGGTGGCGCTGCAGGTCGGCTTCCAGCTGCTGCCGGACGCCGGCCGCGACCTCGTACCCGCCGGCGACGAACATGTCGGTCACCGCCGGCGAGCTGGGCGCGCGCACGATGCTGGCGTGCTGCAGCGCGCGCGTGAGGTGCAGGTCGTAGGCGCTGCCCGCGCCGACCACGACGCGCGTGCCCGGCCGGTCGACCTCGTCGTTGGCCTGCAGCGGCGAGCTGCCATGCACCAGGTAGCTGCCTTCGATCAGCACGTACGGCGCGGTGAAGCCGATGCCGGCCCCGCGCACCGGGTCGACGGCGAAGAAGCCGATGTCGGCCTGCTCCTGCGTGACCGCGTCGACCGACTGCCCTGCCGTCGTGAAGACGCACAGTTCGAGCGCCAGGCCCAGCTGGCGGGCGCAGGCCCGCGCCAGGTCCACCGACACGCCGCCGGGCGCGCCCGTGGCGGGGTCGGTGTGCGCCAGGATCGGGTTGCCCAGGTTGATGGCGGCGCGCAGCACGCCGGTCGGCGCGAACAGGCCGGCCAGTGCTGCCTGGGCGGCCGGATCGGCGGGGGAAGTGGTCGCGGTCATGGCGGCATCGGGTCGGGTGGGGGCCGGTGCAGGATACCGCCGCCCGCACCGGCCGCCTGGTCGCGCCGCAGCTCAGCGCGGCAGCACGGCCTGCAGTTTCGCGGCCAGCGCAGCGCCGTTGAGCGCGCCCAGGTGCGCGTCGGTGCGCCGCCCGTCGCGGTCGAACAGCACGGTGGTGGGCAGCCCGCGCGAGCCCAGGGCCGGCCCGAGGCTGGAGCCCGGGTCCAGCAGCACGTGGGTCAGCCGCAGCCCTTCGGCGTCGAGGTAGCGCTGCACGGTCGCGGCCGACTCGCCCTGGTTCGCGAACACGAACACCACCTCGGGGTGCCGGGCCTGGGCCGCGGCCAGCACCGGCATCTCCTGCCGGCAGGGTGCACACCAGGTGGCCCAGAGGTTGACGACCACCGGCCGCCCGCCGGCCACCGCGTGCAGCGGCACCGGCTGCCCGGTGCGCAGGTCGACCAGCGTGGCCCCGGGCAGCGACGGCGGCGCCAGCGCCGTCAGCGTCCACGTGCCCGCCGCCCACAGGACCATGCCGGCGCCCGCGCCCGTGGCCAGCGCGCGGCGCCACGGCGCCCGCCGCAGCGCCTGCCAGGCCAGCCAGCCCAGGCCGGTCGCGATGCCGGTGGCGGCGTGCCATCCGCCGTCGCGCAGGTCGATGCTGCTCCAGGGTTCGGCGCGGTAGGCGTCGAGGTACAGCAGCAGGTGCGCCAGCCGAGCCGCCACCAGGCCTGCCAGCACGGCTTGCACCACCACCGAGCCGGCTGCGCGTGGTCGTGTGGGCGCCGCGGGTGGTGGCGACGGCGCCGGTGCGGGCGGTGTCAGCCGGTCTGCCAGCCAGCTGGCCAGCAGCGCGGCCATCAGCACCAGCAGGGGCGCCGTGGGCAGTGCCAGCGGGCCCAGGGGCAGGGTCAGCATCGCGCGTGCGGTGCAGGCCGGGTGCGGTCCACCGGGTCAGGTCCCGGGCTTCCGGGCGGGCTGGCCCGGGGGCACCATCGGCCAGCCGCGGCGGGCCCATTCACGCATGCCGCCGTCGACGTAGCGCACATGGCCGTAACCGCGCTCGCGCAGCGCGCGCAATGTGGCGCTGGAGCGGTTCTGCGTGTTGCAGATCAGCAGCACCGGCTGCGCCGGGTCGACCGGGACCTCGGCCAGCCGCCGGCTCAGTTGCCGCATCGGCAGCAGCTGCGCGCCGGGCGCCACGCCCGTGGCGTGCTCTTCGGGCTCGCGGATGTCGATCAGCACCGCGCGGCCCGACTCCAGCTCGGCGCGGGCCACCTCCAGGCTCACGGCATCGGCCGATGCCTGGGTGTCGCCGCAGGCCGCCAGCAGGACGGTGGCGCCCAGCAGGGCGGCGCGGGCGGCGGCGGGCAGCAGGGAACGGGCGGGCATCGGCGGCATCGAGGGAACGGGACAGGCCTGCAGTGTAGGCGGGAAACGCATACCCTCATGTGTATGAGAGTCGCCATGCCGACGGACCCCGCAGCCGCCGCACGCAGCAGCCTCAGCGCACCAGCGGCCGCACCGTGGTGAAGCCGCCGTCGACCGCGATGACCTGACCCGTGATGCGTGCCGCGGCGTCCGACAGCAGCCAGGCCACCGTGTCGGCCACCTGCTCGGCGGTCTGCACGCCGCCCAGCGGGTACTGCTTGCCCGCGCCTTCGCGCATGACGTCGGCGCGCAGCATCGCGGCGGTCATGGGCGTCTCGGTCATGCCCGGTGCCACGACGTTGATGCGCAGGCCCAGCGGCGCGTAGGTGGCCGCGGCGCTGCGCGCCAGGGCCTCGATGCCGCCCTTGGCCGCGGCGATGGCCTCGTGGTTGGCCACGCCGATGCGCGCCACCACGCTGGAGGTGAGCACCGCGCTGCCGCGCTGCCCGCCCGCGCGCAGGGCTTCCACCCAGGCCTGCAGCATGAACAGCGC
The DNA here is from genome assembly GCF_049810355.1 of Rubrivivax soli. Classification (GTDB taxonomy): domain Bacteria; phylum Pseudomonadota; class Gammaproteobacteria; order Burkholderiales; family Burkholderiaceae_C; genus Rubrivivax. The sequence goes on from NZ_CP187368.1 coordinate 5,338,475, forward strand.
ACTGTCGAGGTTGACGCGCAGCACCTCGCGGATCTGCGCCGGCGTGCTGCGGTGCAGCGGCGCGATCAGCGTGCTGCCCACGCAGTGCGCCAGCAGCGCCGGCGCGCCGCCCAGCTGCGCCAGGCAGCCGGCCACGGCCGCGGCAGCGCCTTCGGGCGTGGTGGTGTCGGCGGCGATGTGGGCGTCGGCCTCCACCGCGGCCAGGGTGTCGGCGTCGCGGCCGACGGCGGCGACGCGGTGGCCGCTGGCGCGCAACTGCGCGACGACGGCGCGGCCGATGCCGCCGCGGGCGCCGGTGACGAGGGCGATGTGCGGGGTGGGAGCAGGCGTGTGCATGGGAAGGCTCGGTTCGACAGGAAGGGAAGGGGAAAGGCGGAGCGCGGCGTGCGGTGGTCAGGCCGCCGTGCCGACCTCGCCGCGGCGGATGGCGTCGGCGCGCTGCACCACGGCCTGGCGCTGCGCATCGGTCAGGCGCGCCACGTTCTTCACCTGCAGCGCCATGCGTGCGTTGCCCGCCAGCAGGGCCTCGTGGCGCATCAGGAAGTCCCAGTACAGCGTGGTGTAGGGGCAGGCGCGCGCGCCTTCGCGCAGCGCCGGGTCGTAGCGGCAGCCGGCGCACGGGCCGCCCATGCGCTGGATGTACTTGCCGGTGGCCACGTAGGGCTTGCTGGCCATCAGGCCGCCGTCGCCGTACTGGCTCATGCCCAGCGTGTTGGGCAGCTCCACCCACTCCACCGCGTCCACGTACACCGCGAGGTACCACGCGTGCACCTGCTGCGGCTGCACGCCCAGCAGCAGCGTGAACAGGCCCGTCACCATCAGGCGCTGGATGTGGTGCGCGTAGCCGTGCTCCAGCGTCTGCGTGATGGCGTCGCGCAGGCAGGCCATGTCGGTGTCGCCGGTCCAGAACCAGCCCGGCAGCGCCTGCTGCGCGCCGAGTGCGTTGCGGTCGAGGTAGCCCGGCATCTGCGTCCAGTAGATGCCGCGCACGTACTCGCGCCAGCCCAGGATCTGGCGGATGAAGCCCTCGGCACTGGCCAGCGGCACGTGCCCCGCGTGGTAGGCCGCCTCGGCCGCCTGCACCACCTCGCGCGCGTTCAGCAGCTTGAGGTTGAGCGCTGCCGACAGCTGCGAGTGGTACAGCCAGGGCTCGCCCGGCCACAGCGCGTCCTCGAAGCGGCCGAACAGCGGCAGCCGTTCGGCGATGAACTGCTGCAAGGCCTGCAGCGCCTGCGCACGCGTCACGGGCCAGGCGAAGCTGTCGAGCGTGCCCGGGTGCTGCGCGTAGCGGGTGTCGACGAGCGCGATGACCTCGCGCGTGGTGGCATCGGGCGCGAACGTGGCGCGCGCGGGCAGCGGGCCCGGGCCCTGCGGGCCGAAGGCCTCGCGGTTGTCGGCGTCGAAGTTCCACTGCCCGCCGACCGGCTGGCCATCCTGCATCAGCACGCCATGGCGCTGGCGCAGTGCGCGGTAGAAGTACTCCAGCCGCAGCTGCTTGCGCCCCTTCGCGTGGGCCGCGAACTCGCGCACGGTGGTGTAGAAGTGGCGGTCCTCGGCGATCTCCAGCGCCAGCCCGGCGGCCTCGACCACGGCCTTCAGCCCCTGCCACACGCGCCAGTCGCCGGGCGCCGTCATCACCACGCGCTGCGGCGCCAGCTTGGCCAGCGCGGCCTGCAGCGCAGCGGCCAGGCTGTCGTGCGCGGCGTCTTCGAGGCGCGTGTAGTGCAGCGGCCGGCCGGCGGCGCGCAGCGCCTCGGCGAAGTGGCGCATGGCCGACAGGAACAGCGCGATGCGCTGCTTGCCGGACCAGACGTGGGTGGACTCCTCGGCCGCCTCGGCCATCCACACCGCGTCCTGCGCGGGGTCGAAGCCGTCGAAGGCCGCGGCGTCCAGGTCGAGCTGGTCGCCGAGCACGACGACCAGGGTGCGCACGGGTTTCATGCCGTGCGCGCCGCAGCGCCCGCCTTGCGGCAGGCGTCGGAGCAGTGCCTGACCTCGTTCCAGCTGCGTGCCCAGCGCTTGCGCCAGGTCATCGGCCGGCCGCAGGCCACGCAAGGCTTGCTGGGCAGGGCGCGCTTGTTGCCCTTGAAGTCGGGTGGCTGGTCATGCATCGCTGCATGATAGGAAAAACAGATGCAGAGCGAGTGCAAGGTGGCATTCGGACTCAGAAGACCTCCGATTACCGCTTCAAGTACGGGTCAACTGCTGGAGATCTGCATCCGATGGCCCGCCTCCGCCGACCCTGCCGCGCGCTCAGGCCGTGCCGATGCGGAAGGCGCCCACCGCCTCGACCATCTGCGCGGCCTGGTGGCGCAGGCTGCCGGACGCGGCGGCGCTTTCCTCCACCAGGGCGGCGTTCTGCTGCGTCACCTGGTCCAGCTGCGCCACGGCCTGGTTGACCTGCTCGATGCCGCGGGTCTGCTCGTCGGCGGCACCGCTGATCTGCGCCACCGTCTCGCTGACGCTGCGCACCTGGGCCACGATGCCATCGATCTGGCGCACCGCCTGGGCGACGCTGGCCTGGCCTTCGTCGACGCTGCCCATGCTGTCGGCCACCAGGTTCTTGATCGACCTGGCGGCCTCGGCGCTGCGCTGCGCCAGGGCCCGCACCTCGGCCGCGACCACCGCGAAGCCGCGTCCGTGCTCGCCGGCCCGGGCCGCCTCGACGGCGGCGTTGAGCGCCAGGATGTTCGTCTGGAAGGCGATGCCGTCGATGACGGTGTTGATCTCGCCGATGCGCCGGCTGGCGTCGCTGATGCGCTGCATGGTGTCGTTGACGGTCTGCATCAGCGCGCCGCCGCGGACCGCGTCGTCGCGCGTCTGCGATGCCAGCCGGCTGGCGGCGCGGGCGGCGTCGGCGCTGTTGCGCACGGTGCCGGCCAGCTGCTCCATCGACGCGGCCGTCTGCTGCAGGTTGGCCGCCTGCTCCTCGGTGCGCTGCGAGAGGTCGGAAGTGCCGGTGGCGATCTGCGTCGAGCCCGTGGCGATGCTGTCGCTGGCCGCGCGGACGCGGCCCACCACCTGCACCAGGCTGTGGTCCATGCGTGCCAGGGCCTGCATCAGTCGCCCGGGTTCGCCGCCCTGCCGGGTCTCGATGCGGTGGCCCAGCGCGCCGGCCGCCACGCGCTCGGCCACCGCGACCGCCTGCTCGATGGGCCGGGCGATGGCCCGCGCCAGCCACCATCCCATCAGCACCGCCACGGCCAGCATGGCCGCGCCCAGCGCGCCGAGCCAGGCCACCGTGCCGTCGATGTCGGCCATGACCTGCGCGCCGGTGTCCGTGGCCAGCCGGGCCTGGAAGCGCGACAGGGCCTGCACCTGCGCCTGCAGCGCGTCCAGCGCCGGCAGCGTGCTGCGCAGCAGGGTCGCCTGGGCCGTCTCGCGCTGGCCGGCCTGGAGCTGCCGGTCGACCTCGCTGAACGAGGCCACGTAGCCCGCACGCGCTTGCTTCACCCGCGCCAGCAGGGCCTGGCCCTCGGGCAGCACCACGAGGCGGTCGAGCGTGGCCAGGGCCTCGTCGATGGTGCGGCGGTTGGCGGCGATGTGTTCGCGCACCTGCGTCGCGCCAGCACCGTCGGCGAAGAAGAGCTCCATCGTGCGGCGCGCGTTGGCGCGGGTCGTTGCGTCGATGGCGGCGGCGGCGCTGGCCTTGACCCACTCGCCGTGCACGATGCGATCGACGGCGCCGCCGCTGCGCTGCAGCGCCAGCAGCGCCAGGGTCGCCAGCACGGCCGCCATCAGCAGCAGCAGGCCGAAGCCGAGCGCCACCCGGCTGGCGATGTTCAGGCGGTGGATCCAGTTCATGGGTTGTTGTCCTGTCGGGCCGTCGGCCCGGAAGCCGCGGCAGGTCGCCGCACTGCGGGTGCTTCGGCGCCGCGCGGCGCAGGTTGAGGCCGGGCGCCGGTGCATCCGCCTGCGCCTTGATCCAGCGCAACAGAAGCGCTGCGATGCAGACCGGCCGGGCTGGTCAGGCGGGGCGGTCGGTCAGCAGCTGCCCCATCAGCTGCCGCACGACGGCCAGCCCCGGTGGCGCCGTGCGCCGGCGCAGCGTGACGAGCGCGAAGCGCGCCGAGGCTTCCAGCGCCGGCTGCATCCGCAGCTCGACCAGGTCCGGCGCCGCCGCGCGGATCGCCAGCAGCACCGTGTCGCTCTGCCGCGCCGTCTCGACCAGGCTCGGCAGCTCTTCGCAGCGCAGCGTCACGCACGCATCCGGATGCGCGCGCGGCCCGTAGCGTTCGACCAGGATGCGCGCGACTTCGTCCGACAGCGGGGTGGACGCGATGGGGTAGCGCAGCAGGTCGTCGAAGGCCGGGCCGCCGCGCCGCTTCGCCAGCGGATGCCCGCGGCGCACCAGGAAGGCGCCGCGCATGTCGTGCAGCGACTGCACCTGCAGGTCGGACGCCGGGCGCAGCGAGCGCGCGTCCACCACCAGGGCGTCGAGCACGCGCTCGCGCAGCGCCTGCACCAGCAGCTCGGTGGCGGCACGCGCGATGTCCACGCGCAGGCGGGGCCGCTCCTGTGCCATCTTCAGCAGCAGCGGCGTCATCAGCATCGCGCCCGGGCCCGAGCCCATGCCGACGCGCAGCACGCCTTCCTGCGCCTCGCCGGCCTGGCGACCGGCGTCGCGCAGGTCGTCGGCGGCCAGCACGAGCTCGCGTGCGCGCTGGGCGGCCTCACGCCCGAAGGGGGTGAGCTCGCTGCGGCGCCCGAGCCGGTCGAACAGCGGCTGGCCCAGTTCGTCCTCGAGCGCGCGGATGCTGCGGCTGAGCGCCGGCTGGGTCAGGAACAGCGCTGCGGCCGACTGGCTGAACGAGCCTGTCTGGGCCAGCGAGATCAGGTGGCGGAGCTGCACGAGGGTCATGGCCGGGCGTCTGCAGTGTGAACGTCAAACTCATGCTAAGCCAAAGAACAATGCATTGGACGTGGATTCGGGCCGCTCCTACATTGCCCCTGCACACCGGCATCCGCCCATTCGCAACGGTTCCACCGCCCCGAGGCCAGTCCCCGCGGTGCGCCCTACAAGGAGTCTCCCCATGTCCAGGTTCAAGCTGCTTCGATCCTTGGTGCTGTCGGCCGGCTTCGCGCTGGGCGCCGGCCTGGCCGCGGCGCAGGCGTACCCGGCCAAGCCGGTCAACCTGATGGTGCCGTACCCGGCGGGCGGCCCGTCGGACGCCATCGCACGCATCTTCTTCAACCCGCTGGGCAAGGAACTGGGGCAGCAGGTGCTGGTCGAGAACCTGGGCGGCGTCAGCGGCGCACTCGCGGCGCAGAAGGTGCTGGCCGCGCCGGCCGACGGCCACTACGTCTTCCAGGGCTCGCCCAACGAGGTGATCCTGTCGCCGCTGGCCAATGCCGCCGTGAAGCTGAAGACCGAGGACTTCCGTCTCGTGCACCCGGTGGCCGACGCGGTGATGGTGTTCGTGACGCGCAAGGACCTGGGCGTGTCCAGCGTCGACGAACTGATCGCGCTGGCGCGCAAGTCGGCCGACAAGCCGCTGACCTACGGCAGCGTGGGCATCGGCTCGCTCTACCACCTGATCCTGGAGAACGTGCAGTCGGCCACCGGCGTCAAGCTGGCGCACGTGCCCTACAAGGGCAACGCGCCGCTGCTGCAGGACATCGGCGGCGGCCAGGTCGACTTCGCGGTGCTGGTGTACAGCGCGGCGATGGGCGCGCTGGCCGACCAGGGCCGGCTGAAGGTGATCGGCCAGCTCGGCGCGCAGCGTTCGGAACTGCTGAAGCACGTGCCGGCGGCCAGCGAGAGCCAGTCGCTGAAGAACTTCTCGTACAAGATCTGGACCGGCTACATGGTGCCGAAGAACACGCCCGAGGACGTGGTGGTGCGCCTGCACGCGGCGATCGGCCGGTCGCTGCAGGACCCGGCGGTGCGCACGCAGCTGGCCGCGCAGACCCAGCTGGCGGCGGCGCCGATGACGCTGGCCGAGTCGGCGAAGTTCTTCGAGGCCGAGACCGCGCGCTACCGGGCGATCGCGCGGCAGATCAACCTGCTGCCGCAGTAGCCGGCCATGACCTATCTGCTGCAGGCGCTGCAGGCGCGGGCGGGCGAGTTCATCAGCCTGCGCCGCGACATCCACCGCCACCCTGAGCTGGCCTTCGAAGAGCACCGCACGGCCGCGCTGGTGGCCGACAAGCTGGCGGGCTGGGGCTACGCGGTCGAGCGCGGCATCGGCGGCACCGGTGTCGTCGGCACGCTGGTGCGCGGGCAGGGCACGCGGCGCCTGGGCCTGCGTGCCGACATGGACGCGCTGCCGATCACCGAGGCCAGCGGCGCCGGCTGGTCCAGCGTGCACGGCGGCGTCATGCACGCCTGCGGCCACGACGGCCACACCGCCATGCTGCTGGCCGCGGCGCGGCACCTGGCCGAACGCGGCGTGTTCGACGGCACGCTGCACCTGATCTTCCAGCCCGCGGAAGAAGGCGGCGGCGGCGCGCTGCGCATGATGGACGACGGCCTCTTCGAGCGCTTCCCCTGCGACGCCGTCTTCGCGATGCACAACATGCCCGGCATCGCCCAGGGCCACCTGGTGCTGCGCGAAGGCGCGGCGATGGCGTCGTCGGACTACGCCACGATCACGCTGACCGGCTTCGGCGGCCACGGCGCGATGCCGCACCGCGCGGCCGACCCCGTGGTGGCGGCCGCCAGCACGGTGATGGCGCTGCAGACCATCGTCTCGCGCAACATCGACCCGCTGCACGCGGCGGTGGTGACGGTGGGCGCGCTGCATGCCGGCCGGGCCAACAACGTCATTCCGGCCGCGGCGACGCTGGAGCTCAGCGTGCGTGCGCTCGACCGCGACGTGCGCGCCACGATCGAGCGCCGCATCCGCGCGCTGGTGGCGGCGCAGGCCGAGAGCTTCGGCGTCACCGCGCACATCGACTGGAAGCCGGGCTACGCGGTGCTGGTGAACACACCGGCCGAGACCGCCTTCGCGCGCGCGGTGGCGCTCGAACTCGTCGGCCAGGAGCGGGTGACCTTGCAGGGCCCGCCGCTGACCGGCAGCGAAGACTTCGCGTTCATGCTCGAACGCGTGCCCGGCAGCTACCTGCTGATCGGCAACGGCACGGGCACGGGGGCCGGCGAAGGCGGCTGCATGGTCCACAACCCGGGCTACGACTTCAACGACGACAACATCGGCGTCGGCAGCGCCTACTGGGTGCTGCTGGCCGAACGCTTCCTTGCCGCGAAAGGGCAGGCCGCAACAGCCTAGACACACCGAATCCGCAGGAGAGCGCTCCGGCCGCGGCCGGGGCCACCGAAGGCGCAAACTCCCATGAACGCTCAGGTCCCGTACTGCACACCACCATCGCCGTCTGGAGAGACTTCACGCCCGTGAAGCACCGAAGGAGCAAGACCCGGCAGGCCCTGCCGGGTTGAATCTCTCAGGTACCGAGGACAGGGGGAGCGGCATGCGCCGGCCGGCTTCGGCCGCCGTGCGCGCCGTTCCTTCTCCGGAGAGCGTTCCCATGAAAGTCATCGTCCTCGGCGCCGGCCTGCTCGGCGTCACCTCGGCCTACTTCCTGCGGCAGCAGGGCCACGACGTCAGCGTCGTCGACCGCCAGGCCACGCCGGCGGCGGAAACCAGCTTCGCCAACGGCGGCCAGATCTCGGTCAGCCACGCCGAGCCCTGGGCCAACCCGAGCGCGCCGCTGAAGGTGCTGCAGTGGCTGGGCCGCGAGGATGCGCCGCTGCTGTTCCGCCTCCGCGCCGACATGCGCCAGTGGCTGTGGGGCTTGCAGTTCCTGCGCGAATGCACGCCGGCCCGCACGCGGCGCAACATCGCGCAGATCGTGCGCCTGGGCACCTACAGCCGCGACACGCTGCAGCAGCTGCGCCGTGACCTGCGCCTGGCCTACGACGAACGCACGCAGGGCATCCTGCACTTCTACACCAGCCAGAAGGAGTTCGACGGTGCCGAAGCCCCCGCCGCGCAGATGCGGGCGCTCGGCTGCGACCGGCGCGTGATCTCGGCCGACGAAGCCGTGCGCCTGGAGCCCGCGCTGCGCCACATCCGGCCGCAGCTGGCCGGCGCCACCTACACCGCCGAGGACGAGTCGGGCGACGCCAACCGCTTCGCGCGCGAACTCGTCCGGCGCTGCGAAGCCGACGGCGTGCGGTTCCTGATGAACAACACCGTCACCGCACTGCGCGCGGTCGGTGGCGCCATCGACCACGTCGAGGCCACCGACCACGAAGGCCGCTTCCAGCGCCTGCGCGCCGACGCGTACGTGCTGGCGATGGGCAGCCTGAGCCCTGTGCTGGCCCGGCCGCTGGGCATCGCGCTGCCGATCTACCCGGCCAAGGGCTACTCGGTGACGATGCCGGTGAAGGACGCCGCGATGGCGCACCAGGTCTCGCTGACCGACGACGAGTACAAGCTGGTGTTCTCGCGCCTCACGACGCCGGCAACGGCGTCGTCTTCGGGGACCGACCGCCTGCGCATCGCCGGCACCGCGGAGTTCAACGGCTACGACCGCGACCTGAACCGCGTGCGCTGCGAGGCCATCGTGCGCCGCGTGGAGCAGTTGTTCCCCGGTGCGGGCGATGCGAGCCAGGCGCAGTTCTGGACCGGGCTGCGGCCAGCCACGCCGAGCAACGTGCCCCTCATCGGCCGCAGCAGGCTGCCCAACCTGTTCCTCAACACCGGGCACGGCACGCTCGGGTGGACGCATGCCTGCGGCTCGGGCAAGAGCATCGCGCACATCGTCAGCGGCCTGCAGCCCGAGGTGGACTTCGCATTCACGGGCCTGCGCGCGCCCGGGGGCCGCGGCAAGGCACTGGCGGCGGCCTGACGGCGCCCTGCGCACGACCGGTTGACGTGGTCATGCCGCATGCGGCGATGATGTCGCACCTGCACTTGCGGCTGCGCCGCCCGTCACCGTGTCGACCTGGTCGAGCTTCCTGCACCACCCGGCCTTCCAGAGCCTGCTGCTGCCCTGCGTGCTGTCGCTGCTGGCGATGGCGGTGCTGCGGGCCGGCTGCGGGGTGCGCTGGGCGCCGCTGGGGGCTGCGCTGGGGCTGCTCGGCGCGCTGGCCTGGCTGCCGGGCTTCGAGTGGCCGGCAGCGTCGCGCGTGCAGAAGCTGCCCTGGACCGTGCTGGCCGGGCTGGCCCTGGCCGCGGTGGCGATGGCGCTGCAGCGCGGCGGACCCGCGGCGCCCCGGGCGGCCGCACCCGTGCAGCCTGCGGCCGCTGCCGGCGCCGCTGCGCTGACCGTGTCGGCGCTCGGGCTGGCGGCCCTGGCGGCCGGTGGCGGCTCGCTGCTGCTGGCGCAGCTGGCGCTGATGCTGGCCACCTGCACCGCGGTGCTCGGCGCCTGGCTCTGGCTGCGGCCGGCGCCGGGTCTGCAGGGGGCGGCGGCCGCGCCGTCGCTGGTGCCGCTGGTGCCGCTGTTGCTGGCCTGGCTCGCCCTGGCGTGGTCGTGGGCGCTGTCGTCGGCCATCGCGCCTGGGGCGGCGTCCACGACCTCTCTCACTGCCGCAGCCGCGGCCGACGCCGGCCGGCTGGCCTTGCTCGCGCTGGCCTTCGCTGCGCCGCCGTTGCTGTTGCGCCAGCGCTGGGCCCGGGCCCGTCCGCGCTGGACGCCGCTGCTCGCCGCACTGCTGGCCGCGCTGCCCGTGGCCGTGGCGGTGGTCTGGCAATTCAGCGCGCCCGCGGCCCAGGTGCCCGGCACCCCCGACGACGATCCCTACTACACCCCGGCATGAGCATTCCCCAGCCCGTTTCCGCCCCGCCTGCAACGCTGCCCAGCGGTTTCTGGCAGGACCTGGCGACCACCGACTTCACCCGCGTCGACCCGCTGCGCACGATCGCGCTGCTGCCCGTGGCGGCGATCGAGCAGCACGGCCCGCACCTGCCGCTGGCCACCGACGCGCTCATCAACCAGGGCGTGGTGGCCGAAGCGCTGCGGCGCCTGCCGGCGTCGGCCTCGGTGCTGGTGCTGCCGGCACTGCACATCGGCGACAGCCTGGAGCACACCCACTTCGCCGGCACGCTCAGCGCCGATCTCGAGCACCTGCTCGGCCTGTGGCTGGCGGTCGGCCGCGGCGTGGCACGCGCCGGGGTGCGGAAGCTGGTGCTCTTCAACAGCCACGGCGGGCAGCGTGCGCACGTGGACCTGGCAGCGCTGCGCCTGCGCGTGGCGCACGGCCTGCTGGTGCTGCGCGCGCACAGCTTCTCGTTCGGCGTGCCGCCGGGCCTGTTCGACGCCGACGAACTGGCGCACGGCCTGCACGGCGGCGCGGTCGAGACCTCGCTGATCCTGCACCTGCGGCCCGACCTGGTGCGCCGCGAGGCGCTGGCCGACTTCCGCAGCCTGGGCGCCGCGCTGGCGGCACGCGGCGGGCTCGTCGGTGCCGAGAAGCCCGTGGGCATCGGCTGGATGACGCAGGACCTGAACCCGCAGGGCGCCTGCGGCAACGCCGCGGCGGCCAGTGCCGACAAGGGGGTCGCGTTGCTCGACCACCTCGCCGACCGGCTGGTGCAGCTGCTGGCCGAGGTGGAGGCGATGCCCTTGCCCGATTCGGCCGGCTGAGCCCGGCATGCGCGCCGGGCGGGCCCGCCCGTGGGGCTTCAGGCGTCTCCGCCCAGGTGACCGGCCTGCTGCTTGGTCTGCAGGTAGCGCAGGTTGTGGTCGTTGACCGGCCCGTGCAGCGGCAGCCGGCCCACGACCTCGATGCCGGCATCGCGCAGGGCGTCGATCTTGTGCGGGTTGTTGGTGAGGAGCTGGATGCGCGTGTGGCCCAGCGCGTGCAGCATGGCCGACGGCCGCGGCGAAGTTGCGCTCGTCGTCGCGGAAGCCCAGGTAGCGGTCGGCCTGCAGCGTGTCGAGCCCCGCGTCCTGCAGCCGGTAGGCGCGCAGCTTGTTCACGAGCCCGGTGCCGCGGCCTTCCTGCGCCAGGTACAGCAGCACGCCCCCGGTCTCGGCGAGCCGGGCCACCGCGCCCTGCAGCTGCGGGCCGCAGTCGCAGCGCAGGCTGTCGAGCAGGTCGCCGGTCAGGCAGGCCGAGTGCAGGCGCACCGGCACGGTGGTGCCGGGCGCGGGCTGGCCGATGACGATGGCCAGATGTTCGGCATCGCCGTCGACCTCGCGGAACACGGTCAGCGTGCAGTCCTCGCTGGCACCGATCGGCACCCGGGCGTCGCTGACCCGGCGCAGCGTGTCGGCGCGCATCGGCGCGGCCCGCGCCACGTCGGCGGCGTCCAGCTGCAGCACCTGGGACGCGGCCAGGGCCGGGCCGTGCGCGGCCGGCAGATCCAGCGTCAGCAGCGCCGGCAGCAGCCGCGTGCGCTTGGCCAGCGCCAGCGCGGCGCGGGCCGGCGCCGAGGCCGGGGCAGGTCCCGCAGCGAACGCCGCGGCGAGCGCCCCGGCGTGGGCATCCGCCCCGCCGCCAGGCAGCACGGCGCCCAGCCGCTGCAGTTGCTGCAGCGTCGATGTGGGCGGCAGTTCCAGCAGCTGCGGCTCCAGCACGTCGGCGCGCCCCAGTGCCTGCAGCCGTTCGGCGCTGAGCACCAGGCGCAGCGCGGCGCCGGTGCCCTGCAGGCGCTGCAGCAGGGCCTCGCTCAGCGTCTCGACGGCGGCGGCCAGCAGCCATCCGCCTGTGGCGGCGCCGGCGTCGGCGTCGCCAGCCGTGCCCAGTGCCACCGGGCGGCCGCGGCGGAGTTCGGTGCAGGCGCGGTCGACGCGGATGGCTGCGGCGCGGGCCGGGTCCGGATCCGGGGCGCCGGCCGCCTGCAGCAGTGCGGTGATGTCGGGCAGGTGCGCGTTCATCGTCATGCCGCGGCGGCTTGCAGTCGTCCAGCCTCGGCCGACGGGGGCAGGGAGCAGGTACAGGTCATCCGTGACAGGATACCGGCAGGTTGCCGGGCGGTCTGTGTGTGAGCCCTTTGCGCCCTGTTGCGTCCTGTTGCGCCCTGCCGCGCCGTCTGCGCCGCACGGCGCGCAGGGCCTGCTGCGGCGCTGCGATGATCCAGGCCATGCCCACCCCCGATCCACCGCTGCCCGACGATTGGCCCGCACTGTGGCAGCGCCTGCTGCACGCGCGGGCACAGGCCGCCGCGGCGCCGCCGCCGGACGGCACGCTCAGCGCGGCCAGCGCGGCGCTCCTGGCGGTCTACCAGCCGCTGCTGCAGGCGCGGCAGGCCATCGCCGGGTCGGCGCCGCACGGGCACCCGGGCACGTGGACGGTGGCGCAGCTGGGCCAGAGCCTGGACGGCTGCGTCGCCACCGCGGCCGGCGATTCGTACTACGTCACCGGCCCGCAAAGCCTGCTGCACCTGCACCGGCTGCGCGCGCTGTGCGACGCGGTGCTGGTCGGCGCCGGCACCGTGGCCGCCGACGACCCGCAGCTGACCACCCGCCGCGTGCCCGGCCCGAATCCGGTGCGCGTGGTGCTGGACCCCGCGGCGCGGCTCGACGGCCGCGCACGCCTGCTGCGCGACGCGGCGGCGCCGACGCTGTGGCTGTGCGATGCGCGCCATGCGGCGGCCGCGCGCGAGCGGCTGCAGGGCGGCGCGGCCGAAGTGGTGGCGGTGCCGGCGCTGCTCGATGCGGCCGACCCCGCGCGCGGCCCCGACCCCGCGCGCGTGCTGGCCACGCTGGCGGCGCGCGGGCTGCGGCTGGTGTTCGTGGAAGGCGGCGGCGTGACCGTGTCGCGCTTCCTGGCTGCCGGGGCGCTGGACCGGCTGCACCTGGTCATCGCCCCGGTGGTCATCGGTGACGGCCGGCGCGGCCTGCAGGGTGCCGGCCCGGCGCGCATGGCCGACTGCCTGCGGCCGCCGGCACAGCGGCTGGCGCTGGGCGACGACATGCTCTGGGACCTGGACTTGCGGCCGCGTTGACCGCAGGTCCGCGCGATCAGCGCGGCGGCAGCGCCAGCAGGTCGAGGTGGCCCACCCGCAGCGTGCTGCGCGGCGCCAGCGCCTGGCGCCGCGCGCGCCAGCCTTGCAGCGCCGCGGCGGCCGGCGGGTCCTGCTCGCAGGCGGCATGGGCGATGCCGTCGACCAGCGCACGCTGCAGCGCCAGCGCGGCACCGTCGATGCGGCTGTCGAGCCACCAGTCGCTGCGCGCCAGGTGCACGCGGTAGCCGGCGGCCTGCAGCAGGCGCTGCAGCGCCGGCACGGCATCTGCGCCCAGCGCCGGGCCGAAGCCCTTGTCGCGCCGCTGGTGCGCGGCAAAGCGTGCGCCGACCGCACCGTCGTCCGGGTCGCGCGGTGTCCACTGGTGGCGGCCGTCGACGCTCAGCGCCAGCAGCAGCGCCACCCGGCGCGCCGTGGCCGCCGCCGCCAGCCGTTGCAGCCAGTCGGCGCTGACCAGGTCGAGCAGCGCCGACGCGGTGACGAGGTGCGCGGCCTGCCAGGGCAGCGCCTCGAGCTGCTGTGCCAGGTCGAGCCGGCGGCGCAGCACCTGGGCGTCGAAACCCGGCGCCGCAAAGCGCAGCGGCTGGCCTGCGGCCACGCGCTGCGGAGCCCGGCCCTGGGCGGCGGCCAGCTGCCGTGGCCAGCGCCGCAGCAGCGCGGCGTCGTGGTCGACCACCAGCCACTGCTGCGCGCCGCCGAGCCGCGGTGCCAGCCAGCGCAGGTTGGCGCCGGTGCCGCAGGCCAGGTCCATCACGCGCCAGGGCGTGCCGGCCGGCGGGCGCAGCGCCGCCAGCCGGGATGCCAGCGCCAGCCGCGGCGCGGCGCTGTCGCGGGCACGGGCGTCGAAGGGCTCGCGCCGCCGCAGCCAGTCGGCGCTGAAGCCTGCTTCCGGGGCCCGGGTCGGCTGCGTCATGGCACGCTGTCCAGCACGGCGGAGAACCGGGCCGCCTGCGTCGGCCAGTCCGGCAGCTGCCGGCCGGCCGCGGCGGCGCCGGCCGCCAGGCGCGCGCGCAGCGCGGGATCGGCGATGCACCGCGCCAGCGCCGCCTGGAGCGCCGGCACGTCGCCGGGCGGCACCTGCCAGCCTGCGGCAGCGGGCAGCGTCTGCGCCAGCGCGCCGGCGCTGCTGGCCAGCACCGGCACGCCGGCGGCCAGCGCCTCGGCGACCACCATGCCGTAGCCCTCGTGCAGCGACGGCAGCACCAGCAGGTCGGCGGCCGCGTAGTGCGCCTGCAGCGTGGCCTCGTCGACCTCGCCGTGCCAGTGCACGCGGCCGGCGAGGGCGGTCGCGCGGGCCTGGGCCACCAGCGCGGCGGCCGTGGCAGGGTCGCGCGTCGGGCTGCCGACGGCGTGCAGTTCCCAGTCCGGACAGTCCGGTCCGGCCAGCCCGGCGAGCTCGGCCAATGCCTGCAGCAGCAGCGCGTGGCCCTTGCGCGGCGTCAGCGTCGCCACGCACAGCAGCCGCACCGGGCCGGGCCGGCGCGGGCCGGGTGGTGCCGACGGGCGTTCGGTGCCCGGCTCGACGACCGCGATGCGCTCCGGCGCCACGCCCAGCGCCGCCACGTCGCGCGCCGTGCGGGCGCTGGTGACGATGACCTGGCGTGCGTGCTGCAGCGCGCGGCCTTCGCGTGCATGCAGCTGCTGCCGCTGCGTGTCGTCGAGCCCGGTCTCCAGGTGCAGCGGGTGGTGCACCAGCGCCACCCAGCGCAGGCGTTCGGCCTGCGGCGCCACGACCGCGTCGAGCACGCCGAAGGCCAGCCCGTCGGCCACGACCAGCGTGCCGTCGGCCAGTGCGGCGGTCTGTGCCGCTGCCGCGGCCAGCGCCGCGGCGTCGGGCCACGGCCAGGTGCCGGCCAGGTGCCGCAGCTCGATGGCCCAGCCGGCATCGCGCAGCGCGGCCACCATCTGCCGGTCGTAGCGGTAGCCCCCGGTGGGCGTGGCCCAGTCGGCCGCGCTGCCGGGCGCCAGCAGGCAGGCGCTGCGGCGGCGGGCCGTGTCGACAGCCGTCACGCCATCGGTGCCGTCGGCAGCGGCCCCTCGTACGAGGCCCAGGCCACGTGCGACTCGTTCAGCGTCACGCGCAGTTGTGCCAGCCCGGCCTGGCCGGGGCCGGGCAGGGCGTGCGGGCCCAGCGCGCCGGCGGCGATGCGCGCGGCGATGCGGTCGAAGAGTTCGCGTGCCAGGAATTCGGTGGTGGTGTTGCGCCCGGCGAACTGCGGCAGCTCGTCGAGGTTGCGGAAGTTCAGCGCCGCCAGTTCCTCGTGCAGCACCTGCGTGGCCAGGCCGATGTCGACGACGATGCCGTCGGGGTCGAGCTCCTGGCGGCGCAGTTCCAGGTCGACGACGTACGTGGCGCCGTGCAGGCGCTGCGCGGGCCCGAAGACGTCGCCGCGGAAGCTGTGGGCGATCATGAAGTGGTCTCTGACGTTGACGGCGTACATCGTGGGTGGCGGGCAGTGGAGGGGTGGAGGGATCAGCCGGGTTCAGTCGGTTTCGGCCGGCGGGTGGTCGATGCGCTGGCACAGGACGTCTTCGGCGCCGGCCGGCGCGGCCAGCCGCGCCAGCACCTGCGGCAGCGTGTCGAACGGGGCGCTGTGCGTGACGAGGTGGTCGAGCACGGGGTCGTCCAGCAGCGACAGCGCCAGCGCCAGCCGGCGCCGGTGGCTCCAGCGCGCGCGCTGCGCCGGTGCCACGCTGCCCACCTGCGAGCTCTGCAGCCGCAGCCGGCGCGCGTGGAAGGCCTGGCCCAGCGGCACGGCGACCTCGCGGGTGCCGTACCAGCTGAGTTCCAGCACCGTGGCCTCGACGCCGGCCAGGCCCAGCGCCGTGGCCAGCCCGGCGGGCTGCCCGCTGGCATGCACCACCAGGTCGGCGTCGGGCGTGGCGGCGTCGGGCAGCGCGAAGCCGGCACCCAGCGCCGCGGCGACCTCGGCGCGCGCGGCCACGGTGTCGACCACCTGCACACGGCAGCCTGGCACGCGTGCCGCCAGCCAGGCCACCAGCAGCCCCAGTGCACCGCCGCCGACCACGGCGACGCGGTCGCCGACGCGCGGCGCGGCGTCCCACAGCGCGTTGATCGCGGTCTCGAGCAGCGCCGCCAGCACGGCCCGGCCCGGCGGCACGGTGTCGGGCAGCGGCAGCACGGCGTCGGCGGGCACCTGGAAGCGCGTCTGGTGCGGATGCAGGCAGAAGACGGTGCGGCCCTGCAGCGCCGCCGGGCCGTGCTCGACGGTGCCGACGCTGACGTAGCCGTACTTCACCGGCCCCGGAAACGTGCCTTGCTGGAAGGGCGCGCGCATGCGCTCGTATTCGCTGGGCGGCACCTCGCCGCGGAAGACCAGGCCCTCGGTGCCGCGGCTGATGCCGCTGTGCAGGCTGCGCACGCGCACCTGGCCCGCGGCCAGCGGCGGCAGCGTCTCGTCGCGCAGTTCGGCGCGGCCGGGTGCGACGACCCAGCAGGCGCGGGCCGGGGCGTCGGCGGTCGGGTGGTGTGGCAAGGCGGCTTGGAACGGCAGGGTGGGCGGCGGTGCGGCGGATGGGCGGGCCGGCGCGGAGTGCATGTCCTCCTGGCGCGCGGTGCAACTGCGGCGATGTTACGGTTCGGGCCATGAAGCCGTCGGCCCACCGTTCCTTGCCACCGCAGGCTGCGGGGCGGCGCCGCGTGCCGGCAGGAGGATCAGGTGCCACCGGCACAGCCCGTGTCGTGCCCGGGCTGCAGCGCAGCGCGGCGGTCGACCTGGCGCTGGCGGCCGGCGCGCTGCTGCTGCTGGCGCCGGCGCTGGCGCTCGGTGCCGGCCTCGGCGCCGACTACCCGGCCAAGGTGCTGGCGCTGTTCGGTGCCGGCGCAGCGCTGGTGCGGCGGGGGCTGGCCCGCGGCGCGCACCCGCACGCCCGTTTCGGCCCCGCCAACCGCGTGACGCTGCTGCGGCTGGCGTTGGGCGCGGCGCTGGCCGGGCTGCTCGGCGAGGCCGCGGCGGCCACGTCGCTGGCCTGGGGCGTGGTTGCCGTCGCGACGCTGGCGGCGCTGCTCGACGCCGTGGACGGCGCGCTGGCGCGCCGCAGCGGCCTGGCCAGCGACTTCGGCGCCCGCTTCGACATGGAGACCGACGCCGCCTTCACGCTGGTGCTGTGCGCGCTGGTGTGGCAGGCCGGCCAGGCCGGGCCCTGGGTGCTGGCGGCCGGCCTGATGCGCTATGCCTTCGTCGCCGCGGCGGCTGCCTGGCCCTGGCTCGCGGCACCGCTGCTGCCGAGCCGGCGCCGGCAGACGGTGTGCGTGGTGCAGATCACCGCCCTCATCGTGTGCCTGGCGCCGGTGCTGCCGCCGCCGCTGGCGGCGGCGCTGGCCGCGGCCAGCCTGGCGCTGCTTGGCTTGTCCTTCGCCGTCGACGTGCGCTGGCTGGCGCGCGCGCGGCACCGTTCACCGGAGACCTGACCATGCGCTTCATCGCATCGAACGCAGCATCGCCTGCACCGGGCCGCCGGGCCTGGCTGGCACGCGCCGGCAGCGCGGCCCTGGCCTGCGCTGCGGCGCTGTGGCCGGCGGCGGCCACGGCGCAGGCCG
Source organism: Rubrivivax soli (assembly GCF_049810355.1). GTDB lineage: Bacteria > Pseudomonadota > Gammaproteobacteria > Burkholderiales > Burkholderiaceae_C > Rubrivivax. The sequence goes on from NZ_CP187368.1 coordinate 5,355,911, forward strand.
CCACCTACGAACTCGACCGCGACCACCTGACCGTGGCCTTCCTCGTCGACCACATCGGCTACGCCAAGATCCTGGGCATGTTCCGCGCCGCCAAGGGCAGCTACCGCTTCGACGAGGCCACGGCCACGCTGTCGCAGGTGCGCATCGAGGTCGACACCGCCAGCGTGTTCAGCAACCAGCGCAAGCGCGACGACCACCTGAAGGGTCCGGACTTCCTCAACAGCCGCGAGTTCCCGCGCATGGTGTTCACCGCCGACGGCGCGCGCCGCGTCGGCGAGCGCGGCTTCGAGATCGCCGGCCAGCTCGAGCTGCTGGGCCGCAAGCAGCCGCTGACACTGCAGGCCACCTGGAACAAGAGCGCCGAGTCGCCGCTGGGCGGCCCCGGCGGCAAGCCCTACGTGATGGGCGTGTCCGCGCGCGGCAGCTTCAAGCGCAGCGCCTACGGCATGAACTACGCGGTGGCCAACGGCTGGGTCGGCGACGAGGTGGCGCTGATCATCGAGTTCGAGGCCGTGCGGCAGTGACCGCGCCGCCGGCTGCATTGCGCCTGCTGCAGCTGGCACTGGCGTTCGCGCTGCTGAACGCGCTGCTGAGCTTCGAGAACCGCTGGCCCGGCTTCGGCGTGCACCTGATGCCGCGCCTGTCGTTCGAGCTGTGCCTGGCGGTGGCGGCGTTGGCAGCCTGGGTGGCCTGGCGCGGCGTGCCTTCCGCGCGCGCCGCCGGTGCGCTGTCGCTGGGTGTCGTGGTACTGGTGGCGGTGCGGTACGCCGACGTCACCGCGCCGGCGCTGCTGGGGCGCCCGGTCAACGTCTATTGGGACGGCCGCCACGGCCTGGAACTGCTGCGCGTGGCGGCCGCCTCGCAGCCGGGCTGGCGGGTGGCGGCGGCCGCGGCGGTCTTCGTCGGCGGGCTGCTGCTGCTGGTGCTGCTGGTGCGCCTGGCCGTCGGCATGCTGGTGCGCAGCCTGGGGGCACTGCCCGCCCGCCCGCTGCTGCTGTGCACCGCGACGCTGACGGCTGCGCTGAGCGCGAGCTGGCTGGCCTACGTGCCCGACCAGCGCGACACGCGCTGGTTCTTCTCGCTGCCGCTGATGCCCACGCTGGTGCAGCAGACGCTGCTGGTGGCGCGCGTGCTGCAGCCCGCGCGTGGCGACGCGGTGCTCGGTCCCGGCCCGGCCTTCGACGGCGACCTGTCCGCACTGGCCGGCCGGCATGGCCCGGCCGACGTGCTGCTGCTGTTCGCCGAGTCGTACGGCGCCGTCACGCTGGACGTGCCGGCACTGGCTGCGGCACTGGCCGCGCCGCGGGCGCAGCTCGCGCAGGCGATCGCCGCCGGCGGCCGCGGCGTGGTCTCGGCGCGGGTGCGTTCGCCCACCTTCGGCGGCGCGTCCTGGCTGGCGCATGCCAGCCTGCTCAGCGGCCTGCCCATCACCGACCCCGGCCACCACGACCTGCTGCTGGCCGGCACGCGGCCGACCCTGGTGCGCCACTTCGCGCAGCACGGCTACCGCACCGTGGGCTGGATGCCCGGCATCAAGCGGCCCTGGCCCGAAGGTGCGTTCTACGGCTATGCGCGCGTGGCCGACGACGCCGGCATCGGCTACGCAGGCCCGGACTTCGGCTACTGGCGCATTCCCGACCAGGCGGCGATGGCGCTGCTGCACGCCCAGGAACTCGACCGCGGCGCAGCGGTGCCCGATCGCGCGCCGCGGTTCGCCGTCTTCGCCACGGCGAGCACGCACGCGCCGTTCCATCCGCTGGCTCCCTTCGTGGCCGACTGGAGCCGGCTCACCGGAGCCGGCGCCTACGCGGCCGCGGACGCCGGCGCGGCACTGGCGGCGCCGCTGGCAGTGCAGCAGCCGCTGCCGAACTACGTGGACAGCATGCGCTACCAGTTCACCTGGCTCGCCGACTACCTGGGCCGGCATGCGCCGCGGCCGCTGGTGCTGGTGGTCATCGGCGACCACCAGCCGCCGGCGCTGGTCGCCGGCACCGGTGCCAGCTGGGACGTGCCTGTGCACGTGGTCAGCGACGACACCGCACTGCTGGCACGGTTGCAGGCGCAGGGTTTCGTCGACGGGCTGCTGCCGCCGGCCACGGCGCTGGGTCCGATGCATGCGCTGACGCGGCTGCTGCTGCAGGCCTTCTCGTCCGGCCCGCCGGCGGCTTCAGTCGCCGTGCGCTGAAGGCGGCACCAGCCAGGCGTGCACGTCGCCCGACGGCGCGTCGGCCGGCAGCGCGCGCAGCCAGTCGCGCAAGGCCTGCGCGGGCACGCCCTGCGGCTGCAGCAGGCGCAGACGCTCGCCCAGCGACACCGCGTAGCGGTAGCGGTCCGGGCCGTGCGCGGCCAGGTCGGCCAAGGCCTCGAGCCGGTCGATGCAGCCGAGCGCGACGTCGCGCACGGCGGGCAGGAACTCGAACGACAGCGCCGGCAGCACCTGCCGCAGCCCCATCAGCACCTCGAGCTCGTGGCCCTCGACGTCGATCTTCACGAAGTCGGGGCGGCCGTGGCGGGCGATCAGCGCCTGCAGCGTGTCCACCGGCACCACCGGTCCCGCCGCCCAGCGCACGCCGCGGAAGGATGCCGCGGCCCCGGCGCGCGCCACGAAGTCGGCCGACAGCGTGGACACGGTGGGCGTGCGCAGGCTCGCCAGCAGCTGCGCTTCGCCCGGGGTGCGGCCCAGTGCCAGCGGCAGCAGCGTGACCCCGTCGTCGCCGCCGAAACGGCGCTGCAGCAGGCGCACGAAGTCGGGCTGCGGCTCGATCGCCACGACGCGCGCGCCCAGCTGCCGGAACGCCGCGACACGGTTGCCGGCATGCGCGCCGACGTCGAAGGCCAGCCCGCCGGCCGGCACGAAGCGGCGGTAGAAGCGGCGCAGCTGCGCGCCGCGCCACGGGATGCCGCGGTACACCAGCAGCGAGCGCAGCAGGCCCAGGCGGCGGTCGATGCGCTCGCCGAGCGTCATGGGGGGCGGGGGTGGACGGGACAACGGTCGGGCCCGGGCAGGGCGGTCGATGGCAAGCCCGCATGATGCCGCCGGGCCGCGGCGGCTGCACTGCTACGCGCGGATCCACTCGTAGGCGCCGCTGGAGATGCCCTCGAGCATCTCGTCGGTGGCCTGGAAGATGGTGTCGCGCCAGTACAGGCCGTGCGCGGCATAGTGCGCCAGCGTGTCGACGAGCCAGCCCACGTCGATGTCGTTCACCCCCGGGATGCGCACGATCAGGATCGCCACGCCGCTGGAAGCGTCGATGCCCAGCTGCGCCTGGTCCTGCGCGTAGGTCGTGATGTTGGCCTCGAGCATGGCCGTGAACAGCCGCAACGTGCGGCCCGCGGTGGCGATGCCGAAGTCGAACAGCAGGTACAGCGCGTCGCTGTCGGATTCGGGGATCTCGAAGGAACACTCGAACCCCTGCACCTCGACCATGCGCGCGGCAACGATCGGGCCGGGGTCGGGCAGGCCGATCTCGGCGGCCACTGCCTCGAGCAGGCTGTCCAGCACCGCCTCGGCCATGGCTCAGCCCTGGTGCGTGCCGCGGCTGAGCGCGAGCCTGCGCTCCAGCATCGCGAGCCGGTCGATCGCCTGCGCGCGCTGCTGCGGCGTGCGCGGCTTGTCCAGGTTCAGCAGGAACACCGGCAGCCAGACGCAGGCTGCCGCGTGGCGCTCGGTCAGCGCGGCCCCGGTGGGGCCGCCGCTGTCGACCAGCGTCGCGCGCACGCTGCCGAGCGTGGCGGTGCCGCCCGACGTCCCCGGGCCCTGGCTGGCCAGCCACGCCTGGGCCGCGCGCAGCACGTACGCCGCCATCGCGTTGCTTTCCACCGGCGCACTGGCACCCCGGGCCATGCCGGACAGGTGGGCCGTCAGCGCCTCGGCCGGGTGCGGCGCACGCATCGCGGCCTGGATGCCGTCCGTCGCGCCGAGCAAGGGGGCCGACAGGTCGCCCAGCCGCAGGCGCTTGATCGCCGCGAACTTGCGATCCTGGCGTCCGCCCTGCTCGCCGCCACCGCCCGTGTCGGTCTGCGACGACGAGGATCCCGCACTCTGGCCGGCGTGGCGGCGGCGGGTCTCGAAGTCGTCGTCGGTGTCGATGCTGTCCGGGCTGTCGCCGGCGCTCGACGGTGGCGCGTCGGCAGCACTCGGCGCGTTGGGGGCGGGGCGCGGCCCCGGCGCGTTGCGCGGCGGCCTGGCGGGCTGCGTGGTGCGGGGCTGGTGGTTGCGTGGTGACTTGAACTGCGTGCCCTTGCGCTGCCCTTGCCCGTGCGCCGGGTTGTGCGGGTCGTCGTCACGGGGCTGCAGGGCGTTGGGCGCGGGCGAGCCGGCCCGCCCCTGTGCCTGCACGGCCGCCGCCGCCGCCACCGGCAGCGGAGCCGTGGGTGGCGGGACGATCGGCTGGACGGGCCCGAGCTTCATCCCGAAGCCCCCAGGATGGCCTGCTGCGCATAGGCCATCACCAGCGCGCTGGCCCAGGGCGCGGTGAAGAAGATCACCAGCGTCACCACCAGCAGCTTCAGCCCTTGCGAGAGCGTCTGGTCCTGCAGCGAGGTGATGGCCTGCACCAGCGATACCAGCAACCCCACCACCGCCGACACCGCGGTGATGGGCAGCGAGATCAGCAGCACCAGGGCCAGGCCCTGCGTGGTCATCTGGATGACGTCCTCGTAGTGCATGTCGGCGCCTTCAGCGGTAGGTGAGCACCAGGCCGTGCAGCAGCACCGACCAGCCGTCGAGCACCACGAACATCAGCAGCTTGAACGGGATCGAGACGTTGGTGGGGTTCACCTGCGACAGGCCCAGCGCCAGCAGCACGTTGGCCATGATCAGGTCGATGACCACGAAGGCCATGTAGAGCAGGAAGCCGATGCGGAAGGCCTCGGACAGCTCCGACAGCGTGAAGGCCGGGGCCAGCACGATGAAGTCGGTGTGCTTCAGCGCGGCGGCGCGCTCGGGCGGCCAGATCGACGCCGCCGAGCGCAGGAAGAACTGGCGCTCCTTCTCGTGCGCGTGCTTTTCCAGGAACTTGCGATACGGCTCCTTCGCGGCGTCGATGGCGTCGGCGAAGCGCTGCGGCGAGCTGCTGGTGTCGGGCTTGGTGCGCATGGCGTCCATGGCGTCCATGCCCACCGGCGCCATGATGTAGGCCGAGATGATCAGCGCGATGCCGTTGACGACCATGTTCGACGGCACCTGCTGCACGCCGATGGCGTTGCGCAGCAGGCCCAGCACCACCGTGACCTTCAGGAACGAGGTCAGCACCACCGCGACCAGCGGCACGACGCCGATCACGAAGGCGATCGTCGCCAGCGAGAAGGCGTCGAAGATGGCGACGCTAGGCGGCGGCATCGAAGAGCTCGAGGATGCGCGCGCCCAGCCGGTCGCCCACGCGTACCAGCTGCGCGCGGCCATGCACCTGGCCGCCGACGACGAGGTCCACGCAGATCTGCGTCGCGGGCACCGGCAGTTCCAGCACGTAGCCGGGCTGCATGGCGGCCAGCTCGCTCAGCGGCGTGCTCAGCACCTGCAGCTCGAAGTGCAGGTCGACCTCGAGGTCGGCCATGGGGTCGGCCCTGGGCGCGCGCTCCGATGGCGCGAACGCCGGAGCGTCGTGCTCCTGCGTGCCGGGCGCGATGAGGGTGTCGGTGTTCATGCGGAGGTCTCCTGTTGCCGTGATCTCGCGGCCCCGCGCCATGCAGGGCCAGCCCAGCGCACCGCGGCCCCGCCGGCCCACCACCAGCATGGCCGCGTCGATCGAATCCGGCGGGCCGCTCTGGCGGCCGAGCAGCACCACGTCACCGGCGCCCAGCGAGCGCAGCAGCCACAGCGGCATGCGGCGCGCACCGAGCACCGCGCACACCGGCAGCGGCAGCCGCGCCACGCCGTGCAGTTGCGGCGGTGCGCGCCGTACCGTGCTCTGGCCGGCCTGCGCCGGCCAGGCCGTGTCCAGGCAGCGCAGCTGGGCTTCGACGCGGTGGCGGCCGATGTGGCATTCGAAGCGCGTGCCATCGGGAGCGGGCTCGAAGCGCCCGGCGCGGCCGTGCAGGCTCACCGGGCGCAGGCCCAGCTCGCCCAGCCAGTCGAGCAGGCCGCCGATCGTGGCCCTGGCGCGTGCGCACAGGCAGGCCAGCTGCACGGCCGGCGACCAGGCGTCGGCAGCCATCACGGAGGCCGACACGGCATCGATGGCCCAGGGCAGCCGCAGCGCCAGTTCCACCGTCGGCCCGCGCAGCGTGATGCCGAAGGTCTTGCCTTCGTCGGCGGCGGGCACGGGCGCGGCGCTGTGCATGCGGACCAGCCGCAGACCCGGCACCCACTGGCACAGCAGGCGTTCGAGGTTGTCGCGGAACAGCAGGCGCGACAGCGCGGCATCGGACTCCGCGACGGATTCCAGCGATGCCGCCAGCGGCGCAACCATCGTGCTGTCCATGGTCCTTGGGCTCCATCAGGCATCGCTCAACACGATGTCCACCACCAGCGGGGGGGCCAGCTGCGTCTGCAACTGGTCCAGCAGCGAAGCGCTGTGCCGTGAGAGTAGGTCGCGCGTGTCGGGGCCGTCGCAGCTGAAGCGAAGCGAGAGCAGCTCACGCGAAAGCCGCAGCAGCAGGCTGGTGCGCCCCAGGCCCTGGCCGTGCAGCGGCAGCGTGAACTCCCAGGGGCCCGTCTCGCGCTTGGCGTCGCCGCTGCAGGTGTCCAGCACCAGGGCGGCCACCGCGTGCATCGCGGTGGCCTCCTGGACCGACCGCGCGATCGCCGCGATCGGCACCGCCGCCTCTGCGTCGCCTGCGGCCCGCTCGGCCAGGCTGGCCAGGCGCTGCCGCACCGGGCGGCCAGCCGCCGCCGCGTGTTGCGCCGCCGGTGGGGGCGGGCCGTCGGCGACGCTGCCGGCAGCGTCGCGCGTGGCGGCCTCGGGGCGGGCGCCCTCGCGCATGCCCTCATGCATGCCCTCGCGTGTGCCCTCGCGCATGCCCTCGCGTGTGCCCTCGGCGGCCCGGTTCTCGGCGGCACCGTCGGTGCCGCCAGCCAGCGCGGCCGCGAACGCGGCCACCGCGGCCGCCGGCGGCGCCGCCTCCACCGGCCTGGCCAGCGGCCTCCACGCCGCCTGCGGTGCCGGCCGCGGCAGCGGCACGGGGCGCCGTTCGTCGTTGCGGCGGACCAGGCCCGTGTGCACGTCGACGATCACGCGCACCCGTTCGAAGGGCAGGGGCTTGGTGCCGGCCATCGCGCTGGTCCGGCGTCAGATCACCGCGCGGCCCAGCGAACGCAGCTCCACGTGGCCGCCGAGTTCCTGGTACGAGTACACCTGCAGCCACGGCGCCTTGCGCTCGAGCATCTTGCGCACGTAGCGCCGGATGTCCATGGACGTGATGACCGCCCGGGCCGTCTGCGGTGTGCGGCCCGACAGCCGCAGCACCGACTCGCTGATCTGCTCGATGGTCTCGGGCGCCAGCGCCAGGAAGTTGCCCGCCGGGGTCTGCTTGATCGATTGCCGCACCGTCTGCTCCACGCCCTGGTCCAGCATCACCACCTCGAGCAGCCCGCTGCCGCCGGTGGCCCGGTGCGCGAGGAAGCGGCCCAGCTCGGTGCGCGCGTACTCGGTCAGCATCAGGGGATCCTTCTCCTTCGTGCCCCAGGCCACCAGGCTTTCGAGGATCGAGCGGATGTTGCGCACCGGCACCTGTTCCTCGAGCAGCCGGCGCAGCACCTCGGCGATCTTCAGCGGCGGCAGTGCCTTCACCGTCTCGGCCACCAGGTTCGGGTAGTCCTTGGCGGCCTTCTCCAGGATCCACTGCACCTCCTGCACGCCCATGAAGAGGTGGGCCTGGCGCTGCATCGAGGCGATGGCGTGGCGCGCCAGCGCCTCTTCGTGCGTCAGCACCGGCGCGTCGCCGATCTCGCGCCGCCGCGTGGTGGCGATCCACCAGGTCTGCTCCTGCCCGCAGGCCGCGCTGTGCGGCTCGCACAGCGCGCGTGTGCTCTCGTCGCCGTCCAGCAGCAGCAGCGCGTCGGGCTGCAGGCTGCCGCCGTCGGAGGGCACGTCGTAGACCTGGATGCGGTAGTCGGCGGGCGCGAGCTCGCGGCCGATCACCACGTCGATGCCGGGGAAGGGCAGGCCCAGCGTCTCCTGCAGCGTGTCGCGCTCGCGCGCGAAGGCGGTGTCGAGCGCAGGAACGTCGAGTGCCTGCGACAACTGCGGCGAGATCTGGATCGCCAGCGGGCTGGTGAACTCGCGCGGCTTGTGCTGGATCGTCGGCACCGCGGCCTTGCCGCCTTCGCGCATCAGCGCCGGCAGGGGCGACGACGCCGCCTCGGCTGCGCGCCGGGGGGTCTTCTTGGAACGGAAATAGGCCACCGCCACCATGCCCACCGACAGCACCACGAAGGGCGCCACCGGAAAGCCCGGAATCAGCCCGAAGCCCATCAGCAGCACGGCCGACAGGATCAGGGGCTGCGGATTGCTGGTCAGCTGCTCGCCGATCTCCTGCCCCACCGAGACCGACTTGCCCACGCGCCGCTCGTCGGCCACGCGCGTCACCAGCACGCCGGCGGCGATGCAGATCAGCAGCGAGGGAATCTGCGACACCATCGCGTCGCCGATGGACAGCACCGTGAAGCGCTCGGCCGCCTGGCCCGCGGTCATGTTCATGTACATCACGCCGATGGCGATGCCGCCTAGGATGTTGATGGCCGTGATCACGAGGCCGGCGATGGCGTCGCCCTTGACGAACTTCATGGCGCCGTCCATGCCGCCGTGCAGCGCGCTTTCCATGCCCAGCAGGTCGCGCCGCGCGCGCGCCGCCTCGCCGGTGATCATGCCGGCGCGCAGGTCGGCGTCGATGCTCATCTGCTTGCCCGGCAGCGCGTCCAGCGTGAACCGCGCGCCGACCTCGGCCACCCGCTCCGAGCCCTTGGCGATGACGATGAACTGGACGATCGTGATGATGATGAACACCACGAAGCCGACGACGATGTTGCCGCCGACCACCAGGTTGCCGAAGGCCTCGATCACGTGGCCGGCCTCGGCCGTGAGCAGGATGACCTTGGTCGACGCGATGTTCAGGGCCAGGCGGAACATGGTCGTGAACAGCAGCAGCGTCGGGAAGGTGGACAGCTCGACCACGCTGGGCACGTACATCACCACCATCAGCAGCAGCGCGCTGATCATCAGGTTCACCGCCAGCAGCGTGTCGATCACCATCAGCGGCACCGGCACGATGATCAGCGCCAGCACGGTGATGATGAGCACGCCGATGCCGACGTCGCCGCCGAAGCGCTTGGCCGTCTTCATCATCACGCGGGCTCCCCGCCGCGCAGCTGCTCGGCCCAGCGCAGCACGATGGCCACCGACTCCAGCAGCGGCTCGGGCACGGTCGAGCGCAGCGGGATCTTGTAGAGCGCGCGGGCCAGCTCCGGGTTGCCGATGATCGGCACGCCCTGCGCCTTGGCCGCCTCGCGGATCTGTGCCGCCTCGCCGTCGACGCCTCTGGCCACGATGAAGGGCAGCCCGCACTCCTCGGGCTCGTAGCGCAGCGCCACGGCGTAGTGGGTGGGGTTGACGACCACGGCGTTGGCCTGGGCCACCGCAGGCGCGGGGTCCGAGAAGGCGATCTCGCGGGCGATGGCCTTGCGCTCGCCCTTGATCTGCGGGTCGCCTTCGTCCTGCTTGTACTCGCGCTTGACTTCGTCCTTGGACATCTTCTGGTCCTTCAGGAACAGCAGGCGCTGGATCACGAAGTCGATGACGCCGAGCACGACGAAGAGCGCGGCGCACAGGGCGAAGAGGTGGATCAGCCCGTCCCAGGCGGCGATGCCGATGCTGACCGGCTGCCCGTAGCCGCTGTACACCAGCATGGGCATCAGCGAGCGGATCGACTCGTAGAGCACCCAGCCGATGAAGATGGCCTTGACCACCGACTTGAAGACCTCGAACAGCGTCTTCAGCGAGAACATGCGTTTCACGCCCGCCACCGGGTCGAGCTTGTCGAACTTGGGCGTGAGCGGTTCGAACGAGACGTTGAAGCCCACGTGCGCCAGCCCACCGACGACACCGCCGAGCATGGCGGCCAGCAGCACCGGCGCGCAGATCCACAGTGCATCCACGACCATCGCGTAGGTCAGCTGCAGCACCACGTCCACGGCCTGCTCGGAGTCCGGCGCGGCCACCGCCATGCCGGTCAGGATGATCTTGCGGATGCGCTCGTCGTCCGTCGACGCCATGAACACCAGCGTGGTCAGCGCGAAGGCGAACGCGAACGAGGCCGCCAGGTCCGCGCTCTGGGGCACCTGGCCCTTCTTGCGGGCCTCGTTGAGCTTCTTGTCTGTGGCGGGTTCGGTCTTTTCCGACACGGCAGGTCCTGTGGCCGCGGCGTGGTGCCGCGTCGAACCCGAGGATGCGCACGGGGCGCTGGGCGGGTGTCGGCGGGTGCGAAGCCGGGCGTGTCGGCGCGAAGCGGCGGCCGCCGCCGCTCAGGGCTTGCGGCCGGCTTCACCCTGGTCCTTCACCGGGTCCTTGACGTCCTGCCGGAAGGCGCGCATCGCGGTCGAGCGGAACTCCGCGCTCGCGCTCAGCGCCGAGTAGTAGGCGCTCACGGCCGCGAGCCGGTTCATCGTGTGCTCGGCCCGCAGCGCCACCGACAGGGCGCTGCGCAGTGCGTCGTCCAGGCCGCTGCCGGCGAAGACGGGTGCCGCCGTGGGCGTCGGCATGGCCATGGCCGGTGGTTCGGCCCGGGGCGCGCCCGGATCGACGGTGCTGAAGACGAGACTGCTCACCATGGTGGGCCGAGGCTACCGGCCCGGCCTGCGCCGCGTGCGCCGGCCTGCGAAGCAAGGGGTGCGCATGCGAAGCGGGCCGGCAAGCAGTCCGGGCTAGCGTTTCGGCGCCGGCTCGGCCGCTTGCGGCGACAACTGCTGCACCACGCCGCGCGGCACCAGGAACTGGCGCAGCGGCTCGAAGACCACGCTCACCATCACCAGCAGCATCAGCACCGCGACCACGCCCTTGATCGGCTGCGCCAGGCTGGCCGGCTCCAGCTTCTCGGCCGAACGCGACAGCAGGCCGATGCCCACGTCGATGAGCATCACCACGATCAGCACCGGCGCTGCCAGCTTCAGCATGTTGCTGAACACCGAGCCCATCTGCTGCTCCAGGAACACGGCGTACATGCCCTGCGCCGAGGGCATCATGTCGGCCAGCGGCCAGGCCTGGTACGACTCGAACATGGCCTGCGCGAAGAACAGGGCGCCGCCGATCGAGAAGAACACCGCGCCCGCCAGCTTGCCCAGCAGGTTCGAGACCGGCGTGGACTGCTCGCCGCTCATCGGGTTCTGCAGCTGCACGTTGTTGAAGCCCGCGGCGGTGTCGATGAGCGCGCCCACGTACTCCACCACCCAGAACACCGTGGACATCGCAAAGCCCAGCGCGAGGCCGAGGATCGCCTCCTTCAGCGCGATGAAGCCGATCTCGGCACCGCTCAGGCTGCTGAGCTCGTCCCACGGCCGGCCCATGGCCACGTAGAGCGCCAGGATCATCGCGATGCCCATGCGCGACATGTTGTTGATGATCTGCTCGGCCGTCACCGGCAGCACCAGCAGCACCACCACGAAGCGGATCATGTACAGCGCCACCGCGGAGGCGCTGACCTGCAGCGACTGCAGCATCTCGAACAGCACCAGCGCCACGAAGCGCACGTCGCCGCCGGTGGGCATGTCGGTCATGGCTGGGCCTCTGTTCCGGCCCCGGAGCCCGCGGTGTCGACGGCGCGGTCCTGGATCATGCGGCTGATGGCCGCCTCTTCGGCCTCTTCGTCCTGCTGGTCGTCCTCATCGCGCTGGCGCTGGGTGCGCAGCGCCGTGATGTCGTCCTTCAGCCTGTCCACCTTCTGCCGGTTGCGCGCCAGGTCGCCGCGGCGCTCGCGCACGGCCTGCGTGCACTGCGTCACCACGGCGCCACAGCGTTCCACGTCCTGCTGCTGCAGCGCGACCTTGCCCTTCATGGTCTCGGCCACGTGCTCGCGCAGCATCAGGGTGTTGATGTCGAAGGTGCAGCCGGCGTCGGTCAGCGACAGCAGCTTGGCCCGCTCGCCCGCCTCGGCGGCCAGCACGTCCACCAGTGCCTGCTGCGCGGCCTGCTCCACGCTGCGGGCCTCGGCCTGCTGCTCGAGCGCGGCGTCCACCGCCTCTTCCAGCGTGCGGCCGCGGCGTTCGCGCACGCCCACCAGCACCTTGAGGGCACGGGTGCGGTTGCCGCCGGCACTGCTCACGACGCCACCAGGCGGTTCAGTTCGGCCAGTGTCTGGTCGAAGCCGTTGAGCGTGTCGGTGCGCTGGTTCAGGAAGGCCTTGATCGCGTCGATCTTGGCCACGGCTTCGTCGGCCTCGGCGTCGTTGCCCTTGGCGTACTCGCCCACCTGCAGCAGCGTCTCGACCTCGTCGTACTTGGCCATCAGCTTGCGCAGGCGCCCGGCGGCCTGGGCGTGCCGGGCGGGCACCACCTGCGTCATCACGCGGCTCAGGCTGCCCAGCACGTCGATCGCCGGGTACTGGTTCTTCGCGGCGATGCGGCGCGACAGGATCATGTGGCCGTCGAGGATGCCGCGCACCTCCTCGGCGATCGGGTCGCCGCCGGTCTCGTCTTCGGCCAGCACGGTGTACAGCGCCGTGATCGAGCCGCGCGCGCCCATGCCGGCGCGTTCCAGCAGGCGCGGGATCTCGGCGAACACCGATGGCGGGAACCCGCGCCGCGCCGGCGGTTCGCCGCGCGCCAGGCCGATCTCCCGCAGCGCACGCGCGAAGCGGGTGAGCGAGTCCATCATCAGCAGCACCTTCTGGTCGCGGTCGCGGAAGTACTCGGCCACCGCGGTGGCCAGGTAGGCGGCCTTGGCGCGCTCGATCGAGGAGCGGTCCGACGTGGCGCAGATCACCACCGAGCGCCGCATGCCTTCCTCGCCGAGGATCATCTCGATGAACTCGCGCACCTCGCGGCCGCGTTCGCCGATCAGCGCGATGACGTTGACGTCGCACTTCGTGCCGCGCGCGAGCATGCCCATCAGCGTGCTCTTGCCGACGCCGGCCGGTGCGAAGATGCCCATGCGCTGGCCTTCGCCCAGCGTCATGAGGCCGTCGATGGTCTTCACGCCGGTGGGCATGCTGTGTTCGATGACACGGCGCGACATGGGGTCGGGCGGGTCGCGGAACACCGGGCGCTCCTCGCGGCACAGCAGTTCGCCCTTGCCGTCGGTGGGCTCGCCCAGGCCGCTGAGCACGCGGCCGAGCAGGCCGTTGCCCACCGGCACCGACAGCGGCCGCCCGGTGCCGAACACGCGCGTGTCGGTGGAGATGCCGGTGAGCTGGTCGAAGGGCGAGAGGATCGCCGTGCTGCGCGAGATGCCCACCACCTCGGCCTTCTGCAGCACCGCACCCGAGCGGTCGCGCAGCTCGCAGAGCTCGCCGAGCTTGACGTTCATGCCGCTGACGCGGATCAGCGTGCCCAGCACCTCGAAGACCTTGCCGGTGGCCGGCAGCGGCGGGTCGTCCAGCAGCGCCTGTCGCAGCGCGCGCGTGAACTGGTCAAGGTCCAGGTGCATGGGCCTGCCCCTGTGCGCCGGTGTCGTCGTCGCCCATGGCGTGCCGCGGCGGCGTGGCGGTCGCGGCCGCGGTGTCGTCCATGTGGCTCATCGCCGCGCGCGCGGCCTTGCTGATGGCCTTCTTCACGGCCTGGATCTGCAGCCCGAGGCTGGCGTCGATGACGCCGTAGTCGGACTCGAGCACGCAGCCGCCCGACAGCAGCCGGCTGTCGACCTTCACTTCCAGCGGCACGGCAATGCCGATCTCCTCGGCCAGCTGCCCCACCACCGAGCGCGCGTACTCGGCGTCGTCGGCGCCGATGTGCAGCACCAGCGTCTTCGAGTCGCTCGCCAGGTGGCGCACGGTGCGCAGGGCGCGCCGGTACAGGCCGTCCTTGTCCTCGACCTCGATCACGCGCTGCGTGGCCAGGCTCACCAGCTCGGCCAGCCGGTCGGAGGCGCGCTGGATGCTGCGCTGTGCGTCGAAGGCCTTCTCGGCCATCTCGTGGGCCCAGCGCTCGGCGGCGTCGCGCAGGCCTTCCTCGCGGGCCTCGGCGCGGATGCGCCCGCACTCGCCCAGCGCCTGCGTGATGCGCAGCTCGGCCTGGCGCAGGGCCTCGGCCACGATCGCCGAAGCTTCCTCGCCTGCCTGCAGCAGGTGTTGCGCCGCCATCGCGTTGACCTCGCAGGCCTGCACGAGGTCGGCGAAGTCCGCGCCGCGGACCACGCCGTCGCTCACGCCGATGTCAAGGTCGCCGGTTCTGAGCCAAAAAGCCATGCGTGCTCCGGAAACAAGGTGTGCAATGCGGCTGCGAAGGCGGCGTGTTCCGCCGCGTAAGCGTGTTCGGGCGCCGCGACCGGCGTGGAGGCGGGGGGGCGGACCGGCGACGGGGGCGGTGGCAGCATCAGCTCGATCAGCCTGCGCGAACGCGCGTCGCGCCAGCGCAGCGCCTGGTCGAGCAGGGTCCAGCCGCGCGCCTGCACGGCTGGCGCGTCGTCGCCCGGCAGTGCTGCGGCCGGTGCCGCGGCGTCGCGCCTGGCCTGCGGCACGGCCATCAGGGCCTCGAAGCTGCTGTCGCCCACCAGTGCGCGCGCGCGGCGCCGCGCACCCGCATCGACACTGCGCGCCAGCGCGCCGCGCACCGCGAACAGCGCCCGCGCCGCGCACAGCCGTGCCAGCTGGCCGGGCGGCAGCAGCCATGCGATCTCGAGCGCGTGCTGGGCGGCCGACAGGTCGGGCCAGCGCAGGTCGAAGCGCGCCAGCAGCGCGGTGTTCAGCAGCCCCGGGCCGCCGGCGGCCAGCAGTGCCGGGTCGGCGCCCACGGCGTCGATCCACCCCGGGTGCAGGTGCCGCGGCAGGTCGTGCAGCACCTGCCCTGCCTGCTCGGCGAGGCGGCAGGCACGCACGGCGCGGTCGGCGTCGCCGCAGTCAACGGGCGGGGCCATCGGCGGGGACCACTTCGCTGCTGGTCGACACCGGCACGCCACCCTGGCGCCAGCGCGCCGGCCGCCAGCCCTTCTTGAGCGCCAGCGCGCCCACGGCCGCCAGCACCAGCAGGGCCAGCAGGCCGGCACCCAGCTGCACCGCCAGCCCGGGCCGGCCCGCCTCGGCCGGATCGACGGCTTGCGCGCGCGACGGCGTGGTGTCGTTGACCGACGAGCTGACGGCGGCCACCGGCGTCACCGTGACCTGGTTGTATTCGAGCCCCTCGACGGCATGCACCACCAGGTTCTTGATGGCAGGCACCAGGGCCTGGATCTCGGTGCCGCGACGCACCTTCACGAACACCGACGCGCTGGAAGGCTTGGTGACCGTGGCCAGCGGGTCGTTGTTCGGCAGCACGATGTGCACGCGCGCCACGATCACGCCGTCGATCTTGCTCAGCGTCTCGGACAGGCTCTGCTCGATGCCGTAGAGAAAGCGCACGCGTTCTTCCGTGGGCGACGAGATCAGGCCTTCCTTCTTGAACAGGTCGCCCAGCGTGGCGCGGCGCTCGCGCGGCAGCGCGTTGTCGCGCAGCACGTCGATGGCACGCACCATCTGCGTTTCCTCGACGCTGATGGACCAGGTCTTGCCGGCGTCGGGCGTGTGCTTGCGCGCGTCGATGCCCGCGGCCAGGAGCGTGCCGAGCATCTCGTTGGCGTCGGTCTCGGTGGCCTTGGTGTGCAGGTCGACCTGGCAGCCGGCCAGGGCCGCCAGCGCCGCGACGAGCCACGCCAGCAGCACGCAGCGCAGGGCACGCCGGCAGGCCCGGCGCCCGGCAGGGGCAGGGGCAGGGGCGAGGAACATGGCCACGCCGCCTACTGGTTCTTCATCAGCGCGCTGACGCTGCTCTTGCTGGAGCCCAGCACCTGGAAGTAGGCCGCCTGCGTCATCGACATCATGCCCAGCTGCACCGTGCTCTGCATCTGCATCACCTGCAGGTCGGCCAGGCTCATCTCGCCGGACTTGACGGAGGCGACGCGGTCGATGATCTCGGCGTGGTGGCGGATGTGGTCGTCGACCTTGGCCACCGCGGCCGCCGGCACCAGCGCCGCATTCGCGTCGCCGCCTTCGGCAGCGGGCGTGCGGGCCATCAGCGCCTGGAACTTGCTCACCAGCTCCGGGGGTGCCGACGGCGGCGTGCCGGGGCTGAAAGGCGCGTCGAGCGACGGGCCGACCTCCGAGGCGGGACGCACGGCGCTGACGAAGCTGTTGGTGTCCATGGCGGGGTGTCCTGTGGAGGAAGGGTGTTGGAAGTTCAGGCGCGCATGAAGCTGCCGTGCGCGGCGAAGTCGAAAGACCCGGCCGGTGCGTCGTCGGCGCTCTCGGTCGGGCTGTCGGTTGCGCCGGACGCGGCGCCTTGCTGGCCCTTCTTCTTGCCGAAGGTGCCGTCGAGCAGCGAACGCGCCAGCTGCTTGCTCTCGGCGCTGGCCGTCGCCGAGTCGACGAGGCGGTCGCACACCGCGCGCCACGTGGGCTCGCCGCCGGCATACCGCAGCACGGCCAGCAGGGGCTGGAACTCCTCCGCGTCGGGGTAGAGCTCGCTCAGCTCGTTGCAGCGCCGCAGTGCTTCGCGCAGGTCGCCGCGCTGGCTGCGCGTCCACACGTGCAGCAGGCCCACGGTGCGCGGCGCGATGCGCACCATGTCCAGGAAGACCAGCATCGACTCGGCCTCGTCGAGGAAGTTCTCGTCGATGCACACACCCGCGACGTACTTGATCGCGATGTGCATCGGGTCGTGGCGTTCTTGCGTTTCCATGCGCAAAGCTCCGGGATGGGGATGGGATGCGCGGGCATTGCGCCCGCGCTGGGCAGCGGCCGGCAGGGCTTGAGCACCCCGCGGCCATTGCCCTGGCGGCGCGCATTACGGCTTGTGGCCGGCTTCGCCCTGGTCCTTGACGGTGTCCTTCGCGTCCTTGATGAAGTCGCGCAGCACCTGCATCATCATCGAGCGCACGAGGCCGGCGACCTGGTTGGCCGCCGAGGCCATGGCCAGCTTGTTCTGCACGTCGTTGGCCTTGGCCATGATGGCCTCGGCCGACATGGCACCCGCGTCCATCCCCATCCCGACGGAACCGCCCACCATGGCCGCGCCGCCGGCGGAAGCCGCGATCGAGGCCGCGGTGGCCGCGGAGGTGGCCAGGCCGGTGGCCGCGGCGCCGCCCAGGGCGGCTGCCCCGCCGCTGGTTGCCGACGGCACGTACGGGGCGTTGTTGTGGTTGCTGATCGTTCCCGAGGTTGGCATTTCGTTTCTCCAGAAAAAACAGAGCGAGTTGATCCGGCCCGTGCCGGCTGTCCGCGGTCGCTCGTTCCGCAGAAGGGGTGTGTGAGGTGGTTCAGCCCGCGGCCAGCGCAGTGCCGAAGCGGCGCTGCCAGAGCTGCGTCACCACGCTGTGGGCGGCGTCGAGTGCTTCGAGCTCGCAGCGCAGCGCGGCCATGTCCTGGCCCGGCTGGCCGCCCGTGTGGATCTCGTTCTCGATGGCGCTGCGCCGCTGCGCAAAGCACTCGAGGGCGAAGCGCGCATTGCTTTCCACCTGGCGCTGGTCGCCCGGAAAGGCCGGCAGCCGGCCGCAGAAGGCAAGCAGGCGTTCGGCAGCGGTGTCGTCGAGGTTCATGAGCGGGGTCTCCTGGCCCGGTCTGGTGACCGGGTGTGAAGCCAGTCTAGGAAGCCGCCTGCGCGCTGGAAGCCTGCGACACGAAGCGGTGTGAGGGCATGCGAAGCCTTGCGGCGCGTTGCGTTGCAGCGGTCGGTCGTGGCGCAGAAGCTGGGGGCGCGCCCGTGGCTCATCGCGCGGTCTCGGTGGCAGGCTTCTTCACCGCAGGTGCGGGCACGATGTGCTTGACGCCGTCGCGGGTGCGCAGGAAGGACGTGCCCTGGCTGTCCACCAGCATCCCGCTGAGCGCGGGGATGCCGGCGTTGCGCTCCTGCAGCGCGGTGTCGATGCGCAGGCCGAACTCGGCAAGGTCCGCGGCGATGCGTTCCACGGCCTGCGTGCTGCGGTCGATGTCGTCCACGC
Source organism: Rubrivivax soli (assembly GCF_049810355.1). Taxonomy (GTDB): domain Bacteria; phylum Pseudomonadota; class Gammaproteobacteria; order Burkholderiales; family Burkholderiaceae_C; genus Rubrivivax. The sequence goes on from NZ_CP187368.1 coordinate 5,373,964, forward strand.
TGCCGGTGATGCGGAAGAGGTGCTGCCCCGCATGCGCCACCTTCAGGCCGCTGTCCGGAATGGACTCGTACAGCCGGTCGATGATCTCGGGCACGGCCACGAAGCGGCGGCTGACGGCCAAAGTGGGCGGCAGCTGGTCGAGCAGCTGGTTGAGCCGGTCGACCTCGGCGCGGCTGCCGAGCACGCCGCGCACGACGACACGCTCGCCCGCGGGCTCGAGTGCCAGACCTGCCAGCGCGGCGGGGTCGAGCAAGCGGCGCAGCTGCCGCACCGGGTCGGGCTGGGCTGCAGGAGTCGCCGGCGCGGCGGATGCTGCGGCGTCGGCAGACGCACCAGCGGATGCAGGAGAAACGACCACCTCGGGCGCTTCCGGCGCAGCGGACGCCGGAGCGGCGCCCGACCCGTCGGCGCGACTCATCGCGGCCGTGGCCGCGATCACCACGCACGGGACGGCGGCCAGCACCATCAGCAGACGGCGGCGTGGCGCGCGACGCGGCGGTAGCTCGGGATCGCAGGGCGCCGACGGCTGCGGCGCGAAGCACCGCTGCAGCAGTTGCGCGTCGTCGGGCCAGGGCTGGTCCGACGGGCCGATGCACAGGATGACTGCGCCGAAGCGCACCGGCACCCAGGGGTGCAGCAGGCAACAGGCCGTCGCGCCCTCGCGCTGCTGTCCCGCCACCTCCAGATCCCCGTCCGCAGCCGTCCAGCGCGCGAGGTGCCGGCCTTCCTGATCGCGTTCCAGTTCCAGTTCCGGGGCATTCCAGTCTCCGATGTAGACGTCGAGCGTTTCGCTGGGACCGAGCCGCAGCCGGGTGCCGGACCATGCGATGGAGGCGCCTGCATGCAGGCCGCTGAGGACGCGCAGCGTGGTCATGGCTGGCGCACCTCGAGGGGGCTGGTGGCGTCGGGAGCAGGTGCAGGCACGGATGCAGCCGAGGCCGCCGGCAGGGCCGGTGCCGCGGCGCTGGCGGGGATGGCAGGCGGGGCCGCGGCATCGAGCAGCACGCGCTTGGGTGTGATCAGGAACAGGCGCTGGCGCCGCGAGGACTGCGCCGCATCGAAGCGGAACAGGCCGCCCACGAGCGGCAGCTTCGACAGCACCGGGATCCCCGAGGTGCCGCTGCTCGAGCCTTCGACGGCGATGCCGCCGACGAGCAGCGCCTGGCCTTCGTTGAGCGTGGCGATGGTGCTGATGGAGGTGCGCTGCGCGATCGGGACGTTGTCGACCGCGTCGCTGCCGAAGCCGCCGTCCTCGATCACCAGTTCCATGCCGATGCGCGTGGTGGCGGGCTCACGGATGATCCGCGGCGTGACCTGCAGCGTGGTGCCGGTCTCCACCGAGTAGAGCTTGGCGTCCTGGTTGCCGGCCACGCGCACCGAGGCCGTGCGCTTGTCGGACAGCACTGCGGTGCGGTTGCCGGCACCCAGCACCTTGGGCTGCGAGACCACGCGCGCGCTGCCGTTGGCCTCGAGCGCGCGGATGCGGGCCAGCAGGTCGCGGCCGCCCGAGGCCAGCAGCGTCGTGATGTTGAAGCCGCCGCCCTGCGGGATGGCGCCCGACGTGGTGGTGGTGGCCGTGGCCGGCGACAGCTCGACCTGGCGCGAGTTGCTGTTGAAGCGCCAGTCGAAGCCGAGGGCCTGCACCTCGTCGGACGAGATGTCGATGATGGTGGCCTCGACCTCGATCATGTCGCGCGGCACGTCGAGCTGGGCGATCAACGCCTCGATGGCGGGCATCTGGTCCTCGGGCGCACGCACCAGCAGCAGGTTGGTGGTCTCGTCGGCAGCGAAACTCACGGGCCCGGGCTTGCGCTTCGGCGGCGGCGGTGGTGCCGGCGTGTACAGGCCGCCCGTGGCGGGCCGGTTCGGCGCCAGCGCCTGCGTGGTGCCGCCGGCGGTGAGCGAACGGCCGATGTTCTGCATCGCGGCGTCACGCCGCGCGCGGCTCTCGGGCGAGCCTTCGACCAGCGCCATCTGCGCCGCGGTGTTGCCCGGCACGGCGTTGAGGGCCTCTTCGGCGGGGTGTGCCGGCCCGTTGCCGCCGGGGCCGGCGCCGCGCTGGCCGTAGAAGCCCGCCAGCGTCGAGGCCACGCCCGGCACGGCCACGCCCATCACCGTGCGGTCCACCGCCGACGCATGGACGAGCACGAAGCTGCGTGTCGTCTCGGGGCTGGGCGGCGCCTCGTTGTCGTTGAGCACGGCGATGAGCGCCTCCACCACCTCGATGTGCCGCGGCGGCCCGGACGCGAACACCAGCATGCCGCCCTGGGACGGCAGGAAGCGCAGCGGGTAGCGGCTGTCCACCAGGCCGAAGGACAGGATCCTGGCCTCGGCGCCCTCGGCCACCGGGCCGCCCAGCTTGAACAGCCGGCTCTGCATCTGGGCCGATGGGTAGACGTACACCGCGCCGCCGTCGTAGTACCAGATCAGCCCGAAGCTGCGGCTGATGAGGTCCAGGAACGAGCGCGGCGTGGTGGCGAAGCGTGCATTCACGGTGCCCGTCACGCCCTCCGCAATGACGATGGGCAAGCCCATCGCGCCGGCGAAGTCGCGCAGCAGCTCGTCGAGCTGGACCTGCCGCGCGTCGTAGACGAAGGACTTGCCCGGCAGCCGCGGGCTTGCGGCGCTGTCGGGCGCGACGGCGCAGGCCGCGAGGGCTGCGATCAGCAGCACCGGTCGGAAGCGGGCGGGGTGGGTCACGTCAGGCGGGCCTCGGGGTGGTCGGGCGGTGGTGCATGCACGGCTCGGGCAGCGCGGCTAGCGCTTGTCGCCTTCCTCTTCCGACGCCTCGTCGTCGTCCTGCACGCCGAAGGCATTGCCCCAGGGGTTGACGCTGTTCATGCCGGTGTCCCCGACGGGCGGCAGCTCGACAGGCGTGTTCGCGGCCGCGAGCAGCTGGTGCATGGCGATCTGCAGTGCCGCCTGCGCATCCTGCGAGCGCGCCCCGGGTCGGGCCGGTGGGCCGCCTTCGGTGGCGCCGGGCGGACCGGGGCGGGCGGTGGCGCCGCCCGTCATGCGCTGGACCGGGGACCTGCTGCCCGCCGGGTCGGCCAAGCCGGCGCCGCGGCCCTCGGAGCCGCGCACTGCGGTGCCGGCCATGCCCTGCGCACGCACATGCCCACGCGCGCGGGCATCGGACTGAAGGGGCTGTGACATGAGAGGCTCCACGTGCCGATCCCTGCTGGATCGTTGCAACGCAGCGTAGAGGCCGTGCGTGCGCGCGGCGGGCAGGGCGCCCGAACCGACGCCGCCTGAAGCGAAGCCGCGTCCGGTGGTGCGTGGCTGCGGGGCCGACAGAAACGGGCATCGCCCGCGGGCAGCTCGGGCTGCGCGCGGGCGATGGCAGGTCGGGGGCGGGCCGGTGCGCCTACTTCTTCTCTTCGGCGTCTTCTTCCTCGTCGTCGCTCTCCACGCCGAAGGCATCGCCGAACGCACCGCCCCAGGGGTTGGAGCTGTTCATGTCGATGTTCACGGTGGGCTGAGGAGCGATCGGCGTGTTGGCCGCCGTGACGAGCTGGTTCATCGCGATCTGCATCGCCACCTGCTGATCCATCGACGGGCCCTGCACGGCGGCGCCGCCCTGCGCCATCACCTGCGCCTCGTACTGCTGCTTGCGCTGCGCCAGCATCTGCGCCTCGTACATCGCCTGGTCGGTGGCGGCTTCCTGCAGGCCGTCCTTGAGGCCTTCCTTGAACGACTGCTTCGTGGTCTGCTGGGCGCCGGCCTCCGCGGCCTCCTGCGTGACCTTGCGCGTGGTGGTCGCAACGGTGCTGGTGGCGGCGCTCTGGGTGCCTTCCTTCACCCCGACCTTCAGCGCGGCCTCGGTGCCTTCGCGCACACCCACCTTGACCGCGGCCTCCGCGCCTTCCTTCACCGCGATGGTGGCGCCCGCCTTGGCGGCCTGCATGGCACCCTGCGCGGCGATGCCGCCACCCGGGACCATGCTCAGCGCGCTGCCTGCCGCGTCCATGGCCATCATCTTGCCGGCGGCCTTGCGCGACTCCTCGCGCGACATGCCGTCCATGCGCATCATGGTCATCTTGCAGCCGAAGTTGTTCGCCGCAGCCACGCCCGCCCCGATGCCGGCGACGATGGTGGACAGGCCCGGCGGCAGCACGCTGGCCACGCTGTCCAGCACCACCTTCACCACGTCGAGCACGCGGCTCAGGCCGGACAGGAACTTCTTCAGTCCCGTGCGTCCGCCCCGCGACTCCTTCAGCTCGGGGTCGTCGGCCATGCCCAGCATCATGTCGTCCACGGCCGACGCGTCGCGTTCCGTGGCCGCCGCTGCGTCGCGCTGGGCCTGGGTGGGCTCGGGCGGCGGCGTGAGGTTGGTCTTGGTCAGCTTCGCCATGCAGGCGTCGATGTCGCCGCCGCTGATCTTCTTGTCGTGCGTCTTGTTCCTGCGCGACGCGTCGAAGCCCTTGTCGCCGTTGTCGAGCATGCCGAAGATGAGCGGGTTCGCCAGCAGCTGCGCCGCGGCGTCGCGCACCTCCTTCGACTGCGTGGTGTCGTTGCACATCCTCTCGAGCGAGTCGCGCGAGATGGTGCCGCCCCCGGCGTCGAGGAAGGCCTGCTTGTTGTCCTGCACGACGCGGAGCGTGTCCACCTCGTGCTGGTGCAGCTGGATGTTGGCCAGCGTGGCGTTCTCGAGCTTGTCGCGCGCGATCCTGCCCTCGGGAGCCAGCTTCTTGAACTCGGCCTCGTTGTCCAGCATGAACTGCGCGGCCGCCTGCAGCTGCGCCGGGCACTTCTTGCCGCACTTGCCGTCGACGATGTCCTGCAGCGCCTGGCGGTCGATGTTGTCGGGCAGGCTGTCGGCGTACAGGTGCAGCTCGCGCGCGGCCTCGCTGGCCGTGATCGCATGCGGCACCGCATGCTCGGCGGAGGCGTCCGACGGGATGTAGTTCTTGGCGTAGTCCTGGCTCTTCTGCTGGTTGTAGGCGACCAGCGCCGGGTCCTCGAAGGCCTTCATCAGGTCGCCGTGCGTGATCTTCTCGTCGTCGCGGTTGCGGCGCTGGCGGATGCGGCCGCCGGACAGGTTGGCGTTGTCCAGCCGGGCCAGCAACTCGGGGTTGTCGTTCAGCTTCGCATAGGCCTCGCGCAGATCGGGCGGCAGGCTTTCGTCCTTGGACAGCCTTTCCAGGTCGCCGAACTTGAAGCCGTCGGGGATCTTGTCCATGTGCTTCTGCAGCGTGAACAGGATCTCGTTGTCCTTGCTCACCGGCGGCTCCGCGCCGGCGGGCGCCTGCGCGCCTGCGCCGGCCCTGCCCGCCAGCGCATCCCCGGCCATGCCGGGGTCGCCGAAGGCCGTGTCGCCGGGGGCACCCAGGGCACCCATGGCCTCCTGCATGTCCATCATCTCGAACTGGGCCTGCAGCAGGCGCTGGTGGCCCCCGGCCTGCAGCGCGGCCATCTGCTCGGCGGCCTGCTCCTGGCGCAGCTGCGCCACCATGGCCCTCAGTGCGCCGGCAGCGTCGCCCGCAGGCGCGCTGCGGGGCGCGTCGGTGCCTGTTGCCGCCTGTGCATCCGCAGCTCCGGGCACGGCGGTACGGGCAATGATGTGCCCCGCCATCTGCTGCACCAGGGTCTTGATCTCCGACTCGTCGGGCGCGTTGGACTTGGCGGCATCGAGGCCGCGCAGGGCGGCACGGGCGGCGTCTGCAAGGCGCGCGCCGGCATCGGACTGGATGGTCTGTGACATGAGGGGCTCCGCGTTCGGATCCGGGGTGGATCGATGCGGCACAGCCTAGGCGCCGGCGTGCGCCGGTGCGGCCACCACGGCCGAAGTGATGCGTCGGGAAGCGAAGCCGCCCGGGCGCCTAGCGGGGCTGCGCGGGGTCGTCCAGCAGCAGGCGGTTCACCTGCACCTCCTCGACGAAGCTCTGCCGCGCGAAGTCCGGCACGTGCGGCAGCGCCTGCCGCAGCCAGCGGCGGGCCACGTGCAGCAGCGTCGCGGCCTCGGCGGGATCGCTGCGCCGCAGCAGCGTTGCGCAGCGCACCAGGCCCTCGGGAAGGTACAGCGTCGAGATGGTGCGGCCGCGGCGCAGTTCATGCGCCGCTTCCAGTGCCAGGGTGCGGGCCGCGGTGCTGCCGGCCCGGGCGTGCAATTCGGCCAGGTCGATCAACACCGGCGTGCGACGCCGCGCCGCCGCCTGCGAGCGGCGCATGCCGGCGAGCATGTGCTCACCCAGCGCCACGGCGTCGCTGGCATCGGCGTGCGAGCGGGCGATCTCCCACTCCAGCAGCTGCAGGTTGATGCCGTCCACCCCGAGTTCCCGCGTCCGCGCCAGCAGCTGGCGCAGGGCCGGCAGCGCGTCCACACCGGCATGGCTGTCGATCCTGCTGCGGGCGATGGCGTACACGCTCTGGTACACCAGGTCCTGTTCCAGTTCCTTCAGGTCGACCGCCTGCAGCTCCTCGCAGGCGCGGCGCCACTGGCCCAGGTTGATCCAGACGAGCGTGCGGAACAGCCCGCAGCTCGCCTGCCGGCCAGGGGGGCCTTGCAGCTGCAGGAAGCGCAGCGCCGCCGCATAGCGGCCCGCATTCAGTGCGGCCACGCCGTAGATGAGCTGCTCGCCGCTGTACGCGCGCAGGCGCTCGTCGGGCAGGCGCATGTGCGCGTCGATGCGCAGTTGCCGGTAGGACGAGTTCACCAGCCCCCGCACGCCGCACTGCAGCGCGATCTCGTGGCGCACGGCATCCACGGCGCCGTGGTCGTGCCGGCGGCGCGCCGCGCGCAGCACCGCCAGCTTCGCGCGCAGCAGGCCTGCGATGTCGGGGCGGAACGCACACTGCATGTCGATGTAGCGCAGCAGCCTCGCCCGCTCGGCGGTGCGCGGCAGGCCGGCCATCGCGGCCTGCGCGCGCAGCGAGTGCGCGAGCATGGCGCCGTTCAGGCTGAAGGCGGCGTTGCCCAGGAACACCTCGACCCAGGCGCGCTCGATGCCGCGCTCGTCCATCCGTTCGGCCACGGCGCTCAGCTCGGCATAGGCGCGTGCGGTCTGCTGGTCGCGAAAGTGCAGCAGGCGCGCGCGCTCGAAGGCCAGCCACTGCGCCACGGTCCCGGTCTGCGGCAGTTGCTCCACGCGCGCCACCAGCGCCGCCAGCCGCGGCGCGTGCTGGCGCAGCACCATCTCTTCACGCACCTCGCCATCGACTTCGGCGCTGAGCCACAGCGCACGCTGCAGCACCGTGTCGCTCAGCCGCGCCAGCAGGTCCAGCAGTTCCACCTCGAGCTGCACCGTCGACAGGCCCGCCAGCTGGGCGGCGTGCAGCTGGTGCACGGCATGCGGCAGCGCGCGGTCGTGCTCGTCGGCCGCCAGCCAGTGCACCAGCACGCGCTGGCCCACCTGGCTCTGCGCTTCCAGGAACGCCGCCACCTGGCGGTGCAGCGTGCGGCCGATGGCCTGGGGCAGCATGGCGAGCGCGGCGTCGCGCACGAGTTCGTGGGCGGTGCCGTGGTCGGCGAAGAGGCCGCGTTGCTGGAGTTCGTTCCAGGCGTCCATCAGCGCCAGCGGCGGCTGGCCGATGACGGCCGAGGCCAGCTCGACCGAGAAGTCCTGGCCTGCCACGGCGGCCACGGAGGCCAGCTGCTGTGCGTCGCTGCTGCAGCCCTGCAGGCGCGAGCGCAGCAGTGCGTTGAGGTTGTCGGTCGTGGCCGCAGTGGCGGCGTTGGCGGCATCGGACTCCGGAGCGTCCTGCAGCTGGCGCGCGAGCTCGATCACGAACAGCGGGTTGCCTCCCGTGCGCTGCAGCAGCCGCGCAGCCAGCGCGTCGTCGTTGCCCGCCTGCATGGCGCGCAGCAGCGCGCGCACGCCGTGCAGCGACAGGCGCTGCAAGGTGATGCAGCGGGCCTGGTCGTGCACCTGGGCGGCCACCAGCGCCTCGGCCAGCGGGGCCTCGATCTCGCCGGCGCGGTGCGCCAGCAGCAGCGGCAGCACCGGCGCTGCACTGTCGTCGTGGGGCGCCAGCAAGGCGGCGAAGGCGGCCTGCGAGGCGGCGTCGGCATGGTGCAGGTCGTCCAGCACGAGCCGCTGCACGCCGGCCTCGGCCAGCCGCGCGGCCCAGTGCCGCAGCGCCGCGTGCAGGCGCGGCGCGGACAGGCCGGACTGCGAGGGCTGCACCTCGGGGAAGGCCAGCGGCGCCAGCCGTGCGAGCTCGACCTGCTCGGGCATGCCGATGCGCGGCGCGCGGCGCGGCTGCACCTCCTGCAGCAGCTGCGCCACGGCGGCATAGGGCTCGTCGCGCGCGCCCGGACGGAGGACCACGGGTTCCACCACGCCCACCTCGGCCAGGTGGCGCAGGAGCCGTGTCTTGCCGACGCCGGCCTCGCCCTGCAGCACCACGTGCTGGCCCCGGGCCATCGCGGCCTGCGCCTCGGCCAGCACCGCCTCGCGCTCGACCAGCGCGAAGCGCGCCGCGCCGCCCAGCGGCGTCAGGCCGGTGTTGACGGCCGCCAGGGGCTGTGCCTGCGCCTGGGCCCGCGCCTGCACCTGCAGCAGGCGCAGGTGCACGGTGCGCGTCTGCAGGTCGGGCAGCACGCCCAGGTGCTGGCGCAGGCGCTGCTTGCAGTCTTCGTAGGCCGCCAGCGCCGCGGCGCGATCGCCGCAGCGCGCCAGGGTGTCCATGAGCTGGCGGTGCCAGTGCTCGCTCAGCGGCTCGAGCTGCACGCAGGCCCGCGCCAAGGTCATGGCGCGGGCGGCCTCGCCCGCGGTCAATGCCGCGTGCAGCGCCTCGGACAGCGCGGCCAGCTGCTGCCGGCGCCAGCGTTGCCGTGCCGCGTCGAGCCACGCGCCCAGGGCCTCGGAGCCGTGGCCGTCCACGCCGGCCTGCGCCAGCAGTTCGCAGGCCTGCGGCCCACCGGCGTCGAGAGCCGCCAGCAGCACCTCGGTGTCCTGCGTCACCACGCGGGCGCGGGCCGGGTCGAAGCCGAGCTGCTCGGTGCCCAGCAGCAGCTCGACGCCGCAGCGCTGGTTGAGCCGGTGCACCAGCGTGCGCAGGTTGTTGCGGGCCTGGCGCTCGGGCGAGTCGGGCCACAGCAGCAGCGCGGCGCGGCGCCGCTCGGCCGTGCCTTCCAGCGCCGCCAGCGCCAGCAGCAGGGCGGCCTTGCCGGTGGCGTCGAACGGCACGGCGCCGTGCGGCAGCACCTGCATGCGCGGACCCACGACGATGGCGGCGGCTGCACTCATGCGGCCGCCCTCATGCCGGCCCGTCCAGCAGCAGCCGGTTCACGGGAATCCGGGTCAGGAAGTCCGCGCGCGCGTCGTCGGGCACGTGCTGCAGGGCCTGCCGCACCCAGCGGCGCGCCACGTGTCTCAGCGCCGCCGCCTCGGCGGGGTCGCTGGCCTCGAGCAGGTTCGCGCAACGCACCAGGCCCTCGGGCAGGTACAGCGTCAGCGTCGTGTCGCCGCGCCGCAGGCCACGCGCCGCTGCGCGGGCCAGCGCAGGGCCCTCGGGGCTGCCGGCCTGGACATGCACTTCGGCCACTTCGAGCAGCACGTGCGGCAGGCGGGGGAGACTGGGTGGGCCCCGGAGGGCGGCGACGAGCGCTCCGCCGGCCTCCAGGCAGGCCGGCGCCGGCATCGTGCGCCGCATGAGTTCCCACTCCATGATCAGGCGGTTGGTGCCCTGCATGCCTCGCGCGTCCATGGCGGCAAGCGCGTCGTGCAACGCCGGCGTGGTGTCCCCGCCCTCGATGCGGTCGAGCTCCGATCGCAGCAGGGCATGCAGATGCAGCAAGAGGAACTGGTGCCGCAGGTCCTGGGCCTCCACACCGTCGAACAGGGCGCGCGCCGGGCCCCACTGGCCGAGCCGCAGGGCAAGCTGCGTCAGGAAGAGCGCGCGGAGCGACGCCATCTCGGCGCGATCCAGACGCAGGAAACAGGCCTTGGCGACCGCATAACGGCCCGTGCTCAGTGCCATCATGCCCTCGACCACGGGCTCGCCGGTCACGTCCAGCGGGGTGTCGATGGCGGCCTGCTGCTGGACTGCGACGGTGAGGTGCCGGTCGGCAGCGCGGGGCCGACCGCTGGTGGCGAAGGCCATGGCGATGCGGCGCCGGGCGCGGAACGCCGCCGCCATGTCGCCCGCGCGCCGTGCCTGGCGCATGCTCGTCGCCGTGTCCCGGATCAGCACCAGCGCGCTCGATACCAGGGCGCCGACGGTCTCGACGTAGTTGAGCAGCCTGGCATTGCAGGGGGTGCGCGGCAGGTCGCGGACGGCATTCTTGGCGCGCCCGGCATGTTCGGCCTGGCGGCCGTTGAGGTTGTTGGCCAGCAGGGCCAGGAACAGCTCGGCACGGGCGCGCTCCGGCCCGCACGGCGGCATCGCCTGCGTCACGCGCAGGAGGCTGTCGTAAGCCTGCCGGCTGGCACGGTCGCGGCGGAACAGCACGCGCGCGCTCTCGTAGCCCATCCACTGGGCGACGCGGGGGTCGTCGCCGGCCAGCTGCCCGACCCTGGCCACCAGGGCTTCCATGCGCGGCCAGACGTCGACGTGCCGGAAGTCGGTCTGGAAGCGGCCCTGGATCTCGGCGCTGAGCCAGAGGTTGTCGAGCAGCACCGGTCCGCTCAGCCGTTCCAGCAGGCCCAGCAGTTCCATCTCGACCCGTTCGGTCGACAAGCCCGCGGCGCTGGTGGCGTAGAGCTGGTGCATGGCGTGCGGCAGTGCGTGGTCGCAGTGGCCTGCGGCCAGCCAGTGCCGCAGCACGCGCGCGCCGTGCAGTCCCTGCGCTTCCAGGTGTGCAGCCACCTGCGCGTGCAGGCTGCGCAGGATCGGCTGCGGCATCGCGCCCAGCGCGGCATCGCGCACCAGGTCGTGTGCAATGCCGTGGTCGGCGAACAGGCCACGCTGCTGCAGTTCGCTCCACGCCGGCATCAGCGCCAGGGGCGCCTGTCCGGTGACGGCCGCGGCCACTTCCACCGAGAAGTCGCTCGCGGCCACGGCCGCCACCGACGCCAGCTGCTGCGCCTCCGCGCTGCAGCCGGCCAGCCGCGAGCGCAGCAGGGCGTCCATGTTGCCGCTGGCTGCCGTGATCGCCTCGGCGTTCTCCAGCGTCTGCTGCGCCAGCTCGATCACGAACAGCGGGTTGCCGCCGGTGCGCTGCAGCAGCTGCGGTGCCAGCTCGCGGGCCTGCGCGGCCTGCATGGATTCCAGCAGCTGCTGCACGCCGTGCAGCGACAGCCGTTGCAGCGTGAGACAGCTCGCCTGCCCGCGTACCTGTGCGGCCACCAGCGCCTCGGCGAGCGCGGCGCCGATCTCGCCGCTGCGGTGGGCCAGCAGCAGCGCCGGCGCCGGCGGTGCGTCGCCCTCGGGCCGCGCCAGCAGCGCACCCAGCGCCGCCTGCGACGCAGCGTCGGCGTGGTGCAGGTCGTCCAGCACCAGGCACCGCACACCGGCGGCATGCAGCTGCTGCGTCCAGTGCCGCAGCGCCTCGTGCAGCAGCGACGCCGTGAGTCCGGCCTGTGCGGGCTGGGTGCCGGGGAAGGCGTGCGGTGCCAGCCGCGCGAGTTCGGCCTGCTCGGCCGACCCGATGCGCAACGCCCGGCGCGGCTGCACTTCCTGCAGCCATTGCGTGATGGCTGCATACGGCGCGTCGCGTGCACCCGGCCGGATGGCCACCTGCTCGGCTTCGCCGGGATCGGCCAGATGGCGCAGCAGCCGGGTCTTGCCCACGCCGGCTTCACCTTGCAGCGCCACATGCTGGCCCCGGCCCAGCGCCGACCGGGCCTCGGCCAGGACCGCCTCGCGTTCGACCAGCGGGAAGCGGGCCGCGCCGCCCAGCGGCGACAGCCCGACCGCCACCGACTGCGGGGGGGCGGCTGCGGCCTGCGCCTGGCCCTGCAGGATGCGCAGCTGCACCGTGCGCGTCTGCTCGTCGGGCAGCACGCCCAGGAGCTGGCGCAGGCGCTGCTTGCAGTCCTCGAAGGCCGCCAGCGCCGCGGCGCGGTCGCCGCAGCGCGCCAGGGTGTCCATGAGCTGGCGGTGCCAGTGTTCGCTCAGCGGCTCGAGCTGCACGCAGGCCCGCGCCAGCGTGATCGCGCTGGCGGTCCGATCCGCGGCCAGCGCGGCGTGCAGCGCCTCGGACAGCGCGGCCAGCTGCTGCCGGCGCCAGCGCTGCCGTGCCGCGTCGAGCCACGCGCCCAGGGCCTCGGAGCCGTGGCCGTCCACGCCGGCCTGCGCCAGCAGTTCGCAGGCCTGCGGCCCGCCGGCGTCGAGGGCCGCCAGCAGCACCTCGGTGTCCTGCGTCACCACGCGGGCGCGGGCCGGGTCGAAGCCGAGCTGCTCGGTGCCCAGCAGCAGCTCGACGCCGCAGCGCTGGTTGAGCCGGTGCACCAGCGTGCGCAGGTTGTTGCGGGCCTGGCGCTCGGGCGAGTCGGGCCACAGCAGCAGCGCGGCGCGGCGCCGCTCGGCCGTGCCTTCCAGCGCCGCCAGCGCCAGCAGCAGGGCGGCCTTGCCGGTGGCGTCGAACGGCGCGGCGCCGTGCGGCAGCACCTGCATGCGCGGACCCACGACGATGGCGGCGGCTGCACTCATGCGGCCGCCCTCATGCCGGCCCGTCCAGCAGCAGCCGGTTCACCGGCACGGCGCAGTAGCTCTCGCGCGCCGGCGCGGGCACGTGCTGCAGGGCCTGCAGCACCCAGCGGCGCGCCACGTGCACCAGTGCCGCGGCTTCCTGCGGATCGCTGGCCTGCAGCAGCGTCGCGCAGCGCACGAGACCGTCGGGGATGCAGATCCAGGGGGAGACACGACCCCGCCGCAGCGCCTGCGCCGCACGCAGCGCCAACGCCCGGCCACCCGGGCTGCCCGCCTGCGCATGGGTCTCGGCCACCTGCAGCAGCGCCACCGGCAGACGTGCGAGCTGGGCGGGCTCGGCGCTCAGCGCCTCGACCAGCCGCATGCCTTCGTCCAGGCGCTCGGCGGCCGTCCGCGTCAGGTTGGAGACTTCCCACGCCATCAACTGCAGATTGATGCCGCTGAAGCCCCGCGTCTGCATCGAGTCCAGCGCCAGGCGGTAGGCGGGGCTGGGGTCCTTGCCGTCGTGCAAGTCCAGTTCGGCGCACAGCGCGGCCACGGCATACAGATCGCCGAACACGCCGCACGCGGCCACCTCGCCGTGGTCGGCCAGCAGCGCACGCGCCAGCGACCACTGACCCAGCCGCATCCGCAGCGTCGCCAGGCCGACGAACCGCAGGCGCCCGAACCAGTGCCCGTCGGCGTCCAGGAACTGCTGCGCCAGGCCGTAGCGGCCGGCACCCAGCGCCGTCATGCACACGATGCTGGGTCTGTAGCGTGGGTCGGACAGCCCGCGGAGGTCTTGCAGCGTGCGGACATGCTGCTCCAGGTGCCGCAAGGACGTGCCGTTCTGCCCGATGGCGCGGAAGACTTCGGCGATCTGCCTCCGCGCGTCCGACGCCTGGGCCTTCGCGCCGCGGCGCCGCGCGTCGCGCATCCGGGAGGCGAAGTCCCGCACCGCCTGGGTCGGGTCGTTCCAGGCGGCCACGCCTTCCAGCCGCACGAGCAGGCCGCGGTAATCGGGTTGCGTGGCCAGCGTCTGCGCCGCGTGCCGGGCGCGGCGGGCGTGTTCCCCCGGACGGCCGAAGGCGGTGAACGCCAGCTGCGCCAGAAAGAGCTCGCACTGTGCCCGCACCGGGCCGTGTTCGTCCAATCCGTGCACGGCGACGGACAGCAGCTCGTACGCCTGCCGGGCCAGCCTGTCCCTGAACATCAGCGCGCCCGCCCGGGTGTAGGCCACCCAGGCCCAGGCATCGGGTGATCGGGCCAGCGGGGACACCCGTGCCACCAGGGCGTCCAGGCGCGACCAGATCCCCGCTTCCAGGGTGGACAGGGCCTGCCCGGCCTCCGCCGTCAGCCAGACGTTGTCGAGCAGCACGTCGTCGCTGACACGCTCCAGCAGATCCAGCAGATCCAGTTCGAGCTGTGCGGTGGGCAGGCCGGCGGTACCGGTGGCGCGCAAGTGGTGCACGGCATGGGGCAGCGCACGCTCGAAGTTTCCGGTGGCGATCCAGTGGCGCAGCACACGCGTGCCCACCAGGCCCAGCGCCTCGAGCGCGCCCGCCACCTGCCCGTGCAGCGTGCGGCCGATGGCCTGGGGCAGCATGGCGAGCGCGGCGTCGCGCACGAGTTCGTGGGCGGTGCCGTGGTCGGCGAAGAGGCCGCGTTGCTGGAGTTCGTTCCAGGCGTCCATCAGCGCCAGCGGCGGCTGGCCGATGACGGCCGAGGCCAGCTCGACCGAGAAGTCCTGGCCTGCCACGGCGGCCACCGAGGCCAGCTGCTGTGCGTCGCTGCTGCAGCCCTGCAGGCGCGAGCGCAGCAGTGCGTTGAGGTTGTCGGTCGTGGCCGCAGTGGCGGCGTTGGCGGCATCGGACTCCGGAGCGTCCTGCAGCTGGCGCGCGAGCTCGATCACGAACAGCGGGTTGCCTCCCGTGCGCTGCAGCAGCCGCGCAGCCAGCGCGTCGTCGTTGCCCGCCTGCATGGCGCGCAGCAGCGCGCGCACGCCGTGCAGCGACAGGCGCTGCAAGGTGATGCAGCGGGCCTGGTCGTGCACCTGGGCGGCCACCAGCGCCTCGGCCAGCGGGGCCTCGATCTCGCCGGCGCGGTGCGCCAGCAGCAGCGGCAGCACCGGCGCTGCACTGTCGTCGTGGGGCGCCAGCAAGGCGGCGAAGGCGGCCTGCGAGGCGGCGTCGGCATGGTGCAGGTCGTCCAGCACGAGCCGCTGCACGCCGGCCTCGGCCAGCCGCGCGGCCCAGTGCCGCAGCGCCGCGTGCAGGCGCGGCGCGGACAGGCCGGACTGCGAGGGCTGCACCTCGGGGAAGGCCAGCGGCGCCAGCCGTGCGAGCTCGACCTGCTCGGGCATGCCGATGCGCGGCGCGCGGCGCGGCTGCACCTCCTGCAGCAGCTGCGCCACGGCGGCATAGGGCTCGTCGCGCGCGCCCGGACGGAGGACCACGGGTTCCACCACGCCCACCTCGGCCAGGTGGCGCAAGAGCCGTGTCTTGCCGACGCCGGCCTCGCCCTGCAGCACCACGTGCTGGCCCCGGGCCATCGCGGCCTGCGCCTCGGCCAGCACCGCCTCGCGCTCGACCAGCGCGAAGCGCGCCGCGCCGCCCAGCGGCGTCAGGCCGGTGTTGACGGCCGCCAGGGGCTGTGCCTGCACCTGCGGCGGCACCTGTGCTTGCTCCTGCAGCTGCACCTGTGCCTGCAGCAGGCGCAGGTGCACGGTGCGCGTCTGCAGGTCGGGCAGCACGCCCAGGTGCTGGCGCAGGCGCTGCTTGCAGTCTTCGTAGGCCGCCAGCGCCGCGGCGCGGTCGCCGCAGCGCGCCAGGGTGTCCATGAGCTGGCGGTGCCAGTGTTCGCTCAGCGGCTCGAGCTGCACGCAGGCCCGCGCCAAGGTCATGGCGCGGGCGGCCTCGCCCGCGGCCAGTGCCGCGTGCAGCGCCTCGGACAGCGCGGCCAGCTGCTGCCGGCGCCAGCGCTGCCGCGCCGCGTCGAGCCAGGCACCCAGCGCCTCGGAGCGTGCACCGTCCACGTCGGCCTGGGCCAGCAGCTCGCAGGCCGTGGCGCCGCCGGTCTGCAGTGCCGCCAGCAGCGCCTCGGTGTCCTGCGTCACCACGCGGGCGCGGGCCGGGTCGAAGCTGAGATGCTCGGTGCCCAGCAGCAGCTCGACGCCGCAGCGCTGGTTGAGCCGGTGCACCAGCGTGCGCAGGTTGTTGCGGGCCTGGCGCTCGGGCGAGTCGGGCCACAGCAGCAGCGCGGCGCGGCGCCGCTCGGCCGTGCCTTCCAGCGCCGCCAGCGCCAGCAGCAGGGCGGTCTTGCCGGTGGCGTCGAACGAGGCGGCGTCGGACGCCCGCGCCGGCACATGCACCTGCACGCGTGCGCCGACGACGATGGCTGCGGCGTCGATCATGCAGGCTTCGTCGGCGGCAGGCGGTTCATTGGCACATGGGTGGAGCAGTCGGCGTGGTGCGCCCCGGTCTGGCAAGCCCGGGCGGCGGTGATGCGATGGACCGGCGCGCCCGGCAAACCTCTGGAAGACGCCGGCAAGCGGATGGCGATAACGGCCACGCTGGTGCGCGGCCGGGTGCCGATGCTGGTTGACCACCCCCTCATCGTCATGGCGACAGACCGAACCCATCCAAGCCAAGCGGGCCGGAATGGTAACGGGCGGGTTTGGCCCCGCCAGAGGGGGGCCCCGTGAGCGGGGGGGCTGTCGTCAGGTGCGCGTCAGCGGCGGTTTGGCGCCTCACGCGGGGCAAAGCGGGCCCGCCGCGGCCTGCCCGGCCACCTGGGCGGGCCGTGCCGATCAGCCCGGTGGCAGCTCGGCGCCGGACGCGACCTGCGCTGTCGAAGGTGCCGGTGTGGCCGCCTGCGGCGTGCGCACATCGACCATCTCGATGTCGGAGGGCAGGACCGGCTGCGCGCCGGCGTCGTGCTGGCGGCGCGCGGCATCGTCCACGGCCGTCTGGCGGCTGGCGACGATGGCCCGGTCCCTGGCCGGAATGCCTGCGGCCAGCTCGCTGAACCAGGGCTGGATGGCCGTGTGGATGCCGACCGCGGCTGCGATGGCGCGTGCGGCGTCGGCCTGGTTCTGGGTCGGCATGCTGGCCGCGAAAGCGGGCGTCATGGCGGCGACCACGGTGGTGCCGGTGGTCGCCTGGAACATCGCCACCCCGCGCTGCGCCATGCTGGTGGCGGCATTGATGGCAGACGCCAGCCGGGACGGCGTGTGCGGCGGCGGGGCGCCCGGCGCGTCGCCGCGCACGGCTTCGCGGCTGGGCGGCGGGTCGGCCACCGGGTTGCTGAACATCGTCTCGGGCCGCGTGCCGTGCTTGGTGAAGAACAACGGCACGGCATGGGTGGGCAGGGCGTCCAGGTCCGCAGGTCCTGCACCGCGCTCGCCGGCCTTCGCGCGCAGCTGGTCCAGGTCGGGAACGCGCACCTGGGCGAGCGATGCGTTGATGGCGATGGTGGCGCCGATGCAGGCCCCGGCACTGCTGGACACGGCCGTGCCGGCCAGCACGTTGCCGGCCACGCCGAGCGTGTTCGACCCCTGCATGCCGACCCGCACCGCGTTGGCCGCATCGAAGAAGAACTTGCCCACCGCGACGTTGCGTTCGCTTGCAATATTCACGTTCTGCTGCTGCTCGGCCTGGGCCGCGCTGCGCAATGCGTCGCCGGCTCCGGGCTGAAGCTGGTTCATGAGCGCGACCATCTCGTCGGGCACCACGGCGCGCAGGTCCACCGGCGCCGACTGCCGGTTGATGCGGTTGACCAGCGGCGCCACGAGCGTCTGGCCGACGAAGCTGCCCATGCCGCCCATGGCCGCGCCCAGGGCCGCCTGGGCTGCGGCGTTGACGACCGCGTCGGTGCCGGGGCGGCCTGCCGGGAGGGCCGGCGCCTGCAGCCCCAGGCTGGTGGGATCGCCGCGCGCGCTGCGCAGCGCCAGGTCGGCCAGCGCCACGCCCGAGCTGCGACCGACGCCGAACGCCATGCCGGCGCCGGCTGCGCCCACGGCCAGCGTCTTGTGCACCACCGGCAGCATGCAGTCGGCATAACCTGCCGTGGAGCGGGCGTAGCGGCGCAGGGCCTGGTGCGCTGCGTCCTGCGCCTCCGGGCTGCCGGACTGCAGCTGCAGATCGTGCAGCGCGGTCTGCAGGTCGGCGCGCACCTGGGCCGCACCTTCCGAAGCCCGTTGCAACGAGGTGGCCACGTGCGCCACCACCCGCCGCGATGCCGGCGGCACCACGGTGTCGGCCACGGCCACGGCGGCCCCGCTCAGCGCGGTGGCCGCGCTGGAATTCATCGCCGCGCGGCCCACGGCCATCAGCGCCGGGCCCACACCACGCGGCGCCGGCCGATCGGCGGGCGGCGTGGCCCGGGCCGGCGCCTGGCCGGGCGGCTGGGTCGCGCTGGTGTCGGCGGCCAGCCGCCGCTGCCGCGGCGCGGCCGCGGCGCCATGTGCGCTGGCATGCCCGGTCGGCGGGTTCGACGGTGCGGGGATGTCGGCGACGGTGCCCCGCCCGGGCACTGCGGGTGCTGCGGGGACACCCGGGTTCTGGGTCTTCATGGCGCGCTCGCCGCGTTCAGTGGCTGCGTTGCGGCCCGCCTTGCAGGACGAAGTCCGCCAGGCGCACTGTCTCCACCAGCAGCAGCGCGAGTGCTGCACCGTTGTCGGGGCTCGCGCGCACCGTGCGGTACACCACCCAGCAGCCGTCGGGCGTGGCGCCCAGCGAGGCCGAGAACGCGTGCAGCGCACCCGGTGCGTGCTGCAGCACCGTCACCGCGTCGCCCACCTGCCCGGTGGGCAGCACGGGAATGCTGGTCTGCACGCTGAGCACCAGCGACAGCGCGTCGTCGTCGCCCCGCGCCACCGGCAGGATGCCGATCGTGTGTTCACCGGCCTGCAGCGTGGAGGTCTCCCCGGCCAGCCGGGCGCTGGCGTCGTCCAGGCCCAGCTGCCGCGCGGCAAGCTCGATCAGGCTGGCGGTGTCTTCCACCAGGCGCTGCAAGGTGCCCAGCAGTGCGGCCGCCGGATCGCTCGGCGGGGCCTGCAACGGGCCATTCATGAAGGACACGGGGCTGAGGTCGTGCATGGCTGTCTCCGATGGGCCGAACGCTCGAAGCGGCGTTCATGCGATGCACAGTAGGCGTGGCCTGGGTGACTGTCCTGGTGCGATGCGAAAGGGCGCCCGGCTGCGCGAACGGGCTGGCGCCCGGTGGCTCACAGCACGCCCAGCCGGCGCCAGACCGGCACCTCGTGCTCGACGACCGCCCGCACCCGCGCGGCCTGCGCGCCCGACGCCTCGGCGCCGCTTCCGGCCAGCCGGCGCAGTGCCTGCAGCGCGCGTTCGACCACGCTGTCGGGGTCGGCATCCGGCCTGTCGGCCAATTGCCGGTACACGGCCAGGCCGGCGATGTCGGTGTCGATGCCGCCGCCGGTGACCGGCGAAGCCAGCGCGGTGCAGGTGCCGCCCAGCAGGGCGTCGGCGGCGATGGCGGCGTTCCAGGCGCGCGCGCGCCGGCCGTCGTCGGGTGCGTCCGGGCTCTCGAACAGGCTGGCGTGCCGGTTCATCGACAGCACGGCAGCCATGAGCTGCGCGCTGTCGGGCGTGTCGGTGGCGTTGTCGGTGTGCTGCGTGCCGTCGTCCTCGAACGACGCCAGGCTGATCGGGCGTGCCGCCAGCTGGTCGAGCACGGGGCGCATCGCGGCGGCCATGTCCGCATCGGCGCGCGCCAGCTGCTTCAAGGCGGTGTCCACGGGCACGGTCAGGGCCATCTGGAAAGTGCCCAGCCGCTGCCGGCGTCGTGCCGGCGACAGGCCGCGGCGGCCGCGCACGAACACGTCGTTGCGGAAGGAGTTGCCCAGCAGGTAGTCCTTGGCGGTCTCGCGCCAGCGCGGGTCGGGGATGGCGTCGAGCAGGGCCTGCTGCTCGGGCGGGAAGGCCATGCCGAAGTGGGGCAGCATCGCCGAGCCCACGAAGTCCAGCTTGGCCGTGGCCAGGTCCTCGGCCACGTCGGCGTGGTACAGCGGCTGCCAGTGGCGGTTGAGGTACTCGTGCTGCAGGTATGCCGGGCTCGCGCCCGCGACCTGCGCCAGCCGGCGGTCCATCGCCGGGTTGTCCTGGAAGGCCTCGGCGCCGGCACGGGCCATCTGCTGCAGGAAGCCGCGCGCATGCTCCACGCGCTGCACGCCGTCGCCGCCGGACCACTGCGCGCTGGCCTGCAACAGCCGCTGCGCCGACGCGCTGGCGGCCCAGCCGGGCATCGCGTTGTAGCCCACCGAGACCACGCCGCCGGGCTTGAGATGGCGCGCGATGAAACGCACGATCTGCTGCCGCACCTCGGCCGACACCCAGGTGTACACGCCCTGCATGGTGATGTAGTCGAAGGCCGGCAGGTCGGCCTGGCCGTCGGCCAGCTCGCCGAAGCTGTGCTCGAGCAGGGTCAGGTTGTCCAGGCCCGCCTCGCGCGCCAGCTGGCGCCCGCCGGCCACGTGCGAGGGCATGAAGTCGTTGGCGTAGAAGCGCGCCTGCGGGTTGCACGCCGCCAGCACGCTGACCGTGGTGCCGCGTCCGCAACCGAGTTCGAAGTAGTCGAACTGCCGGCCGCGCACCGGCGGCTCGACGCCGTTGAGCGCGCAGGCGAAGTTCAGGTGTTCGGGGAACAGCGACGCGTACAGGCCGGCCGTGTAGTCCAGCGTCGTGACGTAACCCTGGCGCCAGTCGGCGCCTGCGTTGCCTTGGTTCATGGTGGTGTCCCTCGCAGTGCCGCCGGATGATGGAAGTGGCGGTGACGCGCCGCGCGGGACGGACGCGAAACAGGGTGCGTGCACACGAAGCCGGCGTCACACGGCGACCGCCGGGCCTGCTTCACTGCCGTGCACGACGCACTGGAAGCAGGAGACCCGCATGAGGATCAAGCCCGATGCCACGCTCGCGGTGGCGGTCTTCAGGGCCGTCGCCGGCGGCGCCGCGCCTGCCGTGCCGCAGGCGACGCGGGCGGCGTCTGCGCGCCTGGGCACCGGCGTCTTGGCAGCCGGGGCTGGTGTCGGTGGCGCGCTGCCGATGCGCATGCCCGAGCGGCCGCAGCAGCAGGCGCGCCTGCTGAGCAGCCGCGCAGGCGACGACGACGGCAGCCACCCGCCGCGCGAGGCTGCGCCGCACCCGATGGTGCGCAAGCTCGCGGCGCTGTACAGCGACACTGGCGCGCGCAAGGAGGCCGAGGTCAAGCCCTTGTCGATGACGTCGTATGCGTCGCCCAACCAGCGCGAGCTCTTCACGCCGGGCAGCCCGGTGCAGGCGCGCTTCGACGCGCTGCTGCAGCAGGCCCGGCGCGAGGGCGAGACCTTTCGCACCGTCAGTGTCGGCTGCGGCCGGCCCGGCTACGACCTGGCGCACATGGCGGTGCAGCTGTCGCAGGCCGGCGGCGTGCGCGCCGAGATCCTGGGCTTCGACATCGACGAGGCCTCGATCGCCGACACCACGCGGCAGGTCGAGCGTCTGGCCAGCGACCCGCAGGTGCCAGCCGCGGCGGCCGAGAAGCTCAGGTCGATCCAGGTGGTGCACAGCGACTTCTCGCAGTGGCAGTCGGAGTTTCCGGAGAGCGCGGGCTCGGTGCATGCCATCACCTGCGCCAACACCACGCCGTACCTGGACGACGGGCAGCTGGCGGCCAACCTGGCGGCGATGCATGCCGCGCTGCAGCCGGGCGGCGTGCTCGTGATCGACGGCTACGGCAAGCAGCACGCCACGGGCGGCCTGCCGATGCATCTGCGCGATGCCGGCGCGCTGGAGGCGGAAGCGCTGCGAGCGGGCTTCAGGCTCATGAAGGAGAGCGTCAGCGAGGTCCACGCGCCCTGGCACACCGTCACCGTGTTCCTGGAGAAGGCGGCGTAGCCGTGCAGGAAGCGCTTCGGGTGTCCGCACGCCGCTTCGCGCCGCAGCCTGCGCAGCAGACGCCGGCGCCGCCCAATGGGTCCACGTTCAGCCGACAGCCATGACCATGCCGAGCCTCGTGCCACCGACCTCGCCAGGCGCCCGCAGCGCCGCTGCCAGCCCGCGGCCCGCGGACGAGCCCGCCACCGCCGCCGCGCCGGCTGCGCCGGCAGCACGCGTGGCGCGGCCCGGCGCCAGCGCGGTCACGGCGCCGCCCGGCCACCCGGCGCCGGCGCGGCCACGCGCGGTGATCGGCGTCATGGGCGGCATGGGCCCGGCGGCGGCCAACGACTTCGGGCAGCAGCTCATCAGCCGCAAGCAGGCCGCCAGCGACCAGGAGCACGCCCGCGTGCTGCTCGACCAGGCCACCGACATCCCCGACCGCACCGGCGCCATCCTGCGCGGCGGACCCTCGCCCGTGCAGAACATGCAGGCCAGCCTGAAGCGGCTGGACCGGGGCGGGGCGGACCTGGTGGCGATCACCTGCAACACCGCGCACCACTTCCACGGCGACATGCAGCGCACGATCGACAAGTTCGGCCTCAAGCTCGAACTGCTGCACATCGTGGACGCCACCATGGCCGAACTGGAGCGGCAGGCGCCGGGCGCGCAGCGCATCGGCCTGCTGGCCACCAGCGGCACGCTCGACGCCCGCATCTACGAGGCGCGTGCCGAGCAGCAGGGCCACCAGAAGACCTGGATCTATCCCGACGCAGCCACGCAGGAGCACCGCGTGATGGCCGGCATCTACGACGGCGTGAAGCGCGGCGACATGGAGGGCGGGCGCGCCAACCTGCTGGCTGCTGCCGAGTCGCTGCGTGCGCAGGGGGCCGAGGCCATCCTGCTGGCCTGCACCGAGATCCCGCTGGTGCTCAGGACCGGGGACGTGCAGGCCGGGGGCCGCGCATTGCCGCTCATCGACACGCTCGGTGCGCTGGCGACCACGGCGCTGGCCCGGGCCGACGAGAAGACCAGCCGCCTGAGCACGCCCCAGGGCGTGTTCGAGATCGCCGCCGAAGGCCTGACCGCCTTCGTGCAGAGCGCCGCGGCCTTCATCAACGGCACCCCGGAGCGGCCGCGCCGCATCGGCGTGATGGGCGGCATGGGGCCGGCAGCGGCCATGCAGTTCAGCAGCTACATGGTGAAGTTCAACCCCACCGCCACCACCGACCAGCAGCACGTGCCGCTGCTGCTGGACCAGGCCACCGACATCCCCGACCGCACCGGCGCCATCCTCTCCGGCGGCCGCGACCCGGCGCCCGAGATGGTGGCCAGCCTCCGGCGCCTGGCCCGTGCCGGGGCCGACGAGGTGGTGATGACCTGCAACACCGCGCACCACTTCTTCCCGCAGGTGCAGGAAGCGATCACGAAGCACAAGCTCGACGTGGACGTGATCCACATCGTCGATGCCACGATGAAGCTGCTCGACGAGCGCGCGCCGGGAGCCACCCACATCGGCCTGCTGGCGACCTCGGGCACCGTGGAGACGGGCATCTACCAGAAGCGCGCCGAAGGCCGCCAGTGGATGGTGCCCGACCCGGCCTCGCAGCGCGACGAGGTCATGGCTGGCATCTACCAGGGCGTGAAGGCCGGCGAGATCGACCTCGGCCGCGAGCGGCTGCGCAGCGCGGCGCAGAAGCTCGCCGACAACGGCGCCGATGCCATCCTGCTGGCCTGCACCGAGATCCCCCTGGTGCTGCAGCACGGCGACATCCGCAACCCGCAGGGCGAGCCGGTGCCGCTGATCGACACGCTGGAGGCCCAGGCACGCGAGGCCATCGCCCGCGCGCGCGTACCGATTCCCGCCACCCCCGGCCTCGTGCAGCAGGTGCAGCAGTGGCTGGCGCCCCGGCAGGCACCGGCGCCTGCCGGAGACCCCGCATGACGCCGGGCGGGACGCCGTCCCCATCCCCGTCCCGACCCTGCACCTGCACCTGCACCTGCACACCCCACACAGGAGCCCGGCCCATGCACCCCATGCCAGACACCGTCGTGTCCGACCAGGACGCCACCGCCACCACGCCCGCCCCGACGCTGCGGCACAACATGGAGTCCGTCGCCGAAGTGCTGGGCCTGCCGCTGGGACCGGCTGCCGACGCCGGCCTGGCCTTCCGCATCAGCGACACCGTGCAGGCCACCATCGCACCGGGCCGCAACGAGCGCCTGGTGGCGCTGTTCCGCATCGCCGCCGCCGACACGGTGTCGCCCACGCTGTGGATCAGCGCCCTGTCCGAAGCCGCGGGCTGGGGCCTGCTGGGCGAGCGGCAGCGCTTCGTCGTGGTCGACGGCCACTTCACGCTGATGTGGACCACGCCTGCGCTGTCCGAGCCCGAACTGCTCAACCACCTGCACGACCTGTTCGCCACCGCGGTGGCACTGGCGGATGTGGCCCGCCGTCCGGGGGCCTGACATGCGGCCCACGCATGCCGCCGACGCCGCCGCGGGCGGCCTGCAACCCCAGCGCCGCGACCCCGCCCAGCCCCCGCCGGTGCAGCAGCCGGCGGCGGCGCCGCCGCCCGCACGCGTGGGCGCGCCAACCCCCGAGACGGCACTGCGCCGCAACGACAACCCGCGCTCGACGCGCATCAACAACTCGCAGGTCAACACGCCGCTGACCCAGCGCTGGCAAAGCGGCGGCTCGACGCCGCTGAGCGACTTCGCGCGCGTGTCCACCGACCTCGCGACACCCGCTGCCGTGCCCACGGCCACCATGCCTGCGCGCGGCCTCCTGGGCACCGTGGCGGGGGCGCTGCGCGCAGCGGCCGGCGTGCCGACGCAGGTGCAGTGGATGCAGCAGACCATGCGCACGCTGCGCGGCGAGGCGCTGGGTGCGGACGTGCCGGCGCAGCCCGACCGGCCGCCCACGGTGCGGCTGGCCCTGGGCCCGCGTGCCGAGCCCGATGCCGTCGCACGCTTCTGGCAGCAGCCCGCCGTGGCCGGGCGCGACGGCCTGGGCCCGCACCACGCAGCGCTGGTCGCGGAACTGGACCGCCTGGGCGCCGCCCACGGCGCCCACGTGGGGCTGGGCCTGTCGCTCGCGCTGCTGGCGGTGAAGAACGCCGCCGGCCCCGACGCTCCGCCACCCGGCGTGGGCGCCCTGCGGGCGCTGCGCGGCCCCGACGCCTTGCAGCGCGTGCTGCACGCCGACGCCGCCGCCCAGGCCGCGGACCCCGACCTGGGCACCGCCGTGGCGCTGCTGCGGCGCGTCTCCCGCAGCAACCAGTTCGGCGCGCTCGCCACGGCGCTGGCGCCTGCGCTGCGGCCGGCGCAGTTGCCGCCGCTGCGGCGGCTGCTCGAGGCCGACCGGCTGCTGCGTCCCACGCAACCCGCCGGACCCGGCGACGCCCGGGTGGCCGAGCGGCCGCTGAGCATGCAGCGCATGGCGCAGCGCGTCAGCGACGCCGCGAGACAGGAACTGCGCAGCGGCCCGGCCTCGCTGAGCGCACAGCAGACCGTGGAATCGTTCTACTGGGACAACCACTTCCGCGACGACGCGCCCGGCTCGGAGCTGGCGCAACTGAAGCAGCACTTCGCCCAGGCGGTGCGGGAACTGGGCCGCGAGCCCGCCACCGGTGGCGTGCTGTCGGCGGCCTACCGGTTCGGCCTCGCCGGCGCCGACCGCCACCTGCTCACCGACGAGGCCGGCCGCCTGGCCGCGCTGCGCGACAGCCCCGCGATCGACGCCGTGGTGGCCACGCTGCGCGGCGCGCTCGACGCCCAGCTGCAGGCCGCGCGGCACGGGCCCGTCGACCCGCTGCGCCCGAACCTGGTGGCGCGCACCATCGCGCAACAGGTGGCCCTGGAGGCCTGGTCGCCGGAGCACAAGGCGACGCTGTCGCTCGAGGAGATGGTGCGCGGCCGCGCGTTCCCGCGCATGCCGCCGCCCGAGGTGGACGCGCGCATCGAGGCGGCCTGCACGCAGTTCCTGCAAGGCGGCGACGGCGCGCAGCGCCCGGGCGCTGCGCCGGCGGCCGAGCGCGATGCACTGCGCGCGCGGGTGCGCGGGGAACTCAGCCTCGTGCGGCTGGGCTTCGAGGAGTTCGGCCGCCTGGCGAAACAGCTGGGCCTGCGCCTGGACGCGCCCGGCCAGCGGGCGCTGGAGCGCGCCGACACGCTGATCCATGCCCACACGCGCATGCCGGGCGCGCGCACGCCGCAGGCCGTGGGCGGCATGGTGGCCGAGTTCCTGAGCGGCGTGTACTTCGGCAACCACATCAAGCTGTCGCACGCCAGCGGCGCGGCGCTGTCGGCGCGCGGGTTGGGCCTGAACGCCACCTCGGCCCTGGAGTCGGGCTTCGCGGCCGACGCGTCGCTGGCGGTGGTGCCGCTGGCCAACGGCTCGATCGAGACCGCCCGCGAACAGGTGTTCCGCGCCGGGGCCGCCACCCATGGCGCCGAGATCTTTCTCGGCCAGGACACGCAGTTCCGGCGCGCCCAGGGCGTGGGCGCCCTGGTGGGCTACCCGAACGACGGTTCGACACTGGCGCGTTTCGCTGCCGGCATCGACGTGCGCGCTCGGGGCCTGGACACCAGCCGCTACGAAGGCGTGATGCTGCGCGTGGACCGCAGGATCGTCGAGGACCGCGAAGGCGAGCAGGGCACGCGCGTGTTCCGCCAGAACGAAGGCGAGGTGCGCGCCACGGCCGAGGGCATCGCGCACATGCTCTTCGAGCGCGCCGCCACGGCACGCAGCGACGACGACCGCGAACGCCTGCTCGAGGACCTGATCGTGCGGTTCCAGGGCCAGGGCCTGTCGATGACCTTGCTGCGCCAGCAGGCCGAGGCCCACCGCAGCGACGTGGCGGTGGGCACGGGCCTGTCGGTGGCCGGCGGCACCGACGACGCCGGCCTGCGCGTGGGCGCGAGCGTCACGGTCGGCGTCGAGCACGGGCACAGCACCAGCGTCCGGCATGCGGACAAGACCGGCTCGTACCAGGTCAACAACCTGCGCACGGGCTGGTTCGAGCGCCGCCGCATCAGCGGAGGCGCCGGCGCGAACGCGTACGTGGGCGCGGTCGGGCTGCCGCCCACGCCGCTGCTGCGCGGCACGGTGGCACAGGGCGAGAGCGGCGGCTCGGTGCGCGTGCGCGTGCCCCTGCGCCAGGGCCAGGTGGTGGCCGAGAAGAGCTTCAGCGACACCGAGACCGCCGACCCGCGCTTCTTCAAGGAGATCGTGCTGGCGGACAAGCGCAAGTGGGTGGACCTGTTCGCCTTCCAGCACCGCGACGATCCCGATCCGCAGGCGCGCGGCGAGGAGACGCTGAACGCGTTCTTCCACACCATCGAATCGATGCGCGCCGGCAACCACGTCTACTACGCCCGCGAACGCCTGCACCCCGACGTGGGCCAGCGGCTGGACGAACTGACGTCGCTGGCGGCGCTGGCGCCGGCGACGACGCGCGCGCTGCACGACGAGATCGCGCAGCAGCGCGGCCTGCTGGCCTCGGACGACCGTTCCTGGGGGCCGGCGTCGCTGATCGCCTACGAACGCAACGGCGAGCAGCAGGGCGCGGCGCTGAGCGTCGGCGTGCAACTGCGCCACGTCTCGGCCGTGGAAGGCGAGCGCGAGTTCGTCTTCCAGACGCCGGGCTGGGCCGACCTGCGCGCGCGCGAGCGCAGCGCCGACCGGTTCCCGGGCAGCCTGGTCGATCTGGACCACCGGGCGGCGAGCGTCGCCGCCGTGGCGCCAGCCGCTGCGCCAGCCTCCGCCGCTGCTGCGGCGTCGGTCGCAGCGGGGCCCGACCCCGACGACAGCCCCGTCTAGGAGCCTGCGCGGCAGAAGGCGGCGGGCATCGCCTGTTGCCGCGCAGACTCCTTGGGCTCCAGCCTCGCCCAACGGAGCCGCTGGCCCACATCGGGCCGTGTGCTGCATTGCGGGGCCGGCTCGCATGGCGGCGGCACCGACGTCCCCGGCCCCGTGGCGCGAAAGCGAAGCCGCCGCCGGTCATGCGAAGTCGCGCAGCGGGGGTGTCCGCGCCGAGGGCCGCTGTCACACGGGGCGAACGACGGCCGGCAGAAGATGGAGCGGTCGGTCCAACCCCGCAGCCCCGCCTCACCGCCATGAAGTCGAAGATTGGCACGCATGCCCCGAGTCGTCCCGCGCGCCTGGCCCGGACAGGAGATGCGGCGACCGTGCCGTCCTCCTCGGTGCCCGTGCCCGCGGCCACGCCGCCCGCCAGACCGGTCTCGCGGCTGGGGCGGGCGCTGCAGGCCCTCAATCCGCTGAAGCGGCTGCCGATGCACCCCGAGTCCCAGGGCTGGGCCGGCCCGTTCGGGGTCCCCAGCCGCACCTACAACAACATCACGGGCCCCATGCTGCCCGGCCAGGCCGCCCCAGCCCCGGCGCCGCGCGCCCAGCCGCCCATCGCCACCAGGGCAGCGGCGATGGACGCCCGGCTGACGCACGCCACCGGACTGCTGAGCCGGGCGGGCGGGCCCGGCCCCCGGGCTCCGGCGCAGGAGCAAGCCGCCGCCGGCGGTGCCTCGTTCTTGCTGGAAGACTTCCGCCGGTCCGGTCTGGACGACGCGTCGGCGCGCGAGGCCGCTGCATTCGCCGGTGCTGCACTGTCGGCAGCCGTCGGGGGCATCGGCGTGCGCGACGTGATCACCTGGCAAGGCCTGTGCAGTGGCGCCGGTCGTGCAGGCATGACCAGCGAGACCCGGCGATCGGTCGACACCGCGCTGCGGGTCTTCGCACGCAATGGCCCGGCGTTCGACGCGCTGTGGCACATGATGTCGTCGCGGGGGCACCCGGTCGCCGCGAACCCGGACCACAGGCCTGTCTGGCGCCAGGCGCTCCAGGCGGTCGACAAGCTCGTCGAACTCGGCGCTGTCGATCCAGAGGCCGACCTCGACTGGCAGGCCGTCGCGCGCCAGGCCGACGATCAGCGCGACAGGCTGCTGCGGACCCGCCTGGGGGGCAGCGAGCCGAAGGAGGCGCTGGCCTGGATGACCCTGCTGCATGCCGAACACCGACTGCGCGGTGCCGCCGGCCCGGCCCCCGATGTCCTGCGCGCAGCGTCGATGGCGTGGCGCAACGGCTACACCACCAGCGGCGAGGGCACGGACTTCAATCGCGCCGTGCACCGGATGCACAAGTTCGCGACCTGGGTGGACCGTGCCGTGCAACCACAGGGGTTCGGCAGCTTCGCACAGCGCACGCTGGGCAGACAGCTGTCTCCGATGCTGGCGATGCGGCACGGCCTGCTCGGCGCCGATCTGGGCGACATCGCCAGCGAAACCGGGCGCCTGCTGCGACACACCCAGGACGCGCTGGCCGTGTTGCGCCAGGCCGTGGAGGGCGCTGCAGGCAGCGATGTGGACGACGCGTCGAGAGCGCTGCTGCGCTCGAAGGCGGCCGTGCTCGACCACTGGATCGGCCTCGGCGACGACCTGCAGGATGGTGCCGAGCTGGACGCCGCGCAGCGCAGCCAGCGGCTCGCAGGGCTGCAGCGCGACCCCTCGGCGGCGCCGGCTTCGCCCGATGCGCTGGCAGGCGTGCTCGGCGCCCGCTTCAGCCTGGGCCTGCTCGAGCGCTGGGCGCACAGCCCCGACATCGCAGCGCATGGCGCCGACGGGCTGAAGCAGCACCTGGACGCGGTTCGACGCACGGCCGAGCCGTCGCTGGCCTTCCAGGTCGTCGATGCCGACCGTGCGGCCTTGCGGGCGCTGGCCCAGCGCGCCCTCGACACCGAAGGTGTGCAGTGGCAACACGGCGGCACGGTCGGACTCGAGCCCGTCGCGAACCTGGGCTTCGTGACCGGAGGGTTCGCGTTCAGCGGAGCCGGGGCGACGCTGCGCGTGCACCGCGGCCGCGCCGCGACCGTGCGCATCGGCACCTCGACGGTAGGCAGCGACCTCTTCTTCGGCACCGGGGCGCGGCGAGCGGCGGGCGCTTCGGCATTCGCGTACGCCGGGGGGTCGCCGGACGCGATGGTGCGGGCAGGTGCGGCCGTGCGCCTGACCTACCGCCGGGAGGGCGCTGAACAGACGGGCGTGTCGCTGCGTGTATCCAAGAACGTGCCCGATCACAAGGCGCAGTGCGCCGCGGTCATCGACTTCCTGTTCGACGCCGCGGAAGAGGCGGCCTCCAGACCCATCGACCCGCCGGCGCTCTGGCAGCGCTTCGCCGACAGGTTCTTCGACAGCGACGTGTCCGTCAACTTTGTCGAAGCCGACAGCCTGAGCCACCGCGTCGTCGGCACGGTCAGCCTCGGCGCCGGCCTTGCCGTGTCGAAGCAGAGTGTCGGCCTGAACCTGCGGGCAGGGTACGAGGGCGCGACGCTGCAGGCGTGCAGGCTCGAGTCGGCCGGCCATGCCACCTCCGCCACGGCCATCGACCGTCGGACCGCCGGCGCGACGACCCAGGCTTCGCTGGGATGGAATCCGATCCCCGCCGTCGCCCTCAGTGGCGGCAGGCAGGTCGACGCGGTCGGGATCGTGCCGCTGCCCGTGCTGGCCTATCGGGCCGAATTCGGCATGGGTTCGAGTGCGGCGGGGCAGGTTCGCCTGACGATCGAGAACGACCGCGTCGTGCCGGCGCTGTCGCTGCAGCAGCGGGAGTTCAGAAGCCAGGACGAATTCATGGGCCAGGTCCAGGCGCGCCGCGCGCAGTGGGAGGCCGCGCTCGGCGGAGCCGGCGCGTTCGAGCAGGCGATGGCGGAGATCCGCAGCCTCAGCCTGCTGCCGCACAAGGCGGCAGGCAACCGGTGGTTCACGGAGCGACTCCAGCTCACGCCCGACGCCGCCAGCCGGCTGTCGCTGCTGCAGGCGCAACGGACCTTCGGCCGATGCGATGCCGGCGTCGATGCGGCCGGCCGGTCGCAGGAGATCGACAGCGCCATCGAGGCCGAGCTCAACGATGGCAGCAACTGGCAGCCGGAGAAGCTGGCAGTCTTCGAGGTCGCCAAGGCCGAGGACACGGTCGGCCCGGACTTCGTTGTGGTGGCCAACACGACCTTGCAGGCCACGTCGGTGACCCGGTACCTCTACCAGGCCAAGGCGCAACCGCCCGACCGGGCGGTGACCGCGGACACCATCGCCGGCGTGCCGCCGGCCGCCGATGCCGCGCCCGTGCCGGCGCTGGCGCCAACGTCGCGGGACGGCGACCCCCGGAAGGCGCCCGACGGCCGTTACGTCGGTTCGCTGCTGCGCGCCCTGCTGCGGGCATTGCCGGCAACGGAGGGCTCGGACCCGAACCGGGATGCATTCACGGTGTTGTCGGCCATGCGCGATGCCAGGATGTCGGCGCTGGATGCGATCCAGGTCCTGGCCAGCCTCAAGTCGCGGCTGCCCGGCGCCACCCAGGCCATCGACGACGCGCGGGTCGCGCTCGAAGCGGCGCTGGAGCACAGCGATGCGGGCCGGGCCGCACTGGCGCGCCTGCGGGCTCCCTAGCCTTGCCGGGGCCCATGCGCGGGCCGCGCACGGGATGAACGTCTGCACGACGGCGGGTCGCCTGCCGCATGCCGCGCGAAGGACGCAGGCTAGCAGGCACTCCCGCCGAGCTTGTACTCGGCCATGCGCCGCAGCAGCGTCTTCTCGGAAATGCCGAGCGCGGCCGCCACCGCCCGCGGGCGGCTGCCGTGGCGGGCCAGGGCGGTCCGGATGAGCTCGCGCTCGCAGCGCCCGAGCTGCGAGACCAGGCCTTCGGCACGGCCGTCGTCATCCGGGGCCTCGTCGAACACCGGCATGCCGAGCACGTAGCGTTCCGCCGCGTGCTTGAGCTCGCGCACGTTCCCTGGCCAGTCGTGGGCCATCAGGCGGCCTGCGTCCGCGTCGTCGAGCAGGGCCAGGTCGACGCCGAAGCGTTCGCAGGCCTGGTGCACGTAGTGGAAGAAGAGCGGCGCGATGTCCTCGCGCCGCTCGCGCAGCGCGGGAATCGTCAGCGCCACGACGTTCAGCCGGTGCCACAGGTCGAGCCTGAACGTGCCCTGCTTGCAACGCTCGTCCAGCCGCGCCTGGGTGGCGGCCACCACGCGCAGGTCGACCGGCACTTCGCCGCGCCCGCCCACGCGGGCGACGCGGCGCGACTCCAGCACGCGCAGCAGCTTGACCTGCTGGTTCAGCGGCATGGACTCGATCTCGTCCAGGAACAGCGTGCCCTGGTGGGCCTGCTCGATCTTGCCCACCCGGGCCTTGCTGGCGCCGGTGAAGGCGCCGGCCTCGTGACCGAAGAGCTCGCTCTCGAAGAGCGTGTCGGGGATGGCGCCGCAGTTCAGCGCCACCAGCGGACCACGACGACCGCTCAGTGCATGCAGCTGCCGCGCCACGAGATCCTTCCCGCTGCCGGTCTCGCCGATCACGAGCACGTCGGTCGGCACCGGGGCGATGCGCCGCAGGCGCGTGCGCAGCTGCTGGATCTGGGCGTCGTCGCCGATGATCGGGTCGACGACAACGTGCGGCGCTGCGCCGGCCGGCAGGGCCTCGCCGTCGGCCATCTGGGCAGCGCTGGCCCGGCGGCACAAGGCATGGATGTTCGTGATCACGTCCAGCAGGCGTTGCGGACAGCTGGTCTTCTCGATCACTTCGAACGCGCCGCGCCGCATGGCCGACACGGCGCTGCGCACGTCGCCGCACTCGGTGAGCAGCACCGTGGCCCAGCGCTGCAGGCGGTCGGCCTTGTCGGCGATCAGCGCCATGCCGGTTCCGTCGGGCAGTTCCGGCTCGGCCAGGACCACGTCGAAGGGCGTCGCTGCCAGCGCCCGGCGGGCATGGTGCAGATCACGTTCCCAGGCCACCAGGGCGTCGCGGCGCTGCAGCACGCCGCTGAGAACGGCCGAGACCGCCGGGTCCCCAGGCTGCACCACCAGGATGTTCAGGCAGCTCCCCGCCCGATGTCGATTCAGTTCCTGTCCGCGCAAATGGCTCATGACTACACCCTGCGTTCGCGTGGGACCGTTACAGCTCGACACGCTTCGTGCCGGGCCTCGTTGCGAAGCGGGAACACCGCCGCTCGACTGCGCAGTCAGTGTCGCGGCGGGCGCGTTTCAGGAGCGCTGCACAGGCGTTTCTTGCGCGTTTCTCGGGGTTGCCCCCAGTGCCCGGGCGCGGCCGGCCGGGCGGGGCTAGCAGCTCAGGTGAGTGCCATGCTCTGCGTCTCGCTCGGCAACTCGCCGAACGCGGCCTTGTAGGCCTGCGACAGCGCCGAGCGGCTGCGCAGCCCCCAGCGGCGCCCGACCTCGAGCGTGGTGCTGTCGCGCGTGACGTCGCCGTTGCTCAGCTCGTCGCGGATGCGGTCCATGCGGCACTGGCGGATCACGGCCGAGGGCGACAGGCCCAGCGCGGCGCGGAAGGCCAGTTGCAGCGCGCGCTCGGTGACGCCGATCTCGTCGGCCACGTGGCGGATCGACAGGTCCTCGCGGTGCAGGTTGGCCAGGATGTACTGGTAGGCGCGCCGGTAGCGGCCCTGCAGGCGCGAGGCGATGTCGTCCTTCGGGATCTCGTCGGCCGGCTGGCGCACGGTGCTCGGCACGGTGATGTAGGCGCAGGTTTGTCGCAGGTGCACCAGCGACTGCACGGCGTACTGGCGGTAGTGCGCGATGTAGGCGTCGTCGCGGCCGTTGAGCTCGCCCAGCTTGGCCTGGCAGTAGTCGTGCTCGATGTTGTGCTGCTGGCCGCAGCGCGCGCGGCCGGCACCCGCGTACACCAGCATCAGCTGGCGCAGCCGCTCGGTCTTGCGCCCCGCGATGCAGGCCAGCGCCAGCTCGTGCCGGGCCGCGTGGGCGTGGGCGTGCAGGCCCAGGCTGGTGAGACGGTCCACGTGGGCCATGGCCGCACCGTCGGCGCACGCGCCTTCGTAGCCGATCTGCACCAGCGTGTCGAGGAAGTCCAGCCGCGCCACCACGAACGCGTAGGCCGCCGCCTCGCGGCGGCAGGCCTGGATGAGCGCGCGCGCCTGGGGCGCGCCGATGCGGCTGCCGGCCTTCTCTTCGTGGCGCGGCCAGAACGCCAGGTCGTGCAGGCGCTCGTGCTGGCGCAGCAGGTCGAGCACCACGAACTCCACCTGCAGCCCGTGCAACACGGCGCGCGCCATGCCGTGCCGGGCCGCGTCGGGGCCGAGCAGCGCCAGGCCGCGTTCCACCGCCGCGCTGGCGGGCCGGCGCATGCCGAGCCGGAAGTACAGCGCGGCCAGCGCCCCGCAGGCCTGCACCGTCACCGACAGCGGCGCTTCCTTGGTCAGCATTGCACGCTGCAGGCAGCCCCAGGCGGTGCGCAACTGGTTGCGGTGCAGGGCCTGCAGGCCGGCGATCAGGCACGAGCGTGCGCGCTGGGCGGGACGCGATCGCATGGGGCTGTCCTTCGTGCAGCGCTCGAAGAAGTCGGCGGCGTCGTCGCTGCGGTCCAGCAGCAGCAGCGTCTGCGCCACCGACTGCAGCGCTTCGACGTGCGGCTCGGGATCGGCGCCTTCGGCCGGCGCGGGGTTCGACCGGAGCGCGCGCAGCATGGTCTCCAGGTGGTCCGTGATGCGGCCGGAGGCGATCCACGCCTCGTTCGACAGGCCCAGTGCGCCGTGGGTGGCCAAGACTTGCATGGCGATTGCCTCCAGTGTTGTCGGATGTGCGCGCCCGGCCTGGGCGCACGTCTTCCTGCGCAAGCCGCAGGCCACCGCGCCGGCCTGGCGAGACGGCGACAAAGAGCCGCAAAATCAAGG
This sequence comes from Rubrivivax soli, assembly GCF_049810355.1. Taxonomy (GTDB): domain Bacteria; phylum Pseudomonadota; class Gammaproteobacteria; order Burkholderiales; family Burkholderiaceae_C; genus Rubrivivax. The sequence goes on from NZ_CP187368.1 coordinate 5,408,071, forward strand.
AGTTAGCGTCGAATGCAACGTTGCAGGATGTGTCGGCCGGGACAGGGCTGTCCGAACGCGCGCGGGCCCCGGACAAGGCTGTCCCGGCCGCTGCGGCCGGCGCTGTCCGCCACCGTGCTGCGACAACGAAAAAAGGCGGCCCGCTTGTGCGGGCCGCCTTCACGAGCTCGGTCGTCCGGATGGAGCGTCAGCGCGCGTCCGGGCTCTCGTCCTCGTCGCCTTGCACGCCGAAGGGCATGGCATCGGGGGCGTTGCCGATCGCAGCACCTGCGGACATCCCGCCGATCGACATCAGCGACTGGAGGGCGTCTTGCGCGCTCTGGGTCCGCTGCACCATGCTGGCCTGCAATTGCTGCATGATGGCCATCACTTCCGCGCTCTGGCCGGCCTGGATGGTGGCGATCGGGGCGTGGATGGGGGTGGACCCGAAGTCCGTCAGGCCCTGTGCGGCCTTGTTGAGGTTGGCCACGCCCGAGATGCCGTCGGCGCCAGCCACGTCGCTGGTCTCGATCTTCTTGTAGATCTCGGGGTTCTGCAGCATGAACTTGGCTGCCTGCTGCACGTCCGGGGGCACGTTGCCGCCCTTGTTGTTGCTCAGGTTGTACAGCTGGTTGACGTCGATGACCTTCAGGCCGTTGGCGTTCATGTAGGCGGCCAGGGTGCCGGCCTCGTTCTCGGCGCGCTCGCCCAGGCTCTGCCTGGGCATCACGGCGGGCCGCAGCGAGACGGACGCATCGAGGTTGATCTGCCCCTGCGCGGCCTTGTTCAGGTTGCCCACGCCCGAGATGCCGTCGGCGCCCTTGACGTCGGCGGTCTCGATCTTCTTGAAGATCGCAGGGTGCTGCAGCATGAACTTGGCGGCCTGCTGCACGTCCTCGGGCACATTGCCGCCCTTGTTGTTGCTCAGGTTGTAGAGCTGGTTGACGTCGATCGTCTTCAGGCCCTTGTCGTTCATGTACGCGGCCAGGGTGCCGGCCTCGTTCTCGGCGCGTTCACCCAGGTCGGCGCGGGGCATGACGGCAGCCCGGATCGGCTGGAGCGTGGGCCGGTCGAGGTTGAGCAGCCCCTGCGCGGCCTTGTTCAGGTTGCCCACGCCGGAGATGCCGTCGGCGCCCTTGACGTCGGCAGTCTCGATCTTCTTGAAGATCGCGGGGTGCTGCAGCATGAACTTGGCGGCCTGCTGCACGTCCTTGGGCACGTCGCCGCCCTTGTTGTTGCTCAGGTTGTACAGCTGGTTGACGTCGATCGTCTTCAGGCCCTTGGCGTTCATGTACGCGGCCAGGGTACCGGCCTCGTTCTCGGCGCGCTCGCCCAGGCCGGGGCGGGGCATGACGGCGGGCCGGATCGGCTGGAGCGTGGGCTGGTCGAGATTGATCAGGCCCTGCGCGGCCTTGTTCATGTTGCCCACACCCGAGATGCCGTCGGCGCCCTTGACGTCTGCGGTCTCGATCTTCTTGTAGATCGCGGGGTGCTGCAGCATGAACTTGGCGGCCTGCTGCACGTCGGGGGGCACGTTGCCGCCCTTGTTGTTGCTGAGGTTGTAGAGCTGGTTGACGTCGAGCTTCTTCATGCCGTTGGCGTTCATGTACGCAGCCAGCGCGCCGGCTTCGTCCTTGGCCCGCTCGGCCAGGTTCGGCTGCGGCATCGGCGCGACGGTCGGCCTGGCGATGCCGATCGGCTGGTCGAACTTCGTCAGTCCCTGGGCGGCCTTGTCGAAGTTGGCCACGCCCGAGATGCCGTCGGCGCCGGCGACGTCGCTGGTCTCGATCTTCTTGTAGATGTCGGGGTTCTGCAGCATGAACTTGGCGGCCTGCTGCACGTCCTCCGGCACCTTGCCGCCCTTGTTGTTGCTCAGGTTGTAGAGCTGGTTGACATCCAATGTCTTGATGCCCTTGTCGCGCATGTACGCGCCCAGCGTGCCGGCCTCGTTCTCGGCGCGCTCGAACCGGTCGGTGGCGCGTTCCAGGCGGTTGATGACGTTGCCCAGCTCGGTCGGCGAGCTCGTCGGCGGCAGCTGGGGCTTCGTGCCGGCCGACGGATTCGACAGCAGGGCCATCAGCTGGTTCAGCACCTCGAGCAGGCGCATCTGGGTCGAGTCGACCTGCACCGGCATCGTGGTGGCCTGCGGGGGTGCGGTCGTCGTCGGGGCAGTCGTTGCAGGGGCGGTCGCCGCCGGTGCGGACGGGGCAGGTGCGGACGGGGCCGGCTGCAGGGCGGTGGGCATCTGTCCCGCCAGTACGTCAGCGATGTACTGGTCCACCTGGGTCAGGACGGAGACGAGGTCGTTCGTGGACTGGCCCAGCTGCTGCTTGTCGATCTTGTTGTCGGCCACCAGGTCGTCCACCTTGCCCAGCTCGGTGACCAGCTTCTGGGTCTCGGCCGAGAGCTCCTGCGCGTCCAGCTTGTTCTGGTCCCCGAAGTCGTCCACCTGCTTGCCCGCAGCCACCACGGCCTGGGTCGATGCGGAAAGGGCCGGCGGCGGCGGCGGGTTGGTGACCTGGTCGCTGGAGTCGGACAGCGCCGCGTTCCACTCGGCTTCGTCGACGGGGGTCGTGCCCGTCTTGAGCTGGGCCTGCTGGTCCATCGCCTTGGCCAGCTCGGCCTCGGCTGCGGCAACGCGCTGGTCGGCTTCGTCCTTGGTCTGCGGCGGCGGCGCTTCCGCGGTGGTGGTGGCCGTCAGACCGGTCTTGTCTTCCACGGACGACAGGTGGGCCTCGGACTCCTCGACGTCACCCGTGGCCTTCTCGGTGACCGCCACCACCTCCTTGGGTGCCGGCGCGCCGTCCTGCTTGGCCACCACGGTCTCCTCGCTGAGTTCGGCGCGGTCGAGGCGGGCTTCTGCCAGGTCCAGGCGGGCCTGGGCCACGGCCACCTCGGCCTGCGCCTCGGCCACGGCCGGCGCGGGTGCCGACTTCTCGGTCTCGGTCACCACCGCGGCGGTGCTCTCTTCGCGCACGGCGGTGCCGGCGAACTGCGTCACCGTGCTGGAGACGTGCTCGCAGTCGGCGGTGGTCTTGTCCTTCTCCTTGTCCTTGTTGGCGGCCGCTGCGGCATTGGTGCTCGCAACCGGTGAACTCACATGCATGGAACCCATCGTCACTCTCCTAGAGTTGCGGATCACCACGCATGACGCGGTGTCCTGTTCAGATCAAAGCCCGTCGATGAAGCTCCGACGGTTTGGCGGCCTGCGGCAAGGCGCCCGGCATCTGCAGCTCAAGGGAGCCTGGCCCCTGCAGATGCATGACGGACCTGCCATGCAGTTGAGAACCATCGTAGGCAGCGCTCCGGGGTGGTCGCGGTGGCCGGGCGAAGCGGCGTGTCGTGATGCGAAGTGCCTGCTGCCGGGGCCGGGGCGCCGGCGTCGATGGCAGCGCGGTGCCTCAGCCCAGCCGGGCGCGCTTGGTCGGCGGCTGATCGCCGGCGTGCTCGGCGAGCCTGTCGATGTGGGCCTGGTCGCGGATGCCCAGCCGTTCGGCCACCGCCGCCACCGCCTCGCCCTGCCGCACAGCGGCTGCGCCGGCGCTGTCCACCGCCAGGCGCTCCAGACGGGCCCGCACCGGTGCCAGGCGGATGCCCAGTTGTTCGGCCACCGCCTGGACGTTCCGGCCCTGTTCCACCGCGGCGGCACCTGCCGCGTTCGCTGCGCGCAGTTCCAGACCCAGGATCGCGTCGTGGTTGGTGATGTTGAACTCGCGCAGGGTCACGTCCACCGGCCGCCCGGCATCGACGTCGCGGCGCGCGGCGCTGTGGTTGAGCACGCCCACGTAGACCGGGTTGCCGATGCCCAGCCGCGCGGCGACGACGGCTGGCGCCTCGCCAGCGCCGACGGCGGCCACGCCCGCATGCATGGCCGACCGGCGCTCCATGTCGGCCAGGCGCGGCGGCGTGCTGATGCCCAGGCGCGCGGCCACGGCCGGCACGCTCTCGCCGCCGTCCAGCGCCTGGTGTGCGCGGCCCATGGCCAGGCCCTCGAGCGTGTCGATCGCGTGCGGGCCCGAGATCGCCAGCCGCCGCGCCACGGCCTGGATGTTCTCGCCGCCGACCACCGCGGCGGCCGCCGCGCCGCCGTGGCCCACGAGCGCGGCTTCGCGGCGCCGCAGCCCCACGGTGCCGTCTCGCACGGTGTGCTGCACGTCGGTCAGCACGGCGTGCGGAGCGCCGCGGTGCTCGAAGGCCTGGAAGGATGCGATGGCCTGCTGCCGGTCATCGGCCGGCAGTGCCATGAAGCGGCCTGCCAGCGCCACCAGGGCCTCGGCCTGGAGGTGGACCGGCAGGGCGGCCACCGAGCGGGGGTCGCCCGGGCCCAGCACGGCGTCGAAGCGCGCCGCGTCGGCCACGCCCGGTGCATGTGCCGTGACGATGCGGGCGGCACGCAGTTCGGGGTCGAGCGTGCGCGCCGTGGCGGTCGACACGCTGCCCAGGCGCAGGCGCTCGCCGGCCGTCAGGTGGCCGGCCACCGCCTGCAGCAGGGTGTCCGGCAGGTGGTCGAGCGCCGGCGCGGCCGGGGCTGCATCCCCCGCCGAGGCCGGCCGCTGCGGCGGCAGGCCCGGCGGGCGCTGCGCAGTCGCCAGCAGCCGCGCCGGCGTCTGACGCGCCGGCGCGTCAGGCGCCGGCACCGGCGAGGGCGCACGCGACGTGTTGGGCGAGGGGGTGGCCGAGCGCTGGATCGGGTGCGTCATGGGGAGTTCCTCCGGATGCGGACCGGCCCAGCAACGACGGGGGTTGCTGCCGGTTCGCCATCTGTCCGCCTGCACCGTAGCGGGCCCTGCACCCGACACCGCACGCGCGTGCGAAGGCCTGTGTGCCGGCGCGAAGGCGTCGACTGGCGCCTGGGGTCGCCGACGGCGGTGCGCATGTCCACGCGCGCGCCGCGGCAGGGCGCCATGCCGACGCCTTCGGCGTCACATCGCCGCGCTCACGCCGCGCCGTCGTGCGGCAGCGCCAGGAAGAACCGCACCATTTCCGCAGACGCGTCCGGGCCCGTGCCGTCGGTGTAGCTGCCGCTGGCGTGGCCACCCGACCAGGCGTGGCCGCCGCCGTGCAAGGTCCAGTGCTCGATCCGGACGCGGCCCAGGGCGTCGGTGTGGACCGCGCGGCTGAACCGCCGACCGCCGGGCGCCAGGCCCGCCTGCGTCGTGACGTGCAGGCCACCCCCCGCGTCGCGGGCATGCGCCTCCTGCGCCTGGCGCACGATGGCTTGGCCGTTGGTCTGCTGCACGGTGTGGTCCCGGTCGCCATGGAACACGATCACCGGAACCGCCTGCCCGCCCGTCCTGCGGGCGCCGGCGGCGTCGCCCGGCACGCGCGCCGGGCCCGGCTGCCCACGCCCGCCCTTCATGGCGGCCAAGGCCGACGGGATGTCGTGGGCGCTGCCGAAGGGCAAGCCGGAATGGGCGCCGACGCCGGCGAACAGCTCGGGATAGGTCTCGCCCAGCACCACCGCCATCGCAGCCCCGGCGGACAAGCCGGCGACGAAGATGCGCCGCGGGTCGACGCCGTGCTGCTGCGCGACCTCGCGGACGATGCCCGCCACCAGCGCAGGTTCGCCGGCATCGCGTGCCTGGTCCTGGGGCCGGAACCAGTTCCAGCACTTCGATGCGTTCGCGTGCGCGGGCTGCTCGGGGTAGACCACCAGGAAGCCGTGCGCGTCCGCGAGGCGGTTCATCTGCGTGCCCGCGGCGAAGTCGTCCGCGGACTGGGTGCAGCCGTGCAGCATCACCACCATCGCGCGGGGTGCCTCCGCCGGCGCCGCGGGCACGTGGACCTTGTAGGCCCGCGTGCCGAAGGCGTTGCTGAACGTGCGGGACTCGAGCCGCCGCGGCCGCTGCGTCCCGCCTGGCGGCGGACAGGGCGTGGCGGCGTTGCCATCGTCGCCGGCAGGCACGAAGCGGACGTCGACATCGACGACCGCGTCGTGCCCGGACCCCGGGCCGGGCGCGGCGAGGTGCCCGGCGGCCAGGGCGCGCCGGATGGTCTCCGTCACGTCGTGCATCGGACCGCGGGTGGTGTCGAGTCCTGCGGACGCGAGCGCCCGCTGGATCGTCGCGCTGATCGCCTGGGCGTCCAAGGACGGCGTGCGGCCGTTGAAGAGGTGCTTGATGGTGTGCTTTCCGTGGCGGGTGTGGAAGGTCAGTGGATGCGGTCGGACAGTGCCCGGCGCACCGCCGGGCTCGCCTGGAACGCGCCCAGGACGGTGACGGATGCGATGGCGGCGCGCGCCAGTTCGGGCGTGACGTCGTCGGCGATGCGTGCCAGGCCGACGACCTGGACCTGCAGCTGCTGACCCGCGGCGACCACCTGCTCCAGATCGGCGCGTGCGTAGTGCTGCAGACCCACCGTGAGCGTGCGGCGCGCCACGGTCTGCCGGACCGTGTCGGCATGCAGGGCCAGCTGGTTGCGCAGCGCCGTCCGGACGAGGTCCGACCGGTTCGAATAGAAGCCTTCCTGGACCAGCAGGTCGACGTGGCCCAGGTCGACCACGCCGACATTCACCGTCATCTTCTCCGTCTCGCCCGCGCGCTGCCTGGGTTCGATCGCCGTACCACCGTGTTTCACGCCATCCCCTTGGACTCCATCTGGAATCCAATTGGAGCATGGTTCCCGGTTGCCAGGGGGCTGCGTGCGCAAGACCACGTCCGGCGCATGGCACGCGGCCGGGCAGACCGTGCTGCCCGCCCGCTGCACCTGCGCGCACGCGGGCCTCGTGCCGAAAGCGGCGACGCGCGTTCGGTACAGCACAGACCTCCGCTTCCCGCGTCTTTACGGTGGACCTCTTTCGAAGGGCACGCGGTGTCGGCATTTCCGGCGTCCGACTCGCCCTTCGCCGACAGGAGTACCGATGGATCGATCGACCACAGCGCCCGCCGAGGACCTGGCCCGCATGCGCCCCCCGCGGGGCGGCCTTGCCGACAACACCCGCACGCTCTCGAGCGCCGTCTCGTGGGGCGCGATCGCCGCAGGCGCCGCCGCGGCAGCCGCGCTCTCGCTGATCCTGCTGATGCTGGGCGTCGGATTCGGGCTGTCGTCCGTGTCGCCGTGGGCCGGCGACGGCGTCAGCGCCACGACCTTCGGCGTGTCCACCATCGTGTGGCTGACGCTGACGCAGCTGCTCGCCTCGGCCATGGGCGGCTACCTCGCCGGGCGCCTGCGCGCCAGGTGGATCGACGCGTCCGCCGACGAGGTGTACTTCCGCGACACCGCACATGGCTTCCTGGCCTGGGCCGTGGCGTCGCTCGCCACCGCCGCGTTGCTGACGTCTGCCATCGGTTCGATCATCGGCAGTGGCGTGCAGGCCGGGGCAGCGATGGGCGCCGGAGTCGCCGGCACGGCGGGCGCCGCCGTCGGGGGCGCCGCGGTGGCCTCCCGCGCGGCGCCGGTTGCCGATGGCGGCGCGATGGACTACTTCGTCGACGTCCTGTTCCGGCGCGAAGCCGCCGCGGCACCCGGCACCGGAGCCGCGGACGTGCCGGCCGGCATCGAGACGTCCGAGCGGGCTTCCGCGATGGACACCGCCGCGGTCGGACGGATCTTCACGAACGTGAGTCGCGCCGATCCGCTGCCGCCCGAGGACGTCAGCCACGTCGGCCAGATCGTGGCCCGGCGCACGGGCCTGTCGCAGCAGCAGGCCGAGTTGCGTGTCGCCGATGTCTACGCCAGGGCCCAGGCCAGGGCGCGTGGCGCGCAAGCGGCTGCGCGCGAGGCCGCCGACAAGGCCCGTCAGGCCTCCGCCTACAGCGCATCGTGGCTGTTCGTGTCGCTGCTGATCGGTGCCTTCGTCGCCAGTCTGGCCGCCACCCTGGGTGGCCGGCGCCGCGACGCTTGAGCCGTCTCCCCGTCAACCGCCCGCGAAGGCCGCCATGCGTTCACTCCTGCTTCTGTTTCTCGGCATCCCCATCCCGATCATCGTCTTGATCGCGCTGTTCGTGCATTGACTGCACCTCCGTCTCACCCATCGATCCAGCGACCCGCCATGACCGCCACGAAACCCACCCCGCCGCACGGGGCCCCCCCCGACTGCCACGACGCCAACGACGCGATCGCCCTGCTCAAGGCCGATCACGAAGCCGTCAGCCACCTGTTTGCCGCGTACGAGAAGACGCGCTCGGCGACGACCAAGAAGTCGCTGGTGGCCGAGATCTGCAGTGCACTCAGCGTGCATGCGCAGATCGAGGAAGAGATCTTCTATCCAGCCGTCAAGGATGCGCTCAAGGGCAGGCTGCTGGTGCCCGAAGCCGCGGTCGAGCACGCCGGCGTGAAGGCGCTGATCGCGCAGATCGAGGGCGTCGAGCCCGACGGCGAGATGTACGACGCGAAGGTCAGGGTGCTGTCGGACTACGTGAAGCACCACGTCAAGGAAGAGCACACCGGGATGTTCCCGCAGGCCAGGGCCTCGTCGCTCGACCTGGTCGAGCTCGGCGACCGCCTCTCCGCCCGCAAGGACGACCTGCTGGCCCAGGCGGCCTGAGCCCGCTGCGGGCGTCCGGATGCACCCCACCACCGCAGCTGAGGCGGCCGCCGATGTGCCCTGGCGCGGCGGCCACCACCGCGTCCGCGGTCCCGGGGCCCGCGACATCGCCGGCACTGCCTGCGGAAGCGATCGCCGCCCAGGCATCGCCTTGCACGCGGTCCGGCATTCCAAGGAACGACATGTCCAACCCCTGGTTGAAGAAGAACCCGTTCATGAGCCTGTGGCTGCGCACGGCCCACCGCATGGTCGGCTCGGTCCGTGGCCAGGCCACCGCCCAGGCCAAGCGACAGGTGCAGGCCGCCGCGGTCGCGGCGACGACAGAGAGCCTCCGGCTGTGGTCCGGCGCCGCGGCCGGACCTGCCGCGACGAAGAAGCGCAGGCGCTGACGGCGCGGACCTGCAACCCGATGGCCGGGACCCTGCCACGCGCCCATGATGCGCCTGGTGGGCGCACCGGCCGACCCCTCCATCGCGGCAACCGAACGACCCCCACCGGCACCTCTGCACAGAAACGGACCCCATGACTCCCTCCACGACCGGCCTTGTCCGCCGCCCCCCGCTCAGCCTGCTGGGCGCGGAGCCCTTTCGGGCGGCACTCGAGCTCGCGCGCCACCGCCTGGCGAAGGCCAGCCCCGCGAAGACCGGCGACGGACACCCCGTGGTGATCTTCCCGGGGCTGGGGGCGGACGGCCGCTCGGTGGCCACGCTGCGCGATCACTGCCGCGCGCTCGGCTACGAGGCCTTCGACTGGGGGCAGGGCTTCAACACCGGGCCGCAAGGCGACCTCGACGCCTGGCTCGAGATCCTCAGCGGCCAGATGCGCGACATGCTCTCGAAGCATGCGCAGCCCGCGACGCTGATCGGCTGGAGCCTGGGCGGCCTGTACGCACGGGAACTCGGCAAGCTGATGGCACCGCGCCTGCGGCAGGTGATCACCATCGGCACGCCCTTCAACGCGGCAGCCGACCACACCAATGCCGGCTGGCTGTTCCGCCTGCTCAGCGGCAGCGCGGCCGAACTCGATCCGGCCTTGAGCCTGCGCCTGCGCACACCGCCACCACTGCGGACGACGTCGATCTACAGCCGCAGCGACGGGGTCGTCGCCTGGCAGACCTGCCGCCACGACAAGCGTTCGAAGCTGGTCCACGACATCGAGGTCGAGAGCAGCCACATCGGCATGGGATGGAATCGCGAGGTCCTCGATGCCGTGGCGGACCGGCTCGGACAGGCCCCGGGACCCTGGAGGCGGTATGCCCGATCGGATTGACGCGCGCGCCGCAGTCCGACGAGCCGCCGGCCCCGGCCGGACCGGCGCTCCGTAGGTCGCGCCACCACCACGCCGACGAGAGCCCGCCCATGCCACGCACCCGAGCCTCCCCGCCGCAGCGTCCGCAGCGCGACCTGCCCGAGCAACAGCCGCAGCCTGCGCACGCCCCCGACAACCCCGGACACGTCCATCCCACCGACGCCGCACCCGTGCGGCCGGAGGTGGGACCGCGGCGCGCGAAGGCGCCGAGGTCGGGGCCCGGCCTCGCGCTACCGCACGAGCGCGACACATCGCCCGAGCCCGATGCCACCGGGCCCGACCCGGTGATCCTCCAGGCCAAGCGCGACCTCGACGCAGGCCTGGTCGACACCGACATGCACGCAACCCCCGGCCAGGATGCGACGCTGCGCGCCCGGCTGGTTCCTGGCCCCGGCGGCAAGCCGCCCTCGGGACGCTGAGTCCTCGCGCCGCCCCGGCGCACGCGCCGACGGCTGCATCCACATCCAAGGTCCCGGATGAACCCGCCTCTCCCACGGCAAGCGCCCGCAGAACCACCTGCGCGCCCGCTCCGCTGTCGGAGCAACTGGCCGCCGCCGAGGCCCTGGCCGCGGCGATGCCGCACAACGCCGGCAAGTCCGGGGAGTCGGCCGTGACATCGCCGTGGCGCCGCCGCGCGGCACCAGCGAGGCCGGCGGTTCGCCCACGGCCTCGGCCAGCACGTCGAGCGAGGTCCATGCGACGCCGAAGTCGAGCCCGCTCGACGGCGCGCGCTCGGACGCCGCGGGCCAGGTGCTGACCACGAACCAGGGTGTCGCGGTCGGCGACAACCAGAACGCGCTGAAGGCCGGGCTGCGCGGGCAGACGCTGCTGAAGACTTGATCCTCCGCGAGAGGACCACGCACTTCGACCACCAGCGCATCCCCGAGCGCATCGTGCATGCGCGCGCGTCCGCGGCGCGCGGCTACTTCGCGTGCTGCGCGCCGATGACCGCGCGCACGCGCGCGGCCCCGTTCCAGGCCGCCGGCAAGAGGACGACGGTGTTCGCGCGCTTGTCCACGGTGGCCGGCGAACGCGGCTCGACCGACACGGCGCGCGACCTCCGCGGCCTTGCCGTCAAGTTCCACACCGACGAGGGCAACTGGGACCTGGTGGGCAACGACATCCCGGTCTCCTTCATCCAGGACGCGATGAAGTTCCCCGACCTCGTGCACGCGGTGAAACCCGAGCCGCACCACGGCATGCCGCAGGCGGCCTCGGCGCACGACACCTTCTGGGACTGCGCCTGGCCGATGCCCGAGACCACGCACACGCTGCTGTGGGGTTGTCCGACCGCGGCATCCCGCGCAGGCAGCGCAGCCTGCGCATGGCGCAGGGCTTCGGCGTGCGCACCGACCGGCTCGTCAATGCCCAGGGTGCGTCGCACTGCCGCCACCCGGACAACTCCGTTGCCGGGCAGGCTCAGGCGCCTGCGCCGTGGTCCGACGGCGGCCCGGCGCCGGTGGCCTGCCACGCCTCGAGCCAGGCGACGGCGCGTGCCACGCCGTCTTCGGCGCGCAGTCGCGCGCCGACGGTGGCAGCGGCCTGCCGCATCGGGACGGACTCCACGGCCAGCCGCATCGCGGCAGCCAGCCGGGCCGGCGTGAGCCGGCGCTGCGGCAGCGGCGCCGGGCCGAGCCCGGCATCGTGCACCACGCGGCCCCAGAAGGGCTGGTCCCCGAAAAACGGGCAGACGACCGTGGGGCGTCCCGCACGCAAGCCCGCGGCCGTGGTGCCGGCGCCGCCGTGGTGCACGACGGCGGCCATCAGCGGCAGCAGGCGGTCGTGCGGCGCTTCGTCGATCAGGTGCACATGGCCGGGCACCGCGGCCGGCTGCAGGCCGCCCCATCCGCGCGCCAGCACGCCGCGCAGCCCGGCCCGGGCCAGCGCTTCGACCACCCGCTGCGCCAGGCCCGCGGGGTCGCGGCCGGCCATGCTGCCGAACCCGACGTAGACCGGCGGCGGCCCCGCGTCGAGGAAGGCCTGCAAGGCCGGTGGCGGTCGCCAGTCGCCGGCCGGTGGCAGGTGCCACCAGCCGGTGGCCACGGCATGGGCCGGCCAGTCGGCGGGGCGGGGCAGCAGCACCTCGCTGTGTCCATGCAGGAGCAGCACGGGCCGGCCCTGCGCGTCCCGCAGCAGGTCCATGGTGTGCGGCCGCGGCGGCAGCCCGCAGGCGTGCCGCCACCGTTGCACCGGGCCGGTGCCGCAGCGCGTGGCGAGGGTGTTGACGAGCCGGTAGCCGGCGCGTCGCGCGCCGGCGCCGAACCACCGGTCCAGCCCGGCAGGCAGCACCGGACACGGGCGCCCCGCGGTCGGCTGGACCATCGGCACCAGGGGCGCCAGCACGGCGGGCACGCCGAGCTGCTGCGCGATGTCGGGCGCTCCGAGGATCTTCAGGTGGTGCACGATGAGATCGGGCCTGCACGCCTGCGCAGCGGCCCAGCAGTCGCGCTGCACCTGCTCCTGCATCGGTCCCACGCGACGCATCAGGCGCAGCGTCGTCGACAGCATGCCGGGCAGGCTGCCGCTGCGCGCCAGGCCCGCGCGGCCCGCGGACGACTCCAGCAGCGCGACGAAGGCGTCGTCCATCGGCGCGTGGCGCAGGCCATGGCCTGCGACCACGGCCCCGAAGCGCCGGCTCGTGCACAGGGTGACCGCGTGCCCCGCTGCCCGCAGGCCCAGCCCCAGGGCGATGAACGGCTCGACGTCGCCGCGCGACCCCAGCGTGAGCAGCAGCACGCGCATGGCGCTCAGACGGCCGGGTCCGCGAACCCTGCGAACGCCGCGCGCAGCCGCCGGGCAGCCTGGTCCTCGACCACCTGGTCGTGCGCGACGACGACCCTGTGCACCTGCAGGTCCAGCAGCGGCCGGATCGACGCGCGGAAGGCGGGACGATCGGACACCGCCCAGCGCATCGTCCGCGACATCGCCAGGCGGTCATGGACCCCCAGCGCGCGGGCCGCCACGGCCATCAGGCCGCGGTTGGCCGGCGAGAACGAGAACAGCAGGTCGGCGAGGATCAGCGTGCCCGACGCACGGTGGAACCAGGCGGTCTCGTTGAGCACCGGCAGGCCGGCGATGAAGTGGCCCTGCAGGTCCGCGTCCCACGGGCCGGCGACGGTCGTCTCGGCGAAGCCGGCGAGGTCCGGCCGCTTGGCCGACAGCCCGGGCGCGATGCTGCCGGCTGCATCCGGGAAGCGCTGCAGGAACGCCAGGAAGAAGAGGTGGTGGCTCTTGTTGGGCGCCACCACGTGGCGCACGGGTCCGAGCGCGGCGAGCGACGCCACGAGGTCGTCCGACGGCGGGATCGGCGAATGGATCCAGAGGTCGCCGTTGTGCAGGCGCACCACGGTCATCCGCGTCGTCAGGCGCAGCGGGCCGAAGCGCACCGGATGCCGGGCATGCCAGATCTGGCCGGCGACGATGGGAAGCAATGGCATGCACCCGCCCCCGCTCATGCGGGCACCACCAGGCAGTTGACGAACGCGCTCTCGCCCAGTCCGTCGTTGATCTGGCGGAACGTGGGCGATGCCGAGTTCCGCGCGAAGCTGGCAGGCGCCATGCCGATGAACGACTTGAAGTCCCGGACGAAGTGGGACTGGTCGGCGTAGCCGGCCTCGAGAGCGACCTCGGCCCACGGCTGCCCTGCGTGCCAGGCCCGCAGCGCATCGCGAATCCGCGCGATGCGCAGATACGACTTCGGCGTCAGCCCGGTGCGCGCGGCAAAGCGGCGTTCGAGCTGGCGCCGTCCCAGGCCGATGGCGTCCGACAGCCCCTCGACCGTGCTGGGCCCCGTGCCTGCGAGCACCACATCGAGCGACCGGCTGACCGCGCGATCGTCGCGCAGCCGCCGCGCCCGCCGCGACTGGCGCACGAGAAAGGTCTCGACGAGCGCCGTGCGCCGCGTGGCCGCGTCCAGGGCCCGCAGCTGGTCTTCGATGGCGGCGACCTCCGTCGCGCCGACGAGGTCGGCGAGCGGCACAAGCCGGTCGGTGACCTCGGCAGCGGGCACGCCGAACACCTGCTCGAAGGCCTGCGGCGCCAGCTTCACCGCGTTCGAGCCGAGGTGCCGTCCCGGCTTCAGATCGACCACGCGGGACTGGATGCCGCGCACGTGCGAGCCCAGGCGGCGCTGCCCGCCGTTGCCGACCGCCTCGACCGGATCGCCGTGGTTGAACCAGACCACCACGCACGGTTCGGTCAGGATCCGGATGCTGACCGGACTCGCGCCGAAGCGACCGGCCGAGTCGGTGAAGCCCAGGATGCCGGGCAGCGCCGGCGCGTCCGGGACGAGCAGGTGGTTGAGGACCTGCAGGCCCTGGTCGGTCGACGCGTTGGTGGCGGTCAGCTTCATGGCGGCGCCTCGCCGTGGGGTGCCGCAGGGAACGGCGGCGTGCCGGGTTCGGGCTCGAGCTGCAGGGTGTTCGCCAGGTAGCTGGTGGTGGTGTAGAAGCCCACCAGCAGGAGCAGTTCGAGCAGGGCTTCGTCGCCGAAGCGCTGCCGCAGTGCCTGCCAGGTCGCGTCGCAGACCCGGCTGGTGCGATGCAGCTCGTCGCACAGCTGCAGCAGGCATCGCTCGTCGTCGGGCCAGCACCCGTCGCCGGGCGTGCCGTGGACCAGCGAGACCTGCTGCTCGGGCGTGAGCGCGATCCGCGCGCCGAAGACGGCGACATGCACACCCCATTCGTAGGCGCAGCCGTGCCGCGCGGTCGTGCGGTCGATGACGAGCTCGCGCTGGCGCAGCGTCAGGTGCCCGCGATCGAGCAGGCCGCCGGCGAAGAACTTGCCGAACAGCCGCGGGTCGCGGGCCAGCACGGCAAACAGCTGCAATGGCGGCTGGCCGGGCGGCATCGTGCGACGCAGCCAGTCGGCGACCGTCGGCTCGAACGGTGCCGGCGCGGGAGCAATCCGGGACAGGGGTTTCATCTGCTATATTTTCCGTAGCAAACTCGCGCACGACAAGCCTCCAGCGGACAACCATGACGAGAACAAGGCGGGTGCCCGCCATCGGCGTTCCAGCCCGCGGATCGGACACCGGCCGGCCGATCATGGTCGTGTTCGACCTGCTGGGGCGTCGCTCGGCGCTGCGCGTGTTGTGGGAACTGCGTGCGGGGCCACGGACCTTCCGTGCACTGCAGGCTGCTGCGCAGACCAACCCGTCCTTGCTCAACGTGCGGCTGCACGAACTGCGGTCGAACGGACTGGTCGAACAGGGGGAGGGCGGCTACGCCCTCACCGACGCCGGCCGCGCGCTGCTGGCAGCGCTGCGCCCGCTCGCCTCCTGGGCCCAGGCTTGGGGCGTGGCCGCCGGGGCCGCGAGCGACCCCGAGGCCTAGGGGCACGATCAGTCGTTCGCTCCGCCGGCGGGCTGCAGCTGGTGGCGCGCCACGTGGCGGCCGACCTGCTGACCCAGCCGCAGCCCGGCCTCGACCGCGAAGCGGAAGTGGAGGCCGGCGCGGACCCGCGAGTCGGCGTTTTCGCGGGCGGCTTCGCTGAAGCTGCGGAACGCGCGCACGGCGTTGGTCGGCAGGGCCGATGACGACGCGAAGGCGATCGGCACGTGGTCGCGTCCGAAGGTCTCCGCCAGCACGGTCGCGGCGGCCATGCCGAGCGCAGCGTGGGTGGAGGGCATGTCCGGCACCGGGGGCGTCGGCAGGAAAGGCTCGAACGCGGCATCGGGCTGCGTCAGCGCGTTGCCGTCGGTGCCCGCGAGGTGGATCGCGGTGACCGGACGCCAGAAGTCGTGATGGAACTTCGAGTCCCAGCCCGCGATGTAGGTGTCGGCCAGGGCCATGTTCAGCAGCGCGAAGCTGCGGGCGCGCTCCCACAGGTCCTGCTGGACACGGCCCGACGCCGCACGCGCCACGCGGTTCCAGCCGATGTCGGACAGTTCGTACCAGAACGCCGCGTAGTGGCTCTGGTCCGTGGTCCTGGCCGCGCTGTCCTTGCCGCCGACGCGCCGGACCTCGTTGAAGTCGCGTGCGTAGTCGGGGCTGGCCAGGTCCGGCGGCGGCGCCGTCCGGAACTGGGACGCCGATGCAATGCCGAAGGGGGTGACCTGGCGCCAGTGCGGCATCAGCGTGAAGTCGAACGGCGGCGTGAACCGGTACGCACCGGGATGGGTGCCTTCGGTGTAGGGCTCGGCGCCGCCGCTGCCGTCGTTGCTGCGCTGCGCCAGGACCGCCTGGGCGGCCGCCTGGCCGATCTGGCTGGCCGCGGTGATGCGCGGACCGGTGCCGGCCTCGAGCAGCACGCGCGCGTGCGCCGCGTGGGTCAGGGCGGTGGCCGCCGGCTGGGGATAGAGCGCGGCGAGCACGCCGGCTGCGGCGGCCGAGGCCGCCACCGCCGGGTCCGCCGCCGGGTTGATCGCGACCGCGCCGGCCGCGAAGCGCCGGAACCGCGGCCGCACGCTGTTGACCGCATCGTGCATTGCCAGGTGCAGCATGGCCAGCGCACGCGATGCCGTCAGCGGGTTCTGGTAGCCGTCGGCGGCCTGGATCACCTGCAGCGCGGCCACGCTCCAGTCGGTGACGACCGCGTCGCAGCGCCCGGCGCACCAGGCTGCCGGCGTGGTGGCCGGATCGGCCTGGTCGCCGCGGTCGGCACTGGCCGGGTGGTGGAGCGCGGTGGCGGCCAGCGCAAGCAGCGTCCGCGCCAGCAGGGGGTGGGGGGAAGGCAGTTTCATGGCAGGTCCTCGATGGGTGGGTGTTGCGGGGTGGCCGTCCTGACCGGGCGCCTTTTTCCATCGTCGGGCGCGCGCTGCATGCGGTCTTGAACAAGTGCGTCGTCGCGGTCGTCGCGCTTTCCCGCAGCACGACGCATTCGTGCAAGAACGGCTCTGGCGACACGAGCAGCATGTGCCGCCCGTCCCGAGGAATCCCATGCGCTCCTGCTGCACCGCCCCCTGCATCGACCCGTCCGCGAACCCGTGCTCGCCTGGCGGGTCACCACCGGCCGTCCCGTGGCGGTCGTGGCGCGGCCTGTCCGCCATCGCCAGCTGCCTGCGCGCGTGGCCGCGCCGGGATGCGGCCCACCGCCTGCTGGTCCGACTGGACGAACGCATGCTGCGCGACGTCGGGCTGTCGGAGGCGGACTTGCCGCGCGCGGTGCAGCATGAACGACGTGAGCGCGACAGCGCGGTGTGGCGTCTCCTGGGGCCGAACAGGTTCGGTTCCTGATGGCGGTCAGGCACCAGCAGGCCGGTGCTGCCGAGGGCACCCGGGGCGGAACGGGCGCACGCGGGTCGGGCCCGGCGCGGCCCCTGCGCGTTGCCGCCGTGCAGATGCGCTGCACGCCCGGCCGGCGCGACGAGAACCTCGCGCGGGCGCGGGCGCATCTCGAGCACGCCGTGCAGCGCGGCGCGACGCTGGTGGTGTTCCCGGAGCTGATGCCCACCGGATACCGCCTCGAGACAGCGATCTGGCAGCATGCCGAGCCCTTCGACGGACCGACCCTCGACTGGCTGCACCGCGAGTCGGTGCGGCTGCGCGTCTGGATCGGCACGAGCTTCCTCGAGACCGATGGCAACGACTTCTTCAACACCTTCGTGCTGGTGGACGACGAGGGCATCGTGGCGGCACGCGTGCGCAAGAACGCGCCAGCGGCCGTCGAGGCCTGCTTCTTCAGGGGCAGCCGGGACCCGCACCTGGTCGACACGCGCCTCGGGTGCATCGGCATCGGCATCTGCTACGAGGGGCTGCGCGGCGACTGGGGGCGCGAGATCGGCGGCCGCGCGCAGCTGGTGCTGCTGGCCCTGTCGGCGCCCTCGCCGACGGTCGACCGGCACAACAGCCCGGCGGATCGCGAGGCCTTCGACGCGTTGATTCGCGGCGAGGGCGCAGCCGTGTCGAGGGCGCTGGGGGTGCCGACGGTCCTGGCCAACCAGTGCGGACCGTGGGTGAGCGGGCTGCCGGCGCCCTTCCTGCCGCAGGACTCCAGCTTCCCGGGCGGCAGCGGGGTGTGCGACGCGCGCGGCGACGCGCTGGCCATGCTCGGGCCCGACGAAGGCGTGGCCGTCGCCGATGTCATGCTGGGGCCCGTGGCCCGCCCCGTGCGGCACCGCGGGCGCTGGCTGATCGCCGTGCCGCGCAAGTTCGGCCTCTTCGTCATTCCCGAGTGCCTCGGGCGCATCCGCTACGCGCTCAGCCTGGAGCGGCGCCGCCTGGCCCGCGCGGCGTTCGGGCGCCGCGGCCCGTCCGGGACACCGTAGTCGGCGACCGGGCCGATGGCGGTCAGCGGGCCGGCCCGCTGCCGGCGCGGCCGGCCAGCCACGCGCAGCAGGCGGCCACCACCTCGTCGGGTTGCCGGGCCCAGCTGAAGTGCCGCATCCAGGGCGAGTCCTGGCCGCGCCCGTGCAGGGTCCGCTCTTCGATGCGCGCGCGCGGCAGCAGCGACAGCAGGGCACGCTGGGCCTCGCGCGGCGCCACGGCGTCTCCGTCGATGCCGATGGCCAGCAGCGGGATGTCGACCTCGGCCAGCGTCGGTTGCCGGAACCCGGACCGGCCCGGGCCGTGCAGCCGGTACCCGCCTTTCAACGCGTTGTGCGACCAGTCCCGCATCCACCGCCGGGCCTGCCGGCCACCGAAGCCCAGGCGGTGGCCGGGGTACCAGGGGAGCAGCCACGCGACCAGGGCGATGGCATGCACGGTCAGCCGCGCGCGCAGGCGCAGCGCCGGCGGCCAGGCGCGGTGGTGGGCGGTGCCTGCCGCCAGCAGGATCACCCCCGCCAGCTCGGCGCCGATGCGCTCGGTGGCGAGCACGGCCAGCTGGCCGCCCAGGCTGTGGCCGATCAGGTACACCGGCCGCGACGGATGGCGCCGGTGCAGCGCCGACACGATCCGCGGCAAGGCGGCGTCGACGACATCGGCGTAGCCGAAGTCGTCGTGTCCGGCTCGCAGCGGGCTCAGGCCCTGGCCCGGCAGCTCGACGCAGCAGACCGTCGCCCGGGCCCGGCTCGCCAGGGCCTCGGCCAGCGGCCAGTAGAACCTCGACGCGACGCCCATCGCGGGCAGCAGCACCAGGACCGGGTCACCGGCGTCGATGCCGCGGTCGATGACCTGGACGACCGCGACACCGTCCGCACTGGCGGGATCGGATCCGAGGCCATCTGCAGGACCGGGCGGGTGGCGCTGCAATCCGGGGGACGAGGGCTGTTGCTGCATGGGAGCGCGGTGGGGGACCGTCGATGCGTGGAGGGGGGTGCATCGTCGGTTCGCGGGCAGGCCGCCGTCTTGCACGAACGCGTCGCAACATGGCGCAACCGTCGTGCGCACACCTCGGTCCGGCCGACCTGCCTGCTGCGCCGCGGATGTCGTGGCGCAGGCATCGGGCTCGGGCAGATGCCCCGGGTGCCGGCCGCGATCCGCGTCCTGGCGCCACCCCCGACGGCCGCCGGCGCGGCCCTCAGACGGACAGGGTGACGGCACCGCCCAGCGCGGTGCACACGCGCCGCAGGCGGGCCTCGGCCTCGTCGGCCACCGACTTCACGCCGGGCTTGCCGACCAGTCCCACCATGGTCTGCGGATCGAGGAAGCCCACGACGACGCGGCCAGGCGACACCTCGCGGACGATCACGTTGCAAGGCAGCAGCAAGCCGATGTCCGGCTCGGCCTGCAGGGCCTGGTGCGCGAGCGGCGGGTTGCAGGCGCCGAGGATCCGGTAGGGCGGCATGTCCGCACCCAGCTTGTCCTTCATGGCGCGCTGGATGTCGATGTCGCTCAGCACGCCGAAACCCTCGGCCTGGAGTGCTGCCTTCGTCGTTGCCAGGGCATCGTCGAACGAGAGCCCGGTGAGCGTGGTGGTGAATCCGTACATGGAGGACCTCGCAGTGGGTTGCGGCCACGGAGGGCCGGACACCCATCATGCCCCCGCGCGCACCACCGGATCGGGCCGTTGCTTCGGCTCGGCACCGCACAGAGCGGCGGGCCACCGCGCTGGTAGGCTTGCGCGGGACGCGCCCACTCCGGCCGGAGCCGGGACTGCGCCGCGCCTCGAACGGATCCTGTCTTGCAGAACATGCACGTGAACATCGAGACGCCGCAGGCAACGGACGCCGTGCCGGGGCTGTCGGGCGCGCAGGCCGCTGCGCGCCTGGCGCGGGACGGGCCGAACGCACTGCCCGGCGGCCAGCGCCGCACGCTGCTGACGATCGCCGCCGAGACCGTCCGCGAGCCGATGTTCCTGCTGCTGTTGGCCGCAGGGACCTTGTACCTGGCCTTCGGCGACCTGCAGGAGGGCCTGACGCTCTTCGGCTTCGTGCTCGTCACGCTGGCCCTGACCCTGTACCAGGAAGGCACGACCGAACGTGCGATCGAGGCCCTGCGCGACCTCACCAGCCCGCGGGCGCTGGTCGTCCGGGACGGGCGGCCGCAGCGCATCGCCGGACGCGACGTCGTGCGTGGCGACCTGCTCAAGCTGAGCGAAGGCGACCGCGTTCCGGCCGATGCGTTGCTGGTGTCGGCCGATGGCATGCGCGTCGACGAGTCGCTGCTCACGGGCGAGCCCGTGCCGGTCGGCAAGCGCGTCGCACGGCCCGATGAAATCGCCGAAGCCTCCGTCCCGGCGGACGCGCCCCGCACGCCGCCCGGAGGCGACGAGCGCCCGGGTGTCTATGCCGGCACGCTGATCGTGCAGGGCCACGCGCTGGCCGTCGTCACGGCCACCGGCCCGCGCAGCGAGATCGGCCGCATCGGGGCCGCGCTGGGCACGGTGGAGAACGAGCGCTCGCCGCTGCAGAAGCAGACGGCCCGGCTGGTGCGCAACCTGGCGTTGCTGGCACTGCTGCTCAGCCTCGCGCTGGTGGTGGTGCATGGCCTGCTCCAGGGCGACTGGCTGCAGGCGCTGCTGGCCGGCATCGCGCTGGCGATGGCGATGCTGCCGGAGGAGTACCCGGTGGTGATGACCGTGTTCCCCGCGCTCGGCGCACGTCGGCTGTCCCGCGAAGGCGTGCTCACGCGGCGCGTCAATGCCATCGAGACCCTGGGCGCCACCACCGTGCTGTGCAGCGACAAGACGGGCACGCTGACCGCGAACCGCATGACGGTGACCCACCTGGCGGCGGGTGGCGTCGCGCTCGGCGATCGGCTGGCGCTGGCTGCCGCGCCCGATGGACAGCTGCCCGAGGCGTTCCACGCCCTGGTGGAGGTCGCCATCCTCGCCAGCGTGGTCGATCCCTTCGACCCGATGGAGAAGGCCTTTCACCAGCTGGGCCAGCGCTTCCTTGCCGACACCGAGCACCTGCACCGCGACTGGCGGCTGGTGCAGGCCTATGCGCTCAGCCCCGAGCTGCGCGCGATGTCGCACGTGTGGGCATCGTCCGTCGACGGCCTCCAGACCGTGGCCGCCAAGGGCGCGCCCGAGGCGGTGATGGACCTGTGCCATCTGGACGCCGCGCAGCGCGCGCGCATCGCGGCCGTGGTCGACGAACTCGCCGCCGAAGGGCTGCGCGTGCTGGCGGCGGCACGGGGCACGTTCGCCGGCCGGGACTGGCCGCCGAGCGAGCACGGCTTCGACGTCGAGTTCGTCGGCCTGCTGGGCCTGTCCGACCCGGTGCGGCCCGAGGTGCCGGCCGCGGTGGCCGAGTGCCGGGCAGCCGGCATCCGGGTCGTCATGATCACCGGCGACTACCCGGCCACGGCGCGTGCGATCGCGCACCAGGCCGGCCTCGCCGGACGCGACGGTGACGTGCTGACCGGCGACGAGATCGCCGCGCTGGATGATGCGGCGCTGCGCGCGCGCATGGCCACTGCCAGCGTCTGCGCCCGCATCGCGCCCGAGCAGAAGCTGCGCATCGTGCAGGCTTTGAAGGCGCGCGGAGACATCGTCGCCATGACCGGCGACGGCGTCAACGACGCTCCGGCGCTGCGCGCGGCGCATGTCGGCGTCGCGATGGGCGGCCGCGGCACGGACGTGGCGCGCGAGGCCGCCTCGCTGGTGCTGGTCGACGACAACTTCGCCTCGATCGTGCGCGCCGTGCGCCTGGGGCGGCGGATCTTCGACAACCTGCGCAAGGCCATGTCGTACATCCTGGCGGTCCACGTGCCGATCGCCGGCATGGCGTTGCTGCCCGTGCTGTTCGGCTGGCCGCCCTTGCTCTACCCGATGCACATCGCGCTGCTCGAGCTGATCATCGACCCGGCCTGCTCGGTGGCGTTCGAGAACGAGCCCGCCGAGCGCGACGTGATGCAGCGCCCGCCGCGCGATGCGGACGCGCCGCTGTTCGGTGGCACCACGCTGTGGCTGGCGCTGGTCCAGGGCGTGGGCGTGCTGGCGGTCGTGATGGGCGCCTTCGCCTGGGCGAGCCCGCGGATGCCCGAGGCCGAGGCCCGCGCGCTGGCGTTCGCGACGCTGGTGACCGGCAACCTGGCGCTGATCCTGTCGAACCGCTCCGCCGCGCAGTCCCTGTGGGCGACGCTGCGCACGCCCAACCGCACCCTGTGGCTGGTGGTCGGCCTGGCGTCGGCACTGCTGATGGCGGCGCTCCACGTCCCCTGGGCGGTCGGCGTGCTGCGCTTCGCGCCGCTGCCGGCCCACGAACTGGCCGCGGCCGTCGCGCTGGGCCTGCTGAGCGTCGTCTGGTTCGAGGGCATCAAGTGGCTCCGGCGGCGTGGCCGCGACGGCGGTTCGCGCGAACGCACGCCGGCGACCTGACCGGCCGATGCACCGGCGGCATGCAGCGCGGGCCTCGACGATCACGCCGGACGGCAGGCTCTCCAGCGGGGCAGGCGACCGTGCCTGGCGCGATCGACGGGTGCGGCACGCCGTCCGCCCGTCGGCCCTGGGTCAGGCGTCCTTGAAGATGGCCTCGAGATCGACCTCCTCGGTGGCGGCCTCGAGCTTCATGCCGCTCTCGATGTGGTCGAGGTGCTCGAGCATCAGCTTCTCGGCACGTGCCACGTCGCGGCGCGCGATCGCGTCGATGATCTGCGAGTGCTCGTCGGGCCGGCAGCTCGTCGACGTGGGGGCGTCGTAGAGGAAGATCATCAGGCAGGTCAGCACCGAGAGTTCGCGCATGCTGCGCGCCAGCGCGGTGTTGCCGGCGAGTTCGGCGGCCAGCGAGTGGAACTCGCCCGACAGCCGCACGATGGCGCGCTTGTCCTCGCGACGGCGCGCGTCGAACTCCAGTTCCTGGTGCTGCCGCAGCCGCGCCAGCTTCTCCGGCGTCAGGGTCTCGATCAGCCGGCGCAGCACCGCGGGCTCGATCAGGCGGCGCGCCTCGAAGACGTCCAGCGCCTGCTCGATCGACGGCTTGGCGACGTAGGCGCCGCGTTGCGGGATCATCTCGACGATCTGCTCGTGCGCCAGCCGCGCCAGCACCTCGCGCACGCGCGCCCGGCTGACGCCGAAGATCTCGGCCAGCCGTTCCTCGACCAGCTTGGTGCCCGGGTGCAGGCGGTGTTCGAGGATGGCCACGAAGATCCGCTCGTAGATCTCGTCGTGGGTGTTCTCGCGTTGCAGGCGGGCCTGCAAGGCGGGCTTGCGCGCGCGGGCGGTGGGCATGTCCGGATGCAGCGGGTTCAGCTGGGCAAGGGGGTCTTGGGCCAGGCGCACGCCATGCTGGCAAGCGCGCCCGGCGGCGTCGGGGCAGTCTGCGCCGATTCTAGGGACGCCGGTGTCGGCGCCGGCCAGTGTCGCCAGCGGGTCGCGCGCACTCATCGCCAGCCGCTCACTGCCAGCCGAACAGGCGGCCCCAGCCGCGCACCTGCGATGCATCGGCACCCGCCGCGCGCAGCTGGCCCCACACGGTGGTGCTGACGGTGTCGAGCAGGGGAATGTCGAGCTCGGCCTCCACGCGTTCGGCCAGCGGCGCCGCGCGCAGGTTGGTGCAGAAGGTCGTGATCGCCTGCGGCCGCGCCGGCCCCGCGGCCTGCACCGCCTCGTGCATCAGGCCCAGCAGGCGGTCGGGCTCGACGAGCGCGAAGTCGTGGTTGACGCTGATGCCGAGGTGGCGCTCGGCGACGACCTCGATGCCGATCGCGCGGTAGTTGTCGACGATGCGCTGCTGCACGTCGGCGGTGTAGGGCGTCACCAGCGCCAGGCGCGTGACGCCGCGCAGCGCCAGCAGTTCGTTCAGCGCCAGCACCGCCGTGGTGGCCGGGATGCCGGTGCGTTCGGTGATGCGCTGCACCAGGCGCCGGTCGGCGTCGAACCCCAGCCAGCCGGCGGCGGTGCCGCTCCAGCCGATGACGTCGACGCGGGCGTCGGCCAGCAGTTCGGCCGCCGCCAGGATCTTGCTGTCGTCGAACTGGCCCAGCGCCGATGGCGACAGCGC
Source organism: Rubrivivax soli (assembly GCF_049810355.1). GTDB lineage: Bacteria > Pseudomonadota > Gammaproteobacteria > Burkholderiales > Burkholderiaceae_C > Rubrivivax. Next base: position 5,432,109 of record NZ_CP187368.1, read on the forward strand.
GATCTCGGTGACCTTGAATCGCGCGAAGTGCGCGCTGCAGCCGGGCACCGCGGCAGCCAATGCGCTGGTCAGCGGCTCCAAAGCGGTGTTGGACGAGGGCGTCAGCACGCCCAGGCGGACGGAAGAGGTCATGGCGGGTTCCGGTTCGGTCGGTGAAGGCGGCAGCGTCCGCGACGCGGCCCGGGGGCGATCATCCCGAAATCCGCTCGAATTGTCGACATAAGTGTTTACACCAAAGACGACAACACAGTTGTTGACGATGATGTCGACACTTTCAGGAAGCGCTTCGCGTCGAACTCAGCACATGGCCCGTTGCTTGCTCTGCTCGACCAGAGCGGCGGCCGGCGCAACCCGGATTCACCATCAGAGAGCCACCGAGATGCCGTCAACACATTTGTCAACAATGAAACCGACAACGCTGCCCAAAATTGGTGCAGCCGGGACCCAGCGATGAGCGCCTTCGATCTCGTCGTGCGCAACGCCCGTGTGGCCACCGCCAGCGACACCTTCGACGCCGACATCGGCATCGTCGGCGGCCGCATCGTCCAGCTCGGCCAGGGCCTGGCCGCCGGCCGGCGCGAGGTCGACGCCGCCGGCCGCACCGTGACGCCGGGCGGTGTCGACGCGCACTGCCACCTCGACCAGCCGATGGCGCCGCCCGTGCGCATGGCCGACGACTTCGACACCGGCACCCGCAGCGCGGCCTGCGGCGGCACGACCACGGTGATCCCGTTCGCGGCGCAGGAGAAGGGCCGGTCGCTGCGCGCCGCGGTGGCCGACTACCACCACCGCGCCGAAGGCCGCGCGCACGTCGACTACGCCTTCCACCTGATCGTCAGCGACCCGACGCCGCAGGTGCTGAACGAGGAGCTGCCGGCGCTGATCCGCGAGGGGTACACGTCGTTCAAGATCTACATGACCTACGACGACCTGAAGCTCGACGACGGCCAGATCCTCGACGTGCTGGCGGTGGCGCGGCAGCAGGGCGCGATGGCGATGATCCACGCCGAGAACGCCGATGCCATCGAGTGGCTGACGAAGCGGCTCGAGGCCGCCGGCCGCACTGCGCCGCGTTTCCACGCCCACGCGCGGCCGATGCTGGTGGAGCGCGAGGCCACGCACCGCGCCATCTCGCTGGCCGAGCTGGTGGACGTGCCGATCCTCATCGTGCACGTGTCGGGTCGCGAGGCGGTCGAGCAGATCCGCTGGGCGCGTGCGCACGGGCTGAAGGTCTTTGCCGAGACCTGCCCGCAGTACCTGTTCCTGACCGCGGCCGACCTCGGGATCGACGACGGCTACCAGGGCGCGCGCTGCGTCTGCAGCCCGCCGCCGCGCGACAAGGCCAACCAGGACGTGATCTGGGACGGCCTCAACGACGGCACCTTCACCGTCTTCAGCTCCGACCACGCACCCTTCAGGTACGACGCGCCCGAGGGCAAGAAGCCAGGCGGCGAGGAGGTGGCCTTCCGCCACATCCCGAACGGCATCCCGGGGATCGAGACGCGGCTGGCGCTGCTGTACTCCGAAGGCGTGCTGGGCGGGCGTCTCACGCTCAACCGCTTCGTGGAGCTGACCTCCACCGGCCCGGCCAAGGCCTACGGCCTGCACCCGCGCAAGGGCACGATCGCGGTCGGCAGCGACGCCGACCTGGTGATCTGGAACGAGTGCGACTTCGTGCTGACGAACGCGCTGCTGCACCACGCCGTCGACTACACGCCCTACGAGGGCCAGACCCTGCGCGCCTGGCCGGGCATGACGATCGCGCGCGGCGAGGTCGTCTGGGACGGCACGCGCTTCCATGCGCGCGCCGGCCAGGGCCGCTTCCTCACCTGCGGCGCACCGTCGCTGCTGCCCGCCCGCACCGGAGACCGGCCATGACGCGCCTGCTGCTCATCAATCCCAACATCTCCGACAGCGTCAGCGCGCTGATCCGCGCCGAGGCCGAGCGCAGTGCGTCGACCGGCACCACGGTCGAGGTGCTGACCGCGCCGTTCGGCGTTGCCTACATCGAGACGCGCTTCGAAGCGATGGTCGGCGCCTATGCCACGGCGCAACTGGCCGGCGAACACCTGGGCCGCTACGACGCGCTGGTCGTCGCCGCCTTCGGCGACCCGGGCCTGGCGGCATTGCGCGAGGTGCTGCCGTGCCCGGTGACCGGCCTCAGCGAAGCCGCGCTCGCCAGCGCCTGCCTGCTCGGAAAGCGCTTCTCGATCGTCGCCATCTCGCAGCGCATCCGCGCCTGGTACCGCGAGACGGTGCAGGCCAACGGCCTCGAAGGCCGGCTGGCCAGCATCCGCGGGCTCGACGAACCGCTGGCCGACATCGGCACCGTGCAGGGCGACCAGGGCGCTCGCCTGGTGCAGCTCGCCGAGCGCTGCGTCGCCGACGACGGAGCCGACGTCATCGTGCTGGCCGGCGCACCCCTGGCCGGGCTGGCGCGCAGCCTGCGCGGCCGGCTGCCGGTGCCGGTGGTCGACGGCGTGTCGAGCGCCGTCCGCCACGCCGAGTCGCTGGTGGCGCTGCAGCCCGGGCGCGCCAGGCAGGGCAGCTTCGCGCCGCCGCCCGACAAGCCCCACCGCGGACTGCCGGCGTCGATCCAGGCGCTGCTGCGCCGCGACTGACGCCCAGGCCCGAACTTCCACCGTCGACCACGTCCATCGCACCGGACGCCCTGAACGAGAGACCCGACCATGCAACGACGCTCCTTCCTCCAGGCTGCCGGCACCGCGACGGCCATGCTCGGCGCCCCAGGCGTCTTCGCGCAGACCTGGACAGGCGGCCCGGTCCGCCTGGTCGTCGGCTTCCCCGCCGGCGGCGGGGCCGACGCGCTGGGCCGCGTCGTCGCCGAGAAGCTGACCACGCTGTGGAAGCAGCAGGTCATCGTCGAGAACAAGTCCGGCGCCTCGTCGACGCTGGCGGCCGAGTTCGTGGCGCAGCAGCCGGCCGACGGCAGCACGCTGCTGCTGTCGACCATCAACAGCCACGCGCTGGCGCCCGCCGTGCAGCCGAGGCTGCGCTACCACCCGGAGCGCGACTTCACGCCCGTGGCGCTGCTGGGCGTGACGCCCAACCTGCTGATCACCGCGGCGACCCAGCCGGCGAAGACGCTCGCCGAGGTCGTCGCGCTGTGCAGGGCCCGACCCGGCCAGGTGGCCTTCGGCTCGGCCGGGCCGGGGACGATCCAGCACTTCGCCATCGAGATGTTCCGCCTGCAGGCCGGCGTCGATGCGCTGCACGTGCCCTACAAGGGCAGCGCGCCGCTGCTCACCGACCTGATCGGCGGCCAGATCCAGTTCACCTTCGAGACCATGACGGCGGCGACGCCGCACGTGAGGAACGGCCGCGTCGTCGCGCTGGCGCAGACGCGTGCGCAGCGTTCGAAGGCCTACCCCGGCGTGCCGACGATGCAGCAGCAGGGCTACGCCGAGTTCGAGACCATGAACTGGTACGGCCTGTCGGGCCCGGCGCGCATGGCGCCGGCGCTGGCCCGGCGCATCAACGACGACGTCAACGCCGTGCTCGCGATGGCCGACGTGCAGCAGAAGTTCGACACCTTCGGTGTCGAGGACGGCGGCGGCAGCGCGGAGCGCTACGCGCAGTTCACGCGCAACGAGATCGCCAAGTGGGCCCGCGTCGCCAAGGACGCCAAGGTCAGCATCGATTCCTGATCCCTTCCAGCCAACCCCCAGGAGAGAACGACCATGATCAGCATCACCCGCGCCGCCCTCACGGCAGCCATCGCCACCACATCGGCCCTCGCCGCCGTGCTGCCCGCGCAGGCGCAGGACAGGCTCAAGTTCAAGGCCATCGGCCAGCCTCTGGCCACCGGCCTGATCCAGAAGAACAAGGAACAGCCCTTCTTCGAGAACTTCGCCGCGCGCACCGGGCTGGCCATCGACGTCGACTACAAGCCCATCGACACGCTGGGCATCAAGGACACCGAGCAGCTGCGCGTGATGAAGGCCGGCCTGTTCGACCTGGTCTCGCTGCGCGTGTCGCAGAACTCGCGCGACGAGCCGACGCTGCTGGGCCTGGACCTGGTGGGGGCCAGCCCCGACTACGCCACCGGGCGCAAGGTGTCGAAGGCCTACTTCGACACCGTCGACGCGCGGCTGCAGAAGCAGTTCAACGTCAAGCTGCTCGCGGTGTGGCCGTTCGGGCCGCAGATCCTGTTCTGCAAGAAGCCCATCGCCAAGCTCGCCGACATCAAGGGCATGAAGGTCCGCACCTACGACCAGAACCTGGCCAAGTTCGTCGAACTGGTCGGCGGCACGCCGGTGCCGATCTCGTTCGCCGACACGCACCAGTCGCTGTCGCTGGGCGTCGTCGACTGCGCGATCACCGGCCCCAGCAGCGCCAACTCGGCCGGTTGGCCCGAGGTGACGACGCACCAGCTGCCGCTGGGCTTCCAGATGGCGCTGAACGGCTACGCCATCACGATGAAGGCCTGGAACCAGCTCAAGCCCGACCAGCAGGCGAAGCTGCAGGCGGCCTTCAACGGCCTCAGCGACGAGATCTGGACCTACAGCGAAGCGCTGTTCCAGGACGCGCTGAACTGCAACGCCGGCAAGGACCCCTGCGCCAACGGCAAGAAGTTCAAGCTCGTCAACGTGCCGGTGTCGCCCGCCGACGGCGAACTGATCCGCAGCGCGGTGACCAAGGTCTCGTACCCGGCCTGGGCCGAGGTCTGCGACAAGTCCAACGCCGGCTGCTCGGCGCAATGGACGGCCACGGTCGCTCCCGTGCTGGGCATCAAGTGAACGCCGCCACACCTGCGATGGGCGCCCGCCCGGCGCCCGCGGCGCAAGATGCGCCAGCCGCGGCCGGCGAAGCCAGGAAGGCGACCATGAAGGACCGCATCGAGACGCTGCTGGCCACCGTGTTCGGCGGCATCTTCCTGACGCTGTCGGTGGTCGTCGCCATCGAGACGATCAGCCGCAAGCTCTTCAACGTCTCGGTGCAGGGCGCCGACGAACTGGGCGGCTACGCGCTGGCGGTGGGCTCGACCATCGCCTTCAGCCTGGCGCTGATGGGACGCAACCACATCCGCGTCGACGTCTTCCACGAGCGCTTCCCGCGCGGCGTGCAGGCGGCGCTGAACTGGCTCTCGATCGTCTCGCTGGCGGCCTTCGGCGCCTTCATCGCGTGGGTCGCGTTCAAGGTCATCGGCGACACGCTGCAGTACGGCAGCACGGCGCAGACGCCCTGGGCGACACCGCTGATCTGGCCGCAGGGCGTGTGGTACGCGGGCCTCGTGGTCTTTGCCCTGGTGGCCTTCGGCTACGCGGCGCGCGCGACGCTGCTGCTGGCCACGCACCGCATCGACACGCTGAACCACGACTTCCACCCGAAGAGCACGAAGGAGGAGCTGAAGGAAGAGCTCGAGGACCTCGCTCAGCGCCAGGGCGGCGCGCAAGGAGACAAGCCATGAGTGTCGGAATCTTCGGCCTCGCGTTCGTCGCGATGATCGGCATGATGCTGGTCGGCCTGCCCATCGCCGTCTCGATGGCGCTGGTGGGCATCGTCGGCGGCATCGCCGCCTACGGCGTGCCGTTCATGGACTCGATCGCACCGGTGGTGTGGGGCGTGCAGAACGAGAACCTGCTGACCTCGATCCCGCTGTTCGTGCTGCTGGGCGAGCTGCTGCTGCGTTCGGGCATCGCCGACCGCATGTACATCGCGCTGTCGGCCTGGCTCGGGCGCATGCCCGGCGGGCTGCTGCACACCAACATCGGCAGCTGCGCGCTGTTCGCGGCGACCTCGGGGTCGTCGGTGGCCACCGCGGCCACCGTCGGCACGGTGGCGCTGCCTTCGCTGCACAAGCGCGGCTACGGCATGCGCGCATCGCTGGGTTCGCTGGCGGCCGGCGGCACCCTGGGCATCCTGATCCCGCCCAGCGTGAACATGATCGTCTACGGCTCGCTCACCAACACCTCGATCGGCAAGCTGTTCATCGCCGGCATCCTGCCCGGCCTGCTGCTCACGGGATGCTTCATGCTGTGGATCTGGGTCAACAGCGTGATGAGCGGCACCGTCAAGCGCGAGGAGAAGGTGCCGCTGGGCGAACGCCTGCGCACGCTGCAGTTCCTGGTGCCGCCGCTGGTGGTGTTCGGCATCGTGATGGGCAGCCTGTACTTCGGCATCGCCACCACGACCGAGAGCGCGGCCCTGGGCGTGATCGCGGCCCTGGGCTTCGCGTGGCAGTCGGGCAGGCTGAGCTGGGACGTGCTGCGCACCTGCTTCATCAGCACCGCGCGCGTCAGCGGCATGATCCTGCTGATCATCGTCGCGGCCTTCATCCTGAATCTCACGATCAGCCTGACAGGCATCGCCGACATGATGACGAAGTGGGTCGCGGGGCTGGGCCTGACGGCCACCGGCTTCATCCTCGCGCTGATCGTCTTCTACCTGATCCTGGGCATGTTCATGGACGTGCTGTCGATGCAGGTGGCGACGATTCCGATCACCTTCCCGATCGCGATGGCGCTGGGCGTCGACCCGGTCTGGTTCGGCATCTTCATCGTGCTGATGTGCGAGCTGGGCATGATCACGCCGCCGGTGGGCATGAACCTCTTCGTCGTGCACGGCATCCGGCCCGACAAGGGCAGCATCGACGACGTGATGTGGGGTGCGCTCCCCTACGCGGCGATCATGATCCTGTTCGCGCTGCTGCTGCTGGCGGTGCCGGGCATCGCCACCTGGCTGCCGGCGAAGATGTGAGGCCCGCGGTGCACGACGACGACCTCTGGCGGCTGCCGGCCACCACGCTGCAGCGCCGCTACCGTGACGGCAGCCTGACGCCGCTGGCGGTGACGCAGGCCGTGCTGGCGCGCACGGATGCCGTGAACGGCAGGCTCAACGCCGTGGTGGCGCGGCGCGACGAGGCCGTGCTGGCCGAAGCCGCCGCGGCCACGCAGCGCTTCGCGCAAGGCGCGCCGCTGTCGGCGCTGGACGGCATCCCGATCACGGTGAAGGACAGCCTGCTCAGCGCCGATCTGCCGACCACCTGCGGCACCGCAGCCCTGCGCGACTTCCGCCCCGGCCACGACGAGCTGGCCGCCGGCCGCGCGCGCGCCGGCGGTGCGCTGCTGCTGGGCAAGACCAACGTGCCCGAGTTCGCCAACGACGGCTACACCGCGAACCCGCTGTTCGGTGCCACCGGCAACCCCTGGAACACGGCGCTGACACCCGGCGGCTCCAGCGGCGGTGCGGTGGCGGCGGTGGCCGCGGGCATCGCGCCGCTGGCCATCGCGCAGGACGGCGGCGGCTCGATCCGCCGGCCGGCGTCGCACACGGGCCTGGTCGGGCTGAAGCCCTCGCTGAGCGCCTGGCCGCGGCAGCACACGCTGCCCGGGCTGCTGCTGGACTTCGACGTCATCGGCCCGGTGGCGCGCACCGTCGCCGACGCCCGGCTGCTCTTCGATGCCTTGCGCGGGCCGGCGGCGGCCGATCGCTCGTCGATGGCCGCCGCGTGGGCCGCGGCGCAGGCGCGTCGGGCCGGGCCGCTGCGGCTGCTCTACGTCGAGCACCTGGACGCGAACCCGCTGGACCCGCAGATCGCCGCCAGCTGCCGCCAGGCCGTGCAGCGCTTCGCCGAACTCGGCCACCAGGTCGAGCGCGGCGCGCTGCCGCTGGACCTGCGTTTCATCCTCGAGGCCTGGCCGCAGATCGGCCAGGTCGGCCTGGCCGCGATGTTCGACGCCCACCCCGAGTGGGAGGCCCCCGCCAGCCCCAAGTACCGCGAGGCCGCCGAGCTCGGCCGCCGGGTGTCGGGGCCGCGTGTCTGGCAGATCATGGACCGCGTGCGCCGGCTGCGGGCCGAGAGTGCAGCGCTGTTCGAGCGTGTCGACGTCATCGTGATGCCCGCCGCCGCCGCGCTGCCCTGGCCGAAGGCGCAGGCCTGGCCACCCATGATCGACGGCCAGGAGGTCGGCCCGCGCGGCCACGCCGTCTACACGGGCTGGGTCAACGCCGCCGGCCTGCCCGGGCTGGCGCTGCCCGCCGCGCCGTCCGCCGAAGGCCTGCCGATCGGCATCCAGCTGATCGGTGCCTACGGCAGCGACGACGGGCTGCTCGACCTGGGCGCGGCCTACGAGGCCGCAGCGCCCTGGGCGCATCGCTGGCCCGATCTCTGAACCGCATCGAGAGGATTCCCATGGACCCGACCACCGAGGCCGTCGAGGCCCTGGTGCGCGCGCGGCGCAGCGGCGCAGCCGTGCCCGCGGTGACGCTGGCCGACGCCGATGCCGCCTACCAGGTGCAGGACGGCGTCGCCCGTGCGCTCGGCTGGTTCGGCGGGCACGCGCCGCGCCACTGGAAGTCGGGCGCGCCGTCGGCCGCGGCGCTGCAGACCCACGCCCCGCTGCCGCCCGCAGGCGTCTGGAACAGCCCGGCCGACGCCCGCGCCTGGCCCTTCCACCTGCGCGGCGTCGAGGCCGAGATCGCCCTGCGCCTGCGTTGCGAGGTCGATGCCGACACCGCGGCCCGTCTCGACGTGGCCGGCGCCAGCCTGCTGGTCGATGCGATGTGCGTGGCCATCGAACTCGTCGACGCGCGCTGGGCCGAAGCACTGGACGCGCCGCCGCTGGCCAGGCTGGCCGACCTGCAGTCGCATGGCGCGCTGGTGCTCGGCGGCTGGGTGCCGTTCCAGCCGCGCGACTGGCCGTCACAGGCCTGCCGCGTGCAGATCGGCAGCGCCGCGGCCGGCGAACACCGCGGCACGCATGCGCTGGGCGACCCGGCGGCGGTGCTGCCTGCCTGGCTGCGCCACGCCACGCGCGGCGGCCGGCGCCTGGCCGCAGGCACGGTCGTCACCACCGGCACCTGGTGCGGGTTGCCGATGGCGGCGGCGGGCGACCACGTGCACGTCGACTTCCCGGGCATCGGCACCGCCGAAGTCCGCCTCTGAACACGTTCCTCGAAAGGACACCCGATGATCCCGCTCAACCAGCACCCCAGCGGCCGCCACTTCCTGCAGATCCCCGGCCCGAGCCCCGTGCCCGACCGCATCCTGCGCGCCATCAGCCTGCCGACGATCGACCACCGCGGACCGGAGTTCGGCGTGCTCGGGCGCAAGGTCGTCGCCGGGCTGCAGCAGGTGTTCCAGACCCGGCACCCGGTGGCCATCTATCCGGCCTCGGGCACGGGCGCGTGGGAAGCGGCGCTGGTCAACACGATGAGCCCGGGCGACGCGGTGCTGATGGTCGAGACCGGCCACTTCGCGGCGCTGTGGCAGAAGATGGCCGTGCGCCTGGGTCTCGAGCCCGAGTTCCTGGCGCTGCCCGGCACCTGCGCCGAGACCGGCCTGCCGAACGCATGGCGGCACGGCGTGCCGGCCGCGCTGATCGAAGCCCGGCTGCGCAAGGACACGGCGCACCGCATCCAGGCGGTGTGCGTGGTGCACAACGAGACGTCGACAGGTGTCACCAGCGACATCGCCGCGGTGCGCCGCGCCATCGATGCGGCGCGCCACCCGGCGCTGCTGATGGTCGACACCATCTCGGGCCTCGCCAGTGCCGACTTCCGCCACGACGCATGGGGCGTCGACGTCACCGTCAGCGGCTCGCAGAAGGGCCTGATGCTGCCGCCGGGCATCAGCTTCAACGCGCTGTCGCCGAAGGCGCTGGCGCGCGGCAGGACGGCGCGGCTGCCGCGGGCCTACTGGGCCTGGGACGAGATCGTCGAGATGAGCGCCGGCGGCTACTGGCCGTACACGCCGAACACCAACCTGCTCTACGGCCTGAGCGAGGCGCTGGACATGATCCTCGATCAAGGCCTGCCGGCCGTGTTCGCGCGCCACCAGCGCTGGGCCGGCGCCGTGCGCGCCGCCGTGCAGGCCTGGGGGCTGCCGGTGCAGTGCGCCGACCCGGCGGTGTACTCGCCGGTGCTGACCGGCGTGATCACGCCCCGCGGCGTCGACGCCGATGCGGTGCGCAAGCTCGTCCACGCGCGCTTCGACCTCTCGCTGGGCACGGGCCTGGGCAAGCTGAAGGGCCGCATGTTCCGCATCGGCCACCTGGGCGACTGCAACGACCTGACGCTGATGGCCACGCTGGCCGGCGTCGAGATGGGGCTGAAGCTGTCGGGCGTGCCGCTGGCCGGCAGCGGCGTGGCGCGCGCGATGGAGGTCTTCGCCGAGACGCCAGCCGCCTGAGTCCGCCGGCGATGCCGCCCGCCGGGCATCGTCGGGGTCTGCCCCCGGCTGCGTGCCCACCGCCGCTGCAGCATCGGGGGCCGTCGTCGGAGCCCGCCGCAACGGCCGCGGCGGGCTCCGCCGCGGGCGGTGTTCCGCGTGCAGGCCCTTCCGGGCTAGACTGGGCCGAGAGGCACGGTGCTTCCGCCGGCGCCAGGAACCAGCACGCGTCCTGCCAAGCGTGCGCCGTGCGGATGCCGACGGGCCTGGCCATCGGCGTCCGCGATGGTGCATGGCACGTCTTGCCGCTGCGACGAGAAGGAGACGCCATGCGACTCGACGACTACGCGCGCCATGACGCGCTGGGCCTGGCCGCGCTGGTCCACCGCGGCGAGGTCACGCCGCGGGAGCTTGCCGCCACGGCGGCCGCTGCGATCGCCAAGCTGAACCCGATGCTCAACGCGGTCGTCGAGACCTACCCGGACCGCATCCAGGACCTGGACGAAGCCACGCTCGGCAGCGGCCCGTTCCGGGGCGTGCCGTTCCTGATGAAGGACGTGTTCGGCCACGAAGCGGGGCGTCGCATCGAGTTCGGCAGCCGGCTCTGCGCGGGCATGGTGGCGCAGCAGGACACGGTGTACACGCAGCTGGTCAAGGCGGCGGGCCTGAACGTCATCGGCCGATCGGCCGCGCCCGAGTACTCGATGGCCGGCACGACCGAGACCGCGCTGTACGGCAACACCAGCACGCCGTGGAAGCACGGCCACAGTGCCGGTGGCTCCTCCGGCGGCGCGATGGCCGCGGTGGTGGCCGGCCTCGTGCCCATGGCGCAGGGCACCGACATCGCAGGCTCCATCCGCATCCCGGCCAGCTTCTGCGGGGGCGTGGGGCTCAAGCCCTCGCGCGGGCGCATCAGCTTCGCGCCCATGCTGGACGAGAACGGCTATGGCCTGGCGCAGAACTTCGTGCAGACGAAGACCGTGCGCGACGCCGCGGCGATGCTCGACTGCCTGGCCGTGCCGCAGCCCGGCGACCCGTTCCTGATCCCGCGCCCCACGCAGTCGTGGGCCGAACTGGCGCGCCACGCGCCGCCGCGGCTGCGCGTGGGCTTCTGCACCGCGCCGCTGATGGGCGTGCCCGCCGACCCGGAAGTGGCCGCGGCCGTGCGCCGCGTCGCGCAGGGACTGGCTGCCAACGGCCATGCGGTCGAGCAGATCGACCCCGACTTCGATGGCGACGTCGCGCTGCGCGCGATGCAGGTGCTGTGGTTCTTCGGCTTCGACGCCCGGCTGGCCGGCTACGCCGCACGCAGCGGCCACCCCGTGAGCGAGCAGACGCTCGAACCCGTCACCTGGCAGGTGCTGCAGCGCGCGCGCACGCTCACCGCGGCCGACTTCGTGGCCGCGATGGCGCGGCTCAACACCGCGCGCCGCCAGCTCGGCCAGATCTTCACGCGCTGCGACGTGTGGATCACGCCCACCACCGCGCGCGTGGCCGAGCCCTGGGGCCGCTACAACCTGGGCCGCACCGACGTGGCCTACGACGACATGGCCACCGCGATCCTGGCACCGGTCGTGCAGTACACGCTGCCGCACAACATCATGGGCACGCCGGCGATCTCGTTGCCGCTGGCGATGACGGGCAGCGGGCTGCCCATCGGCGTGCAGCTGACGGCGCCGCCGGCGCAGGAGCATCTGCTGCTGCAGCTGGCGACGCAGTTCGAAGCCGAGCAGCCGTGGGCGGCGCGGGTGCCCCCGCTGCACGTCTCGGCCTGATCGGCCGGCTGGTCGGCGCGCGGCAGCGAAGGGCGCGGGCTGCACCCTGTGCGCACCGACCGGAGATTCGTGAGCCTGGCCCTGAATCTGCGGCGCCGGGCAGTGCCCCAGGCACGTGGCGTCGCGGTGGAGCAGGCGACGGACTGACGGGAGCCTCCCCGGCGCCGGGCGGCTGGAGGGTGCGGTCCGCCGAGCCGGGACGCCCGCTCGCAGGACGCTCGGACGCTCGGGGGTGGGCGTGGAGCCGCCCAGGCTGCGCAGACCGGACTACGCCGTTTGGCAGACCCGCGTCTCGCCTGATGGCCAGACGCAGCATGGTCGCCGGTGTCCGACAGTCTGTGCATGGGTTCGATCGCGTCCACGGCTCGTGGACCGGCAGCCCATGAGGAGCCCACCATGCCTGACTCGACCATGCGGCCGACCCGACCCCTGCCGGACCTGTCGCCGCGTCGTCCGACCGCCTTGCGTCTGCGTGCCGCGGGCGCGACCAGCCGCGACCGCCTGCCCCAGGTGATTGCGTTGCGCCCGAGCCGGCTGCATCGCCTGATGCAGGCCCTCGGCCTGCGCTGACGCGGCCCGTCCACCCGCTCCAAGGAGACCCCCATGTGGAACCCGATCGCTTCCCCCCTGCTGCTCGTCGGCCGTGCGCTGCTGGGCGTGCTGTTCATCGCCGCCGGTCCGGCCAAGATCGCCAATCCGGCCGCAACCGCTGGCTACATGGCCAGCGGCGGACTGCCGGCATCGGCGGCGCTGGCCGTGCTGGTGGGCGTCTTCGAGATCGTGGCCGGACTGGCCCTGGCGCTCGGCCTGTTCACGCGCTGGGCGGCACTTGCGCTCGCGCTGTTCACGCTCGTCGCCAGCGTGCTGTTCCATGCCTACTGGCAGGCACCGGCCGAGCAGCAGTTCGTGCAGCAGCTGCTCTTCATGAAGAACCTGGGCGTCGTGGGGGGCCTGCTGCTGCTCGTCGGCGTCGGTGCCGGAGCCTGGAGCTGGGACGCAAGACGGCGCGCGGCGCCTGGCGGTGCCGCGCTGACGACCGTCCGACCACTGGAGTCGCCGCCCCGCTAACGGACCAGGCTGACGCCTCTGGCCGCCAGCTGCGCCAGCAAGCGCCGTGTCGCGGCGGTCTGCTGCTCGTGCTGGGCCCGGGCCTCGGCCGGGCCGCGAGGCGACTCGACGGTGCCGCCGGCGGCGGCGAGCGCTGCCAGCACCCCGGCATCCGACAACACCTGTCGCAGCGCCTGGTTGAGCCGCACTGCGCGTGGCTCCGGGATCGCCGCCGAAGCCATCAGGGCCGACCAGCTCACGTGGACGAAGTCGCTGAGGCTCGCCGCCTCGGCCAGCGGGGGCACCGATGCAAACCGGGGCACACGCTCGGCGGACGCCACGCCCAGCGCGCGCAGCTTGCCGGCCTGCACGCTGTCGGCCACACCGGCGAAGAGCGGCAGGAAGGCCGACTCGACGTGGCCGCCGATCAGGTCCTGCAGAAGCGGTGCGACGCCCTTGTAGGGCACGTGCACCAGCGCCACGCCGCAGCGCTGGGCGAAGTCCTCGGCGCACAGATGGGCGTTGGAGCCCACGCCGTAGCTGGCCAGTTGCAGTGCCCTGCCGGCGCGGCCCTCGGCGAGACGCGTGGCCAGCGATCCCGCGAGGGCAGGTCCGGCCAGCAGCGCCAGCGGCGCCGAGGTGATGCGTCCCAGCGAGCGAAACTGCTGCGGCGACAGCCTGACGTCCGGGTTGACCAGCGGCGCGAGGATGGTGTCGCTGTCGGTCCCCAGGGCCAGCACCTGACCCTCGGCACCCGACGCCAGCAGCTGCTGCAGGCCGAGGGCGCCGGCGGCGCCCGGGATGTTCTCGACGACGAGTTCCTCGCCGAGGGCGCGCGCCAGCGGCGCGGCGAGCGCGCGTGCCGTCGCGTCCACGATGCCGCCGGCCGGGTAGGGCACGGTCAGGCGCAGCGGGCGCTCGGCGCGCAGCGCTGCGGGTGCCGCCGCGAGCAGCAGGGACAGCACCTGGCGGCGCGAGGGCGCGGAGTCGGTGGGTCGGGTGTCGCACATGACCGCAGTGCAGCACGGGTCGTCGCCGCCCGCAACTGCACCTTCAGCCAATCCGGCAGCCCGGTCGCGTGGAGGCGGCGGACTGCGCTCCGCGCAATTGGCCAAAAGGGGCAGTCGCGTCCAGGCCCCATGCGGCATGTGGTCGGGCGGGCGCCGGGCCCAGTATCGGCCGGTCACCCAGCCATGCTGGCATCGCAACGTGTCTGAACGACGTTCCCGCCCCGCAGGCCCTGCACCATTCCAGGGCGCCTACACGGCCCGGCCGGGTGGGCGCTGTGCGCCCGCCGTCGTGGTGCTCTCGCGCGGAGCCGGGCACTTGCTCAGGCCGATCTGCGACGACCTGGCCGCGCAGGGCTTCCTGGCCATCGGCCCGGCACGTGAGGGCGCCGCGGCGGCCGACGTCACGCGCTCGCTGCATGCCGCCTCCCGGCTGCTGGACACCGCGCGGGCCCTGCCCGAGGCCAACGGCCGCGTGAGCCTGCTGGCGTTCGGCCGCGATGGCATGCTGGCCTTCGGCCTGGCAACGCGCTGCACCTGCGACGCCACCGTCGTGTACGGCGCCGACCAGCTGGCCCGCCTGGCGGCCGAAGGCCTGTGCCTTCGCGGGCCGGTGCTGCTGCACCTGCACCTGCAGCCCGGCGACGAAGGGTCCGCGTCGCACAACGCGGACCTCGCGGCCCTGGAGCGCAACCCGCTGATCGAACTGCATCTCTACGGCGGTGCCGAAGCCGCCGCGGAAGCAGCGCTGGCGCGTGGCCGCAGCCTGCGGTTCCTGCGCCAGACGCTCGGCGGTTGAGGGGGCGCGCAGCGACGGACAACAAATTTTCACGGCGCTTTGCGCCGGTGGCCCAGGCGGCGTTGGAAGATCGGGCCTGGCTCCACGATGTCCGTCAGGGTGATGCCATGAACGATTTCCAGCGCCCGATCCAGGTCGCTGTCTCCCATGCCGATCCGTTGCTGGCCGAAGGTGTCCGCCAGGCCTTGCTGGGTGCCCGCGGCATCACCCTGTGGGCCGGGCCTGCCGATGCCGATGCCGTGGCCAGCGCCGGGGCAGACGTGCTGGTGAGCGACTACGAGGCCGGCATGGGCGTGCTGTCCGGACACCGAGATCGGGCAGGCTGCGCGGTGTTGATCGTCTCCCGGCGCGACTGCGAGGTCGACATCCACCGGGCCTTGCAGTCCGGTGTCGGTGGCTACCTGCTCGCCGGTTGCAGCCTGGACGAGCTGGTGATCGCCGTGCGCACCGTCGGGCGGGGCGGTCGTCACATCTGCGACCGCGCCGCCAACGTGGCGGCGCAGAGCCTGATGCGGACACCGCTCACCGCCCGCGAGGCGGAAGTCCTGCGGCTGATGGCCGACGGCCTGTCCAACAAGCGCATTTCCATCCGCCTGGACATCGCCCTGGGCACGGTGAAGGCCCACACGAAGGCCATCCTCGCGAAGCTGGAGGCGGCCAGCAGGACGGAGGCGACCGCGGTCGCCGAGCAGCGTGGGTTGCTCGGCGCGGAGCTGCGGACCGATGCGCGCTGAGCGGCTTGCGGAGCCGGGCCGATGCGAGCCGACTTGAACGAGGACGCGCTCTGCTTCGGCACGATGCGCCTGTACCGGCAGGCACGGCTGCTGCTCGACGGCGGCCGGCAGGTCCGCCTGGGTGGTCGCGCGCTGGACCTGCTGGTGGCCCTGGTCGAGCGTGCACCGGCGGTCGTCAGCAAGGCGGAACTCGAAGCCCGCGTGTGGCCCCACGGTGCCATCGACGGCACCAGCCTTCGTGTGCAGGTGGGAACGCTGCGCAAGTGCCTCGGTGAGCGCGAGGGCCATCGATACGTGGCCAACGTGCCGGGCCGCGGGTACTCGTTCGTCGCGCCGGTGTGGCGCGAGGCCGGCGGCACCGGCCCGCCGCGCCGCGCCGCGGCGGCCTGCGCCCTGCCGGTGCGGCTGGCGTCGGTGGTGGGGCGGGACGAGGCCGTCGCCAAGCTCGCGGGCTGGCTGGGCGCCGAGCGCCTGGTCACGGTGGTCGGCGCCGGCGGCGTGGGCAAGAGCACGGTGGCGGTCGCCGCTGCGACGGCCTTCGCGCGCCAGCACGGCCACGTGGTCCCGATCCACATCGACTTCGCGACGGCGACACCCGACCCGTGCGCCTGGCCCGCCCTGGAGGAGCGGCACGCCCTGCTGGTGCTCGAGAGCTGCGAGCTGCAGGTGGAAGAAGCGGCGCGGCGGGTGGTGGGGCTGCTGCAGGCCACGCCGCACCTGCGCGTCCTGGCCACCAGCCGCGAACCTCTGCGGGTCGAGGGCGAACGTGTCTTCAGGCTCGGTCCGCTGGCGGTGCCGCCGGCCGAGCCGTTGCCCGCGCGCGCCGAGGCCGGCGACTGGCCGGCCCTGGCGCTGCTGGCGGACCGCCTGCGGGCGCAGACCGGCGACTTCGAGCTCGACGCGGAGCACCTGCCGGCTGCGGTGGCCTTGTGCCGCCGGCTCGAAGGCCTGCCGCTGGCGATCGAGCTGGCGGCGGCCCAGGTGACGTTCTTCGGCCTGAAGGGCCTGCTGCAGCGGCTGGAGGGCGGCTGGGGCTGCCTGACCAGCCGCGACCGCACGGGCCCGGAGCGGCAGCGGTCCTGGCGGGACTCGGCGGCATCGAGCTGGGCCACGCTCCCGGCTGCCGCCCGGCGGAGCCTGGCACGGCTGTCGGTGTTCCCGGGCGCGTTCGACGCGGAGGAAGCCACCGCCGTGGCCGCCGTGCCGGCCGGCGCCCGGGCCGGCGAGGTGCTGGATCATGTGGCGGACGGCGTGGCGAAGTGCCTGCTCGTCACCGTGGCGGGCGGGGAGGTGCTGCGCTACCGCTTCGCCGCCGGGCTGCGTGAACACGCCGGCGCGGCGCTGGTGGCGGAGGGCGACGCCGAGGACGCCCAGGCCCGCTGGGTCCGGCTGCGCCTGGCGGCCTGGCGCCAGGCGGGTTGCGGCCGCGACGGTGCCACCGAACGCCTGGCCGAACTCGAGGCGATGCTCGCCTGGGCCTGCTCGCCAGGCGGTGACCCGGTCGCAGGCGCGCAGGCCGTGCTGCTGGCAAGCGCCGCGGCGCTGCAGCTGCACGAACCGTCGCGTTTCGCCGTCTGCGTCGGGCGTGTGCTGCAGTGCATGGGTGGCGAACCCGGGCGGGCCGATGCCGGGGCGCCGCGTTGGCGCGCGCGGCTGGAGGTACTCGCGGCCGTCCTGCAGCGTGCGGGGGTCGGCGGGCCTGACCTCCCGTCTGCGGGTGCCGACGTGGCCGAGGCCATCCAGCGCCTGCAGCGCGCCAGTCCGGACGACCCCAGCCCCGCCGCCGGCCGCCTGGCGAGCGGGGCCGCTGCGGAAGCCCTGTTCCTGGAGGGCCGGTTCGACGAGGCGCTGGCCAGTGCGCAGCAGGCGCTGGACCTGCCGGCAGACCCGTGGCAGCCCGATGTGCTGGACGTCCCGGCCGCGACGGCCGCGTTGCGGGCCCGGATCCTGTGGCTGCAGGGCCAGGCGGGTCCGGCCCTCGAGGTGCTGCAGGACGCGGTGGCACGGGCAGCGGCTGCCGGCGCCGTCGACCTCTGCCGCACGCTGGCCGAGGCCGCCTGCCCGATCGCGCTGTGGAGCGGCGATCCGGTGCGTGCGCAGGATGCGATCGAGCGCCTGCGTGCATGTGCTGCGCGACACGGGCTGCCGCACTGGCAACGCCGCGCAGCCTGGTTCGACGCGTTGCTGGCCGCAAGGCTGCCGCAGCCTGCGGCGGGCACGCCGGACCTGGCCGACCTGGCGACGACCTTCCAGCCGGCGCTGGTCAGCCCCGCGCAGGCCGAACGCGCCCGCAGCGGTCCACCGCTCTGGTGCGCGCCCGAGCTGCTGCGCGCCGCAGGCGAAGCGGCGCTCGCGGGCCCGGACCCGGAACGCGTGGCCCGCGCACGGGCATGCTTCTCGCGGGCGGCCGAGCTGGCGCACCGTCAGGGCAGTCTGGCGTGGGAGCTGCGCGCAGCGCTGAGTGCTGCGCGCCTGGACCTCGCGCAAGGCGCCGCGGCCGCGGGCCTGGACAGCCTGGCCCAGGTGCTGGCCCGCATGCCCGAGGACGGTGCCGACACGGCCGATCGCCTGATGGCCCGTGCGCTGCTGGCTCCGGCCCGGCGTGCGCAAGGCGCGGCGTCGCGCCCGCCGCGCGTGCGTCCGGCCGCGCCACGCCACGAGTCTTCACGCTGATTCACGCCGGGTTGGGCCGCGGCCGCGCCAAGATGGCGGCATGGCCAACGAACCGGAGTCGAGCATGTCTGCAGCCAGCCCCGTGCGCGTGAGCGTGATCCATGACGAACCACTGACCGCGACCGCCATCGTGTCGGTGCTCGCCGGCCACGGCGGCTTCGAGATCGTCGGCCGCGACGAAGCCTCGGTGCCCTGTGCACAGGTGGTGGTGGCCGACTATGCGACGGGGCTGCGCGTCCTGCAGGCCTCGCGGCAACGGCACGTGGCATGCCGCCCGCGCGTGCTGGTGCTGACGCCGCACGTGAGCGAGTTCGAGATCCGCTGCGCGCTGGAGCAGGGTGTGCGCGGCTACCTCGACCCCGCCTGCCATGCCGACGAGCTCGTCAGGGCCGTGCTGGCGCTGCACCAGGGCCTGAACCATCTCGGCGATCGGGTCGCGGCGCGCCTGGCCGACAGCCTGACCCGCAAGCAGCTCACCATGCGCGAGCTGGAGGTTCTGCGCATGGTGGCCGAGGGCGCCTCGAACAAGCTGGCAGCAAGGCGCCTGGCCATCTCCGTGGGCACCGTGAAGGCGCACCTGAAGAACGTGCTCGACAAGCTGGACGCCGCGACGCGCACCGAGGCGAGCATCATCGCCCGCCAGCGCGGCATCCTGTCGCCGGCGGCGCGCGCGGTCTACAGCAGCTGATCGAGCAGCCGGCGGGCTGCCACCAGGTCCGCGGTGCCGTGCCCTTCGGTGAACCGGGCGTAGACCTGCTCCAGCGCGGCGCCGGCGCGAGCCTGCCGGTCGGATCCGGCGTCCAGGGTCGCCAGACTGGTGGCGGCGCGCAGCTCCCAGGACAGCGCGCCCTGGAACCGGGCGAGGGCGAGTGCGCGTTCGATGCCGGCACGCGCACCGGCCCGCGCGTGTGGCGCCGACCGCAGTTCCTGCTCGGCCGCGGTGCGCAGGATCTCCGGCGCACACCACCCGACCCGACCCAGGAGGACGCGTTCGAGTGCCAGCGGGGTCAGCAGCCCGGCGTCGAGGGTCGCCAGCATGTCGGCCTCCACCGGGTCGACGTGCGGTTGTCCTGCGCGATCCGGCTTCGCCGCCGCGGCCTCCGGCCCCCGTGCGCGCCGGCGCTCCAGCACCCGCTCGAACCGCAGGCCCCACTGCACGCCGTACAGGCGTGCCTGCACGGCTTCGGGCCGCAGCAGGCGCTGCACCATCCGGGCAGCCGCCACATCGTCGCCGCACCACAGCGCGATCGGGCAGGCCGCGATCGAGAGCGCCACGCCCAGGGCCGTGGCGCGGTCCTTCAGCGCACGCTCCACCGCCTCGGCCGCGATCTCGCGCGCCTGGTCGGGGAAGCCGCACAGCCACTGCGTTCGCGCCAGGATCATGCGCATGGCGACCTCGCGATCGATCATGGTGTGCAGCACATGACTGGCCGGCGCATTGACCAGCGGGTGCGCCAGGGCCCTGCGGGCGGCCTGGCTGGCGCCGGCATGGTCGCCCAGGTAGTGGAGCGCGAACGCGGTGCCGCGCAGCGCGAACAGCTCCGTGCCGGCATCGGGGGCCTGCTCGGCCAGTGCCCGGGCCGCGAGCTCCATGTCCCGATAGCGGCCGCTGAAGTGGGCCGCAGTCCACAGGCCCACCCATGCCGAGCTGCGGTCCTCGGCGCTGTCGAGCTGCTCGGCCAGCCGGTGGGCCCGTGCGTAGGCGTGCGATCCTTCCTCGTGCGCATCGCACATGCACAGAAGCTCGCCGAGCGCGGACCACAGCCGGAATTCGGTGCGCGGTGACGCCCAGGCGGACACGGGCTCGAGAGCCAGCACGCTGCGCAGCTTGCCGACCATCTCGCGCGTCAGCGCCAGGCGGCCCGCCAGCGGCAGCGCGGCCAACAGCAGCTCGGCCGCCAGCGCGGGCTCGGCGGCGTCGGCCGTGGCCCAGTCGAAGGCGACGCGCACGTCGTCGATCAGGTGGCCGTGCTCGGCAATCCAGGCGCGCGGCTCTGCGCTCGTGCTCCAGGCCGGCTCGGCATCGTGCAGGCTGCCGATGCAGGCGCGGGCATGGCGCAGCAGCACGGCAGCGCGGTCGCCTGCCGCCGCCAGGTGTTGCTGGGCGAATGCCCGCGTGGTCTCCAGCAGCCGGTACATGGTGTCGTTCGGCCAGCGGTCGACCGCCAGCAGCGACTTCGCGGCGAGGCCCTGCAATGCCTGCAGGGCCCGTGGCTCGGCCAGCGTGCCGCCCACGACGACACGGAGGGCGTCGGCCAGCCGGAAGGGGCCGCGGAACACGGCCAGGCGCTGCAGTGCCCGTTGTTCGTCGGCGGTGAGCAGCGCATGGCTCCAGGCCAGCGTGGCCTGCAGCGTGTGGTGCCGCGTGGCCGCGGGCCTGCCTTCGGATGCCTCCAGCGACAGCATCCGGGCGCCCAGCTGCGCCAGCAGGCCGCGGACGCCGAGCGCCGCCACGTGCGCTGCCGCCAGTTCGATCGCCAGCGGGATGCCGTCGAGCTGCCGGCAGATCTCGCCGATGGCCGCCAGGTCGTCGTCAGTGGGGGCCTCCAGCCCGGCGCGCTGCACGAACAGGGCCACCGCGGCGTAGGCCTTCTGGTCGGCGGCCCCGGCGCGGCGTGCCGGCGGCGGGTAGGGCAGCCCGCCGAGGCGGTGCAGCGCCTCGCCCGCAACGCCGAGCGGCTCCCGGCTGGTGGCCAGGATCCGGGCCTCGCTGGACGCGAGCACGGCGTGGGCCACCGAGGCCGCTGCATCGATCATCGGCTCGCAGTTGTCGAGCAGCACGAGCGGGTGCCGCTCCCGCAGGCCGGTGGCCAGCGCCTGCTGCACCGAGGCCGGGTCCGAGCCCGGGTCGGCAGCGATGCCCAGCGCCGCCACGAGCGCGCTGGGCAGGTGGGCCGGCGACGACAGCCGCGCGAGGTCGACGAATGCGATGCCGTGCGGGAACGAAGCCGCCATGCGCGCCGCCGCCGCCCGCGCCACCGTCGTCTTGCCGATGCCGCCCACGCCCACCAGCGTCACGATCCGGTGCTCCGCGATGCGCCCGGCCACGGCCGCGATCGTGTCGTCGCGGCCGACGATGGCGGGCGCCACCGGAGTCACGCCGCGGTCTCGCTCCGGGCCTCGTGCGTGCCCGCGGCCGGCGGCGGATCGAACAGGTCCGTCTCCCGCGCCTGCGCGAGGCAGGCGCGGGCGTAGGCCCGGGTGGTGGCCAGCATCCGGTACTGGGCATCGCCCGCAGGAGACATCGCCTGCAACCACGAACGCGCCACCAGCTGCACCAGGGCGTCCACCACCTGCTCGCGCTTCAGGGCGGCGGCCCCGCCGCGACACAGCAGGGCGGCGGCCGCGTCGAGCGTGAACGGTCCCGGGAACACCGACAGGCGCCGCAGGACCGTGCGCTCCAGCGGCCCGAGCAAGGCATGGCTCCAGTCCAGCGAGGCCTGCAGGCTGCGGTGGCGGGCACTGGCCGTGCGGCGCCCGCGGGTGAGCATCGGCAGCGGGTCGGCGGCCCTGTGCACGAGGTCGCCCAGCGACATGGCATCGGCGCGCGCCGCCGCGAGTTCGATGGCCAGCGGCAGGCCGTCGAGGCGCTGGCACAGCTGCGCCAGAAGCGCATGGGTGGCCGGCCCGAAGTCCAGCGTGTCGTCCAGCGCGCTGGCGCGCTCGATGAACAGCTGCACCGCGGCCGATGCGAGCACCCCCGCCGTGCCGTCGGCGGGCAGCCCGAGCCCGGGCACCCGCTGCAGGTGCTCGCCGGGCACGCCCAGCGGCTCGCGGCTCGTTGCCATCACGTGCAGCCCCGGCATCCGCGCGAGCAGCGCGTGCGCCTGCTCGGCCGCCGCTTCGATCACGTGCTCGCAGGTCTCGACCAGCAGCAGGCCCGGCGCGCGTCCGAGCGGCTGCACCGCCTGCCCGAGCAGCTGGGCGACGGCCGCGCCGTCACGGCAGTCGGCGAGGTCGGCGACAGCGATGCCGCCGGGAAAGCGGCTGCGACAGCGTTCGGCGGTCGCGCGTGCCACCGTCGTCTTGCCGACGCCGCCCGGTCCGACCAGGCTGATCAACGGCGTCGCGGGCAGCCGCTGCACGAGCTCTGCGACGAGGGCTTCGCGCCCGATCGTCCGCACCAGCGCCGGCGCCATGGCCGGCGCGGGCGCGCTGGCGGGCGGTGCCGGAGCGGCGGCCGGTGCGGCCAACGAGGCGACGAAGCAGTAGCCACGCCCCGACACGGTGGCGATGTGCTGCACGCCGGTGTCGCCGTCGCCGAGCACGCGCCGCAGAGCCGACATCTGCACCCGCAGGCTGGTCTCCTCGACCACGCTGTGCGGCCAGGCCCGTGCGACCAGGGTCGCATGGTCCACGACCTCGCCCGGGCGCTCGAGCAGGGCGTCCAGCAAGTCCAGCGCGCGGCTGCCGACGCGCAGCTCGGTGCCGTCACGCAGCAGGCGACGGCCTGCGGCGTCGAACGTGAACGGACCGAAACGGATCTGCGGGTGCTCCATCAGGACGGCTCGGGGCTGATGGCGGCAGTGTGCACCGCCTGCCGCACCGGGGCCAGGGGGGCGGCACCGTGGCCGAGCAGCGAACGCGCCTCCGCCACGTCGGCGGTGTCCGGGCCCTGCACGGCGCGCTGCAGGCA
This sequence comes from Rubrivivax soli, assembly GCF_049810355.1. GTDB lineage: Bacteria > Pseudomonadota > Gammaproteobacteria > Burkholderiales > Burkholderiaceae_C > Rubrivivax. Next base: position 5,454,912 of record NZ_CP187368.1, read on the forward strand.
GATGGCGAGCCGCTCGCGCAAGGGCTCGGGGGGCGCGTCGGGCGGCGCGTGACGCAACAGGCTGCACGCAGCGCGCAGTTCCCAGGCCAGCGCACCCTGTCGCCGGGCCAGCTGCCAGGCGGCCTGCAGGTCCCGCCGGGCTTGCGGGGCCTGCTCGCCCTGGCGCAGGCGACGGACCGCATCGGCGCGCAGCACCTCGGCGGAGCACCAGCCGATGCGCCCTTCGCGCGCGCGCTGCAGCGTGGCCTCGGTGAGGAACTCGGGACCGAAGGTGGCGAACAGGTCGGCGGCCAGCGCGTGCGGCGGCAACACCGGGGCGAGAGGTTCCTCAGCGCCCCGTCCCGCGCGCCTGGCCAGGATGGCGCGATAGCCTTCGATCATCGGCTGCCAATAGGCCTGCCGGTGGCGGTGCGCGTGGTCGGCCAGGCGGTCCAGCCGCTCGCCCGCCAGTCGATCGTCGCCCTGCCACAGCGCGATGGGGATGGCCGCCTGGCCGAGCAGGTTGCTCAGCGTCAGCGGCATCATCTCGTCGACCAGCGCGAACATCTGCTCGAGCAGGCGGGTGGCGTCGTCGTTGCGTCCCATGATCCAGTAGGCCCGGGTCAGGAAGTGCCCGACCAGCACATCGCGCGGCGTGTGGCCGATGTACTGCGGATGAAGGCGTCCGCGCGGGTAGGCCTGCACGCGCAGGAACAGCTGGCAGGCCTGGCGCAGGCGGCCGGCGTAGAAGCCGGCGATGGCGCGCAGGCGCTCCCCCAGCAGTGCCCAGGCGGGGTGCTGGCGATCGTCGCCCAGCACCTCGCGCAGTTCGGCCGCCACTTGCGTGAGCTTGTCGTGGTCGCCGTGGCTCCAGGCGTTGGAGGCCACGGCGTAGAGCGCGTCGACCTGCTGCTCCTGCGTGGCGGCACGGGGCCGCAGCGCGGTGATGCGCTGTTCGAGCCGCGACCGCTCGTCGGGCGTGAGACCGGCGATGATGCCGATGAACATGACCGAGACGCACAGCGGCAGCTCCAGCGCCGGGTCGGCCTGGTCCATCTCGTCCAGCGCCTGCAGCGCACGCCGCATGCGGGGCATGAACTCGGCGTACAGGCCGAAGTGCATGACCGTGCGCCGCGCCGCCGCCAGCAGCGCGATGCCGCTGGGCCGGTGGCCGCCAGGCCCGAAGGACCGGTCGCAGGCGGCCCGCAGGTCGTCGAGCAGGCCCGCATGGCGGCGGTGCCAGACCGGAAGTTCCTGCTCCATCAGCGCGCACAACTCGTCGCCGGCCTGCTGCAGCTTGAGCGTCAGCAGCTCGGCTTGGCGCCGCGCCCAGGTCGGGAACTCGCCCGCGGCTTCGAGCTGGTCCTGCGCGTAGGCACGGGTCACGTAGAGCAGGCGCAGCCCGGAGCTGCCAGGCTCGGCGCTGGCCACCAGAGAGCGCTCGATCAGCCGCTGCAGGCAGCGCTTCGCGGCTGCGGCATCGAGACCCGGGCCGGTCGCCGTGGCGACGGCGTCCTCGGCCTGGAACGTGCCCCGGAAGACGGACAGCCGGCGCAGCAGCGCCTGCTCGTCGGGCGCGAGCAGCATGTAGCTCCAGTCCATCAGCGACTGCAGCGTCCGGTGGCGCGTCGGGCCGGCTCGCCGCCCCCAGGTGGCCAGCTGCAGCACGCCGTCCAGTTGCTCGGCCAGGCCGTTCAGGCCCAGCGCGCCGACCCGCGCCGCGGCCAGCTCCACGGCCAGCGGCAGGCCGTCGAGCTGGCGGCAGATCTGCTGCACCTTCCTTGCGCTGCCGGCCGTGAGCTCGAAGCCGGAGTCCATGGCGCGGGCACGCTCGGCAAAGAGCGCGATCGCGGCCGGCGGCCGCGCGACGTCGACCTCCTCGTCGCCGGTGGCCAGCGGGGCGAGGTGGACCGGATGTTCGCCGTGCACGGCCAGCGGCATGCGGCTGGTCACGAGCAGGTGCACGCGGGGTGCGGCCTCGAGCACCATCGCGGCGAAGTCGCGAACGGCCGCGCCGAGGTGCTCGCAGTTGTCCAGCAGCAGCAGCTGGCGCTGCTGCAGCCGTGCCAGCACCATGGGCCAGGGCGCATCGCCCGGCGCCAGCACGCCGAGCGCCACGGCCACGCTGGTCATCAGCGTCTCGGGCTTCTCCACCGGAGACAGGTCCACGAAGCGCACGCCCTCCGCGAAGGCCGGCAGCAGCGATCGCGCGACGGCCAGCGCGACCGTCGTCTTGCCGATGCCGCCGGCGCCGACCAGCGACACCAGCCGCCGCGTGACCAGCAGGCCCGCGACCTCGTCGACCTCGTGCCCGCGCCCGATCACCGCCTCCAGGCGCGGGGGCAGGTTGTGCGGCGTCTCCCGGTGCGCGGCGCCCGTCTCCGCGACTGCCCGCCGGACGGTGCCGATGAAGCCGTAGCCGCGGCCAGGCACCGTGGAGATGAAGCGTGGTGCGCCCTGGGCATCGTCGAGCGCGCGTCGCAGCGCGGCCACCTGCACCCGCAGGCTCGAGTCCTCGACGACGGTGCGCGGCCAGACCCGACGGACCAGCGTCTCGCGGTCCAGGATCCGGCCCGGGTGGTCGAGCAGGGTCTGCAGCAGATCCATCGCGCGCGCGCCCAGCGCCACCGGTGCCCCGTCGCGCAGCAGGCGCCGCCGCTGCGGCTCGAACACGAAGGGGCCGAACTCGTAGCGCGTGGCGGGGGCACCCGGTTCGGACATACAACGACCTTCAGTGCGAGTTCGCGCCGGCGCCTGCGCACCGGACCGGACCGGGCCCCTGCAAGCGACGCGCAGGCGCCTCCAGGCACCTTGGCGGGCAGTGTAGGGGAGGGGCCTGCCACGCGGCCCGTAAAACGAAGTGAAAACCTGTTCAGCGCCACCCGGCCGCGCACCGCGTGCCGGTGCCATCCCCTATCGTCGCCCCGATGCGGGCACCCAGGGCGGCGTGAATGGCGGCGACACAGGACATCGGATTTCGCATGGACCGGCTCCCGGTCACGGCGCTGCACGTGCTGGCGGTGGCCCTGTGCACCTTCGGATTCATGTTCGACCTGATCGAGATCGGGCTCGGCAACGTGCTGGTGGCGGTGTTCTCCACGCCCGAGAAGGCGCTGGCGCCGGGTCAGCTGTCGATGCTGCTGTCCTCGGTGTACGTGGGCGCGATCGTCGGCGCGCCGGTGCTGGGCGCGCTGGCCGACCGCATCGGTCGCCGCGTCACGCTGGCCGGGGCATTGCTGCTGCTGTCCGCCGCGTCGTTGTGGGCCGCGCTCGGCGACGGCATCGTCTCGCTCACGGCGGCGCGCGCGGTGTCGGGCCTGGCGCTGGGTGCGTTCCCGCCGCTGATGTTCTCGTACCTCACCGACCTGCTGCCCCCGCGCCGCCGCGGGCTGCTGATCCTGGTGGTGACGGGCATCGCCTCGCTGGGCTTGCCGGCCTCGCTGTTCCTGGTGCGCGCGCTCACGCCGCTGGACCTGCCGCTGGAACCCTGGCGCATCGCCTTCATCGTCGGCACCGCGGGTTCGGCGCTGGCCGCAGCGCTGTTCGTGCTGTTGCCGGAGTCGCCGCGCTGGCTGGCCGCACGCGGCCGCGCCGACGACGCGGAGCGCGCCTGCGCGCGCTTCGAGGCGTCGCGCCCGGTGTGGCAGGAGACGGCCGGCGGCAGCGTCGCCGCGGCGTCCGCGGCTGCCGCGCAGGACCTGCCCCGCCCGCCGAACTGGTTCCAGGTGGGCGGCCTCTTCCTGCTCAGTGCCTGGGCCACCGTCGCCTTCCCGCTGATGACGGGCGCGGTGCTCACGGCCAAGGGCTTCGACCTGAAGGACACGCTGCTGTACGTGGGGCTCTCCACGCTGGGCCCGACAGTGGGCACCTTCCTGGCGTCGTTCTGGATCGACCGCATCGAGCGCCGCCGGGCGCTGGCGCTGTGCGCGCTGGTGCTGCTGCTGTCGGGCGGCCTGTTCGTGGCGACGGGTTCGGCAGCCTGGCTGATCGCCTCGAGCTTCGCGTTCGCGCTCTTCAGCGTCATCTACACCGCCGCGCTCAACATCTACGCCGCCGAACTCTTCCCCACCGGCCGCCGCGCCCGCTCGGTGGCCACGGCCTGGGCCTTCAACCGTGTCGGCGCCGCGGTGGCGCCGCTGGCGCTGCTGCCCTTGCTGCGCGCCGAAGGCCCGCTGGCGATGTACGGGCTCGTCGTGGCGTGCCTGCTTGCGAGCATGGCGCTGCTGGCGTTCTCGCCGCCGGGCCAGGAGCGCCGGTCGGTGGCCTGAGCAGGGCTTGACGTTGCATCCGCACCCGCACCTTCGGAACCTGCCCGAGCCGCCGGCGGCGGTCTTCGGGCTGGAGACAGCGCTGGAGAGGCTGGACGCACGGCTGGCCGGACATCGGCTCGTGACCCTCGTCGGCGCCGGGGGCCTGGGCAAGACGACGTTGGCCATGGCCTATGCCGCCTTCAGCCGGCCGCGCTTTCCCGGAGGGGTCGGCTGGGTGGACCTGGCCGCGCAGGAAGGCGCTCGCGGCCTGCTCCGCGCCCTGGCCGAAACCCTGGGCCAGCCGCCCAGCGTGGCGTCGCTGCCCGAGCTCGCGGCGCGCCTGGACGGGCGCCCCCCGACGCTGGTCGTGCTGGACTGCTGCGAGCCGATGCTGGCCGCCGCCGCCACGGCCGCCGAGGTGCTGCTCGCACGGCTGCCGCAGCTGCAGGTGCTGGCGACCAGCCGCGAGCCGCTGGCCGCCGCCGGCGAACAGGTGCAGGCCGTGGGCACGATGGCGCTGCCGCCACGCGTGTGGTCGCCGGCTGTCGGCGAGGCCATGGCCTACCCGGCCGTGCGCCTGTTCATCGACCGTGCCGTTGCGGCGCGGTCCGGGCGCGCGCTCGCGGCCGGCGAGCTGCCGCTGGCCCTGGACATCTGCCGGCAGCTCGAAGGCATCCCCCTGGCCATCGAGCTGGCCGCCTCGGCCGCGGGCCGGTTCTCGATGCAGGAACTGGCACGGCGCCTGCGGCAGGACGGCCGCCTGGCGCTGTCCGCACCCGAAGGACGGCACCAGCCGCGGCACCGCACGCTCGAGGCCATGCTCGACTGGAGCCATGCGCTGCTGCGCGAGGACGAGCGGTTGGCGCTGGGCAGCCTGTCGGTGTTCAGGGGCAGCTTCACGCTCGAGGCCGGCGCGGCGCTCATCGGCGACGACGACCCGGAGCAGTCCGAGACCACGCTGCTGGACCTGGTGGCCAAGTCGCTCGTCGCCACCACCCGCACCGACCGCGGCCTGCGCTACCGCCTGCTGGACCTGACCCGCGAGTATGCGCAGGCCCGCCTGCGCGGCCCGCTGCGGCAGCAGGCCCTGCGCCGCCACCTGGCCCTGATGCTGGCCACGGCGGCAGCGCTGGAGCGGCAATGGGAGACGCTGGACCGGCGCGACTGGGCGCTGGCCTGCCGCGACTGGCTGGCCGACATCCGTGCCGCGATCGACAACGCGCTCGCCTGCGGCGCGTCTGCCGCCGCGCGCCAGGGCATCGAGCTCACGATCCACGCCTACGCCATTGCCGACCATGCCGGCATCGCGTTCGAGTTCGAGGGGCGCGCCCGCGAGGCGCTGCGTGTCCTGCGCACGGCCTGCCCCGAGGATGCGCTGCTCGAGGCGCGGCTGGTCTGTGCCTTCCCGCGCATCGTGCACTGGGACGACGCGGTGAAGACCGGCGGCGACCTGGTGCCGCTGCTGCGGGCCCTGGGGCAGGTCAGCCGGCTGGGGCGGCCGGATCTCGTGGTGAAGCCCCTGATCGGTCTCTGGGTCGAGGCGCTGCAGGCCAGCGCCTACGCCGATGCCGTGGGCTGGTCGCGCCAGCTGCGGGACTGGGGCAGCCACGACGAGGCGCCCGTCGCGCTGCTCGGCAGCCGGCTGGCGGCGCTGGCGCAGCACTTCAACGGCGAGCACCTGGCTGCGCGGCGCACCGCGGCGTTCGTGCGCGAGCGCGGCGCGCACAAGCTGCCCTTCGCCTTTGCGCCGACGGCGATGGACGGCGCGGTCAGCGCACGCATCGTGCTTGCGCGCGAGGCCTGGATCGGCGGTGATCCGGCGCAGGCCGCGGAGATCGCGGCCGAGGCCGTGCAGCTGGCCGGCCCCGAGAACCCGTTCGCCGAATGCCAGGCGATGGGCATGGCCTCGATCCCGGTGGCGCTGTGGTCCGGCGACACCGACGTGGCGCGCGCACTCGTCGTGCGCATGACGGCCCTGGCGACGGCCCATGGGCTGGCCTACTACCGCGCGTGGGCGGGCACGTTCCGCGATCTGCTCGACCTGTGGCTGGCGCGCGGCGAACCCGACCTCGGCCGCGACCACGAGCCCTTGCCCGCGCCCGTGGTGCCCCTGCCCCTGCTGGCGGACCACCTGCGGAGCTTCGACGCGCGCCTGGTCACGCGCGACGATGCCGCCCGCGTGGCAGCCGGCACCGGTGGCTGGGTGGCGGCGGAGCTGTCGCGCGGCCTGGCGCTCGCGACCGCCCAGCGGCGGCGGCGCCGGCCGCTGTTGCGGCTGGCGCTTGCGCAGGCCCGCGCGCAACAGGCCAGGGCCTGGGAGTTGCGCGTCGCCACCAGCCTGGCGCGCATCGAAGGCCCGCAGCCGGGCCGTGCCTTGCTGGAGCCGGTGCTGGGCCGTTTCCCGCCCGGGGCCCGCACGCGTGACCTGCGCCAGGCGCGGGCGCTGCTCGAGGCGATGTGACGCGGCCTCACCAGTCGTGCCGCAGCGTGAAGAGGACCGTGCGCGGCGCGTTGTAGTAGGTCGAGTCGACGCCCAGCGCCGGCGTCACCAGCGGCAGCAGGGCGTAGGCGCGGTCCTGCAGGTTGCGCACGCGCAGCGACCAGGACCAGCGCGCACCGGCCGCGAGGTGGTGCACGCCCAGGTGCACGTAGTCCTGCCGTGGCAGGCTCGTGGCCGCCGCGTTGGTGACGTCGGAGAACTGCGCGGCGATGTACTGCACGCTCAGGTCGGCGCTGAGTGTCGCCCCGCTGGTGAGCGCCTGGCGCCACACCAGGGTGGCACCCAGGCTCAGCTTGGGTGCGAAAGGCAGCTCGTTGCCGACGTAGTCGGTCTGCGCCGAGCCCGTCGGGTTGGCGAACTCCGTGAAGCGCGAGCGCAGCCACTCGACCGACAGCGCGGCCTCGAACTCGCGCGAGAGGCGGGCGTTGGCTTCCAGGTCCACGCCGTAGGTGCGGGCCCTGCCGGCGTTGATGAGCACGGCGTCGGTGACGCGCACGCCGTTGACGACGGTGTTGGTGAGGCTGGCCAGGTAGTCGCGGTAGTCGTTGTAGAAGACCGCGACGTTGGCGTTGACCTGCCCGCCCGCGAGGCGGCTCTTGCTGCCCGCTTCGTAGGTCGTCACCTTCTCCGGCCGGGCCGCCTGCTGGGCGGAGAGCAGCGAGTTCGCCGCCCGGTTGAAGCCGGCGAACTTGGCGCCCTGCGAGATCGACGCGTACAGGAAGTGGTCGTCGCTCCAGCGGTGGTCCAGCCCCAGCCGCGGCAGCCAGCCGGCCTTGCTGGTGCGCAGGCCATCGGCGTCGTACACCGTCGCCGTGCGCTGCTGGACCTCGTCGGTCGTCCAGAACTGGTTGTGTGCCTTCTGCCGGGTGCTGTACAGCCGCAGCCCCAGCGTGGCGGAGGTGGCGGCTGTCAGGGCCTGGCGGCCCTGGGCGTAGATGCCGAAGTCGCTGGTCTGCTGGTGGGTCTGCGCCTCGGTGTACGAGGGAGCCGGTGCCGCCAGCGGGAACGTCGTCGTGTTGCGGTGGAAGTCGAAGCGGTCGCCGACGGCCATGATGCCGGACGTCATGCTGAGCCCGGCGTCGCGGTACTGCCACTGCAGTTCCTGCGACAACGAGGTCTGCTTCACCTGCTGCGCGAACCAGAAGCGCTGGACTTCCAGCCCGCCCCAGTCGCTGTCGACGGGGTCGTCGTGGAAACCGCGCAGCGAGGTGATGGACCGCAGCGTCACGCGCGGGCTCCAGCGGTGCTTCACCCGCAGCGCGATGCCGCCTGCGCGGCGCTCGAAGTGTCCGGTGTCGAGCGTGGTGTAGGTCACCCGCGGTCGGCTGTCGGGATGGTTGCGCGGGTAGTTGGTGGCGTTGATGTCGGAGCGGTCGATCAGGCCGTCGATGGCCAGCACGATGTCGGTGTCGTCGCTGGCCCGGCGCAGCTTCACGCGCGCCTGCGACACGTCGAGCTGGTTGACCTGCTTGTCGAGGCTGGCGTTGTAGCCGAAGCCGTTGTTGTGGCGGGTGGAGAACGCGACGCTCGCCATCAGGCCGCCGCCCACGGCGCCGGTGGCGTAGGCGCGCGCCTCGACCGCGCGGTGGGTGCCCAGCGTGCCCGAGAGCCACGCCACCGAGGTGGCCTGCGGGTCGAGCGACTGGATCTTGGCTGCGCCGCCGGTCGAGTTCTGGCCGTACAAGGTGCCCTGCGGGCCGCGCAGGATCTCGAAGCGCACCACGTCGGGCAGGTCCCACAAGGCCGTGGCGTAGCCGCGGATCAGCGGGGCATCGTCGATGTAGATGCCCACGGCCTGCGACATGGCCGGTATCGACACCCCGACGCCGCGGATGCCGATGGCCTGCGGCATGTTGCTGAAGCCGTTGGGCACGGACACGCCGGCCACCAGGCCCACGAGGTCGCTCAGCTGCACGACGGCGCGGCGTTCGATGGTGTCGGCGTCGACCACGCCCACCGACACCGGCGTCGTCTGCAGGGGCGCTTCCAGGCGCTCGGCGGTGACGACGATCTCCTGCAGCGGCGGTGTCTCCTGGGCCTCCGCGCCGGCCGCCAGCAGGGCCGCCCCGAACAGCCCCGCCGGCCAGGGCGACCGAAGCCGCGCGCAGCGGGCAGGATCGGCAGGCAGGGTCTTGTGCATGGATGCAGTGGGTTGTCCGGTGGCGGTGGATGCTAGGGGCGCGGCCGCGGCGGTGGCGGGGCGCTTCACGAGGTTTCACCGGGATTCACGTGCCCACCGGTGCGGCGGCGCTGCCGCCGGGACGCATCGCCGCTTCGAGGCCGGTGCACTGCGGCGGTTTTCAAGGCTTTGCAAGCGACAACTTGCGACGGAGCGCATCGGACGCCGACGATGACGTCCCGCTCGTCACTGGTGGTGCCGCCATGCTCCCGCGATCCGCGACCCCGGACCTCTTCACGCCCTGGCAGCTGGGTGCGCTGGAACTGCGACACCGCGTCGTGCTGCCGGCGCTGACCCTGGGGCTCGCATTGCCGGGCGGTGCACCCGGGCCCGCCATGGTGGCCTTCTACGCGCGCCGAGCCACGCCGGGCGGGCTGGTGGTCTGCGAGGCGGCTGCCATCAACGCGGGTGAACACCTGCCGGAACGGCCCGGCCTGTACAGCGCCGAGCAGGTCAACCAATGGCGCCTGCTCACCGAAGCGGTGCACGACGCCGGCGGCCTGGCCGTGGCCCAGCTGGGGCTGCTGGGCGCCGGTGCACGCCGCTCGGAAGCGCTGCTGCAGGACCTGGGTGCCGACAGGATCGAGCAGTACCTGCTCGACTACCGCAGCGCGGCCGAGAACGCCGGCGATGCCGGCTTCGACGCCGTGGAGCTGCAGGCTTGCGACGACGCGCTGCCACTGCGGCTGCTGCACGGCGCATGTGCCGACTGCGACCCGGCGTACCGGGGGACCGTCGAATCGCGGCTGCGCTTCGTCGACCAGGCGCTGGGCAGTCTGGTCGGGGTCTGGGGCCGGGGCCGCGTCGGCCTGTGCCTGGCGCCGCGCGAGCCTGCGCAGGCGGAGGGATCGGGCGACCTGGCCGCCTACGCGCAGTTGCTGCGGGACCTCGACCGGGCCGGACTGGCGTGGCTGCACCTGGTCGAGCCGCCCGCCCCGCGATCGATGGCGGCCCTGCTGCGACCGCATTTCGCGGGCGAGTGGCTGTTCGACGGCGACGTGGACCTGCAGAGCGCCAACGCGCAGGTGCGCAGCGGCCAGGCGCAGGGCATCGCGTTCGCCCGCGGATTCCTGGGCCGCACCGACCTGGTGCCGCATCTGCGTGGCGCACTCGGCGCCGCGGGCTGAGAATCGCGCCTCTCCAACGACAGACCGCCCACCGGCCGCGGCTGCCATGAGCGACATCCAGTCTCCCCCCGGCGAAGCCTACGTCTTCGGGCAGTTCAGGCTGCTGCCCGCGCAGCGCAGCCTGCTCGACGGATCGACGGCGGTGCGCATCGGCAGCCGTGCTCTGGACGTGCTGGTGGTGCTGGTGCAGCGCGCCGGCGAAGTGGTCTCCAAGGAGGAACTGATTCGCACGGTGTGGCCCAACACGGTGATCGACGAGGCCGGCCTGCGTGTGCACATCGCGGCCCTGCGCAAGGCGCTGGCCGAGGCCCACTCGGGCGTGCGGCACATCGCCAACGTGCCGCTGCGCGGCTACTGCTTCGTGGTGCCGGTGCAGCGGCAGGCCCTGCTGCCAGCGGCCACGCCCGGTCCGCCGGCAGGCCGCGTGGCGCTGCCGAGCGCTCCGCCGCGGCTGACGCGGCTCATCGGCCGCGACGAGGCCGTTGCGGCGGCCGCGCGGACGCTGCTGCAGCGCCGCCTGGTCACGGTGGTGGGACCGGGGGGCATGGGCAAGACGTCGGTGGCGCTGGTGGCCGCCGAGCGCTGCGCGGCGTCGTTCGAGGACGGTGTGTGCTTCGTCGACCTGGCCACCGTGGCCGAAGGTGCGCTGGTGACGGTGGCGCTGGCCACGGCGCTGGGGGCGCAACTGCCCGTGCAGGATCCGGTGGGCGGCCTGCTGGCCTGGCTGACGCGACGGCGCATGCTCGTGCTGCTGGACAACTGCGAGCACGTGATCGACGCCGCCGCGCTGCTGGCCGAGCGGCTGGTCGGTGGCACGGCCGGCGTCTCGGTGCTGGCCACCAGCCGGGAGCCGCTGCGTGCGCGCGGCGAGTGGGTGCAGCGCCTCGGTTCGCTGCCATCGCCGCCCGTGTCGTCCGCGCCGGCCTACGCGGCGGCACTCGCGTACCCGGCGTTCGAGCTCTTCGTCGAGCGCGCGATGGCAAGCCTGGATGGCCTGGTCTTCGGTGACGCCGACGTGCCCGTCATCGGGCAGCTGTGCCGCAGCCTCGACGGCATGCCGCTGGCGCTGGAACTGGTGGCGGCCCGGGTCGGCATGTTCGGCCTGCGCGAGCTCGCGGAGCGGCTCGACGACCACCTGTCGCTGCCGACGCTGGGACACCGCACGGCGCTGCCGCGCCACCAGGGCCTGCGCGCCACCATGGACTGGAGCTTCGGGCTGCTGCCGCCCGACGAGCAGCGCCTGCTGGGCCGGCTGTCGGTGTTCCGCGAGCGCTTCACCATCGACGCCGCCACCGCCGTGGCCGGCGACGCCGCGACCGGCCGCCCCGTCGTCACCGCGCTGCTGATGCACCTGGTGGCGAAGTCCCTGGTGGTGGCCGAACCCGGCGAGGACATGGCGGCCTACCGCCTGCTGCAGACCACGCGCAGCTACGCCGCCGAGCGCCTGCTCGCCAGCGGTGAGCAGGGGCCGGTGCGGCGGCGGCATGCGCTGCACTGCCTCACGCTGCTCGACGCCGTCACACGCGACAGCGAGGTGCTGGTGCCCGCGCGCTGGCGCGACCGCTATGGCCGCCGGCTCGACGACGTGCGGGCTGCGCTCGACTGGGCCTTCGGCAGCGAAGGCGACGTGGAACTGGGTGTCGCGCTGCTCGCGCACTCGCCGTCGCTGTGGTTCGGCATGTCGCTGGCGCACGAATACCTGCAGCGCCTGGCGCAGGTGCCGCAGCCGCTGCCCGCCGCCTGCCGCGACGGCCCGCTCGACGTGCGCATGCACCTGGTCATCGGCCAGGTGGCGCTGGCGATCCACGGCGCCACGCCGGACGGCAGGGCCGCGCTCGAGCGCGCACGCGCGCTGTCCGGGCGCCTGGGCGAGCCGACGCTGCAGGTGCGGGCGCTGTGGAGTCTGTTCAGCCTGCACGCCCTGCGTGGCGAGTACGTGCAGGCGCGGCTGGCTGCGGAGGAGCTGGGCGAGGTGGCCCGCCGCGCCGGCGACCGCGCCTCGCTGTACGTGCACCACCGCGTGATGGCGCTGTGCCTGCACTGCCTGGGCGATCAGCGCGAGGCGCAGCGCCACGCACGCCTGGCGCTCGAGCCCGAGGCCGTGGCCCTGCAGCCCTCGCAGGGCACGCTGTTCCACCTGGACCACCGCACCGCGGCGCTCACGCAGATGGCGCGCGTGCTGTGGCTGCAGGGCCGCACGGCGCAGGCGCTGAAGGCCTGCCAGGACGCCATCGACACCGCGCGTGGCATCGACCATCCGCTGTCGCTGACCTACGCGCTGAGCTACGCGGCCTGCCCGGTGGCGCTGTGGAGCGGCCACGACCCCGCGGCCGAGGCGCTGGTCGACGAGCTGGAGCAGACGGCGCATGCGCACCACCTGGTGTTCTGGCAGTCGTGGCCGCCGCTGTTCCGGCGCGTGCTGGCGGCACGCCGCGGGGCGCCGCCGGCCGAGCCGCTGGAGCCCGGCCGCCTGCACTTCAGCCATGTGGACATGCTGCCGACGCTGCAGCCGGGCCTGGTGGACGACATCGCGGGCGAGCGCGTGCGCCAGGGCCTGAATGCCTGGTGCGCCGCCGAGATCCGGCGCGTGCGTGCGGAGTCCGCGGCGCTCGCGGGCGACAGCGCCGCCCGCGCCGAACTGGTGGGGGCCTGGACGCAGGCGGTCGAGCAGGACGCCCGCGCCTGGGCCCTGCGCTGCGCCTGCAGCCTGGCGCACGTGGCGCTGAAGCACGGGCAGGACCTCGGGCCGGCGCTGGACCGCCTGCTCGAAGCCCTGGCGGCCGTCGACGACGAGCCGGCCACGGCAGACCTGCTGCGGGCGCGCAGCCTGCGTGGCGAGCTGGAACGGGCGGCCGGCTGAGGCCGGGCCGGACCCTCAGCGCAGGAAGCGCACGACCTCGCCGCCGAAGTCGTCGGGGTACTGGAACAGGAAGCCGTGCCCGGAATCCGGGTACACCAGCAGCCGGCCTTGCGGCAGGGCCTGCGCCATCGCGTAGGAGGCGTAGGTGGACACCATGACGTCGCGGCGGCCGTTGGCGACCAGCACCGGCTGCTGGATCGCGCCCAGGCGCGGCAGCAACGAGCTGCCCTCGGCGGCGACGGCCATCGCCGACTTGAGCTGCGCCTGCCAGGCCGCGGCATCCACCGGGCGGGCGTGGGCATCGGTGCGCGCGCGCAGCCGCTGGCGGTAGGCGCGGCCCGCGGCCTGGCTGCTGGCGCTGTCCTCGAAGAACAGGAACAGGAAGTCGCCGTCGTCGTTCACCGGCTTGGTCGCCACCGACCAGATGCGCTCGGGCGCGAACGGGCCCGGTGGCGTGTCGGGCACGAAGCCGGGCCCGGAGCCGGCCACCACCAGGCGACGCAGCAGCGCGGGGTGGTCGAGCGCGAACTGCAGCGCGACGGTGCCGCCCATCGAGAAGCCCATCACGTCCACGCGTTCGTGTCCGAGCGCCTTCACGAAGCGCGCGGCGGTGGCCGCGAAGGCGCCGAGCGAGTCCTGCGGCGTGCCTTCGGAGCGCGCGAAACCCGGCTGGTCGAACATCAGCACCTGGCGCTCGGCCGCGATGCGATCGATGAGCGCCGGATCCCAGTCGTCCATCGTGCCGCGGAAGCGGTTCAGCAGCAGCAGCGGGACACCGCCGGCGGGACCGATGCTGCGGTACGCCAGGCGTGTGCCGTCCACCACGATGGAACGGGTGGGTGCCTCGATCGTGGCGCTGCCGCGGGCAGCGGCATCGGGCGGCAGCACGAACGACAGCGTGACGAGCAGGGGCATGAGGTGGTGAAGGCGCATGGGGGACTCCTGTGGGCGGGTGGGTGCAGGTGGCCGGAGAGCTTCGCGCCGCACGCGGCGCACGGCATTGCGCCAATGCCCCGGCGCGACCTACGCCTCCTGGACAGGTGCCGGCTGGCCCACCGGGCGATGCCGGGCCCCGCGCCTGCCGCGCATGCTGCGTGGCATCCCAACCCCCAGCCACGAGGACGACCGATGAGCACCTTCACCACGCGCGACGGCACGCAGATCTACTACAAGGACTGGGGCAGCGGCCAGGTGGTGAGTTTCAGCCACGGGTGGCCGCTGTCCAGCGATGCGTGGGAGGCGCAGATGTTCCACCTGGCCTCCAACGGCTATCGCGTGATCGCGCACGACCGGCGGGGCCACGGGCGCTCGAGCCAGCCGTGGCACGGCAACGACATGGACACGTACGCGGACGACCTGCACGAGCTGTTCACGGCGCTGGACCTGAAGGGCGTGACGATGGTCGGCCACTCCACGGGGGGCGGCGAGGTGGCGCGCTACATCGGGCGCCACGGCACGCGGCGCGTGGCGCGCGCGGTGCTGATGGGGGCGGTGCCGCCGATCATGGTCAAGAGCCCGAACAACCCCGTGGGGCTGCCGCAGGAGGTGTTCGACGGCTTCCGCCAGGCCTACCTGGCCGACCGCGCGCAGTTTTTCCTGGAGGTGGCCAGCGGACCGTTCTTCAACTTCAACCGGCCCGGGGCGAAGGTCTCGCAGGGGCTGATCCAGTCGTGGTGGCGGCAGGGGATGATGTCCGGGCACAAGAACGCCTACGACTGCATCAAGGCCTTCTCGGAGACCGACTTCACCGACGACCTGAAGAGGTTCGACGTGCCCACGCTGATCGTGCATGGCGACGACGACCAGATCGTGCCGATCCAGGGCTCGGCGCTGCTGTCGGCCCGGCTGGTCAAGGGCGCCACGCTGAAGGTCTACAAGGGCGGCTCGCACAGCCTGGGCGACACCGCCAAGGACGCGCTCAACGCCGACCTGCTCGCCTTTGTCCGGTCCTGAGAGGCGCAGCATGGGAGAACGCATCCGCATCGACGTGGCCGACGGCACGTTCGGCGCCTACCTCGCCCGCCCCGACGCCACGGCCCCCGCGCCGGCGGTGGTGGTGGCGCAGGAGATCTTCGGCATCAACGCCGACATGCGCGCCACCTGCGACGAGCTGGCGGCGCAGGGCTTCCTGGCCCTGTGCCCGGACCTGTTCTGGCGCCAGGAGCCCGGCGTGGAGCTCTCGGCGTTCGACGACGCCGAGTGGCAGCGCGGCCTGGCGCTGTACCAGGCCTTCGACTTCGACCGCGGTGTCGACGACCTGGCCGGTGCGCTCGCTGCCGCGCGCGCGCTGCCGGGCGCCAGCGGGCGCGTCGGCCTGATGGGCTTCTGCATGGGCGGGCTGCTGACCTACCTGACCGCGGCGCGGCGCGGTGTGGACGCGGGTGTCGCCTACTACGGCGGCGGCACCGAGCGCCACCTCGGGGAGGCCGCCGGACTCGACAGCCCCCTGCTGGTCCACCTGGCCGAGGAGGACGAGTTCATCGACCCGCCGGCGCAGGCCGCCATCCGCGACGTGCTGGGCCCGAAGCCGGGTGTGCGCATCCACAGCTATGCGGGCTGCAACCACGCCTTCGCGCGCCACAGCGGCGCGCACCACGACGCCGCAGCGGCACGGCTCGCGCAATCGCGCACGCTGGCCTTCCTGCACGGGCACCTGGACTGAGCCGCCCCGATGACCGGCGCGGGGCTCCGGCCGTTCGCCTTCGTCGACGAAGCCCTGGCGCCCTGCGCTGCCGTGCTGGGCCCGGATCGACAGGGCTACCGCAACCATGTGCAGCGCGTGCTGCACCACTTCGTGGCCCTGTCGGGCGGCGAGGCGGCCGTGCCGCTGGCCGTGGAGGTGGCGGCGCCGCTGCACGACCTGGGCATCTGGACGGCGCGCAGCTTCGACTACATCGAGCCCTCGGTGGACCTGGCGCTGCAGCGGCTGCTACGGATCGGGCGGGACGACCTGCGCGACGAGGTGGCGCTCCTGATCCGCGAGCACCACCGCATCGGCCGCTACAGGGGCGTGCATGCGACGACGGTGGAGAACTACAGGCGCGCGGACTGGATCGACGTGTCGCTGGGCGTGCTGCGCTTCGGGCTGCCACTCGCGCACGTGCGTGCGGTCCGCCGTGCCTTCCCCGACGCGGGCTTCCATGCCCGCCTGGCGCAGCTGACGCTGCGGCAGTGCCTGCGCACGCCCTGGCGGCCGTTGCCGATGGTGCACTGGTAGCCCTGGCCGGCCGGGCAGGACCCGCCGGGTCTCAGGCCATGGGTGCCGGCGGCACGCAGGCGCACAGCAGCCGGTCGCCGGACCGGTCGGCTGACCGGCCGTTGCCGTGCGACCCGGGCGCGGCGGCGGCGCCGGGGGCAGGCCCCTGCCATCGCGCATCCGGACAGGGTTCGACGGTGGTGCAGGCGCCGACGCACAGTGCCAGCGCCCCGGCCAGGGCCAGGGCCAGCATGCGGTGCGATCGGCAGGGGGAATGCGTGCGCATCGGGGGATCCTCCGGGATGGGCATCGCCGCGGCGTGCCGGGGTTTCAGAAGGCGGCCAGCGCCGTGTTCCGCGCAGGCTCGCCGGTCACGGCGCGCAGCAGGCGCAACCACTCGGGGTGCTGAACCACCTCTTCGCGCACGAAACGGCGGATCAGCGCGAGGTCGGCCGCGGCGATGCGCAGGCCCGTCGGCACCTGCTGCAGCGCCGCGGCCAGTGCCGGGTCGCGTGCCTGCGCCAGGTTGATCTCGATGACGTGGAAGTCGTCGGGCTGGCCGCGGCCCCCGGGGCCGGCCGCGGCGCGCAGGTCGTGCTGCCACTGGCGCACGGTCTTGCCCAGCATCTGCACGCTGGCATCGGCGTGGCGGTCGATCGGCACGTGCACGATGCTGCGCAGCTGCCGCAACAGACCCGGCGTGTGCGGTGTCTCGTCCTCGGGCTGGTCCGGGTTGACCTGCGCATTGACGACGATGATCACGCGCTTGCGCACGCCCACGAGCCGGCTCACCCGCGCCGTGCGCTGCAGGCCACCGTGCACGGCCACGTTGTCGAGCACGGCGCTCAGGCCGGTGTTGTCGGCCAGGCCGCCGTCGACGAGGTGGATGTACCGGCTCGTCGCCGCACGCCCCGGCACCGGGACCAGCGCGCGCCCGGGCGGACACTGCGCCGCGTGGTTCCAGACGGTGATCGGCGACAGCAGCACCGGCACCGCCATCGAGGCCGCCACGGCCCGCGCCAGCGGGAAGGCGTCGAGGTCGGAGCACAGGTGGTCGAACTGGTCCTGCGTGAACTCGAAGCGCTCGCCATGGCGCATGTCGGTGGCGTTGATGTAGACCATGGGGCGCCGGCGTGGCAGGTCGCCATAGCGCCGGCCCTGGAACACATGCGCGTCGAGCACTTCCTGCAGCAAGTCGCCGCGCCCGAAGGTCTTCGAGCCCTGTCGCCACAGTCCCGACGGCGACAAGGTGTGCTGCACCAGGGCCGCCTGCAGGTCGGTGGCCAGCACGCGGTCCGGGAACTCGGTGACGAAGCGCTCGGGCTCGGCGGCGTAGAAGGCCGCCGCGAGGCTGCCGCCCGACACGGCGGAGATGAGGTCCAGCTCCTGCAGCAGCGTGGTGTCGTGCCCATCCCAGCTGAGCGGCGTCTCGGCCATCAAGGCCATCACCGCATGCGCCAGCGCGGCGGCGCGGTAGCCGCCGCCGGAGAGCGTGAGCACCACCAGCAGGCTGTCGGTGTTGTTCACGGCCTCGAGGTGGCGCAGGCTGTAGCCGGCCGCGGGCGCGGCGCTGTCGCGCTGCGGAGCGTTGACGAGGTAGTGGGCCGACGAGCAGCCGGCACCCGCCGCAGCCAGCAGCACGGCGGCTGCCAGTCCGGCCACGCGGCCGCGCAGCCCGGGGGCGCGGGCGTCGCCGCCGGCGCCGGCCGGGCACCGGCGCGCCCTGGGTGAGGCGCGGGCCGTCGAGTGTGCACGCGGGTCGGTCATGGTGCAGACAGCCTAACGACCAGGCTGCGCAGCCGCGGCCCTCCTTGGCCGGGACCGCGCCCTGGACTTCCGCAGCCACGCACCCCTTGCCCAAAGGTGCAGCCGGCGTCGGCCTTCCGGGGAGGGGACGGGCTACCACGCAGGCGCGATGCCGGAACCCGTGCCGCCTCGCACAGTGGGCTGGAGCCGGACGTCGGCTCTGCCAGACCAGCAGGAGATCGTGCCATGTCCGCCACCACCACCCCCGACCGAGCCCATCCCGACACGGGCGCCCGCGCGGCGCCGCCGGCATGGGCGCCCGTGGCCGCCACCACCTTGAAGGCGGTGCTGCGGCGCTACCAGCAGCAGGGCGGGCTGGCCGGTGGCGACGAGGTGTCCAGCCGCCTGCGCGGCGTGGTCGAGCAGCCGATCTCGACCCTGGCGCGCTGGATCGTCGCGCGCGAGGTCGTGGTGCTGCCGTGCGAATCGGTGCTGCTGCTGCTGCTGCCGCTGTTCCAGTTCGACTTCCGTGCCGGCCGCGTGCTGCCTGCGGTGAGCGCGGCGCTCTCCGAGCTGCGCCCGGTGTTCGACGACTGGGATCTCGCCTCGTGGTTCGCCACGCCGAACGTGCTGCTCGACGCTGCGGCCCCGATGCAGTGCCTGCTGCACGATCCGGCCGCCGTGGTCGAGGCCGCGCGCACCGACCGCTTCATCGCCGCGGGCTGAGGCCCCGGATGCCGCCGCGCAATGCAACGAGCGCGGCGCCGCCGGGTGGCGACGCCGCGCTCGTTGCGCGGACGGGGCGGTGGGTCAGCGTGCGGCGGCCACGGTGCTGCCGTGCTGCGCCACCGGGGTCTTGGCGGCGGCCAGATGCTGCGCGCGGACTGCGGCATAGGCCTGCGGATGGGCCTCGGCCAGCGTGCGGCTGTCTTCGCCGGCGGGCATGTCGCCCAGGCGCCTGGCGGTCGCGAGCTCGGCCTTGACCTCGTCGCGCGTCTTGGCGAACAGCGCCGGGCGGGCGGCGAAACGGTGCGGTGCGAGCTCGGCCTCGGTCAGGCCGGTCTCGCCTGCCAGCGTCATGCTGCCATCGGCGCGTGCCTGCTCGAGCTCGCGGCGGACCTGCTGCCGCGACTTCGGCGCCGGAGCCGCCGGCTCGGCCGGGTACAGGCCGGGGAACTTGTCGCGCATGCGCAGGCCGGTCTCGCCGCCGGTGCGCAGGTCGCCGTTGCGACGCGCTTCCGCGAGTTCGGCCCTGACCTGCTCGCGGGTGAGGCCGCCTTCCTGGGAGAGCGCGGGGTTGCCGAACAACGTGGCCGCGGCGAGTGCGATGCTGAGGGTGCGCAGGGAGTTCATGACGTGGACCTTCCAGGGAGTTGGGGGGCAGACACCGGCTGGTGCCTGTAGGTCCACTGTCGGTTGCACAGGCCTTGGCCGCATCGGTCGCGAGACCCGCTGCGCAGTGCTTCGGGGGCAGGGCCCGCCGCTTGCGCGGGGGGGGCGGCGGGGGCTTGGTCCTTGGTGGTAGAGCGGCCCGCATGCGGCAGGCGCCGTCCGCCGGCGGACCCGGCCCCGGGACCTCGACCGAAGGGAATAGCCGCTCCTGCCTTGAACGGACAGCCGCCCCTTGGCCTTGCGTGAGATGGCCCCGCGGGTGCGACGCGGCAACCTGATCACAGGGCGGCGACGGTCGCCCCACCCACGACACGAGGAACCCCCATGGAGAAGCTCACCCATGCCACCGGCGCGCCGGTCGTCGACAACCAGAACATCCAGACCGCCGGTCCGCGCGGCCCGGCGCTGCTGCAGGACATCTGGCTCATCGAGAAGCTCGCGCACTTCGACCGCGAGGTGATCCCCGAGCGTCGCATGCACGCCAAGGGCTCCGGCGCCTACGGGACCTTCACGGTCACGCACGACATCTCCCGCCACACCAGGGCCCGGCTGTTCTCGGCAGTGGGCAAGCGGACCGAGGTCTTCGTGCGCTTCTCCACCGTGGCCGGAGAACGCGGTGCCGCCGATGCCGAGCGCGACATCCGCGGCTTCGCGGTCAAGTTCTACACCGAGGAAGGCAACTGGGACCTGGTGGGCAACAACACGCCAGTGTTCTTCATGCGCGACCCGCTGCGCTTCCCCGACCTCAACCATGCCGTGAAGCGGGATCCGCGCAGCAACCTGCGCAGCGCGCAGAACAACTGGGACTTCTGGACCGGCCTGCCGGAGGCGCTGCACCAGGTCACCTACGTGATGGGCGACCGCGGCCTGCCGGCGAGCTACCGCCACATGCACGGCTTCGGCAGCCACACCTTCAGCTTCGTCAATGCCGCGGGCCGCCGCCAGTGGGTCAAGTTCACGCTCAAGACGCAGCAGGGCATCCGCAACCTCACCGACGACCAGGCCGCGGCGCTGGTCGCGCAGGACCGCGAGAGCTCGCAGCGCGACCTGTTTGATGCCATCGAGCGCGGCGAGTACCCGCGCTGGACGCTGTACGTGCAGCTGATGTCCGAGGAGGAGGCGGCCGGGCTGCCCTTCAACCCCTTCGACCTGACCAAGGTCTGGCCGCGGGCGGCCTTTCCGCTCGTGGAGGTGGGAACGCTCGAGCTCGACCGCAACCCCGAGAACTACTTTGCCGAGGTCGAGCAGGCGGCCTTCTCGCCGGCCAACGTGGTGCCCGGCATCGGCTTCTCGCCCGACAAGATGCTGCAGGCGCGGCTGTTCTCCTACGGCGACACGCAGCGCTACCGGCTCGGCGTCAACTTCCACCAGATCCCGGTCAACGCGCCGCGCTGTCCGGTCCACGCCTACCACCGCGACGGCGCGATGCGCGTCGACGGCAACCAGGGCGGCACCATCGGCTATGTGCCGAACGACCGCGGCGAGTGGCAGGACCAGCGCGCGCTCGCCGAGCCGGCGCTGCCGCTGGACGGTTCGGTCCGGCACTGGCCGGCGCAGGACGACGACGACTTCTCGCAGCCCGGCGCGCTCTTCAGGCTGATGCAGCCCGACGAACGCCAGCGGCTGTTCGAGAACACCGCCCGTTCGCTCTGGGGTGCCAGCGACGCGGTGCGGCAGCGCCACATCGCCCACTGCCACCGGGCCGACCCGGCCTACGGGGCCGGCGTCGCCGCGGCGCTGGCGCACCGGGGCTGATGCCGCTCGTCCCCATCCTGCCATCCCGTCCACCCGATCCAGGAGCCCAGCCATGAAGCCCACGACCTACGCCTTCGACTTCCTCACGCGCCGGCGCATGCTGCTGGCCGGTGCCGGCCTCGCGGCCACCATCGGCCAGCCCGCGCTGGCCGAGACCCCGCCACGGGAGCGCCGCAGCGGCGCGCCGGCCCGCGACTCCGCAGCCCGGCGTGGCGGCGGCACCTTCACGACGCGCGACGGCACGCAGATCTACTACAAGGACTGGGGCAGCGGCCCGGTGGTGAGTTTCAGCCACGGGTGGCCGCTGTCCAGCGATGCGTGGGAGGCGCAGATGTTCCACCTGGCCTCCAACGGCTATCGCGTGATCGCGCACGACCGGCGGGGCCACGGGCGCTCGAGCCAGCCGTGGCACGGCAACGACATGGACACGTACGCGGACGACCTGCACGAGCTGTTCACGGCGCTGGACCTGAAGGGCGTGACGATGGTCGGCCACTCCACGGGGGGCGGCGAGGTGGCGCGCTACATCGGGCGCCACGGCACGCGGCGCGTGGCGCGCGCGGTGCTGATGGGGGCGGTGCCGCCGATCATGGTCAAGAGCCCGAACAACCCCGTGGGGCTGCCGCAGGAGGTGTTCGACGGCTTCCGCCAGGCCTACCTGGCCGACCGCGCGCAGTTTTTCCTGGAGGTGGCCAGCGGACCGTTCTTCAACTTCAACCGGCCCGGGGCGAAGGTCTCGCAGGGGCTGATCCAGTCGTGGTGGCGGCAGGGGATGATGTCCGGGCACAAGAACGCCTACGACTGCATCAAGGCCTTCTCGGAGACCGACTTCACCGACGACCTGAAGAAGTTCGACGTGCCCACGCTGATCGTGCATGGCGACGACGACCAGATCGTGCCGATCCAGGGCTCGGCGCTGCTGTCGGCCCAGCTGGTCAAGGGCGCCACGCTGAAGGTCTACAAGGGCGGCTCGCACAGCCTGGGCGACACCGCCAAGGACGCGCTCAACGCCGACCTGCTCGCCTTCGCGCGCGCCTGATGCCATGAACACCGCCGTCGATGCACTGTTCCACAACGGCCGCTTCACCACGCTCGACCGCGGGCAACCCGAGGTCGGCGCGGTGGCGGTGCGTGAAGGGCGCCTGGTGGCACTGGGCGACCGTGCGTCGCTGCACGCGCTGGTCGGGCCGCAGACCCTGCAGGTGGACCTGGGCGGCCGGCGCGTGCTGCCCGGGCTCAACGACAGCCACACCCACCTGATCCGCGCCGGCCTCAACCACAACCTCGAGTTGCGCTGGGACGGTGTGCCGACGCTGGCCGACGCGATGGCGATGCTGCGCGATCAGGCTCGGCGCACCCCGCCGCCGCAGTGGGTGCGCGTGGTCGGCGGCTTCAGCGAGTTCCAGTTCGCCGAGCGCCGGCTGCCCACGCTCGACGAGGTGAACGCGGTGGCGCCCGAGACGCCGGTGTTCATCCTCCATCTCTACGACCGCGCGCTGCTCAATGCGGCCGCGCTGCGGGCCGTGGGCTACACGCGCGACACGCCCGACCCGCCCGGTGCCGAGATCCAGCGCGACGCGCGCGGCAACCCCACCGGGCTGCTGGTGGCGCGACCGAACGCGATGATCCTCTACGCCACGCTGGCCAAGGGCCCGCGCCTGGCGCCCGAGGACCAGCGCAACTCGACCCGCCTGTACATGCGCGAGCTCAACCGGCTCGGCATCACCTCCGTCATCGACGCCGGCGGCGGCTTCCAGAACTACCCCGACGACTACGACATCGTCGGCGGACTCGCGCGCGACGGCGAACTGACGGTGCGGGTGGCCTACAACCTGTTCACCCAGCGCCCGCAGCACGAGCGCGAGGACTTCCTGCGCTGGGCCTCGATGGTGAGCCCCGGCGACGGCGACGCCTTCCTGCGCCACAACGGCGCCGGCGAGATGCTGGTCTTCTCGGCCGCCGACTTCGAGGACTTCCGCGAGCCGCGGCCGGATCTGCCCGCGCGCATGGAAGACGACCTGCTCGGGGTGGCGCGCGTGCTGGCCGAACGGCGCTGGCCCTTCCGCATCCATGCCACCTACGACGAGTCGATCACGCGCATGCTCGATGTCTTCGAGCAGGTGCACCGTGAACACCCGCTCACGGGCCTGCACTGGGCCATCGACCACGCCGAGACGATCGGCCCGCGCAACATCGAGCGCGTCCGTGCGCTGGGTGGCGGCATCGCGATCCAGCACCGCATGGCCTACCAGGGCGAACGCTTCGTGGAGCGCTACGGTGCGGCCGCCGCGGCACGCACGCCGCCCGTGCGCGAGATCCTGGCCGCGGGCGTCCCGCTGGGCATGGGCACCGATGCCACGCGCGTGGCCAGCTACAACCCCTGGATCGGCCTGCACTGGCTGCTCAGCGGGCAGACCGTCGGCGGCCTGGTGCTCACGCCCGAGGCCGAGCACCTCGACCGCGAGACCGCGCTGCGCCTGTACACCGAAGGCAGCGCCTGGTTCTCGGGCGAGGAGGCGCACAAGGGCCGCCTCGCAGCCGGCATGCTGGCCGACTTCTTCGTGCCCAGCGAGGACTACTTCAGCGTGCCGCTGGAACGTGTCAAGACCCTGAGCTCGCTGCTCACGGTGGTCGGCGGGCGCGTCGTGCACGGCGATGGCGACTTCGCGGCGCTCGCGCCACCGTGGCCGGTGGCCAGCCCCGACTGGTCGCCCGCGGCGCACGACAGCGGCCGGTACCGCCGCTGGCAGCCCGCGGCAGCGGCTGCGGCCTGTTGCAGCCAGCCCTGCACGGTGCACGGGCATCGCCACGCCTTCGTGGCCACGCGCAGCGCGCCGCCCGTGTCCGACCGCGCTTCCTTCTGGGGCGCGCTCGGTTGCGCCTGCGCGTTCTGACCCTTCGACCCCTTGAACAGGACGCTCGACCATGCCCGAGCTGATGATCTCGCTGGCACTCGGCCTGGCCATCGGCGGCGCCTGCCGCTGGTTCGACCTGCCGCTGCCGGCTCCCCCACGTCTGGTGGGTGCCTTGCTCGTGGTGGCGATGACCGGCGGCTTCGTCGGTGCCGACTGGTTGCTCGATGGAGCGCTGCGATGAACACGCAGCGCCTGAAGGTCGCCATCGGCCTGCTGCTCGGCGTGGCGCTGGGCGCGCTGTGCCGCGCCTTCGGCCTGCCCGCACCGGCGCCGCCGGCGCTGGCCGGCGCGCTGCTGGTGGTCGCGATGACGCTGGGCTACCTCGGCGTGGGCCGCTGGTGCGCGCAGCGCGAGGCGCGCAACCGCCCCCTGTGCGGCGGCCCCGACGGGAGCACGGTCAAGGCCGGGCCGTGAGGCACTGGCTCGCAGCAGGTCTGGCCTTCGTGGTCGGCTTCGTCGACACGCTGGGCTTCATCGCGCTGTTCGGCCTCTTCACGGCGCACGTCACGGGCAACTTCGTGCTCCACGGGCTGGCGCTGAGCTGGTGGTGCATGTCGTCGATCACCTGGCGGGCGCCGGCGCCGCCGTGGCGCCCGGCCGCCTGGGCGCGCCCGCGCTGACCGCCACCGCCTTCGCCCTGGGTGCCATCGCGGGCGGCTTCGGCTGCCTGCACGTCGGCTTCGCGGCGCCGCGCGTGCCCGTGTCGCTGCTCGTCGTGCTGGCTCTGCCGGCGGCGCGTCCGCCCTGAGCGTGCCGGGTCACAGGCTGCGTGTGTAGCGCAGCTGCAGGAAGTCCTCGCCGGGGTTCGGGCGCCGGATGCCCGCATTGGAGTAGTGCTGGATGCGCAGCGCCAGCTCGTGCTCGTGGCGTTGCCCCAGGCGCCAGCCCACGGCCAGGTGGTCACCGAAATTGAAGCGCGTGCTGAAGCGCTTGTCCTTGCTGCGGTAGATCGGCAGCAGCAGGTTGGCGCCGATGCCGCCCTCCAGGAACCAGCGGGCGCCGTCGGGGGACCAGCGCAGTGCCGGCGTCACGCCCAGCTGCGTCACCCAGGCGGTGCTGCCGCGCCCGTCCTCGAGGTCGCTGGCCCAGCGGCCGAACGACGCTTCCCAGTAGCCACCCAGCTGCCCACCGGCCCAGGGGCGCCGCCACGACCAGGCCCAGGTGGCGCCGATGGTGAGCGTGCGCGCCGTCTCCGCCACGCCGGCCTGCACGAACCCGCCGTCGGGCAGCCAGGCCGATCGTGGCGATGGCTCGGAGGCTGCGGCGGGCAAGGTGCACAGCGGCAGCGCGGCCAGTCGGGCCAGCAGGTGGGGCAGGCGCTTCATCGGGAGCCTCGGGTCGTCGGTGGGATGGCCTGCAGCATCGGTTTGGCGGCGCTGTGCCGCATCGCCCGTCCAGGTCGCCGGGCGCTCGCACGCACGCACTGGGCGCGACTCCTTCCTTGGGCCGAGCGGCGCCTCGGCCCGGAGCCGCGGCGCCGGGGCCGCTCTCTCCGACGGAGGGCCCGGTGCCGGCCCGCAGGGGCATGAGGCCGGCAGGCCCGAGGACTGGCGTCGACACCGTCCCAGCGCAGGATGAAGAGGCCCCGATGCAACGACGCGCAGCACGCGTCGCAGCCACCGTGCTGTCCCTGCCACCCGGGCTGCGGGCGGCCGACATCGTCCGTCTCGTCGTGGCCGACCCGCCCGGCGGCGCCGCCGATGTCGTGGCGCGTCGCCTGCAGGAGCGCATGCGGCTCGCGCCGCCGCAGCCGCCGGTGGTGGACAACCAGCCCGGCGCCGGCGGTGGCCTGGCGGTGCAGCGCCTGCTGGCCGGTCCTGCCGACGGTTCGCAGTGGCTCGTGGGCACGATCAGCGAGGCCATCGTTGCGCCGCTGCTCCATCCCGCGCTCGGCCACAGGCCCGAGCAGCTGCGACTGGTGGGCATCGCCGCCGGCGCGGCGATGGTGCTGGCAGGCCCGGGCGCCCCCTGCGCAGGCCGGACGGCCTGGCTTGCTGGAGGCAGCACGCCGGCCCGATGCAGCGGCCCCGGGTGTCGGCAACTTCGGCCATGGCTCGGTCGCGCACCTGATGGCCGCGGACCTGGCGCAGCGCACCGCGACACCGCTGCTGCACGTGTCCCATGCCGGCATGGCGCCGCTGCTGCGCGAACTGATCGCGGGGCGGGTCGCGCTGGCCGTCGTGCCCATGGCGGCCAGCGTCGCCGAGTGGGTGCGGCAGGGGCGCCTGCGCCTGCACGCCATCGCCTCCGCGCAGCGCGACCCGAACTTTCCCGACGTGCCGACGCTCGACGAGGCGCTGGGCACGAGCGGCTTCCGCCAGCGGCTGTGGGTGGGCATCTTCCTGCCCGCGGGCGTGCCCGAAGCCACCTGGGAGCGCGTCGCGGCCGCGCTGGCCATGGCGCAGAACGATCCCGGGTTCCAGCGCATCCAGCGCAGCGAGAGCAGCGAGCCCGGCGTGCCGATGGCCGCGGCGCAGGCCCGCGCGCTGCACGCCGCCGACGGCGCGCACGACCGGCGCCTGGTGGCCGCGATCGCGCCTGCCCGACCGCCGGCATCGTGAGCATGGGTGTCGCAAGGGCAAGCTCGCGGTAGCCCCTCAGGTCGATGGCGCGCGCCCGCGCGGGCGCCAGCATCCCGGACGTCGCCGCCGCCTGCGGTATCCAGGAGACTCTCATGTTCGGACTCACCAACCTCGGCTCCCTGCACACGCTGATCGGGCTCGTCGCGCTCGTTGCCGGCGCCCTGTGCTTCTTCCGCGATGGCGCGATCTCTTCACGCACGCGGGCCGGCCAGCTCTTCGTGTGGACCACGCTGATCACCTGCGTGAGCGGTTTCGGCATCTTCCAGCGGGGGGGCTTCAACGTCGCGCACGCGCTCGGCATCGCGACGCTGGCGGTGCTGGCGACGGCCGTGTGGGCCGAGCGCGGCGCGGCGCCCGGCCGCTTCTCGCCCTACATCGCGACGGTGGCCTACTCGCTGGCCTACTTCTTCCACTGGATCCCGGGCACCACCGAGACCTTCACCCGGTTCCCGCTGGGCGCGCCGCTGTTCAGCAGCCCCGAGGACCCCAACCTGGAGAAGACGGTGGGCGTGATGTTCCTGCTGTTCGTGCTCGGCGTTGCGGTGCAACTGTGGCGGCTGCATGCGCGGCGGCAGGGCGGCGCGGAGCGCCGGCTGGCCTGAGCGGGCCGGCCGGGCGCTCGGGCACGCCGTTGACCCAACGGCCTAGGCGGCGCCTGCCCGTGAGGGCGATCCCCAGGGCGGGACCGCTTCCTAGCATGACCCGCTCCACCCACCGCAGGAGCCACGCGCCATGCCTTCGACCCCGATCCCCGGCTACACCCATGCCACCTCCGCCGTTGCCCGCTCGCCGCTCGGCGACGAGGAGTTCGCGCTGCTCAAGCAGACCGTGCTGCTGGGCGACGATGACCTGAAGCAGCTGCAGCTCGCCGGCGAGGTGCTGGCTGACCAGGTCGAGGACGTGCTCGACGTCTGGTACGGCTTCGTCGGCGGCAACGCGCACCTGGTGCACTACTTCAGCGGCGCCGACGGCAAGCCCAACCCCGAGTACCTGGCGGGCGTGCGCCGCCGCTTCGGGCAGTGGATCCGCGACACCTGCGCCGCGCGCTACGACCGCGACTGGCTCGACTACCAGTACGAGATCGGCCTGCGCCACACGAGCGCGAAGAAGAACCGCACGGACGGCGTCAGCTCCGCGGCGGCGGCGATCCACCTGCGCTACCTGATCGCGTTCATCGTCCCGATCACCGCGACGATCAAGCCCTTCCTCGCCAGGAAGGGCCATGCACCGGCGCAGGTGGAGGCGATGCACGCGGCCTGGTTCAAGTCGGTGACGCTGCAGGTGACGCTGTGGAGCATGCCGTACGTGGCGCCTTCCAGCTTCTGACCTGACGGAAGCCGGAGGGAGCCGGTGCCGTCGACCGGCTCCAGCGCAGTCCGCCTCTACCTCCAAGGAGAGAGGCGCAACCGGCCGCACTGGGGTTCCGCGCCGACCGGCCGGGCTGCACAGTGCAGTCCGGATGGAACTTCGCTTCGGCCCCTTCACCTTGTTGCCGGCGCAGCGCGTGCTGCTCGAAGCCGGGCAGCCGCTGCGGCTGGGCAGCCGCGCCTTCGACCTGCTGGTGCTGCTGGTCTCGCGGGCGGGCGAGGTCGTCCCCAACGCCGAGCTGCTGGCCGCTGCCTGGCCGAACCGGGTGGTCGAGGACGGCAGCCTGCGCGTGCACATCGCCGCCCTGCGCAAGGCGCTGGGCGAAGGGCACCAGGGGCAGCGCTACATCAGCAACGTGCCCTTGCGGGGCTACTGCTTCGTCGCGCCCGTCGAGTCGCACGCCGTGCCCGATGCCGTGCCGCCCTCGGGCGGGCCGGTGCCGCCGGCGGCGCCGGCCTCGGGCATGCGCCACGCGCTGCCGGTCTCGCTGACGCGCGTGATCGGGCGCGACGCGGTGGTGGCCGAGCTGGCGCAGCGCCTGCGCGAACACCGTTGCGTGAGCATCGTCGGTGCCGGCGGCATCGGCAAGACCACGGTGGCGATGGCGCTCGCACGCGCCGCGGGCGAAGGTGCGGACGGCGGCCCCGCCGTGGTCGTCGAGCTGGCGGCGCTGGAGGACGGCCAGCTGGTGCCGGCCGCGGTGGCCTCGGCCCTGGGCCTGGTGCTGCCGGCCGCGAGCCCGCTCGACGCGCTGGCCAACTTCCTGCGCACGCGCGAGCGGTTGCTGCTGGTGCTCGACAACTGCGAGCACCTGGTGGGCGCGGTGGCCGAACTGGCCGAGCACCTGCTGCTGCAGGCCCCCGGCCTGCGGCTGCTGGCCACGAGCCGCGAGGCGCTGCGCATCCGCGGCGAGTGGGTGCACAGGCTGCCCTCGCTGCCCGTGCCCGGGCAGGGCGGCAACCTGGCCGAGGCCCTGGGTTCGCCGGCGGTCCAGCTGTTCGTCGAGCGCGCGGCGGCAGGCTCGGGCAGCTTCGCGCTGCGGGACGAGGACGCGCCGCTGGTGGTCGAACTGTGCCGGCGGCTCGACGGCATCCCGCTCGCCATCGAGCTGGCGGCGGCGGCGGTCGAGCAGTTCGGGCTGCGCGGCCTGGCCGAGCAGCTCGGTGCGCACCTGTCGATGCTCTCGCGGGGCCGCCGCACCGCGATGCCGCGCCACCAGACGCTGCGCGCCACGCTGGACTGGAGCCATGCCCTGCTGACACCGGCCGAGCAGGCGCTGCTGCCGCGGCTGTCGCTGTTCCGCGGCCCCTTCACGCGCGGTGCCGCGCAGGCGCTCGCGGGCGACGACGTCGACGTCGACGAGGCGCTGGCCGGCCTGGTGGGCAAGTCGATGGTCGTGGCCGACATCGGCGGCGAACAGGTCCGCTACGGCTTGCTGGAGACCACGCGGGCCTATGCCGCCGAGCACGTGGCGCGGGCCGGACAGGCCCATGCGCTTGCGGCCCGGCATGCGGCCTGGGTGCTGGAACTGATCGCAGCGGGCGACGGCGGCGGCGCGGCGCCGGGTGCGGGCTGGCTGGCGGCGCAGGCGCCGCAGGTCGACGACCTGCGTGCCGCGGTGGCCTGGGGTTTCTCGGCCGACGGCGACCTGAGCCTGGCCATCACGCTGGCCGCCCGGTCGGCGCCGCTGTGGTTCGCCCAGTCGCTGATGGACGAGTACCGCCGCCTGGCCGAGCAGGCGCTGGCGGCGATCGAGCAGCGCCCGACCACCGACCCCGAGGACACGATGCGGCTGTGCGAGGCCTACGGCCACGCGCTGTGGCACACCCGTGGCGGCGGGCCGGCGATGGCAGCCAGCTTCCGACGCGCCCTGCAGATCGCCGAGGAGCTCGATGCCACGCCGTACAAGCTGCGGTGCATGTGGGGCCTCTGGCTCATCTGCAACACCACCGGCGACTACGCGGGATCGGCGGCGCTGGCCGAACGCTTCGGCGTCGAGGTGGCAGGCTCCGCCGATGTGGCGACGCTGCTCACGCACGACCGCATGATGGCGCTGGGACTGCACTTCCACGGCGAACAGCGCCGGGCACGCAGCTACGCGGAACGGGTGCTCGAGCACCCGCTCACCATCAACCACACCGCGCGCCACAGCGGCTTCCAGTTCGACCAGCGGGTGGCCGCGCTCACGGTGATGGCGCGCATCAGCTGGGTGCACGGCCAGCCCGAGACCGCGCTGGCTCGGGCGCGCGCCGCGGTGCAGGAGGCGATCGCGATCGACCACTCGCTGTCGCTCTGTTATGCCATCGCCAACGGCGCCGCGCCCGTGGCCTTCTGGGTCGGCGACATCGCGCTCGCGCGCGAGCTCACCGGTCTGCTCCAGCAGAAGGCCGACGAACGCTCGCTGCACTTCTGGCAGGCCTTTGCCGGCGCCTACCGCCTGCTGCTCGACCTGCACGACCTGGGCGAACAGGCGCCCTCCCGCGACGCGCTGCACCGCCCGGGCGTGGCCCTGCTGCTGCGGGAGACGCTGGCCAGCGTGAACCCTTGCCTGTTCGACGACGAACTGCGCGCGCGTGCGCGGGCCGGTCGCAGTGGCTGGTGCCTGCCCGAGATGCTGCGCCTGGACGCCGAACAGCGCCGTGCCGCCGGCGCGCCGGCGGCCGAGGTGCACGCGCTGCTCGAACAGGCGGTGGAGGTGGCGGCGGGGCAGGGGGCGCTGTCGTGGCAGCTGCGCTGCGCGACCAGCCTCGCGCGGCTCCAGGCGGCGATGGGGGAAGGCCCGCGGGCCGCCCGCGGGCTCGAAGCCGTGCTGGCGCTGTTCGACGAAGGGGCGGACACGGCCGACCACCTGGCGGCCAGGCGCCTGTTAAGCGCGGTTAAGCCTGCTGCAGCGGCGGCAGGGGCGGGCGCCGATGACAAGGCTTGACAAGGCATAACTGGCCGTTCCCCGGCTGCCTGGCCATCATGGATGCATCGGAACCCACCAGGAGGCTGTCATGCAGATGCTCGAAGTCACACGTATTCGCATTCTCGTCGCCCACGCCAACCCGCTGATCGCGGTGGGCCTGGCCACCGCGCTGCGCCGCAGCGAGGACTTCGACGTCGCGGTCGACGGCATCGACGTCGGGCCCGGCGCCGCGTTGCCCGACGTCGTGGTCGCCGACTGCGAGACCGGCCTGCGCCGCGCCGCGGCACACCGGGAAGCGCGCGGCACCGCCGCGCCGCGCGTGCTGGTGATGTGCGGCCAGCTGCGCGAGCACGAGGTGCGGCGCGCGCTGGAGCAGGGCGTGCACGGCTACCTGCCGCTGGACAGCGCCATCGACGAGTTCGTGCACGGCGTGCGCACCGTGGCGCGCGGTGCGCGCTACCTGGCGCCGTCGACCGCGCAGTGCATGGCCGACAGCCTCACCCGCGAAGCGCTCACCGCCCGCGAGGCCGAGGTGCTCGACCTGCTGGCCTGCGGACAGTGCAACAAGTCGATCGCGCGGCAGCTGGACATCGCGGTGGGCACGGTGAAGGCCCACGTGAAGGCCATCATGGCCAAGCTCGATGCCTCGAGCCGCACCCAGGCCGTGAGCGTGGCGGCACAGCGTGGCCTCGTGACCCTGGCGGACCGCCCGGCGGCCTTCGCATGAAGGCCGTGGTCGCGGCGTACGGCCGCTCGCCCTTCCACTTCGCGAAGAAGGGGCGGCTGGCGAGCCTGCGCCCCGACACGATGGCGGCCCAGGTCGTGCAGGGCCTGCTGCAGCGCTGCGCGCTGGACCCGGCGCTGCTGGAGGACGTGATGCTCGGCTGCGCCTACCCCGAGGCCGCGCAAGGCAGCAACCTGGCGCGCATCGTCGGCCTGCTGGCGGGGCTGCCGGTGTCGGTGGGCGGCGTCACGGTCAACCGCTTCTGCGGCTCGTCGATGCAGGCCGTGCACGGCGCAGCAGCGCAGATCGAGGCCGGCATGGCCGAAGCCGTGCTGTGCGTGGGCGTGGAGTCGATGACGATGGTGCCGCAGGGCGGATTCAGCTTCTCGCCGCACCCCCGACTGGCGGCCGAGACCGCGGCCTACATCGCGATGGGCCAGACCGCCGAGAACGTGGCGGCGCGCTGGAAGGTGGGCCGGCTCGACCAGGAGAAGCTGGCGCTCGGGTCGCACCAGAAGGCTGCCGCCGCGCGCGCCCAGGGCCGGCTGGCCGACGAGATCGTGCCGGTGACGCTGGACGACGGCACGGTGGTCGGTGAAGACGGCTGCATCCGCCCCGGCACCACGCTGGAGGCGCTGGCGGCGCTGAAGCCGGCGTTCAGGCCCGATGGCGTGGTGACGGCAGGCACGTCCTCGCCCCTCACCGACGGCGCGGTGGCACTGCTGGTGACCAGCGACGTCTTCGCCAGCCGCCACACGCTGGCGCCGCTGGCGCGCATCCGCTCCTTCGCGAGCGTCGGCGTCGATCCCGCGGTGATGGGCATCGGCCCCGTGCCCGCCACGCGCAAGGCCCTGCACCGTGCGGGCCTGATGGTGGGCGACCTCGACGTGGTCGAGCTGCACGAGGCCTTCGCCTCGCAGGTGCTGGCCTGCAGCCGCGAACTGCACCTCGACCCGGCCATCGTCAACCGCGACGGTGGCGGCCTGGCCATCGGCCACCCGCTGGGTGCCAGCGGCGCGCGCATCGTCGGCAAGGCTGCCGCGCTGCTGGTGCGCGAGCAGGGACGGTTTGCGCTGGCCACGCAGTGCATCGGCGGTGGGCAGGGCATCGCGACGGTGCTGGAGCGGGCTTGATCCAGGGCATCGGACGGGAAGCACCGGGATCGTGATGGTGCGCCACGGCGCTGCGGGCCGCTCCGGCGGCACGCCGCCGGCCTCCACCACCCCGCATCCGGGCGCCGCCCGGACCCCGCGCGCGCTGCCGGGTGTTCCCCCAGGGGCGGTGCGCAGCAAGCTCAGCAGGCGCGCACGACGCTCGGCTGCGCGAAGTCGCGGCCGACCACGGCGCGTGCGAACAGGTAGTTGTTGCGGCTGCGCTCGCTCAGCAGGTCGAGCGCCACCCGGCCCTGGGCGTCGCAGGGGAAGCAGAAGGCACGGCCGGCGTCGAACAGCGACTCGAAGCGCAGCAGGAATCCGGTGGGGGCTTGGGCAGCGGCGGGCAGGTGCATGGCGGCTCCTCGGCGGCCTTCGTGTGCGGGGCCCGAAGGCGAGGCCCTTGTGGTCGAGCATCGGCGCGCAGGCGGCTCGGCGACAGACCCGTCGGACGGGGATCGGGCTCGACACGAGGTGCCAGGCGCGCCTGGGTTGCAGGCGGGCCGCGGGGGTCGGCCCTTCGCGCCGGTCCGGGATCGTCCTTCTGGCCAGGGCGTCGTTGCTGCTCGTGCGGGATGCCGACAATGAGACCGCTTCGCCACTCCGCACCGATGCGCACACCGGACACCGACACCCCGCCGCTGCACTTCGGCCCTTTCACCCTGCACCCGAAGCAGCGCCGCCTGCTCCGCGGCTCCGAGGTGCTGGGCATCGGCAGCCGCGCGCTCGACCTCCTGGTCGTGCTCACCGAGCGGCCCGGCGATCTGCGGGGCAAGGCCGAACTGCTGGCCCGCGTGTGGCCGGGCACGGTGGTCGACGAGGGGGCGCTGCGGGTGCACCTCGTCGCCTTGCGCAAGGCGCTGGGATGCGGTGTGGGCGGCGCGCGCTACATCGAGAACGTGCCCCGGCAGGGCTACCGGTTCGTCGCGCCCTTGGTGCGCGGAGCGCAGGCGGGTCCGGCCGTGGCCGCGCAGCCGGCGCCCGAGGCGGCTTCGGTGCACCACCTGCCCGTGCTGCCCACGTCCCTCATCGGACGCGAGGCCAGCCTGACCCAGCTGCAGACACAGCTGCCGCAGCGGCGGCTGATCACGGTGGTCGGGCCCGGTGGCATCGGCAAGACGGCGCTCGCGCTCGCGGCGGCCAGGCAGCTGCAGACGGCCTACGCGCAGGGCGCGGTGTTCGTCGACCTGGCGCCACTGGAGCAGGCGGGCCTGGTCGGCGCCGCGGTGGCCGCCACGCTCGGCGTGCCGGTGCTGAGCGGGGATCCGCTGCCCGCGATCGTGGCTGCCTTGCAGCGGCGAAGGCTGCTGGTGGTGTTGGACAACTGCGAGCACGTCGTTGCCGGCGCCGCATCGCTGGCCGAGACGCTGGTGGCCGCCTGTGCCGGCGTCGATGTGCTGGCCACGAGCCGCGAACCCCTGCGCGCCGCGGGCGAGTGGGTCCAGCGCCTGCCGGCGCTGGATGCCGGCCCGGATCGAGCGGCTGGCGGCCCGGAGCCAGGCGCCGCGGTCATGGCGCCGGCACTCGCCCTGCTGCTGGACCGCGCGAGCCTCGCGCCCGCCTGGTTGCAGGCGCACCCGGCCGAGCACGATGCGGCGGTGCAGATCTGCCGCCGGCTCGATGGCATCCCGCTGGCGATCGAACTGGTGGCGACGCGCGTCGCGGCGTTCGGCCTGCGGGGCGTGGCCGAGCGGATCGACGAACATCTGCAGCGCGCCAGCGACGGTCGCCGCGCCGGGGTCGACCGTCACCGCACGCTGCAGGCGACGCTGGACTGGAGCCATGCGCTGCTCGACGACGACGAACGTCGCGCGTTGCGGCGGCTGGCGGCATTCCGGGGCAGCTTCACGCTGGCGATGGCCGTGGCACTGGCGGCCGACGAGCAACTGCCCGCCAGCGCCGTGCTCGCATCACTGGGGGCGCTGGTCGCGAAGTCGCTGCTGGTGGCCGAGGACGGGCCGGCCGATCAGGGGCGCACGTTCAAGCTCCTGGCCACGACGCGCCAGCACGCGGCCGATCGGCTGGCCGCGGCCGGTGCGGTGGAGCGTGCCGCCGTGCTGCGGCGGCATGCGCGGCTGCTGCGCGACGAACTGGCCGCCGCGGCCGGGCAACTGCAGCAGCTGGGTGCGGCGGCATGGCGGGCGCGGTACGGCGCGCGGCTCGACGACCTGCGCGCCGCGCTGGCCTGGACCGGCGGGGAAGGGCGCGATCCCGAGCTGCTGGCCGCGCTCGTGGCCAGCGCCGCGCCGCTGTGGTTCCACCTGGGCCTCGTGCACGAGGCGCTGCAGCAGCTCGAAGCCGTGATGCCGGTGCTGCCCGCGCTGGCGCCGGAGCCGACGCGCCGCATGCAGCTGGAGCTGGCGCGTGGCCACGCCCATCTGCACATCGGCGGCGCCGGCGCCGCGAGCGACGCTGCGCTGCAGGCGAGCCTGGCGATCGCGACCGCGCTCGGCCTGGCCCACGATCGCCTGCGGGCCCTGTGGGGCCTGTTCACCGAACGCATGATGCGCGGCGACTACGACGCTGCCCTGCAGTTCGCCGCTGCCTTCGAACAGGCGGCAGCCGGCCTGGAGGACCGCCAGGCCACCTTGACGGCACATCGCCTGCTCGCGCTGGCCTTGCACATGCAGGGCCGCCACGCGGAGGCACGAACCCAGGCCGAGCTGGCGCTGCGGCCACCTGCCGCGGAGATCCGCTTCCTGCACGGCAGCGCCTATCAGGTCGACCACCGCGCGTCGGCACTGGCTCCGCTTGCGCGCGCGCTGTGGATGCAGGGGCGCGGGGTCGAGGCCGCTGCGCTCGCGCACGAAGGGGTGCAGCGCGCGGCGGAGGTGGGGCACGGTTTCTCGCTGACCATCACGCTGGCGCTGGCCGCGCTGCCGATCGCGCTGTGGAACGACGACAGGATCCGCGCCCAGGCCTATGCCGAGCAGTTGCGGTCGTGCACGCTGCGGCACTCGCTCGAGTTCTGGCACACCTGGTGCGAGATGTACCTGTCGGTGATCCGCTGGCGCACGAGTGCCGCGGCCGAGCCCGGGGGCTGGGTGGCCACGTGCGCGCGCCACCCAGGGCGCGCCGACACGCTGGCGACCTTGGGCATGCCGCTCCTGAACAGCCATGCGCTGCAGCGCGCCGAACTGGGCCGCAACGGCTGGTGCCTGCCCGAGGTGCGCCGCGCATCGGCGCTGACCGACCTGGCCAGGGGGCTGTGCGAGACGGATGCAGCGATCGGCCGCCTGCGGCAGGCGCTGGACACGGCGCGGCAGCAGGGCGCGCTCGCCTGGCAGCTGCGGTTGGCGACCAGCCTGGCGCAGCTCGACCCCGGCGCCGGGCGGGGCATGCTCCAGGACCTGCTGGAGACCTGGAGCGGCGACGCCCACGGCGCCGATCTGCTGCAGGCGCAGGCGCTGCTGGCCCGCTGAGCGCCGCGGCTCAACGCGTCGCGGCGGGCCAGCGAGCCGCCAGACGCGCCCAGGCAGCCTGCTCGCCCGCCTGGAACCGGCGCGCCGCGTCGGCATCCATCGGCATGCCGGGCTCCACGCCTTCCCTGCGCTTCTCGCGTTGGTAGTCCGCATCCCGCTGCACCTGGGCCAGCAGCTGCTGCGCGCGCTGCCAGGCCGCCTCGCGCGCGCTCGCGGGCAGGAAGGCACCGATCCACAGCCGGTGGTGCAGGCCGCGCACGCCTGTGCTCTCTTCGACGGTGGGCACGTCCGGGAAGCGCGCATCGCGTGCTTCGGTGGCCATCGCCAGCAGGCGCAGGCGCCCCGCCGTGACCAGGTCCTGCAGCCCTGCCGCCAGCGGCAGCAGCGCCACGTCGATGCGTCCGGCCATCAGTTCGCGCAGCAGCGGCGCCATGCCGCTGAAGGGCACGTGCAGCATCGGCACCCCGCTGCGCAGGGCCAGTTCCTCCCCCGCGAGGTGGGCGTGGGAGCCTTGGCCGTAACTGCCGAATCCGAGGCCGGCCCGCCCGGCGGCGGCCACGAGTTCGGCCCAGCCACGTTGCGCATGCACCGCGCTGGAGACCAGGGCCACCGGCACCACGCTGGCCACGCCCACCAGGCGCAGCTGGTCCGGCCTGTAGCCCAGCTGCGGATTGGTCAGGGGTGCGAGCATCGTGTCGCTGGGGCTGCCCACGAGCCAGGTCGAGCCATCGTCGCGGCCGGCCAGCAGGCGCTGCACGGCAAGGGCGCCGCCGGCGCCGGGCAGGTTCTCCACCCGCATCGGGATGCCCGCGGTGGCGCGCAGCGAGGCCTCGATCTGCCGGGCGACCAGGTCGGCAGGGCCGCCGGCTGCATAGCCCACCAGCAGCCGCAGCGCCTCGGCGGCGCGAGCCGGGCACGGGCCCCCGGCTGCAAGTGCCAGGAGCCCGAGGAGGCCGTCACGTCGATGCATCATGCTGCCGGAGCTTGAGGCCCGTGCGGTGGTGGCTCGACCTGCGCATGGTCGAGCTGCGGCTACCCCCTTCGGCCAGCGCAGGGCGCGCTCAGCCCTCCTGCGCGCCGAACATCTGCTTGGCGTAGATGATGCCGAGGCCGTACGCGCCGCCCCAGTCCTTGGCGATGCCGGTGGTCAGCGCGTAGGTCTCGCCGCGCGCCCAGTCGCGCTGCATCTCCAGCAGGTACTGCAGCGCGGTCATGGGCACGGCGCCGGCCTGCACCATGCGCTGCACGGCGCGTTCGTGGGCCTCGGGCGAGACGTCGCCGCAGGCGTCGGTGATGACGTACACCGAAAAGCCCTGCTCGAGGGCCGACAGCACGGGACCGACGATGCACACCGAGGTCCACAGCCCGCACAGCACGACGCGGGGCTTGCCGATCGCGTTGACGACGCCGACCACGTTCGGATCCTCCCAGCAGTTCATCGTCGTGCGGTCGATGAGCTCCTGGCCGGGGAAGGCGTTCATCACCTCCTCGAACATCGGACCCGAGAAGCTCTTCTCGGCGACGGTGGTGAGGATGCTCGAGACGCCGAAGCCGGCGGCCGCGCGGGCCACCAGCGCGGCGTTGGTGCGCAGGTTCACGCCGTCGATCGAGTGGGTCGCGAAGGCCATCTGAGGCTGGAAGTCGATCATCACCAGCGTGTGATCGGCGGGGGTCAGCAGGGTCTTGGCGGGGGTGGTGGTGGCGGTGCGACTCATGGGGGGCTCCTTGCAGCGGTGGTTGGGTTGGCCGCGCCACCGCATGCGGTGGCACCAGCACCGCAGATTCGAACGGCGGATGCATGCGTGCGACACACCCTTCGGGGCAGGGACCCGGTGTGTCCTCGGGGAGAGGGCGGTGGGCGTTGCCCACGCCGGGTGCGCGAACCGGAAGCAGGCCGCCTGCTGCACCGCCCGCGATGTGCGGCGGCTGCGCCGGGCGGGCGGGGTCCCGGATGGCCCGTGGGGTCGCGCTGCGGCACTGGCCATTCGGCCGAGCGCCAGCCATGCCTTGCGGGACTGTGCCGTCTGCGGGTGCACGCGCAGCATCGAGGCAGCGTCTGTGCACCAACCTCGAGGAGACTCCGATGACCAAGATCCTGGTCCTGTACCACAGCCTGTACGGCCACATCGAGACGATGGCGCGCGCCGAGGCCGAAGGCGCCGGCGAAGTGCCGGGCGTCGTGGTCACGCTGAAGCGGGTGCCCGAGACCATGTCGGCAGACGCCGTGCGCGCGGTGGGCGGCAAGCTCGAGCAGTCCGGTGCGATCGCCAGCCCGGATGAACTCGCCGACTACGACGGCATCCTCTTCGGCACGCCGACACGTTTCGGCGGCATGACCGGGCAGATGCGCACCTTCCTGGACCAGACCGGTGCGCTGTGGATGAAAGGCGCGTTGATCGGCAAGGTCGGCGGCGTGTTCACGTCCAGCGCCACCCAGCACGGTGGCCAGGAGAGCACGCTGCTGTCGTTCCACACCACGCTGCTGCACCACGGCATGGTGGTCGTCGGCCTGCCGTACAGCGAGCAGCGGCAGATGGGCCTGGACGAGATCAAGGGCGGCAGTCCCTACGGCGCGTCCACCATCGTCGGCGGCCAGGGCGAGCGCCAGCCCAGCGCGCAGGAACTGGGGATGGCACGCTTCCAGGGCCGGCACGTGGCCACGCTCGCGGCACGCCTGCGCGGCTGAAGCGCCTGCGGCGCGGGCCGGCGCTGCCCTCGCGGGTGGTGTCCGGGCGCCGGCGTCCGCAACGGCACAGGCACAACATCGAGCACGGAGCCCGGCATGCAACTGCAGGACATGGTCGTTCTCATCACCGGTGCCAACCGGGGCCTGGGTCTCGCGCTGGCCCGGGCAGCGTCGGCCGCCGGCGCGAAGAAGGTGTACGCGGCGGCGCGCGATCCGTCGCGAATCAGCGTGCCGGGCGCGCAGGCCGTGCGGCTGGACGTCAACAGCGACGTCGACGCCGCTGCGGCGGCGGAGCTTTGCGGCGATGTCAACGTCCTGGTCAACAACGCCGGGATCGCCCGCGGGGCCGCGGCCCTGTCCGTCGGCGCCTTCGAAGCCGCCCGCGCCGAGTTCGAGACCAACGTCTACGGTACGTGGCGCATGACGCGGGCCTTTGCGCCGGTGCTGGCGGCCCAGGGCGGCGGTGCCGTCGTCAACGTGTTGTCGGCACTGTCGTGGCTGAACATCCCTGCCGCGTCCACGTACTGCGTCTCGAAGTCGGCGGCCTGGGCCCTGACCAACGCACTGCGCAACGAGTTGCGCGGCCAGCGGACGCAGGTCGTCGGCGTTCACGTGGGCTACATGGACACCGATCTCACCGCCGGCGTGCATGCGCCCAAGATCCGCCCGGAAGACGTCGCCGCGCAGATCCTGCAGGCCCTGGCGGACGGCCGTGACGAGGTGCTCGCCGACATCACCAGCCGGGACGCGAAGGCAGGCCTGTCCGCTGAGCCCGGCGCCTACCTGCGGTCCGGCGCCTGAGCGGTGGCGGTGGCTGCGCACGCCGGGGCGCCGTCTCCCTTGCGTGTGCCGCCCGGCCCTCGATGCGCCATGCGAGGCCGGACGTCCACATCCGGGTTCCACGGGGAAGCCTCGTGGCGGATCACCGGCGTCGCCTGGCGGCGCGCAGCGTCCGCCGGTCGCGCGCCCCTGGACGCAGCGTGGATCGCATCCACCGGCGACGCGCGCGACGCGTCCTTCAGCACCCCGCGCGGCACATGGACGATCGCGTTGCAGGGCCCCGGCTGGCTGCCGACACCGTTGCCCGCACAGAGGAGTTCAGCGGCATCGACCCCCTCGACAACCACCCGGCACAGCATGCGGCCGCGGGGATCGTTCGAGGTCGTTCGGCACGGGGAGGTCCCGCGTTGCCGAAGCTTGTATCGGGCTTGCCGCAGCCTCGGAGTGGACGTGTCGCCAGCGACCTGTTCAGGGCTGAAAG
This sequence comes from Rubrivivax soli, assembly GCF_049810355.1. GTDB lineage: Bacteria > Pseudomonadota > Gammaproteobacteria > Burkholderiales > Burkholderiaceae_C > Rubrivivax. The sequence continues at coordinate 5,494,913 of NZ_CP187368.1, forward strand.
TGGCGGCCCGCGACTTCACGGCCCTGGTCCTGGACGGTGCAAGACCGTCAGCCGTCGCCACGACGCCGGACAGGCGGACCGCAGCCCCGGGCGGAAGGCGTCGCCATGGCGGACCACCCGATGAACGAGGGCGAGGGGCGAACGACCGCGCACTTCCCAATCGTGGTGCCGACCTGCAGAGGTGGCCGCCTTCAGCCGGACCGCTTGTGTCGACCCGCAGCGTCGGCCAGGCCCTTTCCTGCATGGCTACAGCAACGCGTGCTGCTGCGCGATCATCATGAGCGACGAACCTTGCTGCAAAGCCCGGTCTGGGCGGGCGAACAGGAAGCCGCTCTTCTCGACTTTGTGCTGGGTGTTCGGTCCCCCCTTGTAGCCCGTGGATTGCAGAGCCTTGTAGCCCCTGGCGGCCTCGACCACGTGCCGTGTTGCGCGCGGGTCGTTGGCTTCGGAGACCGCAGGTATCTCGACGCCCGGCTTGAAGTGCTTCTCGTGTCCATGCTTGGCCGTCCCCGGGTACGTCACGGAGCCGTCGGTCGGAACCTTGTAGCCCTTGCGGAGGTAGCGGTCACGCAGCCGATCCCCGAGAAATCTCGTCTTGAAGATGGCGGCGTTTGCGCAGGTCGGGCTGCGTGCGGTTCCTGAGCGTGGCTCCGCATCCCAGTCTGCCGTCGGTGGCGCCGGGAAGCAGTCCACCACGAAGTCCCACAGGTACCTCTTCTCTCCTCTGCTGTACCGGCCTCCTTGGCAACTGTAGTCACAAGAGGCTCCGTACAGGCCTGTCGCCTCGGGTCCCATCTCCGTGTAGATGACCAGCCATTGGATGATGTGGGTGAACTCGCCGTGGCCGCTGGCGACCATGTCCTTCCACATCAGCTTGCGCTGCACGATGCGCACGAAGTCAGGCGGGTGCGTGAACCCCGACAGCACCAGGTTTCCGCCCGTTCCCCAACCCAGCGAGTTGGCGGCCGCATTCAGCAGCCGACTCGTCACGTTGTAGTCCTTGTCCTTGTGATACTCCTCGTCGCCTGGTGCCATGCGGTAGGCACCTTCCTTGAGGGCCGTCTCGTGGATTCGGCTCAGCCAAGCATCGACGTGTTCCAGCGATCTGCCAAACCGCTTCTCGTCCGACAGGAACTCCGCCACGACGGCGTACTTGCGGGCCAACGTGTCTGGAACGCCGAAGTTGGTTGCCAGAAAGCCGGCCACCTCCTCCACGTCCTTGGCTGTGATCTCTGGCATCGCGAACTCCCGGGTCTGGCGCCTGACGGCGTGGTGCGGCCCTTCCAAACGAGCGGGGGCCGTCGTCGCCAATCTAGGCAGGGCCGATCGATCGCGCTACCAACTATTCACCCCCTGTCAGGACACCTCGATCGCTGCGTCGCGGACGCGCGTGCATCGTCGGCTGCCCACCATCCGAGTTCAACGAGCGCCGCCGTGTCGAGCCGGGGCGCGTTCTCGCTACCGGCCCGGTCGACACGCAACGGCGCGACCGCGGAGCGGGCGGCGCGCGTGGGCCGATCCGCCGGGAACGCCGCGGCTGGCCGTTGCGCCACGGGTCGATCGGTTCAATCCAGATTGACGAGTCGGCGACGGTTGGCTGCAATCGCGTGATGCGCTCACTCCTCTGGCCGCGTCATCGTCGCGCTGCGCTGATCTCGTGGGCCCTGCTGCTGTTGCTTCCCGGGTGTGCCCAGCAGCCCCCCGGGCTCGAGCCGGCCGCCGTGGCCTTTCCGCTGCCGCCCGCGGGAGCGGTCGTCGACAACCATTTCGGCACGCCGGTCGCCGACCCGTACCGGGCATTGGAGGCGTTGTCGGCCACCACCACGCAGTCGTGGATGCGGCAGGCCGCCGAGCACGCACAGGCCACGCTGGCGCGCATCCCCGGGCGGCAGGCGCTGCGCGACCGCCTGGCTGCCGCAGGCGCCGGCGCAGCGGTGACGATCGGGCGCGCCTTGCGCACGCCGTCGGGGCTGTGGGTCTACGAACGCCGGCGTGGCGGCGAAGACCAGTTCGCGCTCGTGGCCCGGCAGGGCGCGACCGGTGCCGACCGCGTGCTGGTGGACGCGCCGGCGCTGTCGGCGCTGCACGGGGGCCGGCCGGCCGCGGTGGACTTCTTCTCGATCGCACCGGACGGTCGCACGCTGGCCTTCGGCAGCAGTGCCAGCGGCAGCGAGGAGTCGGTGCTGCACCGCATCGACGTGGCCAGCGGCCGCTCCGTGGGCGAGCCTGTCACGCGCGCCAACTTCGGCTTCGCGCGGTGGACGGCCGATGGCCGCGCATTTTCGGTCAACCGGCTGCAGCCGACCCCTGCAGACCCGCGCGACAAGTACAACGGCAGCGCGGCGTGGCTGCTCCGCGCGGGCGACACCTGGCCGCAGGCGCGGCTGCTGCTGGGGCCAGGCATGCGCAGCGTGGACGTCCAGCCCTGGGAGGCACCGCAGGTGCTGTTCACGCCCGATGGCCGCTGGATGATCGGCGTGCTGGAAGACGGCGTGCGCGACGAGACCCGTGTGTTGGTCGCGCCGGCGGCGCTGCCGCCGCAGGGCGAACCGCAATGGCGGCCGCTGCTGACACCGCAGGACGGCGTGGTCGACTTCGCGTACGGCGCCGGCGTGTTCTACGCCAGGACGCATGCCGGGGCTCCGCGCTTTCGCATCGTCGGCGCGCCGATCGCGTCGTTCAGCATGGCGACCGCGCCGACGCTGGTGGCGGCCTCCGAACGCGTGCTGGGCACGCTGGCCGCGGCGCGCGACGCTCTGTATTTCCAGGTCCGCGACGGCAATGCGCTGCAACTCTGGAAACTGCCGCACGGTGCCGCTGCCGCCCAGCGGGTGCCGCTGCCGCTGCAAGGCCACTTTGCGCTGCGCCAACGCGGCGCCGTGTCGGCCGCACATGCCGGCATCGACGGCTTGCTGATGCCGCTGGAGGACTGGACACAGGCGCCACGCTGGGTGCAGATCGACGCGACCGGGCAGGTGCGCGACGCCGGCCTGCAGGCTGCCGCCACCGACGCGGCACCGGTGGACATCCAGACCACCGAGGTGCTGGTGCGCAGCCACGACGGCGCCCAGGTGCCCATGTCCATCCTGCACCGCAAGGGACAGGTCCTGGACGGCACCGCGCCGACACTGCTGCAGGGCTACGGAGCGTATGGCTTCACCTACGAGGCACGGTTCGATGCCGCGCGGCTGGCGTGGCTGGAGCGTGGCGGCGTGATCGCCGTGGCCAACCCGCGCGGCAGCGGCGTGTTCGGCCAGGCCTGGCACGAGGCGGGGCGCCAGGCGACCAAGCCCAACACCTGGCGCGACATGATCGCCTGTGCCGAGCACCTGATCGCGCAGGGCTGGGCCAGCCCGCGCACGCTGGCCATCGAAGGCGCCAGCGCCGGCGGCATCACCGGCGGCCGTGCCGCCACCGAGCGGCCCGACCTGTTTGCAGCCGCGGTGCTGCGCGTGGGCCTGCTCGACATGGTGCGGGCCGAACTGGAGCCCAACGGTCCTGCTAACGTGCCGGAGTTCGGCAGCCATGCCACCGAACCGGGCTTCCGTGCGCTGCTGGCCATGAGCACCTACCACCACATCGACCCTGCGGTGCGCTACCCCGCCGTGCTGCTGACCCACGGCGTCAACGATCCGCGCGTGGCCGTGTGGCACAGCAGCAAGACGGCAGCGCGCTTCGCCGCCGTCTCGGCAGCCCAGCCAGGCGGGCGGCCGGTGCTGATGCGGCTGGACATGGACGCCGGGCACGGCGTGGTCAGCACACGTTCCCAGGACATCGACGAGCGCGCGGACATCTATGCCTTCCTGCTGTGGCAGATGGGCGTGCCCGCGTTCCAGCCGGGAGCGCCTGCACGCTGAGATGCGCCGAGGCCGGCCAGCGGCGCCCGGGCCAGGTGGGCGTTGCGCAACGAGGACCTCGTCGTCAGGCAGCAACTCGAAGCGCCAGAAGCACGGCGTGAACGCGGTCTCGGCCCAGCCAGAGGCGTCGTGCACGAACGGGCCGCGCGGGTGTCGCGGCTGTGGTGCCCTGGCGGCGGCTACGGTGCCTGCAGTTTCAGCAGCGCCGCATGGCCATCGACCCACAGGCCGCCGTCCACCGGCAGCACGTGGCCGAAGCGCCAGTCCGGGTCCTTGCCGCGGCGGGTGAACGACCACAGCCGCGTGCCCGTGCGCATGTCCAGCGCGTGCAGCGTGCCCGGAAACGCCGGCGCGCCGTCGAGGCCGCCCTGGACGTAGAGCACCGGCCCTGCAACGGCGAGTGCCAGGTGTTCGATGCGGAAGCTCCCCGGCAGCTCCCACGCAATGCGGCCGGTGCGTGCGTCGAAGCCGATCAACGAGACCTCGGTGGCACCGACCACGGTGTCGCCGGCGTCGACGAGGCCGTCGAGCGCCACCATGCGCTCGCGCCCGTCGACGACGCGACGCAGGAACACCGGCGCGAACAGCGGCTGGCCGGTGCGGCGGTCGAGCGCATACAGCGCGTTCTCGCCCGAGAAGAACACGGCCGCGTCCGTCACCACCGGGTGGCGCGGCGCCGCGCCTTGCCGGTACTCCGGATGCAGCGGCCGGTGGCGCCAGCGCTCCTGGCCCGTGGCGGCGTCGAAGGCGGCCATGTAGCGTGCATCGGGCCAGCCGGCCGTGCCTTCGGGCGCGCGGGCCATCACCTGCGCGTACACCAGACCGTCGCGCACCACCGGCGACGTGGTGCACGCGCCGCCAGGCACGAAGCGCAGCGGCGTCTTCCACTGCGGCTGGCCCGTCGCGGCGGTCAGCGCATGCAGCGTGCAGTCCTTGGTGACGACGAACGCGCGCCCGCCCTCGACCACCACGGCCGTGTAGGGCGACGGATCGAGTGCACGCCAGGCCTCCCGGCCGTTGGCGGCCGCCACCGCGATCACGGCGCCGGGGTTGGCAGCGCCGTACGCCGCGATGACCAGCGGCCCCTCGACCGCAGGGCGCTGCGACACGGAGCCGTTGAGCTGGGCCGGGCGGAAGGTCCACTTCAGCTTGCCGGTGGCGGCGTCGATCGCGAACAGGCCACCGCTGCCCGTGGGGCCGCCGACATACAGCATGCCGTTCGACAGCGCCGCCGGCCCGAGATCGCGCACGCCGGGCCGGACCGCCAGCGCCTCGACGGGCTGCGCCAGCAGCGGTTGCACCGGACGTGCGTCGGGCTGCGCCAGCGTTGTCTGGGCGAACAATGCGCACAGGGCGGGAAGCGCCAGCAGGGCGGCACTGCAGGAGGGGTTCATGGCGACTCCGGGGCATCTCGGCGGTGCAGACGACCGCGATGATGACGCGAGGACGGGCCCGGTGCTGCTGGACCGGGGGAAGGTCGGAGACATGTCCGTGGCGAGTTTAGGGGGCCCGCCAGCACGACCTCGGGGAGCGCCCTGGCCAGGCTGTCTGCAACGGACGGGACGCCGCGCCGCCGTCCCGGGGATTCAGTACGACGCGGACACCGAACTCGCCAGATCGGCCACGGCTTCGCCGGCGAGCGCCGCCACGAGGTTCTCGGCTGCACGCATCTCGATGGCCCGCCGCACGTCGCGCACCGCCGAGCCGAGATGCGGCGTGAAGACGGTCCGCGGGTGCTGCAGCAGCCCCTGGGGGATGCCGCCGGGACGGTCCGGCAGGCGCCAGTCCTCCAACTCGAAGACATCCGCGGCATAGGCGCCAAGGCGTCCGGATTCCAGGGCCGCGCACACCGCCTGCTCGTCGACGACCGAGCCCCGTCCGACGTTCACCAGCAGCTGTCCCGGGCGGGCGTCGGCCAGTGTCCGCGCGTCGATGAGATGGCGCGACGACGGGGTGAGCGGCACCGCCAGCAGCACGTAGTGCGCCTGCTGCATGGCCTCTCGAAGGCCTGCCGCACGGGTGCGTGCATCGCGCTGCGCCGGATCCACACCCAGGATCTCCGCGCACCCGAAACCCTGGAGCCGATCGACGATGGCGCGCCCGACGGCGCCGAGCCCGACCACGGCCACCGTCGATCCGTGCAGCCCGGTGCCATAGAGCGCCGGCCGCCAGCCCGCGTAGCCTGCACGCACACGCCGGTCACCGTCGAGCAGATGCCTGGCCGCGGCGATGGCCAGGCCGACGGCCAGCTCCGCGGTCGGCTCGGTCAGCAGGTCCGGCACGAAGCTCACCTGCACACCCGCGCGGGCACAGGCGGCGAGGTCGAAGTTGTCGTAGCCCTTGAGCGCACACGCCACGGCGCGCAGGCGCGGTGCGCGCGCAAGCATCGTCGCGTCGATGCGGTCGGTCATGAAGGCCATCCAGGCGTCGGCCGCACCCAGGTGGCTGGCCAGGCGTTCGGCGTCCCAGGGTTCGGGCCCGGGATTCATCACCACCTCGCCGGCCGACTGCAGTCGCGCGAGGACTTCGGCGTGGATGGGCTGGCTGACGACGATGCGGCTCACGCAGCGGCTCCTGTTCACTTCAGACGCCGGCGCAGCGCGGCGCCGAGACCATCGACCACCAGCACGCAGGCCAGCACCGACAGCAGGATGGCCGAGACTTCGTCGTACTTGATCAGCCGCAGTGCCGCCATCAGCTCGAAGCCGATGCCTCCCGCTCCCACGATGCCGAGCACGGCCGAGGCGCGGAAGTGGTACTCCCAGCGGTAGATGGTGATGTCGGCCAGCTGCGGCAGCACCTGGGGCAGCACCGCATGGGTGATGACCTGCAGGGGGCTCGCGCCTGCCGCCGTGGCGGCTTCCAGCGGCTTGGGATCGACGTGCTCGATGGCCTCGGCGTAGAACTTGGCCACCATGCCCGTGGAGTGCAACGCCAGCGCAAGCACGCCGGGCAGGGCGCCGAAGCCGACCGCCGCGACGAAGATGATGCCGAGGATGATCTCGGGCACCGAGCGGAACGCCGCCATCAGGGTGCGCGCCACGCGCAACACGGTCGGGTGTGGCGTGGTGTTGGGCGAAGCCAGCAGCGCCAGCGGCAACGACACCACGACCGTCAGCGCCGTGCCGGCCACCGACATCGCCAAGGTGTCCAGCAGCGGCTGCAGCCAGCGCTGCCAGCGCGTGAAGTCGGGCGGCACCATCTCCGATCCGAGCTGCGCCAGCGCCGGCAGGCCTTCGGCGAAGCGCTGCGCATCGAAGAAGCCGGTGGCGCCGAGCGCGAGGGCCGAGGTCGCGAGCAGCAGCGCCGCCCAGCCGACGCTGCGCCGGCGCCGCCGGCCGTCCTCGGCCAGCAAGGCTTCCATCGCGGCGCTGGCTGGTGTCACTTCATGCTCCCGAGGTCGAGCTTGAGCACCGTGGCGGTGTCGCGCAGCACGTCGTAGGCCTCGTCGTTCGTGGGCGCGAAGGCCTCGACGCGGAACGCCTTCAGCACGTCCTTGTCCTTCATCGTGAGGAAGGCATCGCGGATGCTCTGCTTCAGCGCCGGCGCCAGGTTGCCCTGCATCACGATGGGGTAGTTCGGGATCGGCGCCGACAGGTCGAGCTCGACCACGCGGCTCGCGTCGATCGTGCCGCGCTTGATCAGGCTGTCGAGGATGGGCTTGGAGAGCGCGCCAGCCGGCACCTGCCCGGCCTGCACCGCGCGGGCCACGGCGTCGTGCGTGCCGAGGTGCACGACGCGGTAGTCGCGCTCGCCGTCGAGCTTCGCCTTCTTCAGCAGGTGCGCACGCGGTGCGAGGTGGCTGGAGGTCGAGGCCTGGTCACCGAAGCCGAAGGCCTTGCCGCGGATGTCGTCCAGCGTCTTGACCGGGCCGCCGGCGGTGCCGATCAGCACCGACTGGTACGTGGGCGAGCCGCGCTCGACGCCCACGGCGAACGGCTCGATCGCCGGCGCCTTCGACTTGGCCAGCACGTAGGAGAACGGGCCGAAGTACGCCACTTCGATGCGGCCGAAGCGCATGGCCTCGATCATCGACGAGTAGTCGGTGGTGACGACCAGCTCGATGTCCTTCTTGAGCGCCTGCTCGAGGTAGCGCTTCAACGGCTGGGCGTTCTGGATCAGGCTCGACGCGTTCTCGTCGGGCAGCAGGGCCACGCGCAGGCGGGCCGGGTCGCGGCCCTGGGCCTGGGCGGTCAGGGGCAAGGCGAAGGCCAGGGCGGACAAGGCCAGGGCAGCAGCGGCATGGCGACGTGTGGACATGGGGACTCCTGATGGTGGACGGATGGACGTGCGCAGCCGGATGCCCCGGCTGCGGCTCAGGCCAGGGCGGCGATGGCGGTGGCGGGTTCGGCTGCGGCGGGCAGCGGCTCGGGCGCCGGCGCAGGTGCCGGCGCACCGTACAGCTCTGCGGCGCGCTGGGCGTTCAGCGCCTCGGGCGGACCGTCGAAGACGACGCGGCCGCCGCGCAGGCCGACGATGCGGTCGGCATAGCGACGCGCCAGTTCCACCTGGTGCAGGCTGACGATGGCGGTGAGGCAGTCGTTCTTGCAGATGCGGTGCAGCAGGTTCATCACGCTCTCGGCCGTGGCCGGGTCGAGGCTGGCCACCGGCTCGTCGGCGAGCAGCAGGGTCGGCGACTGCACCAGGGCACGGGCGATGCCCACCCGCTGCTGCTGCCCGCCCGAGAGCGTGTCGGCGCGTGCCAGCGCCTTGTCGAGCAGGCCGACGCGGTCCAGCCCCTCCAGCGCGCGGAGCTGGTCCCGTCGGCTCCAGGGCCACAGCGTGCGCAGCGGGTGGTGCTGCGCGAGGCAGCCCATCAGCACGTTGGCAAGCACGGTCTGGCGCCCGATCAGGTGGTGCTGCTGGAAGACCATGCCGCAGCGGCGGCGGTGTGCACGCAGATGGGCGCGGGTCAGCACGCTGCCCGGCACGCCCGTGGCGTGCACGTCCCCGTCGGTCGGGCGCACCAGCCCGTTCAGGCAGCGCAGCAGCGTCGACTTGCCGGCGCCCGAGGCGCCCAGCAGCACGAGGAACTCGCCCGGTGCCACGTCGAGCCTGGTGGGTGCCAGCGCCTCGATGCCGCCGGGGTAGGCCACGCGCACATCGCGCAACTGCATCAGCCACTCGGGGCTCGAAGGGGAGGGTGGCTGCGACATGGCTGCGCAGTCTGTGCAGGTTCCATGTCATCACAGTGACGTTTTCGTCCGAACAATGCAGGGTCTTCATCGACGCCATCTATGGATCGCCCATGACCGGCACCAGCCTCCTGGCCGCGCTGAAGGCCTTCGACGCCACGGCGCGCGCCGGCAGCATGACCGCCGCCGCCCGCGCACTCGGCCTGCAGCAGCCCACCTTGTCGGCCCACATCCAGCGCCTGGAACAGACCCACGGCGTGGAGTTGTTCAGGCGCCGGGGTCGCCGCCTCGAGCTCACTGACTTCGGCCGCGCGCTGCTGGACCACACGCGGCGGGTGTTCAGCGCCGAAGAGGATGCCCATGCACTGCTGCTGGCTGCGCAGAACCGCTATGCCGGGCGGCTGGTCGTCCATGCGATCGGACCCTACAACCTCGTGCCGATCCTGCGCGTCTATGCGCGGCGGCATCCGAAGGTCAGCCTGGTCGTGCGCGTCGGCGACTCGCGCACGATCGCCACCCGCATCCTCGACCACCAGGGGGATGTCGGGCTGGTGCTGAACCCCTTGGACGACCCGGCCCTGGAGTGCGTCGAGCACCGACGGCAGCCCCTGGTCGTGTTCGCGGCAGCCGACCATCCGCTGGCTGGCCGCGCGAGCGTGTGCATGGCCGATCTGCACCAGCAGCCCTTCGTGATCCGCGAGGAAGGCTCGACCACGCGGCGGGTCTTCGAGGAGGCCATGCGGCATCGCGGGCTCGGTCTGCGGGTCGCCATCGAGATGGGCAGCCGTGAGGCGGTGCGCGAGGCGGTCGCACAGGGCATGGGCCTGGGCGTGGTGGCTGCTCCGGCGTACGTGCACGACGCGCGACTGGCGCAACTGCCGCTGATCGACGGTGGCATGGCGACGCACGTGCACCTGATCTGCCGCCGCGAGCGCAGGCCGTCGCCGCTGGTGTCTGCGTTCTTCGAGATTGCCGCCGAACTTCGAGAGGCCGACCACCAGGCGTCGCTGTCGTGAGACCGCCACGTGGGAGTCCCGGCCGGTCCGGATGGTCCGCGTGATTGCAGCCCGGGGACCGCGAGGCGTCGGAACGATCTCGTCAACGTCGACTCGGACGCCGCAGTCTGCGGCGCCGATGGAGGCGCCGCGTGCCTGGCGTCGCATGGACGAGCGCCTCGGTTTGCTTGTCGCTTCCTCCCGATCGCCGCGTGGAGCTCTGCTTGCGATCGGCGATCTGTCACTGACCGGACTCCATCAGTTGGGCACCCGTTCCCCTGGTCGCAGAGTCAAGACCTGCGCGCCGTTCCGCGTCACGGCCACGGTGTGTTCAAACTGCGCCGACAGTCGGCCATCGCGCGTGACGACCGTCCAACCGTCCTCTTGGGTGCGGACCGCAGCGCGCCCCTGGTTGATCATGGGCTCAATGGTGAACACCATGCCTTCGCGCAACACCAACCCCGTCCTCGGCCTGCCCCAGTGCAGCACCTGCGGCTCCTCGTGCATCTCGCGCCCGATGCCGTGCCCGCAATACTCCCTGACCACCGAATAGCCGCTTCTGCGTGCGTGGTGCTCGATGGCGTGGCCGACATCGCCCAGCCGGGCGCCGGGGCGAACCGCCTGGATCCCTTTCCACATCGCTTCATGGGCCACTTGCACGAGCCGCTTGGCCATGGGAGACACCTCGCCCACCAGATAGGTCTTGCTGGAGTCGGCGATGTAGCCATGCTTCTCCAGCGTGATGTCGAAGTTGACGATGTCCCCGCCTTGCAGGATGTCGGTCGTCGATGGCACGCCGTGGCACACGACGTGGTTGCGTGAGGCGTTGAGCGCGTAGGCGTAGCCGTACTGCCCTTTGCTTGCCGGGCGTGCCTGGAGCGCGTTGACGATGAAGTCATCGATCAGATCGTTGACCTGCATGGTCGACATGCCGATCAGGTTCATCTGATCCAGATGGCCAAACACATCCGCCAGCAAGCGGCCGGACTCCGCCATCAAGGCGACTTCTTCGGGTCGCTTGGTCAAGCCGAAGCGACCTTGAGGGCCTGGGCCTTGACGCCTGCTCCTCTCAGCTCACGCGTCACGATCTCGTTGAAGCTCAGCGTCGGATTCGTTTCGCACAACATGCCGATCTTGATCCAGAAGGCCGCTTGCGCGTTGATCGACCGGCACGAGACGGCACTTGCCTTGCGGATCTGATCGTGCAGGTCGTCGTCGATGTTCACGATGCCCATGCTGCTCTCCATATACGAAACATATACGAAGCATATACTGAGAGCATCCTCCCGGGCAAGCGCTTCGCCAGCTTCGCTGCGCAGGTTTGCACGTGTCGGGCCCGCGAGGTGAGCCGGCATGTGCAGGCTTGCATGGAGGTCCTCGTGCCGCATGGCAACGGCGGGTGGTCGTTGCGGGGCGGAGGGCTCTTCCCCGTGCGCAAGCGCTGGGGGCCCCAACGGATCGACGACGCGGTGGAACCCAACGAAGCATCAGCGGCGCGCGTGGGTGCGATTGCACTGGCTGGCGCCACGCTGGCGAGGCGCTGCCCGAGCTCGATGCTGCAGCCCCGGGGAGGCTCGTGTGCTGGTCCCTCCCGGATCCATGGTGCATGGTTGGCAGCCCATTGATTGCCCGGCCCGGTTGACGCAGTGTGCATCGCCTGGAAGGCAGTGCGAGCTGGCTCGCTGACACAAGGAGGCGACCCCATGGCCGTGATCCTCAGATCGTCCACCGTCCTGGCGCCCGGCAGTCAGACGCCACGGTGGGAGCTCGGGCACTTCTTCGTGAACCTCTACGACGTGCACCGTGTGGAGAAGTACGGTGACCAGCGCTTCGTGGATGGAGTGGCCGATTCACTCGTCGGATGCCTGGGCAAGGAGGCACCCATGTTCGTCAACCAGTGGCATCCCTCGCGGCCCCCCGAGAACGTGCGCGACAGTCGGTTCACCGGCACGACAGAAGAGAGGCACGACACGCCGCACAGGCTGGGGCACTTCCATGTCGAACTGATCGGCGCGAACCGCGACACGGGTTTCGTGGCTCTGGGCAAGATGGACGTGCTGGTCGCCAAGCTCGAACAGGTGGCATGGGGATGAGGTTCGGCACGCACTGCGGCCGGTGTCGGTTCCAGGCTTGCCGCTTCGGGGCCTCCATGGCTTCGCCGCAGCGGGCCTGTGGTTCTCGCGCCGCGCCTGCTTGCGGCGAGCGGCATCGCCAGGCGACGGCGCAGCAGTCGGTGGTGCAACGCCGGTCGCGCTGACGATGGCAGGGGACACCGAAGCGATCCAGCGTGCAGCCGAGCGGATGGCGCAGGCCGACGGCCTGCTCGTCACCGCAGGGGCGGGCATGGGGGAGGACAGCGGCCTGCCGGACTTCCGGGGACCCCCGGGGTTCTGGAAGGCCGATCCCGCGCTGGGCCGGAGGTCGATCAGTTTCGAGGAGATCGCGCACCCCGCGCACTTCCACACTGCGCCGCGCCGCGCCTGGCCTGGGGCTTCCATGGCCATCGGTCGGTGGAGGGTCGGTTCCAGGCCGCGGGCTTTGGGGCCATGCGGCTGGCCGAGTGCCACGGATCGATCCACCACCTGCCGTGCGCCGGACCCTGCAGCGACGCCCTCTGGTTCAGTCACGCAGCGGTCATCGACCGTGATGCGGTGCCGGTTCGCATCGACCCGGATGCGCCGGAGGTACCGCGGCGGGAGGATGTGTCGATTGCCGGCCGGGCGCTGGCGGCATCGCACGCCATCGACGAGGCGCTCGGCCGGGAATGAGCGGCGGTGCAGCGTGCTGCGCAGGCATCGCAGGCCCATCCGTTCGCCGCAGCCTCCGGAACCGCGACCCTCAGCGCACGGTCAGTGTCACCGGAACCTCGACGACCTGGCCTGTGGGGAATCCCGCCGCCGTCAGGCGCACGAAGGGCAGGGTGGCGCGGTGGACACCGCGCGGAAGGCACGACGTGCCTTCGCAGACCACCACCGACCATGCCTCGCCGGCAGTGCGGAGCCACGCCCCGCGCAGGGGGTAGGCGGTTCCTGGGGGCTCTTCGCCGTGGTCGTACACCACCGGGTCGAGCCGGAAGCTGCCAGTCTGCGCCACGGCGCCGACCGTGAAGGGCTGCAGGCGCTGCGTGCCGTAGTCGACGGTGAAGTCCAGCACCGATGGCAGCACGGCGAAGTCGACGTCCGAGGGCTCCACCTCGAGCACCAGCGATGACTCCTGCACGTACGATTGCGCTCCGAACCCTGTGTCGGCGCTGGTGGCCACGACCTCGAGCCGACTCTGATAACGCCCGACTGGCAGCAAGCGCGGCGCGACGCGAATGCCCTCGGATCCAGGCGTCAGGTCGCGCGACAGGTCGAAGGCCGTCCCGTCGGCACCGGCGACGATGCCTGCGCTGAATTCAGACGGCGTCCGCCCCTCAGGCACCACCACCCGAACGAGACTCGTCGGAGGCAGGGTGCCGAAAGGGACACGCACCAGCAGTTCGCTCGGCGTGGTGCGCAGGCCGGCTCGCACGTTGACGGACATGTCGATGCCGTAGCCGGGGGGCGTGAGGGCGTTCTGGCAGGCGACATCCAGGCACACGCGCACACCAAGGCGGCCGCTGCGCAGGCCGGTCAGTGTCTGTTGCCGGCCGGTGAGGGCCACGCTCGCCTGCCTGGTCGACGCGTTGTAGTCGATGCGGGCGGCGGGCTCGAACAAGCCAAGTCCGTCGTCGATGCGGACGTAGAGGGTCTTGCCGTCGAGTTCAGCCAGGTTGCCACTGATCTGGGCCGACAAGGCAATGTCGGGCGTGCTGCCGCCTTCGGGCACATCGAAGCGCGTCGTGCTGGCGGCCAGCGCCGAGAACTCGACGCCGCTGCGCGTGTCCCCGCCACCACCCCCGCCGCCGCCGCAGGCAACCAGCGTTGTCACGAGGATCAGGGCAGCGGCGGCGACTGCGGGGCGCCAGACGGAACGGACAGGCATGGGCATCAAGGCTCCGGGTGGGGTGCGTTGTGGAGGGAATGCTGGGTTGTCGGCGCGTGCGGCCTTCAGGGCACTTCGCTGCCGTCGACGGTTTCGCCGCGCAGGCAACGCTGCAACTGCTCGCGTGCAGCGAGACCGGAGTGCCACTCCAGCGCAAAGACCTGCCGGCCGCCGTGGTCGATCCTGAAGCGGAGTCGGTCCTCCATGCCAGCCAGCGCTGCATCGACCGTTGGCACGGCGAAGGTGATCTCGTCCGCCAGCCCGCCGATCGTGCGGTTGAAGGCGGTCACGCGGGCAGGAGCGTCGGCACCCTGCGTCAGCGACACCTCGATCTTCTGCGTGGACTTGGCGTCGTCGGGGCGCGGAAAGCCATCCTTCGGTTCGATGGCGACAAAGCCGAGCAGGGCGCCCTTGAAGTCGCCACCCGGGCCCGAGATGGTGATCATCCGGTCTGCCTTCCAGAACACGGCCGTGCAGAACTGGCCGGGCCGGGCGTCGCGCCTGGCCTGGAAGAACTGCCAGTAGCCCCGGTCAACCTTCTGGCGGCGCGGGTCGCTGGCGGCGCGTGCCTTCGAGGACTCGATCGCCTGGTGGGCCCGGATCTCCTGCTTGGCCGTGCCCACCAGGTCCTCCATGGGGTCGTAGGCGGCCTGCGCAGCAACTGCCACCGGGCCGCCGAGCAGCGCCAGGCCCAGTGTCACGCCCGAGGCCTTCCACCGCTTCATCGCGGGGCCTCCAGCAGCCCGGTGCACGCGAACACCAGTTGTCCGCCCTGGTTGGAGTTGGTCCAGATGCGCACGTCGGCCACCCGCAGCTGGTTCCTGTCGTCCGGCAGCATCACGAACTGCACGTTGCAGTGCTCGTACAGCCCCTCTTCCCACACGGCACCCTTGCGGTTGCCCACGACGACACGGTTGTCGAACTCCTTGCCATAGCTGAGGAAGTGCAGCCTCCCCGCGCTGGAGACCAGCGGCGCGCCCATCGCCGCACCCACGTCGGAGTCGCTCCTGCCCTCCCAGGCGGTCAGCATCAGGCGCTCGTTGCGGGACATGGCGCGGCCGCCACGCACGTCGGCCGCCGCCTTGTCGAAGGCGAACTTCGCCTCCAGCTGCCTGACGCCCGACACGAGGCCCGGCTCGGCACCGGCCACCAGCGCATCGACCTGCCGCTGGATCTGCGCCATCTGCGCTTGTGCGTCCTGCAGCTCCTGCTGCGTCGGCCGACGCGACCACTTGCCGGAGGGGTCGGGGCGCTGGGCGCCGCTCCAGAGCAGCCACCAGGTGAAGTCAAGGTACTCCGATGCTGTCTGCTGCGCCACCAGTTGCAGGTCTGCCGGCAGACCGATCTTCTGGATCTCCTGGCGGAACACTGCCAGGTCGTTGTTGCTCCTGGCGGCCTTCACCATGGCACCACGCAGCACGTCGTCATGGCAGGCGATCTTGTGCAGCTTCAGCAGCACGGGCGACGACGACGTGCGCCAGGCGCCCGCCGGCAGCGCTTCACCCTTCAGATCCTCCCGGCGCAGTTTCCAGCTGCCCTCGCCGATGCGCACCTTCACCGGTGCATCGAAAGCGGGTTGCGGCGGCGCCTTCTTGCCGTCGTACGGATGCTGGACGACACACTCGAACTGCAGGCGCAGCGCGCTGAACTCCGGCTTGTCGGCGCTTTCGTAGACGACCACCGTGTCGATCTGGCGCACGCTGGTCGGCCCGAGCAGCTGATCCGCGGGCGTGCGGGTCAGGACCACTGCGAAGTTGGCGTAGTACGCCTCCCGCTGCCCAGCATCGCCCTGCAAGTGCACGAGTGCAGATTGCGCACAGATCAGCGTCGGTAGGCACAAGCCTGCCAGGCACCAGGTGCCGCGGTGCAGGTGGAAGCGGATGGTGCCCGGCATGTCAGCGCGCCTTGCGGGCCACGATGAAGACACGCATGTCCTTGCGCTGCGTGCCGTGGCGCTCCACGGTCTCGATGCCGAGGCCGTGACGTTCCAGCGCCGACTGCAGTTGCCTGGCATCGAAGACCAGCACCGCGGGTGCCCTGCCGACTGCGCGCATGAGGGGCACCAGCAGTCGTGGAACGACCGGATGCATCTCGCCGAGGCACGGCGTCTTCGACACGAAGAGCCCGCCCGGCTTCAGTGACGCCAGGGTCGCATCGAGCGCCCGGTCCAGGTCGCCCAGGAGATGCAGCACATTGAATGCCAGAACGACGTCGTGCTGCGCGTCGTCGACGCAGCGCGATTCAGCGTCGGCGACCTCGAACCGGAGCTGCGGGCAGGGCTGCCGCGCCAGCTTCTCGCGCGCGATGGCAACCATTGCCGCCGAAACATCCGTGGCCAGCAGCTGCCTCGTGCCACCGGCCAGGCGCAAGGCGGTGGTGCCTGTGCCGCAGCCGATTTCCAGCACCGACTGCGCGGGGGCGAGCAGCGCCTGCACACGGCGCAGCGTGGCCTCGTAGCCCGCCATGTCGGCAATTGGATCGGCTGCGTACTTCCTGGCGACACGGTCCCAGAAGCGGGCCTGGGAGGCGACGTGGTCGGGTCGGCCGGACGACGGGGAGGGCACGGGTTGTGGCTGCATCGGTGGCCGGGCGAACGAACCTGCCCTGGGTCAAGAAGTCCGTGATGCTAGGCAGGCTGCGCCGGCCTGACATCCCGGCGCACCGCAGACGGCTTATGCATTGGCGCATGGATCGAGCCACCGGGTTCGGCCAGGTGCCGAGCGACTGCGAGAATGTCCGTTCACTCATTCCCGCATCCATGGAGCAGCCCGACTGGAACCAACTCAAGGCCTTCCTGGAAACCGCTGAGACGGGCTCCTTGTCGGCTGCCGCGCGGAAGCTCGGCTTGACCCAGCCCACCCTCAGCCGACAGGTGGCGGCCGTCGAGAAGCAGCTTGGCGTGACGCTGTTCGAGCGGGTCGGCAAGCGCATGGTGCTGACCGAGCCTGGCGTGGCCTTGCTCGAGCACGCGCGCGTGATGGGCTCGGCCGCCGAAGACCTCCGGCTGGCCGCCACCGGCCAGTCGCAGGCCGTGGATGGTGTCGTGTGCATCTCGGCCACAGAAGTCGTCGCCGCCCATCTGCTGCCGGCTGTGCTGCATCAGCTGCGGCTGGAAGCACCCGGCATCGTGATCGAGCTGGTGACGTCCGATGCGATCAGCGACCTGCGGCGGCGCGAAGCAGACATCGCGATACGGAATCTCCGGCCCGACCAGCCCGATCTGATCGGACGCTGGGTCCGTGACGCTTCCGCCAGCTTCTACGCAGCGCGTGCCTGGGTACAACAGCATGGACACCCGCGCACAGCGGCAGACGCGGCCAGGCACTTCTTCGTCGGCATGAACCGCGCAGGTCGCTATCTGGCGTTCCTGCAACAGCACGGCCTGCCGCTGCAAGCCTCCAACTTCTCTTGCTATGCCGACAACACGCTGTCGAACTGGTCGCTCGTGCGCAGCGGCCTGGGCATCGGCCCGATGATGGACGAGATCGCGGCCATGGCCCCCGAGGTCGTGCGCGTGCTCGACGAGGTGCCGCCCATCCGCTTCCCGATCTGGCTCGTGACGCACCGAGAACTGCGCACTGCGCGCCGGATCCGTCTGGTCTTCGATCTGCTGGCCGAGGCCTTGGGTGCCGAGCCTCACTTGCGCGACACCTCTGCCTGAGGGCTGCTGGGCCATCCGCCCCGGCCCGGACAGGCTGCAACGCGAACCGGGCGCAGCGCCGAGTTGCGCTCCCCCCGGGGATGCGTGGCGAGTGGTTCTGGAGTCCGATCGAACCGAGATGGAGATCGGACCGATGCAGAAGCGATACCCCGAGGAACAGCGCAGTCGCCACGCGCGCGCGGCCCCGACGCCGGGCCTGTCGACCGTTCACGCAACAGAGGGCGCGACCGCTCGGCCGCTCACGAACGACTGCTCGCCCATGACCTCGATCCGGACCTCACCGAAGCGGCCGCACCAGACCCAGCGCTGCACCCCGTCGCGGCCCGAGGTCAACGGGGGTGTGACCTGTTCGTCAGGCGACAAGATGACGGCGGGTCAAAAAGAGGCATCTGCCTCAGCGGGCGCCGGTTGGGCCACACCGGACGCACGCCGGAGGCGCCAAACCGGCGACGGGCGGCTGACCGTCGTTCCACATCGAGCCCATGCTGGGCATCCGCGTCGCGGCCGGTCACGCAGCGGTGGGCATCGCGGTCAGCGTCGATGACCTGACGCACGCCGGCGCGCGGCTGCACGGCGACGAGGAGGTCTCGCGTGGGCGACGCAGGCCACCAGGGGGTGCACGAGGGAACCGAGGTCGCTGGTCCGGCCTGGCATATCGCTATGCGCCCGGGGCGGCGGAGCAGGCGCTCCCTGTTCATCGGACTGGTCGCATCGCCGGCTGCTGGAGCAGGCAAAGTCCCGCGTGCGGGCCCAGGTCGCGCACACCTTTCGGGTCGTCAAGCCGCAGTTCGGCTGCGTGAAGGAGCGCGAAGGGGCATGCCCAATCGGACCGCCCGGCTGTCGAGCTTGACCGCGGTGAACTGCGCGAGGATGGCGCGCAGGCAAGGGATTGGCACAAGGGGTTGGTTCGCCTGTGATGCGTCGCACATGCGCATGAGAGGTCGAAATCGTTTCGCGGTTGTGCCGGCGTCCGTGCTCCGAGTCGAAGGATCCCGCTTCGCCACTTGCCAGACCACAACGGGACCCCGCGTCGTGTCCATGGCAGGATCTGCAAGCTGTCCTCGGGTCAGTCGTCTGTTCCAGCCAGTGCACCGTGATCTCCTGGAACAGCTCGCAGCGAGGCTGGCAGGAACTGAAGCTTCGGCGGGCCGGCCTGGAAGAGGTTGTCATGTTCCTGGTGTGGATTCCAGATCAACCATTCAATCCGAACGGCCTCCGCCCCGCCGAAGGAGAGCGCAAGCAGGTGCCTGTTGCCGACGCGCGCAAGCGATGTGGGGCCGTGCAGGCCGGAGCACCGCTCTACGGTCATCGGGGCAGGCGCAGCCGAGGTCTGCAAGTCGAACTCGATGTCGGAGAACCTGGCTCCTAGACCCACACCGACCGATTTGGCCCAGGCCTCCTTGAGCGTCCAGTACTGGAGGAACCGGTCGACGCGTCCCGCCTGCGAACAAGCCAGGACGTCCCGGAGTTCATCTTCGGCAAGAATCCTGCGTGTGAGCGGGAGATGCCGCGCTGGCCGGTCCACGTTCTCGACGTCGATGCCCAGCCGCGAGACTCCGCCTGTCGCGACCGCCACCAACCCGTCGGTGTGGCTGATGCTGACGGACACCAATCGCGCCGACGTCGGCTCTGCGAACAGTGGCTTGCCATCCCGGTCGTAGGCGATGTGCACCTCGCTCGGCGCGCAGGCGAACTGTCGCGCGACCAGGCTCTTGGCCAGGACACGGCCGAAGAGGAAGTTGCGCTTGCTGGCGGCATGCCGGAACGACGCATGGCGTACACGTTCCATCGCATCGAGGAACGTCGTGACGAGCGGAGGGCTGGCCGCCTCATCAACCTGCGACGGGTCCAGCAGTCCGATACTCACCGATCTGCAATGGGTCATCAATCCGGCACTGGCTCGCGGGGCTGGGCAATGGTAGGGCGACGACTGCAACCGCGTCACCACCAAGTGAGCGTTGCCAACTTCGACTGGACGAAGCAGCAACGCCCGGATCACGCTGATCATGGTCCTGCTGCAGAACCTCCTCATCAGCGCAGGCCGCCGCCGACGATGGGTGATCCGCGCACTGGCACGTGGCTTCGGGGCTGCAGCACATGTGCAGGACAAACTGAATCCGTGCGCCGTCCACGTTCGATCGGCCGTGTCGTGATGCATACAGCGTAGACGTGACGATTTCAAGTTAGTCCTCGATGTACAAGTCTTTACGCGTGACTGCTACCCAGAAAAGTGTGCGCTCATCAGAATAGCCAGCAACAGGGAGGAGGCAACAACAGCCACTCACCTAACACGGCAGGCGAGGGGCTAAACGCCTCGGGAGAATCATGATGCGTGATCGGCGGCTGGCCCTGGCTGGGCTATCAGTTCTGCTATGGCCTGGTGCTGGCGTCGGCCGTGAGACGCGCTGGTCGCGGACCACGTTGTCCGGGTCTGCAGGTCGCCGCGACTCCGAACGGTCCGTTGCACTTGACTGGTGCGATGTCGTGACAGAAGCCATGGCGGTCGGCCGTTCGGCACCGACCGTGGCATCCAGGGCACTGTCGATGGTCTATGAGGCCACCTACAACGCCTGGGCATGCTTTGACCGCGACGCGAGGCAAACGCTGCCGGGGCTGCCGCGAGAGCGGGACCCTGTCAGTCGCGAGGCGCTGGCGTCCCTGGCGGTGAGCGCGGCCGCTCGGGATGTGCTCAGCAATCTGTACGCAGATCAGACAGAACGCTTTGCAGACCAGTGGGAGCGTCACAAGGCGCGTTGGTGGAAAGAGGCGGGCGTCGTTGCTGCTCCGGTGGCACTCCGGGTCGGCGAGCTCTGCGCGTCCCGACTGCTGCAGCAGCGTCTGCAGGACGGTAGCAACCAGACCGGGGACCTCGCCAGCGGTGCATATGCCGACTACACCGGCTACAAGCCGGTGAATTCGCCGGACCTGGTCGTTGACCCGCTCAGATGGCAACCGTTGCGCGTGTCGAACGGGCAGGGCGGTCTGGTCGATCAGAAGTGCACAACTCCCCACTGGGGCTTGGTTCGGCCGTTTGCGCTGCCTGCCGGGAGCATCTTCAGGCCGAGTCTGTCCCGACTTGCGCCGTCGGTCGCCGATGTCCAGGACGTGCTTCGAAGGAGTGCGACTCTGGGTGACCTCGAGAAGGCGAACGCCGATTTCTGGGCAGGCCGGCCAGGCTCTCCGCCGCCTCCTGGCATCTGGAACCAGATTGCCGCACAGATTGCAGCAGAGGACGGGCAGTCGCTGTCGCAGGACGTCAAGATGCTGTTTCTGCTTGGACAGGCCATGCTCGATACAAGCATCGCCGTCTGGGATGCGAAGGTCCACTACGACTCCGTTCGCCCGATCACCTGGATTCGCACCGCGTTGCAGGGGCAGATGGTCAGGGCCTGGGCGGGTCCCGGCGCCGGTACGCAGTTCGTGCGGGCAGAGGACTGGCTTCCCTTCCAGCCGGAGACCTTCGTCACGCCGCCATTCCAGGAGATCGTGTCCGGACACAGCGCGTTCAGCGCTGCTGCGGCCGGATGCCTCGGAGCTTGGCGCGGGGACCACTTCGAGCTGCGCGCAGTGGTCCCGGCGGGCAGCTCGGAAGTGGAGCCAGGTTCGCCGAGCCGAGAGGTCACGCTGCGCTGGAGCAGTCTGCGTGAGGCCGCCGAAGCGGCGGGGCTCTCTCGTCGGCAGGGCGGCATCCACTTCATTCAAGGTGATCTCAAGGGAAGAGAGCTGGGCCTTCGCGTAGCGCGTCGCGTGCTCGAGCGTGCTGGTGTGCTGTTCGGCGCAGGCAGTCAGGCTGTCCGCGCAGAGGAACCTGGCTGACCCCCGCGGCGCGTGCTCCAGGCCACAGGCCGCGTCCCTTCATTGCAGATGGCTTTCAGTCCTCGGGTGCGTGTCGAGCACCAGGCTGATCTTTCCCGGAAACAACCGACAACCATGAGGAAGATCGTGAAACGCAACCTTTCAGTCCGCTGTGTGCACCCATGGATCCTGGGCTTCGCCATGCTTCTTTCTGCCTGGCCGGCATGGTCTGCCAGTGGTTCCGTGCCTTCTGCCGGTCGGGGCTACTGCCTGGCCGTTCCCGAGGGGCAGTTGCTGGATCTCTTCTCGACCCGGGGGCTCACGTTCCCGGTGGCCAGCGCCGTCCGCGGGGGCGTGTTCGCAGACCGCATCCCGGAGATGTCGATGACAGCCTTCGACAAGATCGTGGAGAGCGCGCCGGCCATCATCGAGGTCCGGCCTCATGTCTCGACGGACGGCACGTTGTTCCTGCTGCCGGACGAGACACTCGATCGAACCACCACCGGCACTGGCCTCGCGACCGCGAAGAGTTGGGCAGAGCTGCAGCAGCTGAAGCTCACCGACAACGCGGGCAGGGTGACGGAAGAGCGCATTCCGACCTTGCGCGAGGCACTGGTCTGGGCCAAGGGCAAGACGATCCTGCAGATCAACCTGCTCAACGAAGTCATCGGCCTCAATCCCGACTTGACGGCCCGGGTCGTGCAACTGGTGAGGGAACTGGCGGCGCACGACCGGGTGATGATGATCTCGTGGTCGAACAACCAAGCCCAGGCGATCCACCGACTTGACCCGAAACTGCCGATTGCGGTGTTCTCGCTGGGTCGCGAAGGATTGCTGCAGGTCGAGGCGCTCGGCGTGCCTGCACGCAACATCGTGCCCACCCTGTCGTTCGACACCGATCCCGTGTTTCTTCGCTTTCTCCGCGAGCGTGGCCAGGCGCCGGCATACATCACGTATTTCTTCGAGTCTTCCGACTTGCAGACGCGGCAGGCGACGGAACACTACAGACGCCTGTGGAGCGAAGGCGTCGTGATCCAGGCCACCACGCGGGTGGAGGACTTCGGACGCTCTTTCGACTACGGCGCTGTGCAGTCGCCCTATCTGACGCGAGGCTGCCTGCCGCCGCCGAGCACGCCCATGTGCCTGGGCGAGTACGCGACGATCGTCGGTACAGAGGGCATGGACGTGATCGTCGGCACGCAGCAGCGCGATGTGATCGTCGCTCTGGGTGGTGACGACATCATCACCGGTGGCGATGGGGACGACCTTGTCTGCGCTGGCGACGGAAACGACATCGTTGACGGGGGGCGCGGTCGTGACCGCATCGAGGGCGGAAGCGGCGACGACATTCTCTACGGAAGCGAGGATGACGATGTCGTCGATGCCGGCGGTGGAACCGACACGGTCGATGGCGGCCAAGGCCGGGATCAATGTCTGACCGCGGAGCGCACGAAGCGCTGCGACAAGCTGCGCTGACGTTCGGTCAGGCAGTCGGCAGTCCACACCAGGCCAGGCGATCCAGCGATGTTCTCCGCACGCAGCATCCCGGTGTCCGATCGTCGCCTGGGGGTGGTTGTCGGTCCCGACTGGTCCCGTGCAGGATCGTCCAAGCTGCGTGCGCTGTATCGCCGTGCCCAGGACGAGCACTGGCAGCCCGAGAACGATGTGGACTGGCCGGCCACGATCCACTTCGGTCGGACCGTGCCGGTGCGGAGCTTGCTGGAAGCGCAGGCGACGGTGCTGGAGCCCTTCGCCAGCCACGGCAGCGACCTCTGGAGCCAGTTTCGCTGGGAGCTCCAGGCCTGGCTGGTCTGCCAGTCGTACCACGGCGAGCAGGCCGCGCTGTCCGGTGCGGCCTGCCTGACCGCGGTGCTGACGGACTCGGATGCGCGCCTGGCAGCTGCAGCCCAGGTGGCCGACGAGGCTCGACATGTCCTGGCGTTCCAGCTCTACATCAGCCGTTATCTGCAACGACCCTACGGGCTGGCTCCATCGTTGAACAGGGTCCTGCAACAAGCGCTGGCCGACGCCGACTGGAGCTACAGCCTGCTCGGCATGCAGGTCATGGTCGAGGGACTTGCGGACGCGGTCTTTCGAATGGGCGAGCACACGTTCATGGATCCGGTGATCCGGTCCGTGCTTCGCCGTGTGGCCGCAGACGAGGCCCGTCACGTCGCGTTCGGCACGATGCTGCTCAGGGAGCACTGCCGGGAGGACTGCGAGGCCGAGGTCAGGCGCCGCGAGGACTTCATCCTCACCATGGCCCAATCCATCAGTCAGCGCTTTCTCCTGGAGGACCTCTGGGAGCGGCTCGATGTCGACGCAGACAGCGGGCGTCGATTCGCACAAGAGGCGCCGCTCATGTTGGAGTTTAGGCGACTGGCCTTCTCAAAGGTTGTGTCGATCCTGCGCGTGATCGGACTGCTGACGCCCGCAGTCATCGACGGTCTGTGCAAGCTGGGGTTGGCAAGAAGAGACACAGGAGCCGACACATGATGGGCGAGCCCAGGCGCTGGACACCGTGGTTGCTGGATGCCCAGCTGGCACGCGTCGCGCACATGATGCCTGTCACCGACCTCAGCGACCATCTCCGGGCGCGAGAAGCCACGCAAGCGTTCAAAGCGTTTGTCGGCCAGGTTGCCGCGGATGACAGGGTCGATGTTCGTGAACACCTGGTGTCGAGACCGGACGACGCGCAGCCCTTGCGATTGCGCTTGTACCGACCGAAGCAGTCCGACCGGCGCACGCTGCCGTGCCTGGTCTACGCGCACGGGGGTGGCTTCGTGCTCGGCGACCTTGAGATGGAACACACGCGGTGCCAAAGCATGGCGGCCGAAGTCGGATGCTTGGTGGTCGCCGTCGATTTTCGTCTGGCCCCGGAGCATCCCTATCCCGCGGCGCTGAACGACGTCTATCTGGCGCTGCAGTGGGTATGTCAACAAGCCGACGAACTGCAGGTTCGGCGTGAACGCATCGCGGTCGGGGGCTGCAGCACCGGAGCCACGCTGGCGGCCGCAGTCGCCTTGATGGCGCGCGATCGCAAGGGACCGGCGGTGTGCTTCCAGTTCCTGTTGTACCCCGCGCTGGACGACCGCCTGCACACCCATTCGATGCAGGCCTACCGGGACATCCCTGGCGGCGATCGGCGTGGCGCAGCGCTCATGTGGGGCCATTACCTGACGGGTTGGCAGGGCGAGGTGCCCTACCTCGCGGCACCCGCCCGTGCGCAGGACCTGGCCGGATTGCCTCCCGCGTACCTGATGGTGAACGACATCGATGTGTGCCGCGACGAGGAGCTGGACTACGGCTTCAGGCTGCTGCGTGCGGGGGTTCCGACCGAGCTGCACTGTTACTCAGGCACCTTCCATGCCTTCGAGATCATGGTGCGCTCGGCGGACATATCGCTCCGGGCGCTGGAGCAGCAGAAGGCTGTGCTCAAGCGTGCGCTGCACGGGCGCGATCAGACCGACGTGAGGGGGACGGGCCATGGCGAGCCTTGAGGCTTCTGGGCCAACCCGTTCCCAGGGGAACCCGCGTGTCGTGATCGTCGGCGCGGGGCCTGTTGGGTTGAGCTGCGCCCTCGCGCTCCGTGCCCTGTCATGCCAGGTCGAAGTGCTCGAAGCAGACGACGAGCACAAGCCGCGCCCGGGCAGTCGCGCGTTGTTCCTGCACAGGGACTCGCTGTCATTGCTGGAGCGCTTCTCGCCGGGCCTCGGCCGCCAGTTGGCAGCGTTCGGCACGCGGTGGCGCTACCGGGAGACGCACTACCGCGGTCGGCTCGTCTACCGCAAGGAGCTGCTGCCCGAGGGGGAGGGTGCAGGGTGGCCAGCATTCGCCAGCATCCGCCAGCCGGACACGGAGGCGCTTCTTCGGAAGGCCTGTTCCGAGCGCGGGATCCCCATCCGCTGGGGCTCGAAGGTGGCATTCGTGACCGCCGATGCCACCGGCGTGCTCGTAGGTGGTGAAGGCTTTCAGCAGCGCGCCGAGTATCTGATCGCTGCGGACGGTGCACGGTCTGCGATCCGCAAGCACATCGGCGTGGCGATGTCCGGGCAAACCGCGCAGGGGTGTCACATCGTCGTCGACTTTCAGGGTGATTCCGGACGTTTCGCCGAGCGCCGCGTGTTCCATTACCACCACCCGTTGCTCGATGGCCGCCACGTCCTGATCATTCCCTTCGCCGGCGGGTGGCAGGTCGATCTGCAGTGCAAGGAAGCAGACGATGTCGATGCCATGGCCGAAGGAGATGGCCTGTTGCGCTGGCTCCGGCACCTCGTCGACGCAGACAGGATCGGAGCGATCTCCTGGGTGTCGACCTATCGCTTCAATCAGGTCGTTGCCGACGACTTCAGCGATCCGCGTCGTCGGGTGCTGCTGGTCGGAGAAGCGGCACACCTGTTTCCGCCCTATGGCGCGCGTGGGCTGAACAGCGGAGTCGCGGATGCCGACGCCGCTGCCTCGGCGATCGCGCTGGCGGGACACGCGACGAGCGAAGAGCGTCGCATTGCAGCCATCGAGGACTTCGTGCGCGATCGCCGTGTGGCCGCGCTCCGCAACCGTGATGCGGCGATGCAGGCACTGCACGCAATTCGGACCCCGACCTGGGGCGACGCGCTTCGCCAGCGCGCAGTTCGGGAGGCGAGCCGCTGGTGGCGACCCGCAGCCCGATGGCTCGACGCAGCACCGTACGGACCGGCCTTCATCGATGAGCGTCGCTCCACCCGCTATTGAACAGAAGCCACCCAACCACCTCCACGGATCGGAAACCGAGCGACGTATGGACCTGGTGACCAGAGAGTTGTTGGAACGGCATGCCCAGATCACGGGCGAAAGTACCTTTCGGCTGTACGGCATGGACTGGGACCTGTTGCCGTCGGTGTACGCCCCTGGGCTGACGAACGGTGCCGCGCTCTATGCGGACTGGCTCGAGTTTCGTCCGGGCATGCGATTCTGCGAAGTCGGGTGTGGGAGCGGCTACCTGTCGGTTCTGGCAGCGCTGCGCGGTTGCACGCCGGTGGTGGCGCTGGACATCGACGCGCGGGCGGTGGAGAACACCCGTCGCAACGCCTTGCGCCACAGGGTGCAGCACCTGGTGCAGGCGCGCGCCGGAGACCTGTTCGCTCCTTTGTCGGCCGAAGAGCGGTTCGACCTGATCTTCTGGAACTCCAGCTTCATCGATGCTGAGGGCGAGGACGGCACCTTGCCGCGGACGGCCTTGTACGACGAGGGCTACAGCACCCATGCGCGCTTCCTGCGCGAGGCCAGAAGCCACCTGACCCGCGATGGTCGCCTGCAACTGGGATTCTCCGACCTCGGCAGCATCGAGCAGTTGAAGCAGGTGGCGCACGTCACGGGCTCCGAGCTCCGGGTCCGGCGTGCCGCCCTGGCGCCGTCGCAGTACCGGGACATCACGTACCAGCTCATCGAGATGGTGCCTCCCGATCTGCGGCCAGCCGCCTCTCTCCCTGGAGCGTCGGCTGGCGACAGCGAGGTGCGTCCGTGAAGACGGAAGCTTTCGCAGGGTTCTGGCCCGAGGCACCGAGTCGCCAGCGGGGGATCTACTTCAGACGCGACGGGGCAGCCCGTTCCTTTGCCGTGCTGCCGCTTGCCGAGTGGCGAGACACCGACTGGGAATTCTGGAGCTACGACCGGCTGATGCGCCAGGCCCAGGTCGCCGGACGTGTGTTGCAGGGGGCCAGCCACAGCGTGCATGGCGTCGTGCTGATCGCAGCGGACACGTCGCCAGCATCTGTCGTCGCCTTTCTGGGTGCACTCCAGGCCGGCCTGACGCCGGCCATCGTCGCGCCGGCGCAGGCACTGCAGTCGAGGCATCTCTACGTGCAGGCCCTGCTGCAGCAGTCGCTGGCCCTGGAGGCTGTGTGCGTGGTGGCCGACGCCGGGGTCTGCGTGTCGCTGATCGAGCAGTCAGCGGCTCTGGGGCGCTCCATGCCGTCCCCGCGCGCACGCGTGGTGGCGCTCGAGTCGCTGGTGGCGGTCGATGCGGCAGGAGACGAGCCTGTGTTGCGGCCGGCGTCGTTCGCCTACCTGCAGCTCACGTCGGGAACCACAGGACCGGCAAAGGCCGTGCGCATCCGCTCCGAGGCGATGCTGCACAACCTGCAGGCCATCCGTGGCTGGCTGCAGTGGCAGGACCACCACGCAACGGCCAGCTGGCTGCCGCTGCACCACGACATGGGCCTCGTCGGCTGCTTGCTGATGCCGCTGTGGACCCAGACCGATCTCTATCTCATGCGCCCAGCGCAGTTCGTGCGGTCGCCGGGCCACTACCTGCAATGCTTCGGACTCGGCCGCGCGCAGCTATCCGCCATGCCTGCGTTCGGCTTGTCGCTGTGCATGCACAAGGTCGCACCGTCCCGGCTCGAGGGACTCGACTTCCGTGCCTGGCATGCGCTGGTCGTGGGAGCCGGTCCGCTGGACGCAGGCCTGCTGCGGGGCTTCGCAAGCTGGCTCGAACCGCGCGGCTTTGCGCAGGGCGCGCTGTGCGCCGCCTATGGCATGGCCGAAGCGACGCTGGCCGTCTGCGGTCGCCGGCCTGGACAGGGCGTGCTCTCGTGGGACTCCGAGCAACGGGACCAGGGGAATGGCTGGGCCGGCCTGGCGTCTTCCGGCAGCGCTCTGAGCGGGCTGCAGGTGAGCGTTGCCGATGAGTCGGGCCGACCTTGCCCCGATGGCGTTCTGGGGCGCGTCGTCGTGCGAGGAACCAGCCTGCACGCAATTGCAAGCCCGCCCGATGCGCGTGGCGGGCAGCCGGGAGCCGATGAACCCGTCCCGGAGGTTGCAACGCTCGACACGGGGGATGCGGGCTGGCTGTCGCGGGGCGAACTGTTCGTGGTGGGCCGCTTCGGCGACGGCATCAAGCTGCAGGGCCGCTGGTTGTTCGCCGAAGACGTCGAGCGCGCTGTGGCGGCTCAGTGGTCCGAGTTGTCGGGGAACTGCATCGCGCTGCTGGGCCGGATCGATGGCGCGGACTTCGCCGCGTTGCTCATCGATCAGCGGTTGTCTGCCCTGCAACCGGCGTCGGACCAGTTCCTCAAGGCGTGGTCTGCCGACGTCCAGGGGCGCATCTACTGGGTTCCAGCCCGACTGCTGCGGCGCACCACGAGTGGCAAGCCGATGCGGCAGGCGCTGTGGCTCGACGTCATGAACGGTGTGCTCGAGGGGGTTGCCCGCGGGCATGTCGGCTCGGACGCGATTCCCGTCGACAACGACATGCAACTTGAACTTGGAGAAACGAGCACATGAGCAATCTGACAACACACGAAGTCGAGCTGACCATCAAGAAGATGGTCCGCGACCTGTGTCCCGGCGACGCCAGCCAGATGGCGGACACGTCGCGACTTGCCGAAGACCTGGGATACCACTCCCTGGCCCTCGTCGAGTTGGCCTTCGCCATCGAAGACCGCTTCGACATCGAACCCATTGACCAGGGAACCGCGCAGTCCATCCGGACCGTTGCCGACGTGGTGGGCTACGTCCAGTCCAAGGTGGCGGCGAACGCGACAGAACAGGAGTTCACGAAATGAACGCACCCTTCGAAGGAAAGGTCATCAGCAAGGTGGCGGCCATCAGCCGCTTCACGGAACTTGCCGACTACATCATTCCCTTCACCATCCGCGCCGTCTCGGAGCTGAAGGTGGCCGACACCCTCCAGGCTGGGCCGCGGCACGTGTCGGAGATCGCACGCGAGGTCGGTGCGAACGAGCTGGCTCTGTATCGCGCCATGCTGGCACTCGCCAGCAAGGGCATCTTCGCGGAGCGCGAGCGGGGCGTGTTCGAGCAGACCGAGCTCTCCGTGTTGCTGGCGACAGACGATCCCATGAGCCTGCGTGACGGCTACCGCCTGCTGCATGCCGACATCAAGGCATGGTCCAGGTTCGACTACAGCCTGCGGACCGGTCGCGCGTCGTTCGACATCGTGCACGACCAGGGTTACTGGGACTTCTGCTCCACGCACCTGGACTACAGCCGCATGTTCGACAACGCGATGGCTGCGTTCACGAAGCTGGAGTACCGCGCCATCCTTGCCGCCTACGACATGAGCCAGTGCCGGACGATCGTGGACATCGGCGGTGGCAACGGCAAGCTGCTGTCGCTCCTGCTGCATTCGCTGCCGAACGCGAGGGGCATCCTGTTCGACCAGCCGCACGTGGTGGACAAGGCCAGGCCCGTGTTCGAAGCCCAAGGCGTCGCCGACCGCTGCGAGATCGTGGGCGGGAGCTTCTTCGACCAGGTGCCGGCTGGCGGCGACCTCTACATCATCAAGCGAATCATCTACGACTGGGACGACGCGCAGGCCGCACAGATCCTGGGCAACGTCGCCTCCGTCATGGCCAAGAACGGCCGGGTCGCGGTGGTCGATCCGGTGCTGACGGCCGGCAACGCCTCCGACCCAGGCACGACCTACTCCCGCATCTACGACCTGCTGATGCTCGCGATGGTGTCGGGCCATGCGCGCAGCGAGGAGGAGTCGCGCGCGCTGTTCGCACGGGCCGGCCTCCGGCTGACCCGCGTCGTGCCCACGATGCTCTTCCCGATCGTCGAAGGCGTCAAGGCGGGCTGAAGGCGCCTGCGCTCGTCACGTGGCAGGCGCGAGTGCGCTTGCCCTTCCACCTCCTCATCAGCGTTGCACCATGAATGCCGTCCTGAACGAGTCTGCTCTGGAAGTACCGCCGACGAGTGCGGCGACCGGTCCCGCCCTCGACGCGGGCGCAGACTGCGGACTCGGGCGGTGGCACCAGGTGCGGGAGGCCGTGCTGAGGTTCGAGCGCGCTGCTTCGTCAGGGCAGGTCAGCATCGAGTCTCTGCGCCAGGAGGTGGCGGAACTGCTCGAGGTGTCCGCCGAAGAACTGGGCGACGACGACGATCTCTCTGAGTGGGGACTGGACTCGGTGCGACTGATGAGTCTCGTGAACCGCTGGCAGGTGCGCGGTGCGGCTGCGACGTTCCCTGAACTGGCGTCGGCACCTCGGTTGTCCGCCTGGGTGCCGCTCCTGAAGCAGCCCGATGTGTCGCGGGTCCAGCCAGCCCTGCCAGTCGTGATGGCAGGGCCGTTCCCGTTGACGCCGGTGCAGCATGCCTACTGGATCGGACGCGGCGCCGGTCTTCCGCTGGGCGAAGTGGCCTGCCACTTCTATGTCGAATTCGAGTCCGCCTCCTTGGACCGCGGCGTGCTCGAAGTGGCGGTCCAGGCGCTGTTGCAGCGGCATCCCATGCTGTCGGCGCGTTTTCATGACGACGGGACGCAGTCCGTCCCGGACCACCCGCGTGGCCACCGCGTCGTGGTGAACGACTGGCGCGGGCTCGATCCAGAGGAAGGCGCACGTCAGAGACTGCTGGTACGCGACCGCCTGTCGCACAGGCGCCACGACGTGGCGGCAGGCGAAGTGATCGGATTCGAGCTGAGCTTGCTGCCCCAGGGGGCGGTGCTGCACTTCGACATCGACCTGCTCGTCGCGGACGTGCTGAGCATCCGGCTGCTGCTTCGCGACCTGGCCACGGCGATGCAGGGACCCCTTCGCCAGCCTGCGGGAAGCGCGAGTTTCGCGCAATACCTGGCGTGGCGCGAACAGCGCGACCAGTCCTTGCGCCACGTCGACTCCGCGTACTGGCTGGCGCGCGTGGACCGGCTCCCGGCGCCCCCGCCGCTGCCACTGGCCCAAGAGCCGGCGCGCCTGCGGGCGGTGCGGTTCGAGAGGCGCTCGACATGGCTCGACGCAGCGACTGTTCGAGCGATGCAGCACCTGGCGCAACGGGCCGGGGTGACCTTGCCGATTGCGCTGCTGACGGCCTACGCCTTCGTGCTGGCCCGTTGGTCCGGCTGCGCCCACTTCATCTTGAGTGTGCCGGTCTTCGACCGCCTGCAGCCCACTCCCGACATCGCAGAGATGGTGGCCGACTTCACCGACCTGATCGTTCTTGAAGTCGACCTGCGTGCCGGGAGCACCTTTGCCCAGTCCTGCCGACAGCAGCAGCGTGCCTTTCGGGAGGCCATGGCGCACCGCGCGTTCTCCGGTGTCGAGATCCTGCGCGAGCTCGGTCGCCGGGGTCTGTTGCCCGCCGGCATACCCGCAGTGTTCACGTCCGCTGTGGGGCTTGGCGAGCTGATCGAACCCGAGGTCCGGCGGACGCTCGGGACGCCCGCATACATGATCTCCCAGACCCCGCAGGTGTGGCTGGACCACCAGGTGGTGGAGCACGATGGGGGACTGCTGATCAACTGGGACGGTGTGCGGGATCTGCTGGCGCCGGGGGTGGCGCAGGCGATGTTCGAGGCCTACGAGCGGTTGCTCGAGGACTTGATGGACGCTTCGCAGTGGGAGCGGGCGCCGGCGCTGGAGCTGCCGCTGCAGCAGCGCAGCGTCCGGGCCCAGGCCAACGCCACGGCGG
This sequence comes from Rubrivivax soli, assembly GCF_049810355.1. Classification (GTDB taxonomy): domain Bacteria; phylum Pseudomonadota; class Gammaproteobacteria; order Burkholderiales; family Burkholderiaceae_C; genus Rubrivivax. The sequence continues at coordinate 5,526,729 of NZ_CP187368.1, forward strand.
CGCCGCTGCCGCGGGGGCTGCTGCAGGACGCGTTCGTGGCGCAGGCGCACAGCCGGCCGCAGGCGGTGGCGTTGTGCTGGCAGGAGCAGGGCAGCTGCAGCTACGGGGAACTGCTGCGGCAGGTGCAGGCGGTGGCGCAACTGCTGCAGGCGCAGGGGGTGGGTGCAGGCGACCTGGTGGGACTGACGCTGGACAAGGGCCCGCTGCAGGTGGCGGCCGTGCTGGGCGTGCTGGCGGTGGGTGCGGCGTACGTGCCGGTGGGCGTGGAGCAGCCGGCGCAGCGGCGTCGCCGGATCTACGACGATGCGAAGGTCAGGCTGGTGCTGACGCAGCAGGAGCAGCGCGATGCGCTGCAAGCCGGCGTGAGCCAGCCCGTGCATGCGCTGCCCGAGCAGGGCAGCGACGCACCCCTGCCGCGGCTGCAGCTCGATGAGCAGGCGCTGGCCTACGTGATCTACACCTCCGGCTCCACGGGTGAGCCCAAGGGGGTGAGGATCAGCCACGGGGCGGCGTTGAACACGGTACAGGAGGTCAACCGTCGCTGGCAGGTGCAGGCGCAGGACCGGGTGCTGGGCGTCTCGGCGCTGGACTTCGACCTGTCGGTGTACGACATCTTCGGTCCGCTGAGCGTGGGTGCGGCCCTGGTGTTGCCGCTGGAAGCGCAGCGACGCGACGCGCACGCCTGGCAGGGGTTGATGCGGCGCTGGGAGGTCAGCGTCTGGAACTCGGTGCCGGCACTGCTGGAGATGCTGCTGAGCGTGCAGCACGAGGAACGGTCGTTGTCGGGCCTGAGGCTGGCGCTGTTGTCCGGGGATTGGATCGCGCTGGATCTGCCGCAACGGCTGCGCGCGGTGGTGCCCGGGTGCCGCTTCGTGGGGTTGGGCGGGGCGACGGAGGCGGCGATCTGGTCCAACGCGGTCGAACTGGAGGAAGCGCCGCCGGGCTGGAGCTCGATTCCGTACGGCTGGCCGCTGGCCAACCAGAGTTTCAGGGTGGTGGACGCGCTGGGGCAGGACTGCCCGGACTGGGTGCAAGGCGAACTGTGGATCGGTGGGGCCGGCGTGGCGCAGGGCTACCACGAAGACCCGCAGCGCAGCGCCAGCCGCTTCGTGCTGCACGAGGGTCAGCGCTGGTACCGCACGGGCGACCTGGGGCGCTACAGGCCCGACGGGTGCCTGGAGTTCCTGGGCCGCGCGGACCAGCAGGTCAAGGTCAAGGGGCACCGCATCGAGCTGGGGGAGGTGGAGGCCGTGCTGCGGCGGCACACCGCGGTGAGCGACGCGGCCGTGCTGGCGCTGGGCGAGCGCCAGCGCACGCTGGCGGCGGCGGTGGCGGTGGACCGGGCGAGCGGGCTGACGCTGCAGCAGCTGCAGGAGTTCGCCCGGGAGCATCTGCCCGGTTACGCGGTGCCTGCCCAGTGGCTGGTGCTGGAGCGGCTGCCGCTGACGGGCAACGGCAAGGTCGATCGGCGGGAACTGCAGCGGCTGTGCGTGCAGCAGCAGCAGCAGGCGCTGCAGCCGCGGGAGCAGGACGCACCGCAAGGCGCGCTGGAGCAGGAGCTGGCCGCGCTGTGGTGCGAGCTGCTGTCGCTGCCGGCGGTGCAGCGCAGCGATCACTTCATGAGCCTGGGCGGCGACAGCCTGCTGGCCACCCGGATGATCGAGCAGCTTCGGCAGCGCGGGCAGGCGCAGGCCACGGTGGCTGCGCTGTTCATGCATCCGGTGCTGAAGGACTTCGCTCAGGCGCTGGGTGCTGCCGCGGCGTCTTCCCACACCGCACGGACGCTGGTGCTGCAACACGATCCGGCGGCCCGCCACGAGCCGTTTGCGACCACAGAGGTCCAGCGCGCGTACTGGCTCGGCCGGCTCGGCGAGTTCGAGCTTGGAGGCGTCGGCGCGCACTACTTCATGGAGTTCGTTGCCCCTGCCGAGATCGACACGCAGCGCCTGGAGTGGGCGCTCAATGAACTGGTGCAGCGGCAACCTGTGCTTCGGACCATCTTCCCGGACGCCGACACCCAGCAGGTGCTGTCGGCGGTTCCACGGCTTCCGATCGGCGTCAGCCTGGTCGGGCCCGGCGACGGAGAGCGGCTCGCAGCGCTGCGCGACGCGATGTCCCACTGCGTGTTCGATCCCGCGGTCTGGCCCTTGCTGCAGGTCCATGTGGTGAAGTCGCCAGTCGCCTGCCGCGTGATGGTCGGCATCGACAACCTGGTGATGGACGCGTTCAGCATCAGCCTGTTCATGGCTGACTGGTCCGCGCTGTATGCAGGCGACGAACTGCCGCCGGCGCCGCGTGCCGACTTCCGCGACTACGTCAGGGCGCTGTCGCGTTCCGAAGGCGCCGCGGGCGATGTCGAAGCTGCTCGCCGGCACTGGCTGGAACGCATGCAGTCCTTGCCTGCTGCGCCCGCGCTGCCGTTGGACCGTGAGCCTTTCCGAGTCCGTGGTCACCGCTTCGAGCGTCGCAGCACGTTCATCGCACCGGCGGCCTGGAGCGCACTCAAGTCCCGCGCGCGTGCACACGGCATCACGCCGACCGTGCTTCTGGCAGGGGCCTTCGCCGAGGTGCTGCGCCGTTGGAGCGGCCAGCATGGTGTGACGCTGAATCTGACGGTGTTCGATCGACAGCCGTCGACTCCCGACGCGGCGCGGATGTATGGCGACTTCACGTCCCTGCTGCTGCTGCCCTACACGCCGACGCCCGGTGCGTCCTGGGCCCGCGTGCTGCAGGACCTGCATGTGGAGCTCGGGCTGTGTCTGCAGCACCGGCAGGCACCGGCCACCTGGGTGCTGCGCGAGCTTGGCCGCCAGCGCGGCGAGGCGGTGCGCATGCCGGTCGTGTTCACGAGCACGCTGGGAGCGCCGGCCCCAGCGCCTTTCGAACTCTCGTTCGGCCGCTACGAGCGCGGCATCTCCCAGACCCCGCAGGTGTGGCTGGACCACCAGGTGGTGGAGCACGATGGGGGACTGCTGATCAACTGGGACGGTGTGCGGGATCTGCTGGCGCCGGGGGTGGCGCAGGCGATGTTCGAGGCCTACGAGCGGTTGCTCGAGGACTTGATGGACGCTTCGCAGTGGGAGCGGGCGCCGGCGCTGGAGCTGCCGCTGCAGCAGCGCAGCGTCCGGGCCCAGGCCAACGCCACGGCGGCGCCGCTGCCGCGGGGGCTGCTGCAGGACGCGTTCGTGGCGCAGGCGCACAGCCGGCCGCAGGCGGTGGCGTTGTGCTGGCAGGAGCAGGGCAGCTGCAGCTACGGGGAACTGCTGCGGCAGGTGCAGGCGGTGGCGCAACTGCTGCAGGCGCAGGGGGTGGGTGCAGGCGACCTGGTGGGACTGACGCTGGACAAGGGCCCGCTGCAGGTGGCGGCCGTGCTGGGCGTGCTGGCGGTGGGTGCGGCGTACGTGCCGGTGGGCGTGGAGCAGCCGGCGCAGCGGCGTCGCCGGATCTACGACGATGCGAAGGTCAGGCTGGTGCTGACGCAGCAGGAGCAGCGCGATGCGCTGCAAGCCGGCGTGAGCCAGCCCGTGCATGCGCTGCCCGAGCAGGGCAGCGACGCACCCCTGCCGCGGCTGCAGCTCGATGAGCAGGCGCTGGCCTACGTGATCTACACCTCCGGCTCCACGGGTGAGCCCAAGGGGGTGAGGATCAGCCACGGGGCGGCGTTGAACACGGTACAGGAGGTCAACCGTCGCTGGCAGGTGCAGGCGCAGGACCGGGTGCTGGGCGTCTCGGCGCTGGACTTCGACCTGTCGGTGTACGACATCTTCGGTCCGCTGAGCGTGGGTGCGGCCCTGGTGTTGCCGCTGGAAGCGCAGCGACGCGACGCGCACGCCTGGCAGGGGTTGATGCGGCGCTGGGAGGTCAGCGTCTGGAACTCGGTGCCGGCACTGCTGGAGATGCTGCTGAGCGTGCAGCACGAGGAACGGTCGTTGTCGGGCCTGAGGCTGGCGCTGTTGTCCGGGGATTGGATCGCGCTGGATCTGCCGCAACGGCTGCGCGCGGTGGTGCCCGGGTGCCGCTTCGTGGGGTTGGGCGGGGCGACGGAGGCGGCGATCTGGTCCAACGCGGTCGAACTGGAGGAAGCGCCGCCGGGCTGGAGCTCGATTCCGTACGGCTGGCCGCTGGCCAACCAGAGTTTCAGGGTGGTGGACGCGCTGGGGCAGGACTGCCCGGACTGGGTGCAAGGCGAACTGTGGATCGGTGGGGCCGGCGTGGCGCAGGGCTACCACGAAGACCCGCAGCGCAGCGCCAGCCGCTTCGTGCTGCACGAGGGTCAGCGCTGGTACCGCACGGGCGACCTGGGGCGCTACAGGCCCGACGGGTGCCTGGAGTTCCTGGGCCGCGCGGACCAGCAGGTCAAGGTCAAGGGGCACCGCATCGAGCTGGGGGAGGTGGAGGCCGTGCTGCGGCGGCACACCGCGGTGAGCGACGCGGCCGTGCTGGCGCTGGGCGAGCGCCAGCGCACGCTGGCGGCGGCGGTGGCGGTGGACCGGGCGAGCGGGCTGACGCTGCAGCAGCTGCAGGAGTTCGCCCGGGAGCATCTGCCCGGTTACGCGGTGCCTGCCCAGTGGCTGGTGCTGGAGCGGCTGCCGCTGACGGGCAACGGCAAGGTCGATCGGCGGGAACTGCAGCGGCTGTGCGTGCAGCAGCAGCAGCAGGCGCTGCAGCCGCGGGAGCAGGACGCACCGCAAGGCGCGCTGGAGCAGGAGCTGGCCGCGCTGTGGTGCGAGCTGCTGTCGCTGCCGGCGGTGCAGCGCAGCGATCACTTCATGAGCCTGGGCGGCGACAGCCTGCTGGCCACCCGGATGATCGAGCAGCTTCGGCAGCGGTGGCATGTGTCGCTGGGCATCGATCTGTTCCTGCGCGCTCCGACGGTCGCGGCCCTTGCCGCGCAGTTGCAGGCGCTTCGTGATCCCGCAGTCGAGGAAGGCATCCTGTGAACGCCTGCAACATGCCTGGCCACGACACTGCAACTTCCTTGCTCGAAGAACTGCAGGCCCAGGGGATCGAGCTCTGGGAAAGCGGCGGCGAGTTGCGCTACCGCGCGCCCGTCGGTGCGCTGGACGACCAGGTGAAGCAGCGCCTGCGGACGGTGAAGCCTGCATTGATCGAGGTCCTGCGCGCGACCGCCCGGCCGCCGCTGGTGGCCGACCCGTCGTCGGCCCTGGCGCCGTTTCCGCTGACCGACATCCAGGCGGCCTATCTGCTGGGACGAAACCGGGGCATGGCTTATGGCGGTCTGCCCTGCATGGCCTATCTGGAGCTGTCGATGCAGCCTGGTGCAACCGCACCCGGACGCCTGCGGGCGGCCCTGGGCGAGACGATCAGACACCACGCAGCGCTGCGCACCACCTTCGCCCAGGAGGGCTACCAGCAGGTGATGGCAGACGTGCCGCCGCAGCAGGTCGCGCATGCGAGGTGCGCGCATGCCGACGACAAGGCTGCGCTCTTGCGCGATGTCCGCCAGCAGATGCTGACGCGGCAGATGACGCGCGCTGCCGACGCGTGGCCGGGCTTCGAGCTCCGACTCACTGACACACCCGACGAGCAGGTCCTGCACATGGCGGTCGACCTCCTGCTCATGGACTTCGTGAGCGTCGAGTTGTGGCTGCGCGAGATGCTCGAACTGGCAGCGGGCCGCGAGACCGCACCGGCCCTGGCCATCACCTTCCGGGATGCCGTGGTGCATCGGCAGGCGCTGAAGGAGACGCCGGAGCGTCGGCGGGCGCGCGCGCACTGGATGGAGCGGATGGAACAGTTGCCCGTCGGCCCGGATCTCGCGCTGCGCACCGGTGCCTCGCCACAGGCGGAAGTGGGCATCGATGGTTTCGAGCGGGTGTCCGGACAACTGGCCACGGAGGTGCACGACGCGCTGCTCGAGCGTGCGCGGAAGCACGGCCTCACGCCTTCCGCGGTCTTCCTCGGTGCCTTTGGCGAGGTCCTGGCGTGCTGGTGCAGGCGAGGAGCCTTCACGCTGACCGTGACGCTCATGCAACGGACTGCAGAGCATCCCGACCTGTCGCGCGTGCTGGGTGACTTCACCTCGACCGTCTTGCTGGCTGCGGACATGACCGCCGGGGACACGTTTGCCGAACGACTGCTGTTGCTGCAGCAACGTCTTTGGCAGGACCTGGAGCACGCCAGCTTCAGCGGTGTCGAGGTGCAGCGTGAACTGGCCCGTCGCAGGGGCAGGGAGGCGGCGCTCTTCCCGGTGGTCTTCACCAGCACCATGGGAACGGCCGATCCGCCATCCCCGGAAGGGCAAGCATCGTCCGCGACCGCATGGCGACTGCGCGACGGCATCACCTGGACACCTCAGGTGTGGCTGGACTGCCAGGTCCTCGTCGCCGCCGGGACCGTGCATCTGAACTGGGACTACCGGGCCGACGTGCTGGACAGTGCCATGGTGCGTGCCATGCACGCGGCCTATCTCGGTGTGTTGCGGCGGCTTGCGGAGGATGGTCGGGTCTGGGAACAGCCGCACCCGGTGGTGGTGCCGCCTGCGCGCGCCCGTGCCTCGCTGGAGACGCCGTACGGGGGCGGCCTGCTGCACGAGGGCTTCCTTCGTGCGGCTGCTCGGTGGCCGGACAAGGTGGCGCTGACCGACTCCACAAGCACCCTGCGTTACGGGGAACTGCTCTCGCGTGCTCGGAGTGCTGCCGACGTGCTTGCCTCGGGTCCCGCCGGCAGGCTCGTGGGCATCGCCATGGAGAAGGGCGCGGAGCAAGTGGTGGCCGTGCTGGCCGTGCTGCTGAGCGGCAACGCCTATGTGCCGATCGACCTTCAGCAGCCACGATCGCGCAAGGAGGCGATCGTCGCGGACGCTGGCGTGAGCTGCCTGCTGACCCAACGCCACCTGGCGGAGCAGGAGTGCTACGACGGCGTGCAGACGCAGGTCGTGGACCTTGGTGTGCGCCCTCCGCAGGCGCTGGCTGCCTTGCCGCGCGTCGAGCCGCAGTCACGGGCCTACCTGATCTACACCTCCGGCACCACGGGCCGGCCCAAGGGCGTGGTGATGACGCACGACGCCGCCACCAACACGGTCCTCGACATCAACGCGCGCATCGGCTTGTGCCAAGAGGATGTCGTGCTCGGCCTGTCCGGCCTGGGCTTCGATCTGTCGGTCTACGACATCTTCGGCACGCTCGCGGCGGGTGCGCATCTGGTGCTGCCGGCAGCGTCACGCCGGTCGAGTCCAGGCCATTGGGTGGAGTTGATGCAGGCGCGCGCGGTGACGGTCTGGAACAGCGTACCAGCACAGGCCGACATGCTGCTGCAGCACATCCAGGCCGAAGGGCCGGCAGCGCTGGACGCGCTGCGATGCATGTTGCTGAGCGGTGACTGGGTCCCTGTCGGACTCGCACCTGCATTGCAAAGCTTCAAGTCCGGCCTGCGCGTCATCAGTCTCGGCGGCGCGACCGAGGCGGCGATCTGGTCCATCTGGCATCCGATCGAAGCCGCGGATGCAGGGCGCTCCAGCATCCCGTACGGACTCCCGCTCACGGGCCAGGACGTGCATGTGCTGAACGGACGCGGCCAGGAGTGCCCCGTGGGCACGGTGGGCGAGATCCACATCTCCGGCGCAGGACTGGCGCTGGGCTATCACGGCGACCCGGCGAAGACGGCCGAGCGGTTCTTCGTTCACCGGCTGGAGGGTCAGCGGCTGTACCGGACCGGTGATCTTGGTCGCTACATGCCAGGCGGTGAGATCGAGTTCCTCGGGCGGGAAGACCAGCAAGTCAAGATCCGCGGCCACCGTGTGGAATTGGGTGAGGTTGCCGCGGTGCTCGAGGAGCATCCGCATGTCGCATCGGCAGCAGCCGTGGTTCGCAAGGAGGCACCACAGAGCGTGCCGACGATCCACGCCTTCGTCGTACCCACTGCGCTGGATGCCACGGGCTTCGACGCGCGCGAGCGCGCGCGCTCGGTGTTGTCCGCCGCCATGGAGTCCTTCTCCGGAGCTGCGGAGGCGCGGGTTCCTGCGGCGGCACTGATCGCGCTCAGCGAGGCACTGCACGAGACGGTCCTGCACTGCGTGCAGGCGGCGTTTTCAGCGGCCAGCGCGGATGCTGCAGGCGGCCGGGCGCGTGAAGGAGGTGCGGTGCTGGCCCTGGATGCCCCCGACCTGGCCCGCCGGCTGCGGGTGCAGCCCGCACACACGCGCGTGCTGTACCGGTGCCTGTGCGCCCTGGAGCGGCGGGGCCTCGTCCGCCGCGACGGGAGTCATGGCTTCGTGGCGATGCACGCGCCGCTGGAGGCCGATGCATTGACTCGGCGCTGGCAGCAGCTGCACGAGTTGGCCGGTCCGGCCGGCTACCCCCTGGAGCTGCTGGGCTACTTCCGCGACAGCGCGACGCGGTTCGTCGATCAACTGCAGGGCCATGTCGACCCGCTGGCCCTGTTCTTCCCGCGGGGCATGCCCGAGGTGGCGAAGGCCACGTTCGGCGGCAATCCCAGCGCGGACTTGTGCAACCGCCTGGCTGCCCAGGTGGTCATCGAGCTCGCGGATGCGCGCCAAGGGCGAGACACGCCACTGCGCGTCCTGGAGGTCGGCGGCGGTGTCGGTGCGGTCGCGTCCACCGTGCTGGATGCTCTCGGCGATCGACCGGTCCAGTACGTCTTCACGGACATCTCGACCTACTTCCTGCAACTGGCCGAAGCTCGCTTTGCCGGGGACGCGCGTGTGCGCGTCGCCCAGCTCGACGTGACGCGTGCAGGCGACTGGCGGGAGCCCCCGTGCGACGTGCTGGTGTGCGGGGACCTGCTGCACGCCCTGCCCGATGTACCTGCTGCGCTCAGCGATCTGTCTGGCCTGGTGAAGCCTGGCGGCTGGCTCGTGCTGCTCGAGGCCACATCGGAGCACGCGGCGGCACTGGTCTCGCTCGAGCTCATGCTGCGCAGCGAAGGAAGTGACGGGGCGTTTCGCGATCAACGCGGCGCAACGGGGAGCACCTTTGCGGACGTCCTGCAGTGGCGGCGATGGTTGAAGGACGCTGGATGGCACTGTGTCGTCGAACTGCCTCGCGGGCCGCTTGCGGCGGTGGGCCTGCAGTGCATCGTGGCGCAGAGCGGGACTGGCCTGACCGCGGTGGACGAGCAGGAGTTGATGCAGCACCTGAAGGATCGGCTGCCGGCGCACATGGTGCCTCGCGACATCCGAGCGCTGGGTGCATGGCCGCTGACGGCCAATGGCAAGGTCGATCGCGCAGCACTGTCGCAGCTCTGTCAGGCCGTTCGACCCGGCGCGCGGGCTGGCTCGTCGGTGTCTGCGGACAGGGATGCGCACAGCGAGATGGTTGCGCTGTGGCGGCAGACTCTGGGACAGCAGGTCATGGATGCCGCGACGGGCTTCTTCGATCTGGGCGGTGACTCGCTGAGTGCAGCCCGGCTGGCGGGGCTGGTGATCGAGCAGCGCCCGCGGCGTGAAGGCCTGCACTTCGACGACGTCCTTCGACTGCTGATGGAGGGTCCCTCCATCGCCGAGTTCGTGGACCGCCTCAAGCACGTCGGTCGTGCGCTCCCGGCCGTCTCCGACACCCCACCCCACCCGGCCGGTGCCGCCAGCCATGCGTCGCGCCGCGTGCAGTTGCGCCAGGGTCCAGCCGAAGCGCAACGCCTGTTCCTGGTGGTGGACGGAGGCGAGCACGCCGATCCGGCGGGTCGCGGTGTGCTGCATGCGCTGCCGGCCGAGCTGGCCGTGTTCGGCGCGGTCGCGATCGTGGATGCACCACGCCCGTCGGAAGCGCCAGGCCCGTGGATCCAGGAGATCCTTGCCGGACTCGACGCCTCCACCTGGCCCGATTGGTGTCTCTTCGGGTTGCTGTCGGCGGTTGAGCCTGCACTGCAGTTGTTGCGCGAGGCGCTGGCCCAGCCTCGCGGTGCACCAGCGGCTGTCCGCTGCCTGGCGCTCTCGTCCGAAGCCGCGTCTGGTCGCGAACGGCTGGGTGACATCGCGCCCTTCATCTTCGATCTCCGCGTGCTTCGCCTCCGGACTGCGGCCGGCGACGATGCCGATCTGGCTTCGCTCGGACGCTCCTGCCTGGGTTTGTTCGAGGTGATCGACGTGGCCGGCAGCGACGACGCGGTCGATGCAGCGCTCGCCTGGGGCGGGGTCGCTGCGGAGGCTTCGCAATGAGCGGTTTCTCCGTGACTGGCCTACCGCCCGATGTGCGCATTGCCATCGTCGGTGCCCACGGTGCAGTCGGGCGGGCGACGGTCCGGCAGTTCCGGCAATGGGGCGTCGATCGTCTCAAGCTCGGCGTGCGGCGCGCTCGTCCGGAGCATGACGAGCCATGGACCGAAGGCGACTCGGTCCACGTTGTCGACGCGACCGACCCCGCGTCGCTGCGGGTGTTTCTCGAGGACGTCGACTGTGTCGTGAACTGCACCGGTCCCGCCGGTCGCATCGGGACTACGGTGATCGAAGCAGCTCTCGCGCAGGGTGTCCATGCGGTGGACGTGAACGGCAGTCGGGCAGCGTTGGGCCGTCTCCAACCCTCGCATGCCGAGGTGCGAGGTGTCCTGGCCTGCGGCATGACGCCGGGTCTGAGCGCGGCGTTGCCGATGTGGGCCGCGCAGCTTGCAGTTTCGGCAGGCATGGAGGTGGGAGGGCTGCTGCTGCTGATGGGGGGCCGCGACCCCATCGGACACACTGCGGCACTCGACATCGTTCAGGCCGCACGCGAGCGACGGTCGCGTGCCTCTCCAGGCCCTGCGGCAGCGGACGGCAAGGACGGTGTGGTGTTGTTGCCCGATGCTGCCGCCGTCGAGTCGTTCGACAGCAGCATGGAAACGCTCGCGAGCTACGACGACGAAGAGCTGCAGGATCTTCGCCGCCTGCTGCCGGGCTGCCGCATCGCCGCCTGGGCCGTGCACGCGGGTCCTGCGAGCCGACGCGCGATGGTGCAGGCGGCCCTCTCCGATGCCGATCTGCGGCAGGCGGCCCACCGTGTCGTGGCCGCCAGCGAGGCGGACTGCGCGGGGCGCAGCCGATTCCAGCAACTGCTGGTCGACGTGCTGGTGCGCGACCAGCAGGGGCATCGTCCTGCATCCAGGCTCCTGGTGCGCGCCACGGACGCCTCGGCGCTGACAGCCGCTGCATTGGCCGTGGCCACGCGTGCCGTGGTCACCGGTCGCACGCCGCCTGGCAAGCATCTGGGTGCAGAGGTGCTGAGCACGCGCCAGTCCGTCGAGGAACTGGCCGGGTGTCGCGGCGTGCTGGACGTCGTGTTCGGTGCGCACACGATGGGCGCGGACGCTGCGGTCGACGAGGGTGTGCTGTGAGCATGAACCACGCAGACCACCACCCCTGTGTCGTGTTCGGAGCCACATTCGGGCGCCTGTACGTCGACGCACTCCTGCTGGACTCGACCGGCTACCGGCTGATCGGCCTGGGCGGACAGGGCGGGCGGCGCACGCTCGACCTTGCCCGCCATGCCAGCGTCCCTTGGCTCGCTCCAGGCGAACCGCTGCCGGCAGATGCGCGCCTTGCATGCGTCGTGGTGCGGTCGGGGCTGCTGGGCGGTCGCGGCTCCGAGATCGTCGAGCGCTGTCTGCGCGCTGGCATCGACGTGGTCCAGGAGCATCCAGTCCATCAGCGCGAGCTGGCGTCACACGTGCGGCTGGCGCGCCAACACGGTGCGCGCTACTACCTCAATACGTTCTACGACTGCCTGCCTGCCGTCGTCGCGTTTGTCCGCAGGGCGCGCGAGCTGCAGGCGGAAGGCGGTGCCATGCACCTGGAGCTCTGGAGCAGCTACCAGGTGGCGTTTGCGGGCGTCGACCTTCTCTCCCACCTGGGTTCCGTCGCTGCACTCCAACTGGACGCGGCTGCTCCGGCAGTGCCCGAGGTCCCTGCAGGGCACGCCGACGGCCCGCTCTTCCGGCGGCTGAGCGGTCGACTCGGGTCTGGCATGACCGTCGGAATGCGGGTCGACATGTCGCTCGATCCGCGCGATCCCGACGAGCACCCGCACTTGCTCCTGCGCGCCGAACTCGTCTGTCGCGCGGGCACCTTGATGCTTGCGGATGCCCACGGGCCGGTACTGTGGCTCCCCAGGCCCCGCGTACCGGACGGCCGGCACGAGGCCGCCGACCCCCATCGTGATCGCCATGCTTGCCTGTTCCCGGCGCATGAAGGCGGCTTCGACGAGACGCTGCGGTCGCTGTGGCCCGGGGCGATCGCGTCGCTGCTCAAGCAGGTCCGCGCCGAAGATGGCGGCATGGCGTGGCTCGTCCGGGCGCAGCGGCATCTCGACGTCTGCGGCGCTTGGTCGCAGATTTCCGGCGCGCTGGGCCTTCCCGCGCTCATGCGTCGCGCATCGGCCAGGGACGCGGGGGAGGTGGCCGATGTCGCGTGAGCGCCGTGGAGCGCGCCACGCGCTCTTGAAGCTGCCCACGCCCGCGTCGCGGCCGGGGGGGACCGCCTTGGAGCGCGCTGCACTGGTGTGTTGTCCACACGCCGGCGGCGGGGCCAACTACTTCCGGCCCTGGGCCGCATCGATGCCATCAGGTCTGGGTCTCTGGGCCCTGCAGTATCCAGGACGCGAAGAGCGGCTCGGAGAGTCTCCATGCACGGCGATGGAGCCGCTGCTGCAAGACTTGATCCAGGGCATCGGTGCTCTGCCATCTGTTCCTTTCGTGCTGCTGGGTCACAGCATGGGAGCGGCGGTCGCCTTCGAGTTGTGCCTGCACCTGCAACGGCACGACCGCGCTCCGGTGGCACTGCTGCTGAGCAGCCACCCGCCACCCGACGAGGTGCAGCAGTCGCGCATCCACCAGTCGGACGACAGACAGTTGTGGCTGGAGATGGTCCGCGTCGGTGGAACGCCGGCCGCCGTGCTCGAACTGCCCGATCTGCTGCGCGTGTTGACACCAGCGCTCAGGGCCGACTACCAGGCCATCGAGAGCCATGCCTTCACGACCGGCGATCGCATCCGATCCGAGGTCGTCGTCTGTGTCGGCGACTCCGACCCGGACGTGCCCGCAGACAGGGCAGGCGGCTGGCAGCGCTACTGCGAACGTGAGGTGCAGCTGCGGGTCTTCGAGGGCGGCCACTTCTACCTGTCGGCACACCGTCGGCGGCTCATCGCGGAAGCGGCGCGGTGCTTGTCGCCGTACCTCGACACAAGCGCGGCGGCGCTGGATGCGAGCACGCCATGAGCGACTCTCCGACCTGTCTGCCCATCAGCCACTGCCAGGCTGCCTCCGGTGCGTCACCGGGTCAGGTCACGGCGGGCCAGCGGATGATGTGGTTGCTCGACCACTATCAGGGCCGCCACGGAGCCTTGAACTGTCCTGTGGTGCTGGCCTTCCATGGGCCGCTCGACGTGCCACGGCTGCAACGCGCGTGGGACACGGTTGTGCAGCGTCACGAGGCGCTGCGGACCGGGTTCATCGGACGGGGATCGCTGCTCCAGCGCGTGATCGTTCCGCATCGTCCGTCGCACTGGACGATCGAGCCGCTGTCCGTCGGCGGCGACGTGAGCGACGTCTCCGATCTCCGCATGCAGGCTGCGCTCCGCGAAGAACTGCGTCGCCCGGTGTCGATGGCAGGCCCTTGCCATCGCGTCCGCCTGTGGCGCTTGCACGCAGCGCTGCATGTGCTGTGCATCAACCAGCATCACCTGGTCACGGACGCGGTGTCCTGCGCGCTCGTCAGCAAGGAACTGGGGTTCGCGTACGACGGCCTTCCCCTCGAGCCAGTGACATGGCAGTTCGATGACCATGTTCGCAATGAACAGTCCTGGTTGACCGGGGCTGATGCGCAGCGCAGCCGTGGGTTCTGGGAGACGGCATTGCGGGGCTCTCGACCGCTGGATCTGCCCCGCCGGGCTGGCGTCGCGCCGGCGACGGCTGGCGACGCCGGTGACACCATTTCCTTCCATCGTGCAGCACTGTCCAAATCGGTCATCGGGGCACTCGAGCAGCAGGCACGCGCGTGCCACACATCGCTGTTCGTCTGGCTGCTTGCGCTCTTCAAGTTGCACCTCCATCGGCTGACGGGGGGGCATGACCTGAGTGTCGGAACGCTCCTGTCCAACCGCGCCCATCCGCTCAGTGGCACCACGGTCGGGTTCCTGGCGAACATGGTGGTCCTGCGGAGCCTGGTCGAGTCCGGAACGAGCCTGCCAGTGCTCGCACGACAGATGCGAGACACCACTGCAGCGGCGGTGGCACACCAGCGCTGGCCCTACCAACTGCTGCCGGCAGGCCTCGTGTCCGCAGAGACGGCGCGGGAAGTGGTCTTCCAACTCTTCTCGCGTCCTACCCACGCCATGCAGACAGCGGATCTGGACGTTCGGATGGTCGACCCACCCGACGGCGTGGCCCGCCGGTTCGACCTCGACCTCGTCGTCATGCCTGGCGACGTCGCCCACCAGGTGGTACTCGCTGCTTCGGACAGGAGATTCAGCCGACGGTGGTCGCACGCGTTTCTCGAGGGATACCTGGCGCTCTTGCACCACGCAGCGTCCGACAGCGCCCAACCCATTCAAGAGGTGGACAACGCATGAACTTCGCGATCGAAGTCGAACGCCTGGCGTGCCGCGGAGGTTGGCTCGACGCACGCGCATTCGTCACGCCCGGGCGCGAGTGGAGTCATGCGCAAGTCCACCGGGCATCGCACGGCCTGGCGCGACTCTTCCAGCGGAAAGGACTCGTCGCCGGCAGCCGTCTCCTTCTCGCGCTCGATGACAGTGTGCTGTGGGTGGCAGCCTTCCTCGCGTGTGCCCGGCTCGGGGCCACCGCGCTGGTGGTCAACCCGCACTTGGGCGCCGCCGAGCACGAGCGGCTGTGTGCTCGCTTCCAGCCTCGGCTGGCACTCGTCGATGGCGCGCTGGCAGAGCGCTTTTCCTCCGCCGTGTTGATCGACCCCGCAGAAGCGCTGCGCGAACTGGCCCATCCGGACGCGACCGCGCCGGATGCAGCGGATTCTGGCTTCGCGCCCTTGTATGTGCAGTTCACATCGGGAACGACGGGCGAGCAGAAGGCGGTACCGCATCGACACGAGGACATGCTGGTCTACCGCGATGCTGTTGCCACTGGAATGCTGGGGTTGCGGCGCGAGGACCTGCTGTTCTCTGCCAGCCGCATGTTCTTCGCCTATGGCTTGGGCAACAGCCTGGCCTTCCCGCTGACGATGGGGGCGTCAGCGGTGCTGCTGCCGCGCAGGCCGTCCGGTGCAGACGCACTCGATGTTCTGCTTCGCCACCCGGTCGATGTCATGTTCTGGGTGCCTTCCGGTTTCGCGTCTCTGATGCGCGAGGCGGAGCAGTCGCCTTCGCAGAGCCTGCGCCTTGCCGTGAGCGCTGGAGAGGCCTTGTCCCCTGGTCTTGCCTCCCGGCTGCAGGGTTGGCTGCGCGCGCCGGTCTTGAATCAGTTGGGTTCAACGGAGGCCGGGCATGCCTACTGCGGAACGTCGCTCGGCGACGATCCGGCGGCTTCCGTCGGGCGGGTGTTGCCGGGCTACAGCGTCGAGTTGCGTGACCCCGCCACGGGCTCGCCAGCACCCCCGGGCGGGGAGGGCGAAGTCTGGCTGGCGGGGCCGACTGTCCCGCGCGGCTATTGGCGCGATGTCACCGGCACCGCGCGCGGTGCCGACCTGTTTGTCGGTGACTGGTTTCGGACTGGCGACAAAGCCCGGCGGCTTGTCGATGGACGCTTGCAGCACCTCGGCAGAGTCGACGACATCGAGAAGGTCGGCGGCATGAAGCTCTCGCCACTGGAAGTCGAAGCAGTCTTGTCCGAACACCCGGACGTGGCCGAGGTCGCTGTCGCGTCGGTCGTGCACCGGGACGGCGCTTCTCGCCTGTGGGCGTTTGTCGTGTGCCGTCGTCTGCTGGCACACATCGAGCCAGAGCTGCGCAGCCTGGCGCGGGCGCGACTGGCGCCGTTCATGGTGCCGAAGTTCTTCGTCCCGGTCGAACGCCTGCCTCGGACGACGAACGGCAAGCTCCAGCGGCATGTCCTTCGCTCCGACGAATGGATTCACCGTGCTCTTTCGGTCGCACCCCACTGCGCCGCGGCGCAGCCACTCGAGGTTGAACGCCCATGAACTCACTGATCATCGACAACCACGACTCCTTCACCTACAACCTTTACCACCTGCTGGGCGCGGTCACTGGACGAGAACCCGTGGTCATCGCCAACGATGACGTCCACTGGCGACGGGAACACCTTCGATCCTTCGACATGGTGGTGATCTCTCCCGGACCTGGAAACCCCGAGGTCCCGAGCGACATGGGCATCTCGCGCGACGTCCTGGTCGAGAGGGAGATCCTGCGCCCGCTGCTGGGCGTCTGCCTCGGTCACCAGGGCTTGTGCCATGAGCTGGGAGGACGGGTCGAGCGTGCGCCCGAGCCTGTGCACGGCCGCGTGGACACGATCCTGCACCGGGGTCATCCGCTGTTCCAGGGGATTCCGGAGACCTTCGATGTCGTGCGGTACCACTCGCTGATCGCCAGCAGGTTGCCGCCGGAGCTTTCCGGGATCGCGTGGACGCTGGATGGACTGCTGATGGCGGTCAGCCATCGCGAGCTGCCTCTCTGGGGCGTGCAGTTCCACCCCGAGTCGGCGTGCTGCCAGTTCGGTCGGGAACTGCTGCTGAACTTCTGCCGGCTGGCTGACATGCATCGGACTGGCCAGCGAACCTTGGTGGGGGCGGCAGGGACGGCTCCCCGCGAAGTGCCGGCTCCTCCGGCTGAGGCAGTTCCGCCCGTCGAAACCCTGCGCTTGCGTGCGAGACGGTTGTCTCCACGGGTGGACACCGAAACCGCCTTCGTGGCTTTGCACGGTTCCTCTTCCGATCCCGCGCTGTGGCTCGACTCGAACGACCCGGGCTCGTCCATGTCGCGCGTGTCCGTGATCGCGGATGCTTCCGGTCCGAACGGCCGGTACGTCCAGGCGCAGGTCGCCCAGGGCCAGGTGCGCTGGCGCTCTGCGGGTGCGGGGGACTGGAGCGAACGCGACGTGCGGTTCTTCGACTGGATGGACGAGGATCTGCGTGGCTGTCGACTGGAAGAGGACGCGGTGCCAGTTCTGCCCTTCGACGTCCGTCCAGGGTGGTTCGGACATCTGGGCTACGAACTCAAGGCGGAAACCGGCGGTCAGGCGGCTGCCCAGCCGGAACTTCCGGCGGCCTGGATGATGTTCGCTGATCGCATCCTGGTGCACGACCATGCTCGCGGAGACTGGTGGGCACTCGCCGCCTGTCCGGCATCCCGGGCGGCCGCGGACGCGGAGTTTGCACGATGGTCTGCCGCCATCGAGTCGTTGCTGGAGTCGGCGTCGCATGCGCAGGCACCTGCGCTGCCGACTTTGCCCGAGGGTCGCAATCTGGTCCTGCGGCATGGCGCGGACGATTACGTGCACCTGGTGCGCGAGTGCCAGAAGGAGATCCTGTGCGGCGAGAGCTACGAACTGTGCCTGACCAACGCCTTGCAGTTCGAACTCGTCGCTGACGCGGACGCGCTTCAGATCTACCGCCACCTGAGGCGTCGGAACCCCACCTCGTTCTCCTGCTTCCTGCGCGGTCCGGACTGGTCGGTGCTGAGCCTGTCACCGGAGCGTTTCGTTCGCGTCGACCGGCACCGAACGATTCAGAGCCGGCCGATGAAGGGCACGCGACCACGTGGTGCCGACGAAGCCGCCGACGTGGCACTGCGCCAGGAATTGGCCAGCAGCCCCAAGGACCGGGCCGAGAACCTGATGATCCTGGATCTGGTTCGCAACGACGTGGGCAGGTGCTCGCGGCTCGCGGGCGTGGACCCGGTCAGCATGTTCGAGGTCGAGACCTACGCCACGGTGCACCAGATGACCAGCACCGTGGAGGGCCGGATGCTGGACGGGGCCTCGTCCGTGGATGCCGTTCGCCACGCCTTTCCACCAGGCTCGATGACCGGGGCCCCGAAGGTCAGAAGCATGGCCATTCTCGACCAGTTGGAAGGCGGGCCGCGCGGCATCTATTCAGGATCGCTCGGCTACTTCGCGCTCAACGGCACGGCGGACTTCAATGTTGTCATCCGAAGTCTTGTCAAGGTCGGCCGACGCATGCATCTGGGCTGCGGCGGTGCGGTCATCGCGCTGTCCGAGCCGCAGGCAGAACTGGACGAGATCATCGTCAAGAGCAGGGCGCTGCTGTCCGCTTTCGGGTTGAGCTTTCCGCGGACTGGTGGGCATGGAGGCCATCGCCCCGTGCTACGCGCAGAAGTGCCGCTGGCATGGCGGCCGGTCCCTGCGGCGGACGAAGCCATCGAAGCTTCGCTGGCCCGCCTCTCGGCAAGCGCTGCGGCATCGTCCCGGCTGCTGCTGCCCGGCGGCCTGAACGATCAAGAGCCGAGCCACAGGGTCCTGGGCGTGTTCGGGGGCGTGCTGCTGCATGTGCAGGGCAGGGGCCTCGGAACGCAAGCCGATCAGCCGGCTTCCCTGGTTTTCGAAGGTACCGCCGATGGATCCTCGCTGATGCTGCAGGGTCGCCTGCTGCAGGTCGACGATCTGGAAGCGGACGCTGTTTTCTCTGGGTTGCCGCGGGCGGAGCAGATCAGGGCCTGGCTCGCCGAAGAGGAACAGTTGACTGTCGATCGCGCTGTCGACCGCTACGCCGGACAGGCCATCGCGCGACCGAGGGCGTTCCGGGTGTGTCGGCTCTCCGTGTGGCGCACCGAGCACCAGGCGGGGAGCGTGCCCGGCGTCGCAGGCCGATCCGGTGCGGGCGTGGTTCCGAAGGACGGCACAAGTGCCGGTGCATCGCTTGCAGAAGCTTGATCGAGGAGTTGATCGAATGAGTGCGCACTACGCCCTCGGCATCAATGTCGGGTTCCACGACGCTGCTGCCGCGTTGCTCAGGGATGGCCGGATCGTCAACCTGGTGGAACAGGAGAAGGTCAGCCGTCGCAAGCATGCGGTCGCGCAGTCTCCCGCTCTGGCCATCAAGCACTGCTTGAGCGACGCGGGCATCGGCCTGCACGACATATCGCAGATCGCAGTCGGCTGGAACATTCCGGCAACGGCGATGGGCAGGAGCCGCCGCTTTCAGCCTGATCGGCTGGCCGAGATGCTGTTCGGCGAGCTCGGGCTCCATGCCGAGGTGGCGACGGCGCAGGCCCAACGCATCGAGTGGGTCGACCACCACTTGGCGCACGCGGCCAGCGCGTACTTCAGTCTCGGCGCCGAGGCCATGGCCAGTGGCACCCCGACAGCGATCCTGGTGATCGACGGCGCGGGCGAGCACAGTTCGACGACGCTTGCCGTCGGCGTGGGTTCGGACATTCGCGTGCTCGAACAACTGCCCATCGATCAGTCCCTGGGCTTCTACTACTCCGCGGCCACGCGCTGGGCCGGGCTGGGCGACTTTGGTGAGGGCAAGCTCATGGGACTCGCGTCCTACGGGAGGGCCACCCGCGCACCCGGGCTCAATGCCTTGCCCACCGGCTATGTGATCGAGCGTGACGGCAAGCGGCTGCAGACCCTGGCCCAGGGAGGGACGCCGGAGCTGATGATGAATCAGTTTCCTGCGTTCGAGGCCGCGCTGTCGCCGGAGTTCGGCGCTGAGTACCCCTACGGCAAACGCAGCGGAGAGGGTGTCATCGCCTATGCCAACTTTGCAGCGTCCGTGCAGCATGGGCTGGAGGCGGCCGTGCTCGGAACTGCGCGCCGACTCGCCTCACTCACCCGAGCCAAGCGTGTTGTCATTGCCGGTGGGGTTGCGATGAATTGCTCGATGATCGGGCGCCTGCTGCGGGAGAACCTGTTCGAGCGCGTCTACGTGCCTCCCGTTCCCACCGACGTCGGGGTCTCCTTGGGTGCGGCGCTCTGGGTCTCGCGCGAGAAGCCGGGTTTTGCCCCGACGCACATCGATCACGCAGCCTGGTCGTTGCCCTTGCAGCAGGATGCCGACTTCGCGAGTGTTCTGCAAAGCCTGCAACTGGCGGCCGTTCCGTTGCATGCGGCGGCTGGACCGCAGGTTGCCGCGCGGGCCATCGCGAACGGATGCGTGGTGGGTTGGGCGCAGGGGCGTGCCGAAGTCGGTGAACGCGCCCTGGGTTGTCGCAGCATCGTTGCCGACCCGCGCAGCCGGTCGAGCCTGGAGAAGCTCAATCGCGTCAAGGGGCGGGAAATGTGGCGACCCGTCGCGCCCAGCGTGCTGCGCGAGCGGTATCGCGAGTTCTTCGTTCACGAGGCCCACGACCCCATGCGCTTCATGCTGGCTGCCGACTACGTCCGGGCTGCCGTGCGCGCAAGCGTGCCGGCGATCACGCATGTCGATGGAACTGCACGGCCGCAGGTGGTGGACCAGGACCTGCTCCCTGCCTACTGGGAGCTGATCGACCGCTTTCGCGAGGCCAGCGGCGTGGGCATGGTCACCAACACGTCCTTCAATCTCGCCGACGAGCCCATCGTGTGCACCGCCGCAGATGCAGCCCGCACCCTCGCGCGCAGCGAAGGACTGGATCTCGTCATTGCCGGCGGTGTGGCGATGTCGAAGACCCGCGCGGTCCTGGATGCGGCCGTTGGCGTGACCGAATCGCTTGCCGCCTGACCGGCCGGAAACCGAATCCATGTTCTGAAGAAGGAACCTTCCCATGATGACCAATCTCTTCACGGACGACCTCGGTGCGACCCGGAGCCTGTTCGAGAATCTTCTGGAGTTCAAGGTCGAATTCGCTGCCGACTGGTTCGTCAGCTTGAAGGCCCCTGGCGGCGGCCAGCTCGGTGTCATGAAGCGCACCAGCGAGTTTGTTCCGAAGGCGCACCAGCAAGCTCCGCGCGGCGTGATGATCACCGTCGTCGTCGATGACGTCGAGAAGGCGCACGCGAAGGCACGAAGCCTGAAGCTGGAGATCCTCGAGGCGCCCCGCGACCTGCCGTACGGCCAGCGCCGCATGTTGCTGCGGGATGCCAGCGGAGCGCTCGTCGACGTGTCTTCGCCGACAGCGCCCGTCGACCCGAGTTACGTCTGATGCGGAACGACGGCGATGCTTGCGACTGAACCGGCCGACTGGACCGCGCACCGCTACGACCCACTCGACGCGGGTGTCATGTGCGATCCCTATCCGCACTATGCAAGGCTTCGCGAGGCGGCTCCCTTGTGCTGGGTCAGGCCGGCGGCCATGGGGATCACGCGCTACGACGACGTGGTGAAACTCGTCAAGAGCGGACGTATCGCCTCCAGCTTCCCAGAGCACGATCCGCGGTTCGCCCTGGGTGATGGGCCTGCGGCCGAGCTGACGAAGCACGTGCTGCTCATGCGCGAGGTGCAGGATCACCAGCGCCTGCGCTCCCTGCTGGCCCCGGCCTTTTCCCCGCAGCGACTGGTGACCTTGCAGCAACGCATCGATGATCATGTGGACGCCATGCTGGACCGGGCGATCGACAACGGAGGGTTCGATGCCGTCTCGGATCTGGCGTTGCCGTTGACGGTCGCCGTGGTCTGCGACCTGCTGGGCATCGATCGCGAACTCCAGCGGGAGATCGGCCTTCGCTCCCGGCAGCTGAGTCAGGCGTTCGCTCCGTTCGCCATGCCGCAGGAAGGTCGGAGCGCGGCCAGCGAATCGCTGGCATGGTTGCGGGAGCTCGTCGGCCGGCTGATCGACGAACGAATGCACGCGCCGCGAGGTGACCTGCTGTCGGAGTTCGCTGCCGCACTCCAGGTGGATTCAGGCTGCAGCCGTGAAGAACTGGTGGACAACGCGGTGTTCGTCGTCTTCACCGGATACGAGACGACATCGAGCCTCATCGGCACAGGGTTCTCGATGCTGCTGGATCATGAAGCGGAATGCAGGCGGCTCTGGGACAACCCGCATCTCGTGAAGAGTGCCGTCCACGAGATGATGCGTTTCGATGCGCCAAGTCAGTTTGCTGCAGGCGTGGCGCGTGACGCGGTCGACTTTCATGGCCACAGGATCAAGCCGGGGCGGGTCGTCTTCTTCATGTTGGGTTCCGCGAACCGTGATCCTCGGAAGTTCGATCGGCCAGATCAGTTCGACATCGCTCGCGAGCACAACCCGCACCTGAGCTTCGGCTTGGGAGCGCACTACTGTGTCGGTGCTGCTCTGGCGATGATGGAGTGCCATGCAGTCTTCTTGCGCGCCTTGCATCGATTGCGGTCGATCGAGCCACGTGGTCAGGCCCTCCGTCTTCCGAACCCATCGATTCGATCCTTCAGCAGCGTCCCTGTTGCCGTGCTTCCTCGGTAGATCCGGGCGGGCAGACGGTCAACAAGCGGACAGCAGTGAGGTGCAGCAGCATGAGCAAGCGGAAGCGAAAGCACGCAGTGGGCCCGTTGGAGACTGCGTCATGACGGTCATCCGGCCAAGCCCGCCATCCGACGCGCGTGAACCGTCGGGTGCGACTGAACCCGAGGCGCCCGTCTCGGTGTTCTCGGACCCGTTGTTCTCGCACGTCCTGGGCGCGCCGTACCTCTACGATCCCTATCCTGCGCTCGCGTCCGTGAGAGAGCGCATGCCGGTGTTCCGGTCCCGGCTTGGTCCGTGGGTGGTCACGAGCCATCAGCTGGTATCGGCTGCACTGAGGCATCCTGATCTCATCGCCGATCCCCGGGGCAGCGCCATGTATCGGCGGTACCTGGGCGCGCACCGCGACCGTGAATTCGGTCGGCAGGCGCTTTCGAGCATGCAGTTCAGGGACGGGCAGGAGCACCTTCGTATCCGACGTGCATTCGCGGCGTTCCTGAACACGGCTGACCGCAAGGCACAGCACCGTGCGTGGACACAGGAGATCGCATGCTCCCTGGCGGACGATCTCGGTCGGACGGTTGGCCCGGCAGACTTTGTTGCGCAGTTCGCCAGGCGTCTGCCGGCGCTGCTGCTGTGTCGGATGTTGGGTCTCCCTGCCGCCGATGCTGACCTGCTTGCGCAGATGGCCGAGTCTTTGGTCGCAGCGGACGATCCGGAGTTCCTGCTCGACGAGTCCCGGCACCAGATCACCGCACGCGCATCGGTTCAGGCATCCCGCTACTTCGGACTGGCGCTCGTTCAAAGGCGCAAACATCTCGGCGACGACTTGCTGAGCCACCTGCTCGGAGGTCTGGAAGCGCATGACCTCTGCAGCCTGGAGGAGTTGGTCGTGAACCTGATCTTCTTTGCCGTCGCCGGCATCAAGACGACGACAGACCTGCTGGGCAATGCCGTGCACTCGCTCGGGGGATGCCCCGAGGTGTGGGCGCAGGTCCGCGTTGACCGGAGCAGGGTGCCCAAGCTGGTCGAGGAGTGCTTCAGGCACGACAGCCCGATCCAGCAGACACCGCGCTTTGCAGCCAGCGCAATCGAACTGGGTGGGACACGGATCGAGGCGGGGGCGCATGTCATGCTCATGCTGGGTGCGGCGAACCGCGACCCCGCCGCCTTTGCCGACCCAGACCGGCTTCAGCCTGACCGCCTCAACATCCGCGATCACGTGGGCTTCGGAGGCGGGGCACACCACTGCCTGGGCTCGATGCTTGCGCGCCAGGAAGCAGAGGCCGCCTTCGAAGCGCTGACCGAGCGGTTCTCGGAGCTTCGGCTCGAGGCCGGACGCCAGCGTGTCGTGGGCTTCACGCTCCGCGGCTTCCGGCGCTTGCCGGTGACGCCAGTGTGGGCGTGAAGCCTCCCGAGTTCTGACCTCAGCCATGGTCTCGAGCGGATCACGCATGCCTGCATGTCCTTGCAACACACCGACGATGGAGCCACTCATGGAGTCCAAGTCCGATCTGTCCGATGTCGAACGCGCGCAGGCGGTCTACCGAGCCGCCGGCCTCCTCACTGACGACGGCCTGCTGGACTTCCTGTCGGTTCCGGCTGCTGCAAACCCTGGCGCGCCCGCGGTGATCGGGTTGCGCAGGAACTACTCGCACGGTGAACTCTGGTTCGAGGTGGAAGCGCTGGCCAGGCGCCTTGCCGGCCGTGGACTGCGGCCGGGCGAGACGGCCGTGCTCCAGATGGGAAACGACGAGTCTTTCGTTCTTGTCTTCCTCGCGCTGGTGGCTTGCGGCGTCGCACCGGTGCTCGCGCTTCCTGTCCATCGCCAGGCAGAGCTGACGCACTTCGCCCTTGCGTCCGGGGCTCGGTGGATGATCCTCTCCGACCGCCTCGGCGACCACGATGCCAGCGGGATGATTCGTGCATTGCGGCAGCAACTGCCCGAGGTCATGGAGTTCCTCGTCGTCGAGGCGGGTGATGTCCCGAAGTCCCTCGTGGCGGCTGTGCCCGTCGATCCGCAGCCCGATCGACTACCAGTCGGGGCACCCGCCTTCTTTCTGCTTTCAGGAGGGACAACCGGCTTGCCGAAGCTGATCCCCCGGTGTCAATCGGAGTACGTCTACAACATTCGTGTCAGTGCTGCAAACGCGGGCATGGACGCGTCGACCCGCTACCTGGCAGCGTTGCCGATGGCGCACAACTTCGGACTCGGCTGTCCCGGCATCCTTGGATGCCTGTCCCACGGTGGTGTGGTCGTGATGACGCCCAGTGCAGATCCACAGACATGCCTCGAGCTCATCGAACGGCACCGCATCACGCACACGGCCCTGGTTCCGTCGCTTGCAGGAGTCTGGTCCGAAGCGCGCCAGTCGGTGAGGACGGATGTATCGTCGCTGCGTCGTCTGCAGGTCGGTGGGGCGCGCGTGGCGCCAGCGCTGGCACAACGACTGATTCAGGCGTTTCCAGGGTCGCTGCAACAGTCGTACGGCATGGGGGAGGGTCTTCTGTCTCAGACGCGCATGGACGACGACGAGTGGCACCTTCTCCACACGCAAGGTCGACCGCTGTCTCCGATGGACGAGGTCAGAATCGTCGACGAGGAAGGGCGCTGCATCGAGGAGCGGCCAGGACGCGGTGAGCTGCAGGTGCGTGGCCCCTACACAATCCGCGCCTACTTCAATGCGGAGTCTCACAACCAGAAGGCGTTCACGGCGGACGGCTTCTTCTGCACCGGCGACCGCGTGCGGGTCGAGGCCGATGGCGCACTGGTGATCGAAGGACGGGCCAATGACGTGATCAACCGTGGTGGCGACAAGATCGGTCCCGACGAAATCGAGGACCATCTACTCCACCACGACGCCGTACGTGACGTGGCCGTCGTGGGGGTGCCCGATGCGTCGCTCGGGCACCGCACCTGTGTGGTGGTGGTCGCCAGCCGCCAGTTGCGCCTTCCCGAGTTGAGGGACTTCCTGCGTACTCGGGGCCTGGCCGACTACAAGCTGCCTGACAGGCTTCTGCAGCTGGAGCAACTGCCCAAGACGGCGTTCGGCAAGACCGACAGGCGCCGGATCCAGCGCGACTTGCTGGTGTAGCCCTGCGCGCTCGAGGGCAATACACATGGCTGAACTGATTCACCGCGTCAGAGGCGTCTGCCTGGAGCTTCCTGAGGTGTCCGAGCGCGTCAGCCATGGGCAGCCGGCCTTCTTCGTGCGCGGCAAGCGGACGCTGGCGATGTTCCGGCCAGAGCAGTTGCCGCCAGCACTTTGGCTTCCGTGTGAGGTCGAGGCCCGTCGCTACTGGGTGGAACTCCGGCCGGACGAGTTCTACGTGCCACCCTACATGGGGGCACTTGGGTGGGTTGGCATGCATCTCACGACGACGACAGACTGGAGCCTGGTGCAGCGTGTGGTCGATGATGCGTACTGCCGGGTGGCGCCGAAGAAGCTCGTGGCGTTGCACCGTGCGCATTCAGGTCGCGATTGAAGCGACGATGGACGACGACTTCACCCTCTTCGAAACCATGCTGTATCGCAGCGGGCGAGGGATCCGCGCAATACGCTGGCACATGCGGCGCTTGTCGAGCAGCGCCGCTGCCCTGGGTTTCTCGTATGACGAACAAGCGTGCCGGCTGCGCCTGGAATCCGAGACCGCCATGCTGCCGAGCGCGGGGCTCTGGCGCGTTCGCCTCGACCTGTCGCGCTTCGGAGGCATCCAGGTTCGCTGTGCGCCGTTGGAGCCCCTGGATCATCACCGACCTGCGTTCGTCCTGGAAGCCCGTTCGGTGCCGAACCCTGGCGAAGCGGCTTTGGCCCTGTACAAGACGTCGCGGCGCAGCACCTATGACGACGAACTGAGATGGGCCCAGTCCTTGGGCGCTTTCGATGCCATCTTCTTCAATCAGTCGGGTGAGTTGACCGAAGGGGCGCGCACCAATGTGTTCATCCGGGTGGCAGGCGTCTGGAAGACTCCTCCACTCACATGCAGTGTGTTGCCTGGGACGCTGCGAGCGCGGGTTCTGAGCCACTGCGCTGCTGTGCAGGAAGTTGCCATCGACCGCGAAGAGTTTCGGAAAGCGGAGCGCATCGTGCTCAGCAATGCGCTGCGCGGCCTGATTCCTGTGGTTCTGCATCCCTAGTGCGCGCAAGCTCGTCGCCGCCGACTTCAGGGGTGACAAGGACTGCTTTGAGCTCGGCGTGACCGAGGTGGGCTGCAGGGCGCATGCACGACGCAGTTGCATGAGTTGTGGGCCAACCACGGCAGCCAGGTCGGCGAGCAGGCGCTGGAAGTTCTTCGGCGCGCTGCATGACGCCGAGCGCGAGGCGCCCGACGCCGACAGCCAGGCCAGGCTCGGCGCGCGACGACGATCACGACCCGTGACCGATGCGCTGAACCCGTGGATGCGTCAGGAGCGGGAGGAGACTCCGGACGGCTCGTCCACCGCCCGGGCGGTGGACGACAACCCCAACCGCTGGGTAGCGCCGACGCGCTTCCTGGGTGAAGGCGACCTGCCCATCGCCACCACCCAGTGGAGAGCCGCATCCGGCCGATCGCACTCGGCAGGCCTCGCTCGGGGCGCCTTGCGGTGCCCTTTCACTCCTTCGGCGTCAAACCAGGCGGATGTGCGGGATGTCGAGGGCGAATGGGTCTGACTGTCGCCCGGCGATCAGCCGGCCGAGCTGGCGGATGCGTGCTGGATCGAGCGCAGGCGTGCCCTCGTTGATCTGGCGCGTGTCGGTGACTCTGCCGATCACTCCACGCGTTCGATTCGCGTCTTCGAGCGTTGCTGCGGTGGAACGTGCCATTGGAGCTCCCGTGACGGGCATGCGGTCTGGCTGAGCGGGCGCAGGCCCATCAGGTTGCTTTGATGACGGAGACTGGGGCACTGGGGGAGTGGCCAGCGTGTTGGCGAACCGGCAAAGCAGCAGCGCCCGGTTGGGTCTCCGGCTGAGCCCGAAATCACAGGACGCGTTGACTGCGGTCCGGTACCGACAAGATCCAGGCTTAGCGTCGAACAGAGGCTCGACATGTCGAGAGCTGGCCTGGCCCGATGTCGAAACGCGTGTCACCAAGGCATGGCCGATGGCAGGTGCTGGCAAGGCCGCGATGACACTGGGCGGCGACGACGCAATCGCGCCAGCGGCCGGTCATGCTCGCCGTCGCGTAGAGGTCTTGGCAGCGCCCTTCCTCGCTGCGGCGGCACCTCTGGTGCCGTCTTCGGCACCGCTCCCAGGCTTGCGCTTGGCAAGACTCTGGGCCAGAAGTTCGGTGAGATCGACCACGTTCGTCGCGCCTGCCTCCGCTGGCGCGTCTTCGAGCGTGGTGACCGTGGCGGTCTCGCCGGCCTCGACCTTCTTGCGCACCAGCGCCAGGATTGCATCGCCGAACCTGTCCGAGTACGCCTCCGATTTCCATGGCCCTGTCATGTCACCGATGAGCTGTGCAGCCATCTTCAGTTCGGCTGGCTTCAGGCCGGACGCCGTCTTGCCCTCGGGCGGCAGCTTCAGCTCGGTCAAGGGACGGATCTCGCCGGCCCAACGGATGGTGTTGAGCACCAGAGCGGCACCGGACGGGATCAGCGCGGCGAGGCGTTCCTTGGTGTGCATCACCACGCGCGCGATGCCGATGACACCGGCCTCGAACATCGACTCGCGGAGCAGCGCGTAGACCTTGTCCCCTCTTCCAATGGGCTCCAGGTAGTAAGGCGTCTCCAGCAGCGTGAACGGAATCTCGCTGGCCCTGACGAAGGATTCGATCTCGATGGTCTGGGTCGACTTCGGGTACGCGGCCTTGATCTGGTTCTCGCTCAGGATCACGTAGTCGCCATCCTCCTGCTTGATGCCCTTGACGATGTCGTCGGACTGGATCTCCCTGCCGGTGCGCTTGTTGATGCGCTTGTAGCCCACCGGGTCCATCGACCGCTTGTCGAGCCAGTCGAAGTCGATGCCGACTTCCTGCGACGCCGGGTACAGGGCCACGGGCACATGCACCAGGCCGAAGCTGATGGCGCCTTTCCAGATCACACGCGGCATGGAAACTCCTTTGTCGGCGCAGCGCCGCCATTGGGTGGATGGTCAGCAAGGCGCAAGTGGCAAATCACGCCTGGGGCGCTGCATAACCGAGCGCAGCCATCGCGGAAGTGAGGCCACGTGCCGCCCTGGCATATCCGGCCCACGGCACGTTCCCGGTGTCCATGCGTTCGGACAGTGCATGCGCGATGGGCGCGGAGGCTGCGCTCGAAGGCCTGGCTGGCGGCAAGCGTTGCGCCTTCTCACGCACGACGCTGGTCGGTTCCTTGTCGTCGCGAAGGCCGCGGAAGACGGCATGCCGGATACGGCTGGTGCGAGTCCATGCACCGAAGCTCACTTCGGCGACCAGCGTCGGAGTGACCCAGATGGGCTTGCCGTCGATCTTCGAGTCGACAGCAAACGGGCTCTTGGTTTGAACCCTTGCGTCAAGCGTCTTCTTGAGGTCTCTCAGAGCCTTGTCCGTCAAGCCCGTGCCGACGTTGCCTGCATACTGCAGCCGCCCTTGCTCATCGTTCACGCCTAGCAGCAATGCACCGAAGCCGGCGCGCGCTCCCTGCGCATCGGTGTAGCCGCCGATCACGAACTCCTGCCGGAGGCTGCATTTCAACTTGACCCAATCGGCCGAGCGGGAAGAGCGGTAGGGGCTGCTTCGGCGTTTGGCGATGACGCCCTCCAGGCCCAGTTTGCAGGCGGAGGAAAGAATGCTCTCGGGTGCTGCATCGAACGCGTCGCTGAAACGGATTCGGCCAGAGTTGGAGGCAGCGAGCAGCCCCCTCAGGAACGAGCGACGCGCCTGCAATGGCGTGCCGCGCAGATCGTGCCCGTCCGCGTAAGGCACATCGAACAGATACAGGACGAGGTCGTTGGTGCGTCGGGATTCGAACGCCCGCTGCAGCGCGCCGAAATCCGGAATGCCCGCTTCGTCGGGCAGCACGAGCTCGCCGTCGTACCAGCCTGACGGCAGCCCCAGGCGCTCGAATGCGCTTTGCAAGGAGCGCAGCTTCGATGTCCAGTCATGGCCATTGCGCGTCAACAGGTGCACGCCCGAGTCCTCGTTGCGCACCAGCATGCGGTAGCCGTCCAACTTGATCTCGTAGAGCCACGCCGCAGGGTCTGGCGGCGGACCGGCCCCCAAGGTGGCCAACTGCGGTGACAGCGAGTCCGGCATGGCAGAAGGGACTGCCCCGACAGGCAGGCCCGTTGCGGAGGACCGTCGCTGGACATCACCCGCGCCCGAGCCGGCGCTGCGCGATGCGGGCCCGAGGGACAGCACGCTTGCCGGCAGTGCGTCGATCACGCTGTACTCGGCGGACGCGCGGGCATGGGCGTCCTTTTCCTTGATGAGAAGCCAGGGTGCCTGCTTCTCTTCTTTGCCCTTCATGCGCACCAGCACCCACCGGCCGAGCAGCTTGTGTCCGTGCAGCTCGAACTTCAGGTTGCCGTCCCGAACGCCCTGCCGAGCATCCTGCAACGGCGTCCAGGTGCCCGCGTCCCAGACGATGACCTTGCCTGCGCCGTATTGATGTGCGGGGACGGTTCCCTCAAACCCAGCGTAGGCCAAAGGGTGGTCTTCGACCTGAACGGCCATGCGCTTGACGGCCGGGTCGACGCTGGGCCCCTTGGGGACAGCCCAGCTCTTCATCGTTCCATCGAGTTCCAACCGGAAGTCGTAGTGCAGGCTGCGCGCCCAATGCTTCTGAACGACAAAGTTCAGCTGGTCGTTTGCGGATTGGCCGCCCTCGGACGGCTCCGGTGTTCGCGCGAAGTTCCGTTTGCCCTTGTACGCGCCCAGGGGATCCTCTGCCGACTCGGACGATGGTCTGGACTGCCGGCTCATGCTGGGGCCTCGGACGTTGGTTGCCGGATCTTCGCCTTCAGTTCCTCGTCGGCGATCAATTCCCGGCGCATGTTTCTGCGCAGCGGTTTCCCGTCGCGCACGAGGCACAGGCGTGGCGCCGAGGTCAGGCGCCGGACCACCGGGAATGGGAGGCTCATGAAGTCGAGCATGTCGCTCCAGAAGACGAGTGTGGCGATCAGCACCATGCCGTCGGTGGCCGACGTCGCGCTGCCGACCATCCCGTTCTGCGTTGCGTCGCCCAGGATGACGACGAGGAGGAAGCCACTGATGCCCAGCGAACCCACGTCCCGCCGCGGGACGTGGCGGAAGACGATGGACAGGAACCCGTACATCCACGCACCGCGAAGCATCGGTTCCAGCGGCGACACCGTGAACGAAAAGATGCCTGCCAGGTCGATGTTGAAGAAGTCCACTGGATGCTCCGCCACCGCATGATCGACCCGCAAGACACCTGCGTCGGTGCGTTGCCAGACCATCAGCGGGAAAGGCATGCAACGCGTCGATCATCAAGCGCGGGTCCCATCGACGGTCAGGCTGGTCCTTCCAACGCTGGCGGGACTCCATGTCCGAGAGCGGCGCTTCTGGATCGGGCCTGGGGCCGCAAGCTCGTCAGTCGATGCGACGGGAGGCGCGCGCCGGGAGGCAGCGCGCTGTTGGAACGTTCATGCCAGCAGGGGAGGTGCCACGGGGCCCACAGCGAGCGGTGGCGATGGAACGAGCTGCCTGGGATCACCCGTCGCTGGCGCGGGCCCAAGACAGCCCTGGCGCAGCAGCCAGCGATCGTTCCACCTGCAGCATCTGGTCGGCGATGCGATCGATGCCTTCGCTGTCCCACACGGCAGCCGTGTAGGCCGCGTCGAGTTGTTCGCGCAACTGTCGGTAGCGGGGAAGGAGTGCGTGCGGGGGGGTGGCTGGAGTCATGGAGCGCCAACAGGCAATCCATGTTCCCGCCGCGCTGGTCGCGCACCGACCGCCCCTGCGGCGCGCATCGGCTGCTGCGGGGCCTCAGGCATGACCAGCACCCATCCGCGCTGGCGACACAGCAGCGGCTGCACCACGGCGTCGTAGAAGGCCTCGGGCACCACCACGCAACCATCCGACACGCGCCGTGCGGCGGGGTCGTCTCTGGCCAGACGGCGCAATCGTCCGGCCCGGTCGGGGTGGCCACGCAGGCGGTGGATGGCCAGCGCGGCGCTGTAGTCGATCCAGACCACGGCCTCGCTTTCGTGCTTGCGCCCCGGTTCGCTGGCGAACTGCCCGGCCGGTGTGGTCCGGTCGCTGTCGCTCGGCCGCCGCTCTTGCGTGCGCAGCCCGACCCCGGGCGCCGACTGGTCGCCCCAGGCACGCCCGAGCAGCGCCGCCGACGGGCCGACCAGTGCGCCACGGGCGTCGAACACCAGGATCTACGACCGACGCTTGTCAGGCGCTGGATCCCTCAACAGGCCGGGGCCTGCCTGCGCCGCGCCATGTCCCAGGCACAGGCCCACCGCCACTGCCGACACCCGTGCCAACCAAGCCATGTCCTGCTCCGCCATCGGTCCGTCGGGCGCGGGGCGGTGTGCCTCCGACCAGTGGCCGCTGGCCGGAGGCCAGTTGCGCTTGGCAGCTGAAGCAGCGGCCACTGGCGCAATGCGGGCAACTGCGGGTGGATCGCGGGTCTGTCTTCGAGGCTGCTCGACCGCCAAGGCGATGGACAGGACCGCTGTTCGCGGGAACGGCGATTGCCATGAAATCAACGAGGCGGCGTTGTGCCGCGATGCACGCGGCGCTCCCCCAATGACCCAACCGCCCCCGGCCGGCCCGATCGACCCCGATGACAGCATGCACCTGCAGGCTTGGCTCGATCACTTCGGCATCACCGCGCAGCAGTTGCGCGAGGCGGTGAATGCCGTGGGCGGTGACCCGGGATCGGTGACCGAGCACCTGACGTACCAAGGGGCCAGCGCCGGCCCGGGTTGAGGGCGCCGGTGTCCGAGAGCAACGAGCTCGTCGGTCATCCGCAGCACCCGTCGCGCGCAGCTTTCCAACGTCTTGCACATGGACATCACGATGACGAGATCACACACGCTGGATGGCTCGGTCGAGCCCATCGCGGCAGCCACCCCATGCAGGGCGCACACGCCGATGCCCGCACCTGGTTCGCCGTGGCGTCCCGTGCCCAAGCCGGGCGCCCCCCATCCGACGGGACCTGCAGCGCCGCCGTCGCCAGACCCACCGGAAGAACCGGGGTTCCCGGGTTTTCCCGGTTTTCCAGGTGGGCACGGGGTGACCGACCCTTCGCTGCCGGGTCGAGACCTGCCGCGCACCGAACCCGGCCCGCCGCGTACGGAGCGCCGGCGGCGCCGGCAAAGCGGTTCGGCGCGCCGCGTCGTTCGAATCGAGAGCATGGTCGGGACCGCTGCCGTGTGCCCAGCGCGTCGACCCTTCAGTTCCGCCCGCGAGCAGACGCCGTGCTGATCCGACTGCCGGCCGGCCTGCGCCGAGGGCGCTGACGGCGCGCAAGGCGCTTTTTGCCGCAAATCGTGCAGGTGCCTGCGGCGCCGACCGTGGTCGCGGGCACCGGTGCTCAAGCTGGCGGGCATGGTGGTGGCCGGAGCGGGTCTGGTCTGGCCGATGCGCCGTGGCCGCCGCCGCAGCGCACCCGGCGGGGACCCGCGTGGACCTGTCGTGCCGCCGTTGGAGCCCACGGCACGCGCCTTGCCCTTGTCCCCTACCTACTCACGGAGCTGAAAACATGAACTTCATCATTTGGTTGGTCGTCGGCGGCTTGATCGGCTGGATCGCCAGCATGATCATGAAAACGGATGGTCAACAAGGCGTCATCTTGAACGTCGTCGTCGGGGTCGTTGGCGCGATGCTCGGCGGTTGGTTTCTCTCTCCGATGCTCAGCGCAGGCACGATCAACGACGGCAACTTCAGCCTCGGCGCCATGGGCGTGTCGCTGCTCGGCGCGGTGATCCTGCTGGCCATCGTGAACCTGTTCCGGCGCGGCGTCGCAAGGTAGCGCGCGCCTTGCAGCGGCCGGGTTGCCGTCCATCGTGGCCCGATGTGGCGGCACCCCGGAGACCGGCGGCAGCGCCAAGGCCGCGCGGTCAGGCAGGCACGGCCGACGCCTGAACCAACGGCTGCTGGACGACCGCAATGGCGTCCAGCAGCGCCTGCAGCTGGCGATGGCGCAGCAAGTAGGCCGTGTCTCCCATCGTCGATGCGAACGCCGCAGGGATGGGATTCACGCGGACCAGGGTCTCGCCGAGCAGTTCCGGCAACGCTGCTGCCGGGTGCAGATAGGCGCGCCCGCGCCGCCGCCCGGCGTGGGCCGTGTGGAACTTGCGTTCATAGGTGAAGCCTTCCAGCGGATCGCCGGCGAGGACGGCGGCCCACAACGCATACACGTCGAAGTCGCAGGCGTCGTTCAGCATGTCCGTCGTGAACCCGCCCGGCGGGCGCATGTTCATCTCGAGTGCGACATACGAGCCGTCGGTGCAAGCGAAGAACTCGAGGTGGAAGAAGCGCTGCCGCAGTTGGAACGCTGCCAACGCCCGCCGTCCGATCTGTTCCAGCGCCGGCGGAATCTCGCGCAACGAATAGTAGAAGCCGTCCAGAGCGCCGGACCTCACCTCCATGATGCCCCGGTCGTAGGCATGGGACGTGCAGAAGACCACGCGCCCTGTCCGGTCCACCAGGCCGTCGAACGTCACGATGCGGGCATCGACAAAGGGCTGCACCACGTGGTCCTCCAGCCGCTGCGCCAGCGCCGCTTCCAGCTGTGTAGGTGTCGACACCCGGAAGGTCGACATGGCCCCCGAACCGCTGTCGGGCTTGAAGACGAGGGGCAAGCCGTACTTTGCGGCGAAGGCCCTGACGGCCTCTGGCGATGCGCATCGGATGCCCGGTGGGGAAGGCACACCCGCGGCGTCGAAGGCCTCGGCCATGGCCAGCTTGCTCCGAAGGCGTCGCACGTCCTGCGCCTTGGGACCGACGATGCCAAGGTCGTCCCGCAGGCGCCCCTCGACCTCGAGCCAGTGTTCCCCGTTCGACTCCACGACGTCGATCGGACCGTGGCGGGCGATCATCGAGGTGACGATGCCGAGCAGGACGTCGTAATCGCCCATGCAGGGCTCGAACACGTACTGGTCGAGTGCGCGCAGCGCCTGCGGCGGCAGGACGCTCGCTGGCACATCCCCGATGGCCAGCACGCTGGCGCCGCGCGCATGAGCCGCGACGCAGAACAGATGGGAGCTCGGCGGAAACGCTGGCGACAGGTAGAGAATCCTCGGCATCAGGTGCCCCGGCGCATCAACCAGCCGCTGCCGTTCCACACGCGAAACGGCAGTTCGTCAGCGCGGACGACCTCCAGATGGGCGCCCTGTGCGAGGTCGAGCACCTCGCGGTTGACGTCGTCGCGCGATCAGCCGTACGCGTAGTTGAAGAGCACGAAGTCGCCCGCGGGCCGAAGCACACGCCGAATCTCATGAAAATGGCGCTCGATGAGCGCGCGCCCGGCCAGCACCAGGTAAGGGAACGTGTCGACGCTGTAGACCAGGTCCATGGACGCCGATCCGAACTGCGCGAGATCCTGGCCGTTCGTCGCCTGGACGCTCGCATTCGAGAGCCCCTCGAGCCGCCGCTTGGCCGCTGCGATCATCCCGGCCGACACATCCGTTCCGACCACCGAGCGCAGGCGCGCGCTCAGGGGGACCATCAGGCGCCCGATGCCACACCCGATCTCCAAGGCATCCCGTTCACGTCCGAGCACGCCCCAGTCCCGGAGCGCGCCGATCACCTCGTCGGTGGCGACGGCCAGCAGTTCGGGGCTTCCCAGCGCGTACAGGGCAACGCTGGACTCTTCGCTCTCGGCCACCGACGCATCGAACAGCCTTCTGGATCGCTCGATGCCCTCCTGCGCGCTCTGCGCAACCTGCGGCAAATCCAGCCCTCGGGCCATCATCCTGACGATGGTGCGGCAGCCCACCTCGTTCTCGGCCAGGTGCCGTGCGAGCTGGTCGAGCCTGGCCGGGTCGCCGGTCAGCGTGGGCAAGGCACGGGCGAGAGCCTGCGTGTCGGCCGTGAACTGGACAAGCTCCATCACCACCATCGACACGGAGGCCTCGGAGCGCAGGTAGCGCTCGACGATGCGCTGAAGTCCGGCAGCCTGAATCTCCATGTGTGCCCCGGTCAGGCCGCCCGGATCTGCTCGCGCGCGATCCGCATCGCGCTGTGCGCATGCTCCAGCGTGGTGTCGATGTCGGTCCCCTGGTGGGCATGGCTGATGAACCACATGTGGCGGGGATGCAGCAGCACGCCGCGCTCGAGCATCGCATCGAAGAACGCTGTTCGCAGCGCCTCGTTCTTCTGCGGGTGCGGGTGGCGGAACCACAGGAAGGGCATCGGCGGGAAGGGCTCGCCATGGCTCACTGCGGGTATCTCGAGCTCATGCGTGATGGCGTTCAGACCGTCGATCAGCCGCTGGCCCAGCGCCCAGACATGGTCCGCAACGTGACGCTCCTCGACGATGCGCAGTGTCGCGAGCGCGGCCGCCATCGCAGCGGTGTCGCCATGGTAGGTCGCCGACAGGTGCATGCCTGCCGCGCTGCGCATCACGTCTCGCCGGCCGAGCACGGCCGCGATGGGCCAGCCATTGCTCAGGCCCTTGCTCACGGTGGTGATGTCGGGCTGGAGCCCCAGGCGCGCCTGGACAGAGCCCGGGGCCGTGCGGAACGCCGTCTTGACCTCGTCGAGGACGAACAGCGCCCCGTGGCGATGCGTCCTGTCCTGGATCGCCCGGAAGGCCGAACGCGTCGGCGGCGACACCATCTCGGGCGCCAGGATGACGGCTGCGATCTCGCCAGGGCAAGCGGCGAAGAGCGCGTCCAGTGTCTCCGGGGCGTTGCTGTCGAACTCGAGCACCTGCGCGTCCAGACCGGCAGGCACCGCAGGGTCGAGCGGCAATGACCAGTCGTGCCATCCGTGATACCCGGCCCGTGCGACACGGCGGCGGCCGGTGGCGCGGCGTGCGATGCGAAGCGCGGCCGTCGTGGCTTCGCTCCCGGTCTTCAGCAGCAC
This sequence comes from Rubrivivax soli, assembly GCF_049810355.1. Lineage (GTDB taxonomy): Bacteria > Pseudomonadota > Gammaproteobacteria > Burkholderiales > Burkholderiaceae_C > Rubrivivax. Next base: position 5,562,869 of record NZ_CP187368.1, read on the forward strand.
GGCCATGTCGGCGCCCGCGAAGCGTTCGACGAGTGCCTCCGCGCACAGCACATGTTGCGGCCGGTTCATCGACAGCAGCGAGCCTTGCTCGAGCTCACCGCGTGCGGCCGCGTCCACCTCACGGTCCGCGTAGCCCAGCAGGAACGCGCCGAAGGCCATCAGATAGTCGATGTACTCGTGCCCGTCGACGTCGGTCACGCGGCAGCCGCGTCCTCGCGCCATGTACATCGGGGACCGCTGGGGCGTGGTGAGCACCCGCCCGGAGAGGTGATGGGCGCCAGGAATGACATGCGCGGCGCGCGCCAGCCACTCTTGCGACGAGGCATGGCGTTCTCTTGTCATGTGGGTGCCTTGCCGCCCCGGCGGGCGCTGACGAGAACGGCAGCGATCCGGTCCGCCGCGGCATAGGCCGGCTCGATCAGCTCCTCGCCGAAGACATCGGGATCGATCTCCTCGTAGTCCCACGCGAGACCTGCGGCCTGCAGCCGCGCCGTCACCAGCGCACGAAAGCGATCGACACCCGCGCAGACCGCGCTGCCCGTGTAGAGCAGCAGCGTGCCACCAGGCGCCAGCCGCGTCCCGGCCAACCCCGCGATCGCCAGCGAGAGCCCCTCGCCGAGGCCGCCGCCGCCGTGCCGGTAGACGCGCTGCGCTTGGTCCAGGAGGTAGGGCGGGTTGGCGACGATGAGGTCGAAGTCGCCCGCGACGTTGGCAAGCAGGTCGGACCGTGACGCCACGAGGTTGGGCGCCCCCGCCAGCGCTGCGTTGACACGGCAATGGCGAAGCGCGAGGTCGTTGATGTCGACGGCGAGGACTTCGGTGTCGGGCCATGCGCGTGCCACCAGCACCGCGCCCGGCCCCGCACCACAGCCGATGTCGACCGCGCGTCGCCCGGGCGGCCCGGCGGCGGCCAGATGGCGCGCGATCGCTGCTGCGAACCGGTACGTGTCGGGTCCGAAGAAGACGGCATCGCTGTCGGTGGTCGGATAGGCCGAATGAAAGAACAGCGCCCCATCGAGCGTCGACACCCGCACCTGCGAACGCCAGCCGACGCCGTGCTCGCGCAAGGCCCCGGCCGACTGCATCAAGTCGACGAGGCCGGTGGGCAGCACGCCCGGGCCGAAGGGACGGCTCCATCCGAGCACGTCCTCCATGGAGCGGGCCCACTCGTTGCCGGGGCGGGCATTGACCCGTGCGTGCGTCGCAGGTGAAACGGTCGTGAAGCGGTAGCCGCCGTGCTGCAAGGCCCGGCCGAGCTGCAGCAGGCTGTCGGCCCGCGCGGAGGGGTCGGTCGCGTCCATCACTGGCCGATCAGGCCGGAGCAGATGCGCGCCGCGAGCAGGCCAGCCGGGGTAGTGTGATTCGCGGGCGAAAGAAATCCCTGGAGCGCCTGGACGGCGAGTGCGGTCTCCTCGACACCGGCGAGTCGCTGCTCGACGACCCGCACGTCTTCGTCGTTCCGCTCGGTCGCCGACAGTTCGGCCAGCTGACGGCGGATCAGCTCACCGGTGTGGCCTGGGTCGCCTTCGCCGAGCCGGCTTCCTTCGGAGCCACAGGGCAGTGCACCAGGGCGCGCGGGCTCGCGGTCGTGAAGGCGGTTCACGATCGGCCGACGCCTGGCGTTGGCGCCGCTGCCGTCTTCCGGCGCATCGATGATCCAGTCGCTGATGAGTTGCTTCTCGTAGTCGTCGAATACGCCGAACATCGCCGCGCCCTCGTCGTCGAGCAGGCGCCAGAAGCGGCTCTCCCGACGATCGGCGCCGCGCCGTATCCAGCCCGCGCCGACCAAGGCGCCCAGAAAGTCGGGCATGCCGCCCGGAGTCGACAGCCACGTGTAGACGCTGCGGCCGGCGATGAGGCAGTGATCGGAATGCAGCAGTGCGCCGATGCGGCCCTTGTCGGCGAGAACGGCCGTCAGTTCGCGCTGGAGATCGAACGAGGCGATCGCTTCCATCGTCCCCATGCCGATGTCGTTGAGCTTGAACCCCGTGGTCATGCGGCGATAGAAGTCCGCAGCATCGCCGGCGCGGGGCAGGCAGTCGAGTGCGCACTGCAGCGACTTGCGGGCATGGCCGGTCGAGGCGTTGTCGATCGTCAGGTGCAGGCTGAAGTAGTACGGGTCGACGCCCAGTTCGTTCAGCTCGTAGGCGGTGATCGGCAGGTGCAGCGGCAACTGCTCGTACCCCAGATTGAAGCCGATGACCTCGGGCAGCAACTCGGCCGCATGGTGTCCGAGCGCGAGCTGCAGGGCGCCCTGGACGTGGTGCGCATCACTCAGTGCGTGCCAGCGGTCGGCACCGTGCGCGCAGAGCAGCTTGCGGTAGAGCAGAACGTGGTGCTGCCCGGCGATGCCGTCGCCGAGCTCCTCGAGATAGATGCGTACCAGCGGAGCCAGCCGCGCGTCATTCCAATGCGGCAGCAGTCCATACAGCCACGCGCCGTCGACCAGCTTGGTCGGCGCCACCGACTTGATGAAGTGCAGCGCATGCGAGCGATTGCGAAAGAGGCGTCGCGGCTCCCCCGCATGGCGCCCGTCGAGATAGCCGCGGAAGGCCGAGGCGGTCTGCTGGTGGTCACGGTCCAGCCAGCTGGCGAGCAGGCGCGGATGGTCGGGGATGTCGCCGTCGAGCCGCCCGGCGTCGCTCAGTGCCGCTGCCAGAAAGACCCGCGACGCGGATCGCGTCACATCGTCGATGGCGCCGAGGCCGACGCCGTGTTCCCCGATCAACGCGTTGTAGATCCGCCGGGCTCCGGCGCGCGGGGCTGTCGGAATGGCGGCGGCGCGTGCGACCGACGGGTCAGAAACAAGGCTCATGCACTGCAGGGGCAATCGACAGGCCCGTTGCCGGGTGCGCGGCAGTCCATGGGTGGCCGGAACGGGCTGCTTCTTCATCCCGTGCAGCGTCCCTTGCTGCACTCCTTGCGGCACATCTTGCCGATCCACCGGCGGGCTCAGAGCGACACACCCGAGAGGCAGCGGGCACCTCGCGTCGGCGGGAGCGACAAGACGCGCCGCCGCCGCGCTGGTTCGCTCGCGCACAGACGTCGCGCCGACCCGGCGTGAGGATGTCGCCTCTTCGACAGCGCGCCGTCTCAGCCCGATCGCAGACGCCGGGAAGCACCGACGGCGCGGCCCCTGAGAGCGCGGTCCCTCAGCAACGCGCAATTTGTGAAGGAGCACCAATGACCCCGAAATCGCCGTCCGAACGCTTCGCTGCGTCGCCCCTGGCGGCGACGGAAGGGACAGCACCGTTCGGCCCAGCCATCGTCGCCAGGCGCGATGGCTTGAGGCTGCCTCACGAACGCGATCGAGGGCTGCCGACCACGGTCGAACAGTCCCGTCCGCTGATGGTGCAAGACAGCCGCGACTTCGACACCGGCCTGTCGATGCCGGCATGCACGCCACCGCAGCGCAAGCCCTGAGCGCGGACCTGCAATCCCGCCCGCCCACTTGCACCTTCCCTTCAGTTTCCCCTCACATCGAGAGTTCGCCATGAAAAAAGCCACGTTGTCGCCCAGCCCTGCCCGCACTTCGGGGGAACCGCAGCCCAGGCCGTCCGGCCGCGCCGCCCCAGGTGGTCGTACCCGCAAGGCGGCAGCCGTTGCCGACCCGGTGATGGCCCAGGCCGCGGCTGTTCAAGCGCTGGTGGCGGCGATGCCGCACAACGCGAACAAGGCGCTCGATGCCGGGCGCGACAGGGCCGTCAACCCGCCGCTGGGGCAGACGGTGCAGTCGGGGGACGGCGCCGGGTCGGCACCCGTGGCGGTGTCGTCCAGCACGCTGAGTGAAGCCAACGTCAGCGACAAGACCGGACAGCCTGGGCTGCCCGGTGCACACGCAATCGACGGCCGCCTGTCGCAAGCCCGCGTCGATGGCAGCCAGCAGGTGCTGACGACCAACCAGGGCGTGTCCATCGCCGACAACCAGAACTCGCTGAAGGCCGGATTGCGCGGGCCGGCGCTGCTGGAAGACTTCATCCTGCGCGAGAAGATCACGCACTTCGACCACGAGCGGATTCCAGAGCGCATCGTCCACGCACGTGGTTCGGCGGCACACGGCTTCTTCGAGGCCTACGAAGCGCTGACCGACCTGACCTGCGCCGCGCCCTTTGCCGAGGCGGGCAAGCAGACGCCGGTGTTCGTGCGCTTCTCCACCGTGGCCGGCGAACGGGGATCGGCCGACACCGCGCGCGACGTGCGCGGCTTCGCCGTCAAGTTCTACACCGATCAAGGCACCTGGGACCTGGTCGGCAACAACATGCCGGTGTTCTTCATCCAGGACGCGATGAAGTTCCCGGACCTGGTGCATGCTGTGAAGCCCGAGCCGCACCATGCGATGCCGCAGGCCTCGTCGGCGCACGACACGTTCTGGGACTTCGTCTCGCTCTCGCCCGAGAGCACGCACATGCTGATGTGGATCATGTCGGACCGCGCCATTCCGCGCAGCCTGCGCATGATGCAGGGCTTCGGTGTGCACACCTTCCGCCTGGTCACGGCGGCAGGCGGCTCGCAGTTCGTCAAGTTCCACTGGAAGCCGCTGCTCGGCACCCATTCGCTGGTCTGGGACGAGGCGATGAAGATCAACGGGGCCGACCCCGACTTCCACCGCCGCGACCTGTGGGAGGCGATCGAGTCGGGCGCCTACCCCGAGTGGGAGCTGGGCCTGCAGGTGTTCAGCGAGGAACAGGCCGAAGCCTTCAGCTTCGACGTGCTGGACGCGACCAAGCTGATCCCCGAAGAACTGGTTCCGGTGCGGCCGGTGGGGCGGATGGTGCTGAACCGCAACCCCGACAACTTCTTCGCCGAGACCGAACAGGTGGCGTTCTGCACCGCCCACGTGGTGCCGGGCATCGACTTCAGCAACGACCCGCTGCTGGCCGGCCGCCACCACTCGTACCTGGACACCCAGATCACGCGGCTGGGCGGGCCCAACTTCCACGAACTGCCGATCAACGCCTCGCTTGCCACGGTGTCGAACAACCAGCGCGACGGCATCCATCGCCAGGCAGTGCACCGCGGCCGCGTCGCCTACGAGCCGAACTCGCTGGGCGGGGGCTGCCCGTTCCAGGCCGGTGGCCAGGGTTTCGTGTCGTTTCCGCAGCCCACCGAAGGCGAGAAGCTGCGCGGCAAGCCGGAGAAATTTGCCGATCGCTACACCCAGGCCACGCTGTTCCTGGACAGCCAGACCGCGGTGGAACAGGCGCACATCGCCGCCGCCTTCCGCTTCGAGTTGAGCAAGCTGACCGTGCCGGCCATCCGCGAACGGATGCTGGCCTCGCTGGTCAACGTGTCGCCGGCGCTGGCGGCGGCCGTGGCGGACGGGCTGGGCATGGCGGTGCCGGCGGCGATGCCGCGCGCGCAGGCGGTGGCGACCGCTCCCGAGGTCACTGCCTCGGCCGCGCTGTCGCTGACGGCGCTGCCTGGTGACGGCGGCATCCGCACCCGCAAGGTGGCGTTGCTGGCGGCGCACGGCGTGGAGGGGGCCGCCTTGCTGGCCGCGCAGGCGGCGCTGCAGGCCGCGGGTGCGGTGACCGTGGTCGTGGCACCGCGGCTGGGCCCGGTCGAGACGACCGACGGCGTGGCCATCGAAGCCACCGCCAGCTTCGAGAACGCAGCGCCCGTGCTGTTCGACGCGGTGCTGTTGCCCGATGGCGAAGTCGGTGCGCAGTCGTTGCTGCGGGATGCTCGCGCCGTCGACTTCGTGGCCCAGCAGTACCGCCACGGCAAGACACTGCTGGCCCTGGGCGCGTCGAAGGCCTTGCTCGAGCGGGCCGGCATCGAAGGCGTGCTCGCGACCGGCGAGGCCGACCCGGGCGTGCTGTTTGCCCAGACGGACAGCGGCGAGTCAGCCTTCACGGCGTTCATCACGGCGATTGGCAAGCACCGCCATCCGGCCCGCGACACCGACCCACCGCTGGTCTGACCCTTCTTCGACGGCGCCGGTACGGGCCGCTGCATTCCTCCGACCCCTATCGAACAGGTGCCACCGATGCATGATCTTGTCGTCTTCTCCCATCTGCGCTGGGACTTCGTCTACCAGCGCCCGCAGCACCTGCTGTCGCGCCTGGCCGGCGACCGGCGGGTGTTCTTTGTCGAAGAGCCCGAACAGGCCGCGGGCCGGGCCGGCATCTCCGTCAGCACCCCGGCGCCCGGCGTGACCGTGCTGCGTGCCCATTCGCCGTTCGACGCCGCGGGGTTCTCCGATCCGCAGATCGCCATGCTGCACCCGCTGCTGCGCGAGAAGCTGCTCGAGTTGGGGGTGCGCGACGCCGTGGCCTGGTTCTACACGCCGATGGCGCTGCCTCTGCTGGATGCCGTGGCGGCCCGGGCGGTGGTCTATGACTGCATGGACGAACTGGCCGCCTTCGACTTCGCTCCGCCGCAGCTGCTGCAGCGCGAGGCCGACCTGCTGCGCCTTGCCGACCTGGTGCTGACCGGTGGTCCCAGCCTGTATGAAGCGAAGAAGTCGCGCAATGCCCACGTGCATTGCTTTCCCAGCGCGGTGGACGTGGCGCACTTCGCACCGGCCGCCGGGCGGGTGGACGAAAGCGACATTGCACACCCGCGGCTGGGATTCTTCGGTGTCATCGACGAACGCCTGAACCTCGACCTGGTCGCCGCGCTGGCCGCGGCCGATCCCGACTGGCACATCGTGATGGTCGGCCCGGTCGTGAAGATCGACCCGGCAAGCCTGCCGCGCGCAGCCAACATCCACTGGCTGGGCCAGCGGCATTACGCCGAACTGCCCGCGCTGGTGCAGGGCTGGCAGGTCTGCCTGCTGCCCTTCGCGCTGAATGCCGCCACGCGCTTCATCAGCCCGACCAAGACGCTGGAGTACATGGCGGCCGAGAAGCCGGTGGTCAGCACCGCCGTGCGTGACGTGGTCAAGCTCTACGGCGAACAGATCCGCGTGGCCGGCGATGCGCAGGAGTTCGTCGCGCAGTGTCGCCAGGCGCTGGCCGAAGACACCACCGAGCGTCTCATCCGCGTGGCCCACATGCGGGCTGCCGTGACGCACAGCTCGTGGGACCGCACGGCACAGGCGATGCGCCAGCTGCTGGATGCGGTGGCAGCGGGTGCAGATCTCTCGCCGCGCACCGAGCCATCCGCCCGCTCTTGGGGCCGCTGAAGGCGCGACATGGAGAAGCGCAGCGACAACCTCATCCAAGCCGCCGGCGCGGCGGTGCCCGGGAAACAGGGATTCGACCATCTGATCGTCGGCGCCGGCTTTGCCGGCAGCGTGCTGGCCGAAAGGCTGGCCAGCGATGGCCAGACGCAGGTGCTGATCGTCGACAAGCGGCCGCACATCGGCGGCAACGCCTACGACCGCTACGACGACAGCGGGGTGCTCATCCACCCCTACGGCCCGCACATCTTCCACACCAACTCGGCCGACATCTTCGAGTACCTTTCGCGGTTCACCGCGTGGCGCCCCTACCAGCACCGGGTGCTGGCCAGCGTCGACGGGCAGCGCGTGCCGCTGCCGATCAACCTGGACACCATCAACCAGCTCTATGGCTTGCAGCTGACATCGTTCGAGATGGAGACCTGGCTGGAGTCGGTGGCCGAGAAGAGGGACGAGATCCGCAACTCCGAGGACGTGATCGTCAACAAGGTCGGCCGCGAGCTCTACAACAAGTTCTTCCGCGGCTACACGCGCAAGCAGTGGGCGCTGGACCCGTCCGAGCTGGACGCCAGCGTGACGGCCCGTGTGCCCACCCGCACCAACCGCGACGACCGGTACTTCACCGACACCTACCAGGCGATGCCGCTGCACGGCTACACGCGGATGTTCGAGCGCATGCTGGCGCACCCGAACATCAAGGTGATGCTGAACACCGATTACCGCGCGATCGTCGACCTCGTGCCGTGGCGGCACATGGTCTACAGCGGCCCCGTCGATGCATTCTTCAACTTCAAGCACGGCAAGCTGCCGTACCGCAGCATCCGCTTCGAACACCGCACGGTGGCGCAGGCCGAGTTCCAGCCGGTGGGCACCGTCAACTACCCGAACGACTACGGCTACACGCGCATCAGCGAGTTCAAGCACATCACGGGACAGCAGCACGCGCAGACGTCGATCGTGTACGAGTACCCGTGCGCCGAAGGCGACCCCTACTATCCCGTGCCACGGGCGCAGAACGCCGCGCTGTACCGGCTGTACGAGGCCGAAGCCGAGGCGCTGGACAACGTGTCCTTCGTCGGCCGGCTGGCGACCTACAAGTACTACAACATGGACCAAGTGGTGGGCCAGTCGCTCGCGACGTACAAGCGGATCTGCCAGCGGAGCGCAGAAGCCGCTTCGAAGCCGGCGGGCGCGGCCCTCGCACGCGCGCCCTCGTCGGTCGTCGCCTGAGGATGTCCGCGCTCGAGCTGTGGGCCGGACCCGAATGCACCGTCAACCGGGTCGGCGACGTCTGGCGCGATCAACTGGAAGAGACCGGCTTCGCGGGGCGGCTCGACGACATCGATCGCATCGCCAGCCTGGGCATCCGGCGGATGCGGCTGCCGCTGCTGTGGGAACGCTGCGCGACGGCCGACGCTGCGGTCTACGACTGGCGGTGGACCGATGCGCGCATCGAGCGGCTCCAGGTCTGCAGGATGGACTGCGTGGCAGGGCTGGTGCACCACGGCAGCGGGCCCGCCGGCACGCACCTGCTGGACCCGGGCTTCGCGGCGGGGCTGGCCGCCTACGCGGGCGCGGTCGCGCGCCGCTACCCGCAACTGCAGGCCTACACCCCCGTCAACGAGCCGATGACCACGGCGCGCTTCAGCGGCCTGTACGGCGCCTGGTACCCCCATCGACGTGACGACCGGAGCTTTGTGCGCGCCTTGCTGAACCAGCTGCGCGCGACGGTCCTGGCGATGCGGGCCATCCGTGCGGTCAACCCTGCCGCACAGCTGGTGCAGACCGACGACCTGGGCTACACGCACGCCACGACTGGACTGCAGTACCAGGCCGATTTCGAGAACCACCGCCGCTGGCTGGGCTTCGATCTGCTGTGCGGCCGGGTCGACCGCGCTCACCCGCTGTGGCGGTACCTGCGGCGCCACGGTGCCGGCGAGGACGAGCTCTTCGAGTTCGTCGACGGACCCTGTCCGCCCGAGCTCATCGGCATCAACCACTACGTGACCAGCCAGCGCTTCCTCGATGACCGGCTCGATCTGCACCCGACCGAGGTGCACGGCGGCAACGGGCGCCACCGCTACGTGGACGTGGAAACGGTGCGGGTGCGCGGCGACCTGCTCGACGGCGTCGCGTTGCGTCTTCAGGAAGCCTGGCAGCGGTACCGGCGTCCGCTGGCGCTGACCGAAGCCCATCTGGGCTGCACGCGGGAAGAGCAGTTGCGCTGGCTGCAGCAGACCTGGGACGCCGCGCAGAGCCTGCGCAACACAGGCGTCGACGTGCGCGCGGTCACGGCATGGGCGGCTTTTGGCACGGTGGACTGGAACACGCTGGTCACGCAGAAGCGGGGGCACTACGAGCCCGGCCTGTGGGACGTGCGCGGCACGACACCCCGGCCGACGGCGCTGGCGCACCTGGCGCGGCAACTGGCGCAGGGCTCGGCTGCGCGCCACCCGGTGGCGGACGGGCATGGCTGGTGGCAGCGGTCGATCCGCCATGTCCATCCGGCATTCGGCGCCCCGCGGCACCTGCCGATGCGCGGGCCGCCGATGCTGATCGCGGGGGCCCGCGGCGCGCTGGGCCAGGCCTTTGCCCATCTGTGCCACCTGCGCGGCCTGCCGTGCCGCCTGCTGTCGAGGGCCGATCTCGACATCGCCGATGAAGGCGCGGTGGAGACCCTGGTCGCGCACCAGCAGCCCTGGGCCTTCGTCAACGCCGCCGGCTTCGTTCGCGTGGACGAGGCACAGACCCAGCCGCGGCAATGGCGCGAGAACGTGCTCGGGCCTGCAGCCCTGGCCCGCGTCTGCGCCCGCCATGGGGTGAAGCTGATGAGCTTCTCCAGCGACCTCGTGTTCGACGGCACCAAGGACGCGGCTTACGTCGAGAGCGACGGCGTCAACCCGCTGAATGCCTATGGCGAAGCCAAGGCGCATGCCGAACGCAGCGTGCTGCATCATGACCCGGCCGCACTGGTGGTCCGCACGGCGGCCTTCTTCGGGCCGTGGGATCGGAACAACTTCCTGACGCAGGGGCTGTGCGCGCTGGCCGAGGGCCAGAGCTGGCCTGCAGTCGCCGACCAGGTGGTCTCGCCCACCTATCTTCGCGACCTCGTCATGAACTCGCTGGATCTGCTGATCGATGGCGAAAGCGGGGTCTGGCACCTGGCCAACCAGGGCTCGGCCAGCTGGTATGAACTGGCGCTGTGCGCGGCGCGGCTTTGCCAGCTGGACACCGGCCTCATCGAACCGGTCGAGGGCCACGCACTTGGGCAAGTGGCGCTGCGCCCACGCCAGGCGGCGCTGGTCAGCGAACGCGGCACGGTCATGCCGACGCTGGACGACGCGCTGCTGCGCTACGTCACTGAACGTGGCGCGGATGTCCTGCCGCGCGCCGAGGCACCGGTTGCTCCAGCGTCGGAAACGGTGGACGAGCCCGTAGCCCTGCGCAGGGTGGCCTGACGCGCCGACCCGGCCCGAGCTCAGACCGCGACGCCGCCCCAGGGCACCAGCATCCGACCGGGCATCCGGCTGTCGCGCAGGTACCCGGGCAGCACCTGCGCCGCCACGTCCGTGGCGGTGCCGGTCTGGCACAAGGCCACGCAGGCGCCGCCGAAGCCGCCGCCGGTCATGCGTGCGCCGTACACCGCTGGGTGCGCCTGAAGCAAGGCCACCAGCCGATCGACCTGCGGGTGCGAGACCTCGTAGTCGACGCGCAGGCTGGCGTGCGATGCGTTCATCAGTGCGCCGAAGTGCGGCGCGTCGGCCTCCAGGGCTTGGAGCACGCGAGCGTTTTCCGTCAGCACATGGCCGACGCGCCGCCGCAGCGGATCGGGCAGGCGCTGCGCGGCGCCGGACGGGGCCAGGTCGCGCAAGCTGGCGACGCCCAGCAGGCGCGCAGCCCGCGCGCATTCCGCGCGGCGTGCGTTGTAGCCGCTGCCGGCGAGCGTGCGCTCGACGCCTGAGTGCAGCACCAGGATCTCGCTGCCCGCGGGCAGGGGAACACGGCGGCGTTCCAGCGTGCGCGTGTCCAGCCACAGGGCGTGCGTGGATGCCGCGAGGCTCGAGGCCATCTGGTCCATGATCCCGCAGTGCACCCCGGCGTGTTCGACCTCGGCGCGCTGCGCCAGTTGGGCAATCCGCACATCGTCCCAGGGTGCGTGGGTCAGCGTGCGCAGCGCGCGCAGCGTCGCCACCTCCAGCGCGGCGCTGGACGACAAGCCCACGCCCATCGGCACCTGCGAATGGACATGCACCTGCAGAGACGGCACGGTGGTCCCCGCCAGGCTGGCTTCGCGCAGGCAGCCGTAGACATAGCGGGCAAAGGCGTCCGGCGGCGGCGCGTCCTCCAGCGAGAAGGCCACCGTCCGCGCGAAGTTGCGCGCGTGCAGCGTCACTCGGTGCTGGTCGGCGCCTGCGGTGGCACGCAGCGCTACCGTGGTCTGCTGCGGGATGGCGATGGGCAGCACGTAGCCGTCGTTGTAGTCGGTGTGTTCGCCCAGCAGGTTCACGCGGCCTGGGGCGGCGGCCACCGCGTCGGGCGGACTGCCGAAGACGGCTTCGAAGTCATCGGCGGCAGGGCCACCGGTGCTCATTCGATCGCCACCGCGACCTGCTGCAACTCACGCGCCTTCGCCTCGGGAAGCGCGTCCATCGCGTAGAACCCGGCGGCCAGTTCGGTGCCGGCCAGCACCTTCAGCCGGTCGGACGAACGGTACGGCGGGTAGAACTCCGCGTGCAGGTGCGACTCAGGGTGCGGCCTTCCATCGGTCGGGGCCTGGAACCAGGCCATCAGGTAGGGCATCGGGCGCTGCCAGAGGCCGTCGTACTTCAGCAGCACGGTCTTCAGCGCGCGGGCCAGGTCGGCGCGCTGCGGGACGCTCAGCGCGCCGAAACTGGCCACCGGTTCGCGCGTCGCCACCCACGCCTCGTACGGGTAGCGCGCGCACACGGGCACGAAGGCCACGGTGTGGAGGCCCTGGTACAGCATGCGGGCGCCCGAGCGCTCCTCTTCCACGATGTGCTGCTGCAGCAGGCCGGTGCCGGTCTTGTCGAAGTGCGCCAGTGCCTCGGCCTGCATGCGCGCCGGTACCGGCGGCACCACTGGGTAGGCGTAGACCTGACCGTGCGGATGGTGCAGCGTCACGCCGACCTCGGAGCCGCGGTTCTCGAAGGGCAGCACGTAGGCGATGTCACCGCGACGGGCCAGCCGTTCGGTGCGGTCGGCCCAGACCTGCAGCAGCAGTTCCAGGTGCGACAGCGGCAGGTGGCCGAGCGAGGTCTGGACATTCTGGCTGTACACCACCACCTCGCAGTGCCCGATGGCCGCGGCGGTGGGCACGATCAGGGTGGGCGGCTGGGCCGGCGCGCCGCCCAGCGAGGGGAAGCGGTTGTCGAACACCGCCACGTCCCAGGGGCCTGGTGGCACTTCGGTGGGATGCTGGGGGTCGGTGGTCGGCGCCAGCGGGTTGTTCTCGGGCGGCGGCATGTAGGTGCGGCCCTGGCGGTAGGCCGCGTAGGTGACCCACTCGCCGCGCAGCGGATGCCAGCGCAGGTGCGGGCTGGCGCCCAGCGGCTCGGCGAAGGGGCTGGGCGCAGCGATCGGGCCGTCGAAGGGCGCCCGCGCATAGAGCGTGAGCCGGCGCCCGTCCGGCTTGATGGCGTCGTGCCAGAACATCTAGACGCCCCCGGGGATGTGGGTGCGCGAGGCGCGGGTGGCCCTGGCGATGTCCTCGATGGGCATCTTGGGCGTGCGGTCTGCATAGAGCAGGCCGTTGGCTTCTTGAAAGGTGTCGGCGAACTGCGTGTAGCAGAAGCCCGCGAACAGCGCGGTGTGGATCACGGTGTCCAGCAGCTCGGCGTACATCCGGGAGAAGCTGGCTTCGCTGTCGGCCACCGTGTAGCCCCAGGCCCGGATGCCGGTGTGCGCACGATCGGCGTAGGCGATGCCGCCGAACTCGGTCAGCATGATCGGCTGGCCGCGGTGGGGAAAACCGTCCAGCGTGAGGATGCGGCCGCCGGGGCGTCGGCGATCGAACAGCTGTTCGACCTTGATCTCGGGCCCGTAGCGCTGGCGCAGGTGTTCCACGTTGGCGTCGTAGTCGTGGATGCCGATGATGTCGGTGGCGCTGCTTTCCCAGCCGTCGTTGCCGATCACCAGCCGCGTCGAATCCAGCGTCTTCGTCAGGTGGTACAGCGCTTCCACTGCGTGCCGCTGCTTGCCGATCGCCGTCAGCTCGGGCACGCCCCAGCTTTCGTTGAAGGGCACCCAGACGATCACGCAGGGGTGGCTGTAGTCGCGTTCGATGACCTCCGTCCACTCGCGCACCATGCGCTTGATCGCGGTGCGCGTGAAGCGGTAGGCCGAGGGCATCTCTTCCCACACCAGCAGGCCCAGCCTGTCGGCCCAGTACAGGTAGCGCGGGTCCTCGATCTTCTGGTGCTTGCGCACGCCGTTGAAGCCCATGGCCTTGGCGAGCTCGACGTCGCGCTGGAGCGCAGCGTCGTCGGGCGCAGTCATCAGCGTGTCGGGCCAGTAGCCCTGGTCCAGCACCAGCCGCAGCAGGTAGGGGCGGCCGTTGAGCATGAAGCGGTCGCGCAGCACGCGGACCGATCGCAGCGCGGTGTAGGACTCGAACTCGTCGATCACCTGGCTGCCGCGCAGCAGCCGCACCGTGGCGTCCAGCAGCGTGGGGTGTTCGGGGCTCCACAGCAGCTCGTTGCGGAAGTCGTCGATACCGGGGTCGGTCAGCACGATGAAGCGGTCGACCTCGCGCTCGACGACCTGGTAGCGGTCACGCGCGAGGACGCGTGCGCCGTGGCGCAGCGTCACGTCGACCCACAGTTCCTCGTCCGCGGCCGCGGCGCCGCCGGGCGTGGCGTCCCCGGTGATGCGCAGCTCGAAGCCGATGGCAAACTCCTCCACCTGTGGCGTCCAGCGGATCTTGGCGATGTAGGTGCGGGACACGCGCTCCAGCCACACCGTCTGCCAGATGCCGGTGGTGCGCGGGTACCAGATCGAATGCGGCTGGAGCTGCCAGTCCTGCTTGCCGCGCGGCTTGGCCAGGTCGCGTGGATCGTCTTCGACGCGCACGCTGACGGTCTGGCGGCCAGACGGCTCCAGCATGGCGGTGATGTCGCACGCGAACGGCGTGTGGCCGCCTTCGTGCGTGGTGGCCAGCTGCCCGTTGACCCACACCTGGGCTGCATAGTCCACGGCACCGAAGCGCAGGATCACGCGGTCGTCGGCGGGCAGGCAATCGAAGTCGCGCTCGTACCAGCAGACGCTGTGGAAGCCGGTGTCGCCGACGCCGCTGGCGGCCGACTCGGGCGCAAACGGCACGTTGATCTGCAGCGGCCAGTGCGCAACGTCGCGTGGTGACGCATGGCACTGCTCGTCGTCGTGACAGAAGCGCCAGGGTCCGTTGAGGCAGATCCATTGCGGCCGCACCAGTTGGGGGCGGGGGTACGCAGCAGGCATGAGCGGCGCGCCGCAGGGCGGCGGAGGAATGGCGGGCAAGGACGGCGCACGGCGAGGCACGGGCGGACGAAGAGCGTTGGCGAGCTTGGGCCGGGCTGGGCGGGCATTGCCGTCTTGAAAGCCTAATCGCGTGCCGTGTGATGTCGGTGCGCCGACACACAGACGCGCGGCACCTCGCGGCCCAGGGCGCACGCACCGAAGACCTGGGCTCGGCCAACGACCTGGCCAACGCGCGCTTGGCCGAAGGGGCCACGGCATGGCCGGCGTGCGACACGCTGCACACGGGCCGGGCCGTTGAACAGAGACGGGCCTGACGAACCGCGTGCTCTTCGATGACCGCATGGCTCAGGCCATCGCCTGATCACTGCGACATGGCGGGCTGCTCGTCCTGTACGCCGCCGTACAGACGTGGCCGGGTCGCCCGCATACGGTGGTGTGCCTGGGGACCTGCTGCCCACGCACACCGAGGAGTGATTGATGAAGGCGCTGACGTACCACGGCTCGGACGACGTTCGCATCGACAACGTTCCCGATCCCAAGCTGATGGCCGAGGACGACATCCTGCTGCGCGTCACCGCCACGGCCATCTGCGGCTCGGACCTGCACATCTACCGCGGCAAGTTCCCCGGCATGGAAACCGGCGACATCCTGGGCCACGAATTCATGGGCATCGTCGAAGAGACCGGCAGTGCGGTGGCGGGCCTCCAGCGCGGCGACCGCGTCGTCGTGCCCTTCACCATCTCGTGCGGGGCCTGCTTCTACTGCGGCCGCAAGCTGTTCTCGGCGTGCGAGACGACCAATCCCGGCCGCGGCACGATCGTGAACAAGAAGGACGCTCGCTCGGGTGCCGGACTGTTCGGCTTCAGCCACCTCTACGGCGGCTATGCGGGTGGTCAGGCCGAATACGTGCGTGTCCCCAAGGCCAACGTCGGCCCGCTGCGCATCCCGGATTCCTCGCTGTCCGACGCCAAGGTCTTGTTCCTTTCGGACATCCTGCCCACCGGTTACCAGGCGGTGGTGAACGCCGAGGTCGGTGCGGGATCGACCCTGGCGATCTTCGGTGCGGGCCCGGTGGGCCTGATGGCCGCCGCAGTGGCCAGGATGCTGGGCGTGGAACGGATCTTCATGATCGACCACCACGCCTACCGCCTCGAGTTCGCCCGCCAGACCTATGGCGTGGAGACCATCGACTTCGACGAGGACGAAGACCCGGCAGAGCGCATCGTTGAAGCCACAGACCGCCGCGGCGTCGATGCGTCGATCGACGCGGTCGGGTTTGAAGCCAAGGGCAGCACCACCGAGACGATCCTGGCAACGCTGAAGCTGGAAGGCTCCAGCGGCAAGGTGCTGCGCCAGGCAATCGCCGCGACGCGGCGTGGCGGCGTCATCAGCGTGCCGGGGGTGTACGCCGGGTTCATCCACGGCTTCCTGTTCGGCGACATCTTCGAGAAGGGATTGAGCATCAAGACAGGACAGACGCACGTGCAACGCTACATGCCCGAACTGCTGGAGCATGTGTCGCAGGGCCGGCTGCATCCCGACGTGATCATCTCCCACACCCTGCCGCTGATGGATGCGGTGCGGGGCTACGAGATCTTCGACAAGAAACAGGACGCCTGCCGCAAGGTGGTGCTGGTGCCGTGAGGGATGCCGTTCGGCAGATTCGTTCACGCCCGTGTACGGAGCCGCCGGCGGAGCATTTCGGTGCACGCACACGCGGGATGCGTGTGGCAGCGACGGCATCTCGCTCCGAGCGCGTTCCCAGGGAACACAGAGATGATGCATGACTTCCTGGTCGCCCATCGCGACGAACTGGTGGCGCGCTGCAAGGCCAAGGTGGCCGCGCGCCCTGCGCGCAGTGCATCTGCCAAGCAGATGGCCGGCGGCATTCCGCTGTTTCTCGAACAGCTGACGCGCACGCTGGCGGCGGAACGCGTGGATCAGGACGCACGGAGCCTCGAAATCAGTGGTCCCTCGGGAGGGGCCCCACCTGCTTCGAGCGAGATCGGTGTGGGCGCCACAGCCCACGGCAAGGCCCTGCTGGAGCTGGACTACACCGTCGACCAGGTGGTCCACGACTACGGCGACCTGTGTCAGGCCATCACCGAGCTGGCTCTAGAGCGGCGCGCACCGTTCGCTGTCACCGAGTTCAAGACGCTGAACCGCTGCCTGGACAACGCCATCGCCGATGCGGTGACCGAGTTCAGCCGGCAGCGCGACGTGGTGCGCTCCGATGCGCGCGCCGCCGAGGCCAGCGAGCGCCTGGCCTTCTTGCTGCACGAACTGCGCAACGCATTGCACACCAGCAACCTCGCCATCCTCGCGATCCAGCAGGGCAGCCTGTCCTTGTGCGGCGCCACCGGCACGGTGTTGAAGCGCAGCCTGGCGGTGATGCACGAACTGGTGGATGGGTCGATCGCGGAGGTGCGCGCCACGCACCGTGCGCAGGCGCAGCGAGCTGTCTTCGCAGTGGCCGCCTTCATCGAGGAAGCGCGCGTCGGCGCGCAGTTGGAAGCCGAAGCGCGGCATTGCGACTTCGCCGTGTCGGCCGTCGACCCCGCACTGCGCGTCCACGCCGACCGGGCCTTGCTGCACGGGGTCCTGACCAACCTGCTGGTCAACGCATTCAAGTACACGCACCGGGGTACGGCAGTGCATCTGAACGTGCACGAGACGCAGGGGCAGGTGCACATCGACGTCGAGGACCGCTGTGGCGGGCTGCCCTCGGGCTTCGACTTGGGTCCGTCCACGACGCCCGTGCACGCCGGACATGACAAGACGGGGCTGGGAATCGGCCTGTCGATCGCTCGGCAGACCTTGGAAGCGATGGGCGGCACGCTGAGCTTCGAAGACCTCGCTGGCGTCGGCTGCATCTTCACGATCCAGCTGCCGGCCGTCACCGACGCGGCGCCGGCATGCCCCGCATGAGCGGTAGGAGGGCCCTGCGGAGCATGAGCGGCTCGTGCCGCCCATGCCAGCCGGGCGTGAACGAGACCGCGGCCTACTTCCTCTTCGTCGGCGTCCGCGCCGCGGGGGCACGCGGAGCAGGCTCGCTGCCCGCGCGACGCGGTGCTGCTGCCTTGGGTGGCCGCTGCCCGCCCTGGTCGGCCTTGGTTGCCGGCTGTCCTGACTTGCTCATGGTCTGCTCCGAAAGCGCGACGAAATGCCGCCCACCGTGCTTGGCAAACCGTGTGCCATGCGTTCATCGCGAGGAAAGGAGCCCCGATGCCGCACGCTCTGGTCGTTGACGACGATGTCGATGCAGCCGGCCTGCTGCGTGAGTTGATCGCCAGCGAGAAGTTCACCGTGGCCGTGGCGCACAACATGCGGGACGCGCGGCGGCAGATCTCGCTGCAGCAGCCCGACATCCTGTTGCTCGACCTGCGGCTTCCGGACGGCAGCGGCATGGACCTCCTGGCCGACCCGCAGCTGATGGCCCATTCCGAGGTGGTGCTGTGCACCGGCCATGCCAGCATCGAAAGCTCCGTCCAGGCGCTGCGCCTGGGCGCGGCCGACTACCTGGTCAAGCCGGTCAACTTGACACAGCTGCAGGGCGTGCTTTCACGCATCATGAAGCCGGCCGTGTTGAAGGCCGAGGTGGCTGACTTGGCCGCCCAGCTGCCGACCAGCGGGCACTTTGGCCACCTGTGGGGCAAGAGCGCTGCGATGCAGCGCATCTACGAGCAGATCGCCCGCGTCGCTGGCACCGGGGTCACCGTGTTCATCACCGGCGAGAGCGGCACCGGCAAAGAGGTGGTGGCGCAGACCTTGCACGACCTGAGCCGGCGTCGCAAGCGCCCCTTCCTGGCGGTGAACTGCGGTGCCATCTCGCCCAACCTGATCGAGAGCGAGATCTTCGGCCACGAGAAAGGCAGCTTCACCGGTGCCGAACGCCAGCACCAGGGATTCTTCGAACGCGCCGGCGGCGGCACGCTGTTCTTGGACGAGATCACCGAGATGCCGCCCGACCTGCAGGTCAAGCTGCTGAGGGTCCTCGAAACCGGCCGCTTCATGCGCGTGGGCAGCACCGTCAGCCAGGAAGCCGACGTGCGCATCATCGCGGCGACCAACCGGCCGCCGCTCAAGGCGGTGGCTCTTGGCAAGCTGCGGGAAGACCTGCTGTACCGCTTGAACGTCTTCCCGATCGAATTGCCGCCACTGCGCGACCGACTGAGCGACGTGCCGCTGCTCGCCGAGCACTTCCTCGCCGCCATCTGCCAGCAAGAAGGGGCGCTGCGTCGCTTCACGCTCGGGGCACTGTGCCATCTGGCCACGTACCGCTGGCCGGGCAACGTGCGCGAACTGCGCAACGTGGTGCAGCGCGCCTACGTGATGGCCACGGGCGGGACGATCGATGAAGCGTGGTTGCCGGACCTGGGCGCGGACGAGCCGGCCGGCGATGGGTTGACGGCGCCCGTCCTGCGCTCCGTCCCGTCGCCGGTTGCACCCGAGCCGTCGACCGACGAACGCGGGCAGGGATGGCCCGCGGCCACACCGACGGGCGGGGTGCAGCCCTTGTCGGGTTCGACCGAGAGTGTGCTGTTGCCGATCGGCACGTCGATGGCCGAGGCGGAGCGTCTGCTGGTGCTGGCAACGCTGCGGCGCTACGACCACCACAAGGAGCGCACCGCTGCCGTGCTGGGCATCAGCCTGAAGACGCTCTACAACCGGCTGAAGGAGTACGCCGCGAAGAGCGGTGTCGACCCTGGCGCGCGGCGCGCAGAGTGAAGGCAGTCCTCAGCCCGTGACGCAGACGCGGCGACCGGGGCTGCCCTGCCGTGACGATCGATCAGGTGGGGCGGGCGTCCATGGCGCCAGAGGGACGGCGGTCGTCGCGCAGGGTGCTCGTGCTTGTGCTGCGGCTGGACTTCGGTGTCGCAAACAGAGCGAACACGCCGGCCAGCAAGGGCGCACCCAGGATCCACAGCGGCAGCCAGCCACCGGATGAGAAGAACGTTTGCATGAAGAGTCTCCCTGAAGACGGGTTGAGGAAGTCAACCGCACGGGCGGGACGCCGGGTGCAGTGGTCGAGAACCATGTGTGGCAACCCGTGTGCCCGCCGTCCGATGCACCGTCTCGTGGTGTTTCGGCGCACCCTGCAGGCGCGCGGCTTGCCACGTCGCGTCGATCCGGAGGAGCCGATGAAGATGGACTACTGCCGACCCGCTCGCTTGTGCGCATCGGCACTGGGGCTGGCCTGTGTGCTCAGCACGACCGGCGCTGCGGCGCTGGAGGCCGACACGTCGGTCGACGCCCAGGCCTTGGTGCGCTGGGTGCTGGACGCGGGCGACAACGCCGGCGCTCCTTTCGCCGTCGTTGACAAGCGCCAGGCCCGGTTGACGCTGTTCGACGGTCAGGGCCGCGCGCTGGCCCACACGCCGGTGCTGCTGGGCCTGGCCCGTGGCGACCTGTCGGTTCCCGGCATCGGTGAGCGCGAGATGAAGGACATCCGGCCGGAAGAGCGCACCACGCCCGCCGGCCGCTTCATGGCCGAGCCTGGACGCAACGCCGACGGCGACGATGTGTTCTGGATCGACTACGACGCGGCCGTCTCGATGCACCGGGTGCGCGTCACCGATCCTGCAGAGCGGCGCCTGCAACGGCTGGCCAGTCCCACGTCGGCGGACAACCGCATCTCCTATGGCTGCATCAACGTGCCCGCGCGCTTCTACGACCGCTATGTCAAGCCGTTGTTGAGCGGGGGCCGCAGCGTCGTCTACCTGCTGCCCGACACCTTGCCGGTGGATCGCGTGTTTCCGGGCTTGCGCGGCGCACGGTCCGGCAACTGAGTCGGCAATGCAAAGAACGTTGGCGGCCTCCAGCCCGGTGAGATTCCGGGCCGGAGGCCGCCGCAGCGATGATTGCGAACTTCAGCGTCGGCGCCCAGGTGCCGGCGCCTCGTCAGGGGTGCTTCAGTTGCGGTCGCGGCGCGCCTCACGCATGCGGGCAGCCGTGTTCATCCCGTTGCCGGAGCTGTCCGTGGACAGGCCGTCGCGGTTGGTGCTGCCGTCGGTCGAACGCGTGCTGCCGTCCGTGCTGGCGCCTGAGCCGTAGGCCGAGCCAGAGCCGGTGGTCGACGAGCCGCGGCCGGTCGTCGCGTTGTCGACGTTCGAGCGGGTGCCCGAAGTGCCGGTACCCGAGTTCGTGCCGTCGGTGCCCGTGGTGCGGCCCATGCTGTCACGCTGGCTGTTCGACATCGAGCCGGTGCCCGTCGTCGCATTCTGCTCGGACATGGTGCCCGTGGTGCCGGCGCCCGTCGTGCCGGGCGTCGTCTGGGTGCCTTGATTGGTCGTGCCCGTGGTGCCGGTCGTCCCGGTACTTTGGGCGCCCGCCAGGCTGCTGCCAATGGCGAGGGCGGCCGCGAAGGCCAGACGGGTGCATTGGATCTTGGTCATGTCGAAACTCCTGAACAGTTGAGGAAAGATGGTTTGCCGGCGCTGCCTGGCATGTGCCAGCAAACTCCGCACAAGCAGTCGGCAAGGCGTGTGCCCGCAGGCTGGGTTTGCTCTGCGCCCGGGTGCCGGTTGGGGCCGCGCGCACGCAGGCGGACCGGCAGAAAGCGCCGGCGTTCTTGCGGCATCCGTCAAACCGCCGCCACAACCTCGACAGCGCGCTTGGCCCTCTCGGTGATCGTTCCGCTGAGCATGGCGATCAGGTCGGCCGGCGCCGCCGGCTTGTGCAGGCAGGGAAACTCGCGCGCGGTGGCCACTTCGCTGTAGCCGCTGATCAGCACCACAGCCAGGTTGGGCCAGGCCTCGCGCAGCCGCCGCGCCAGCGCCAGCCCGTCTTCTTCGCCAGGCATCACCACGTCGGTCAAGACCACGTCGAAGCGCTCTGCACAGGCCAGGCGCCAGGCTTCTGCAGCGTTTCGCGCCCGCACGACGATGGCGCCGCTGTCGCGCAGCAGCAGGGCTGTCACATCGGCCAGCGCCGCGTTGTCCTCGGCCAGCAGCACCCGCTGGCCGGCCAGCGAAGGCGTGGGTGGCGCATCCTCTGGATTGGCCCCTGTGTCGGCCCGCCCGCCGGATGCCAGCAGCTGCGACGCCGCCGGCAACAGCATCAGCACCGTGCTGCCGAAGCCGGGGGTGCTGGCCACGTGCACGGCACCGCCGGCCTGGGTGCAGAAGCCATGGACCTGGCTGAGCCCCAGCCCCGCGGACTGCCCGAAGGGCCTGCTCGTGAAATAGGGCTCGAAGGCGCGCTCAGCCGCCGCGGCGCTGAAGCCGGCCCCACTGTCGCGCACGGTGATCAACACCATCGGCATGCCCGCCAGCGCGCCCGCATCGGCAAAGGTGTCGAGGTCGCCGAGACGTGCGTTGCGCGCGGTCACGCGCAGCACGCCGCCGTCAGGCATCGCCTCGCGGGCGTTGACAGCCAGGCTGACGAGGGCCAGCTCCAGCTCGCCTGCATGCACTCCCACGGCGGCAGTGGCGGGCGCGACTTCCAGATCGAGCCGGATGAGCCGGCCCAGCGCGCTGGCGACGAGGTCGTGCAACTCGGGCAGCGTCTGCGACAGCAGCACCACCCCCGGATGCAGATCGGTACGGCCGGCAAATCGCACCAGCTGTTGCGTGAGTTGCTGGCCCGATTCCACGGCCCGCCGCGTCGCGCCGAGCGGCAATTCGAAGTCCGACGCGCAAGCGTGCCTGCCAATCAGGTGTGCGCTGTTGCTGATCACACCCAGCAGGTTGTTGAAGTCGTGCGCGACACCGCCGGTGAGCCTGCCCAGCGCTTCGACGCGCCGACTGCGCGAAACGCGCTGCTCGGCCAGACGGGTGCGCGCAATGGCCGCGTTGACGCTGTGCGCCAGCTCCGCCCGGCTGTCATCCACCGCCTCGGCGGCGCGTTGCAGGGCCTGCTTGACCTCGTCGTACTCGGTGATGCCCGTGCTGGTGGGGTCCATGACCAGCCCACCCTGAAGGCGCGCCGCGGCCGACTTCAACACTCCCACCGGACCGACGATGCTCCGGCAGATCGCGACCGCGCCGGACAGCGACAGGGCCAGAAGCAACAACGACGCCAGCGTCACCTGAACCACTGCGGGCTGGGCCAGCCCGAGGTGGCGCGGCCGTGCAAGCGTGCCCACATACGACCAGCCGTGGCCGGCAGGCCTGACGAAGATCGTTTGCTCCGCGCCGTCCATCGCCTCGCTGCCGGCCGGTCCGGGCGCGGCCGCCTGCAGGGCGACGACCGTTCCGCGGTCATCGATCAAGCGTCCTTCCCAACCGGCAGGCAGCGGGATCGTGTCGACCGCGCGCTGCAGCTCGGACGCACGCAGCGGCAACAGCAGGTTCATCACCACCTGCCCGCCGTCCATGACGGGGTGCACGACCGCCGCGAAGGCCGTGTCGGACTGCAGGGCGGCGTTGGCCGTCCATGCCGCAGCGGGCGCGGAAGCGTCTGGGGCCGCGTACGTCGACCCCTGCAGCGGCAGGACCGACGGCACCGACACCAGAGGTTGGCTCAGGTCGATGGCCCCCGTTGGTGGGCCGGTGCGGGTGTCCAGCAGCACGCGATCGGCGCTGCGCAACACCACGCCGCCCGCCATGCCATCCGTCGCCCGCGCAGCATGCTGCGCGAACCGACCGATCTGCTCGGGGCTCAGCCCGGAGGCCGGCTCGAGCCATGGCGACTGGCTCAGCACCTGCGCGACGGCGGCCCGATGCGCGAGCTCGCGCTCGACCGCCATCGATACGGCGCGCGTGGTGTCACGCAGCGTCGCCTGGCGCGCGCGGTTCTCGGCCTGCACGGTGGCGGCGATCAGCCACCCGGCACCCAGCATCGTGGGCAGCAGCAGGGACAGCACCAGCAGCAGCATGCGTGAGCGCAGGGTGCTGGGAATGCTGGGGGAACTGGGCATGGCGGACGCTCGCGGATCGGGTGGGGCGTGGCTCGGGCCACGGCAATCGCCGTGCCTTGCGCTCGCGGATCGGGGGGGGGGGGGCGGGCGCCGCTGTCGGGTGGGAAGCGCAGGCTTTGCCGCAAAACAGTCGCACTCGGTCAATCTGACCGACGCGCACTGCCGAGCGCGTGGCAGCACGGCGCGGGTCAGTCGAGGCGTGCTTGCTCGCCCAGCCTGGGGTGGTCAGGCGGCCGGATGCGCATTTGTTTCGAGATGCATCAGGTGGAGAGGCGCGGCACGGGCGTTGCGTTCGGCCTGCTCCGAGGTGCGCGCTGCAGCATGCGTTGCGAACGATGTGCCTCGACCCCGGGAGAATGCAGTGAGCACCATCGACATCCGAGCCGACCACAGGCAGTCGCAGGCCCTGTCGCCCCGCCTGCAGCACTCGGTGCGCCTGCTGCACATGTCGTCGACGGACTTCGCGGCAACGTTGCGCGAGACGCTGGGGAAGAACCCGTTCCTCGAATCCGAGGACAGCGACGCGGACATGGCCGAGAACGCCACAGCCGGCGACGATGCGAACTCCGACGAGCGCGACCGCATCGGCCAGAGCGCTGGCGATGTTCGCCTGGCACGCGAGGCCTTGCTCGACGGTGGCACCGCCGCCAGCGACGACGCGGGCGGGCCCGAGATGACGATGCGTGATGCGCGCGAGGACGGTGATGGGAGTGACACCAGCGACGGCGACGGCGGCCACGACCGCAGTGCCCACTCGGAGGCCCCGATGGACGACAGCAGCGACCGCGAACTCTGGCACAGCGATGCCGGCAGCGGCCCGCGCAGCGGCGAGTCCGGCGAGTTGTCGGCGTTGGACCGGGTGGCCGTGGAGTTGGCGCTGAACACCCATCTGCACGGCCAGATCCGCCTGCTGCCCTTGAGCCTGCGAGACCTGGCGCTGGCGCAGACCATCGTCGAGTCGCTGGACGACGACGGTTACCTGCGCACGCCGCTGGAAGAACTGCTCGATGTACCTGGACTGACGCCCGAGCCCGGCCTGGACGAGATGCAGATCGCGTTGCGGCGTGTCCAGTCGCTGGACCCGGCAGGCGTGGGCGCACGCAGCGTCGCCGAGTGCCTGCTGCTGCAGTTGCCCGCGATCGTCTGCCCGGCGCTGCGCGGCATCGCGAACCGCATCATCTGCGACCACCTTCCGGCGCTGGCCGCGCGCGACGTGGCCGGCCTGGCGCGGCGTCTGGAGGAACCGCCGGCCCGGGTGGAGGAGGTGTGCAACCGCATCCGCCGCCTCGACGCTCGGCCCGGCTGGCGCTTCGGCACGACGCGCGTGGCGTACGTGGTGCCCGACGTGCTGCTGAAGAAGGTGCGGGGCCAGTGGACGGTGCAGCTCAACCCGGCCGTCGTGCCCAAGGTGCGGCTGAACCAGGTCTACGCGCAGCTGTTCCAGCAGCACCGCAGCGCGAAGCACGCCGAGCTGGGTGCCGACCTGCAGGAAGCGCGCTGGACACTGCGCAACGTCGAGCAGCGCTTCTCCACGATCCGTGACGTGGCCCAGGCGATCGTCGACCGGCAGCGCGCCTTCCTGGATCACGGCTCGATGGCGATGAAGCCGATGGGCCTGCGCGCGATCGCCGATGCACTGGGCATCCACGAAAGCACCGTCTCGCGGGCCACCAACAACAAGTACATGGCCACACCCACGGGCGTCTACGAGCTGAAGTACTTCTTCTCGCGCTCGATGGTCAGTGCCAACGGAAGCGCCTGCTCAGGCACGGCCATCCGCGGCCTGGTGAAGGACATGCTGGAAGCCGAAGACGTCGACGCGCCGTTGTCCGATGCAGAGATCGCGCGCCAGTTGGCGCAGCAGGGTTTGGTCGTGGCCCGCCGCACTGTCACGAAGTACCGGCAGTTGCTGAAGATCGAGGCGGTGGAACGGCGTCGGCGTCACGCGTGACGGCGGAACTGTCTGCCCGTGCGCCGTCGTTGCTCTGGAACACGGGCTTGAGGTGGTGCCACCAGCGCACGAGACTGCCGTCAACGCGCGGGGCAGCGCTGGCTGAGACGGGCGCGCTGGCAGGCGCGGCCCCAGACGCCTGCGCGCCGCTGCCGGCGGCTTGTTCAGGTTGCGCCTCGCCGCCGGCGAACTTCGTGCCGCCGGCTGGCGCGGGTGGCCGGTTGGGGCTCCAGTCGCCGTAGTTGCTGCCAGAACGGCTGCGCGTGCCGCCGCTGCGGGCCTGCCCGCCGGGAAGCTCGGGGATCGGTGGGGTGGTCGTCATTGCGGGTTCCTCTTCGTGTGCGGCACAGGGCATGGCGGCTGGTCACCACGTGCCGGTGCATGCCAGCGGCAAGGCACGTGCCGACGCCGCGCAGGACCGTCGCGGGCGCGGCGTTTGCCAGGGTGCAGCCAAGGCCCGCTGATGCAGCGTGCGCCGAGTTCTTGTGCTTCCCACCCCACCCAACCCGCAAGGAGATTGACCATGGCAGACACGAACCCGTACGTCACGGGGCTGTTCCCCGACCGCGAGAGCGCCGAGCGCGCCTACCAAGGCGTCGTCGACCGCGGCTACCAGAAGGACGACATCAACCTCGTGATGTCCGACGAGACCTGAAAGCGCCATTTCGGCAAGGAGGATGGCCGCACCACCGAGCTGGGCAGCAAGGCGGCTGAAGGGGCCGGCGTCGGCGCCGGCATCGGCGGCACGGTTGGCGCCATCGCTGCCGGCATCGCCGCGGTGGGAACCAGCATTGCGCTGCCCGGCCTGGGCCTGGTGATCGCCGGACCCATCGCGGCGGCCCTGGCTGGCGCAGGCGCCGGGGGCGCCGCCGGCAGCCTGGTCGGCGCGCTGGTTGGCTGGAACATCCCGGAAGAGCGCGTCACGCAGTACGAGTCGGGCATCAAGGAAGGCGGCATCCTGATGGGCGTGAAGCCACGCAGCGAGGACGATGCGCAGTTCCTGGAAAACCACTGGCGAGATGCCAGCGGTGAAGCGGTGCTGCGTTGAGTTGATGCGCGGGCAGACACCCGCAAGACGAAAGCCCCGGGCATGACGGCCCGGGGCCCTTGTCCATCGGTGCCCCGGGCGCCGAGCCGAGGGGGCCTCTGCCGCCCTGCCGCGGTCAACGCGCGACTCGGCTGGCCGCGGGCACGACCACTGCGCTGTGGCCCGCCTTGCCCTGTGTGCCCTGGTCCAACGCCTGATGGGGGCTCTGCGCCAGGCCCGGGCGGGTCCCGTCAGGCACCGCGAGGCAATCGCACTCGGCGGGTCGCGCTGACGAAGATGCCCACACCGCGGACGCCGGTCCGGAGCGCTTCAACCATGTGCTTCATGTACATCCGGTCGACGTCCGCGCCGTTGAGCTTGCCCAGCGCGTTGTTCATGCGGCGTGGCTCGCCGTCGGGCACGGCCTGCCGCGTCAGGACTCTGGCGGCGGCCAGTGGCGCGAGCTCGGCGTTGGCCTTGCTGTGGTCGCGCACCATCGCGGTTGAACAATCCTTCACCTGCGCGGCGGTGCTGCGTTGTTCGACGAGCTTGCCCGATTCGACCGCGGCCCTGCCGTCCCGTGACGTGCTCTCCGTGGTGTGGCCGGGAAGGGCCTCTTCGGGGGCGGCGCTCGTCGAAGGTGTTCTGAACGTTCCTGGGCTTCATCGCGTGCGGGCACTCGAATTGCCCCCTCATGGACCCAGCCGGGCACTCGCCGGGCCGCTCTCCTTCTATGGATACCCCCATGCGCACTGACACCTTCAGCCACAACGACAGCAGCGTCGACGAGTCCCTTGAAGTCGACGCCTTGGCACTGCTCGGTGCCGACCACGGCAATGTTCGGGAATTGTTCGTCGAGTACCACGAACTGGCCCGTGGGGACGGCATGGACGCCGTGCGCCTGGACCTGGTCGCGCAGATTTGCAACGCGCTGTCGGTGCACGCCGCGATCGAGGAAGAAATCTTCTATCCGGCTGCGCGCGACGCGCTGGGTGACCCAGGGTGGATCGAGAAGGCCGAGCGGGAGCATGCCGAGGCCCGGACGCTGATCGAGCAGCTGCAGGCCATGGACCCCTCGGAAGGCGATTACGACAGCACCGTGCAACAGTTGCAGGACGCCGTTGACATGCACGTGCAGGAAGAGGAAGACCTGCTCTTTCCGCAGGCCCGCGAAAGCCATCTGGACATGATGTCGCTCGGTCTGCAGATGGCCGAGCGTCGTGACGAATTGCTGTCTCGCCTGGAAGAGGGCGGCGCCAAGGATTGATGGTCGCACCGCGCCCCCGTGACGCACGGGGGGTGGTCTGTCATCGCATCACGCGGGCTGCGCAATGCGTCTGGACGCGACGGTCGGGCGCGGCAGGTGCAGCGTTCGGGCGGCTTCCCCGTGCAGGACCAGGTCGCGCGGGGTCTGTGACGCGCCGGCCAGTGGTGCGGGGTCGGGCAGCCGGCGCGGGTGCCCGGACTTGAGCGTGGCGTGGACAACACCTGCTGCAGCCTGTCGCTGGCTTGCAGTGACTTCACTGGCACCACCGTACGGTGCAGAACAGACGGGCCCCGCCTCGCAGCAGACATTCGGTTGCCCGCCGGCAGGACCTGCGGCCTGTTCGGTTCGGGAACCGGAGGATCCGTCATGCCAAAGAAGAGCTGGAGCGCGAAGGGCGCAAGCCAGTACGGGCACACCAGGGACAGCTTGCTCGACCAGGGCAAGCCCCAGCCCTGGCCCAGAAGTTCAGGCCAGGCCGTGCAATTGCATTCGCCGTTCACCGACCCTCGTGCTCGTCTCGAGCTCAACTTCCGGAGGAAGACCCCATGAACGCATCCCCGCTGCAGCCTCCGAACGCTGCGCCTGCTGATCCAGACCTTGCCGAGCAGGCCCGGCCTGGGCACGGCATTCCGTCGCAAGACCCGAGCGCCGGGGCGCAAGTGGCGCTGGCGCCCGAGGAGGCCGAGCGCGAGGCCAGGTCGGTGATGACGGGTGGCGGCATGGTGGCCGGCATGGCCACTGGAGCCGCCATCGGCGTCGCAGTGGCGGGTCCGGTGGGCGTGCTGGTGGGAGCCACGCTGGGCGCCGCGGCAGGCGCGCTCGGCGGCGCCGCTGCCGGAGCCACCGCGGACCTCGCTTCGTCGAGCACGGCCGACGCTGCGCAGGCAGACACCGTGCGCCTGCACATCGAGGACAGTGGCGGCAGCGGTCGACCTGTGGTGCTGATCCACGGCTGGCCCCTGTCGGCCCAGGCCTGGGAGCCTCAGGTCGCGGCGCTGCTTGCAGCAGGCTACCGCGTCGTGGCCTACGACCGTCGCGGCTTCGGCCGCTCGGACAAGCCGCAAGAGGGCTATGGCTACGACACGCTGGCCGACGACCTGCAGCGCGTGATGGACCAGTGCGGTTTGCAGGATGTGACCCTGGTGGGCTTCTCGATGGGCGGCGGCGAAGTGGCACGCTACGTTGCACGGCATGGCGAATCTCGCCTGCGCAGCGTGGTGTTCGCAGCGGCCGTGCCGCCGTACCTGATGAAGACCGGCGACAACCCCGACGGCCCGCTCACGCCCGAGAAGGCGAACGAGAAGTCGTCAGCGTTCGAACGCGACCGCAGTGCCTACTTCGAGCAGTTCGCCACCGCCTTCTTCTCGGCCGACGGTGTATTGCAGGTCACCGAGTCCCAGCGCCGCGCAGCCATCGTCTTGTGCGAACAGTCGGCGCAGCATGCGGCGTTGGCATGCATGGAGTCTTTCGCCACCACCGACTTTCGCGAAGACCTGAAGAAACTCACACTGCCGACCCTGGTGATGCACGGCGCGGCAGACGCCATCGTGCCCGTGGAAGGTTCGGGCCAACGCACGCACCATGCGGTGTCCCGGAGCAAGCTGATCGTCGTGCGTGGCGCGCCGCACGGATTGAATGTGTCTCACGCGGCGGCGTTCAACGACGCATTGCTGTCCTTCCTGCAAGACTAGCCAACCGGGCGCGTGCACGCGCACAGCATGTTCATGGCCGCGCCATGGTGCCGCGGCGGCAGTATCCACGTCGAGCAACTCCGAAAGGCACACATGAAGGGCTACCACTGGCTGATCGTGCACACGCCCCAAGACGAGCTGGCGCGGCAGGTGGCCGCGTGCGTCAAGCCGCTCGGGGCCGAACGTGCACAACTCTATGGTCACTTCATCATCGAAGAGCTGATCACACACGCCGACGCACCAGCCCAGGTGGCCGAATCGCCCGGGCGGAAGCTGGATGCGTCCACGCCATCAGGGCGCGAGGAAGAGCGCGCAGAACTGCGGCCGGCCCAGGCAACGCGACATGGTCCGCACTCAGCCTGAGGTCCGCCCTGCCTGGATCCTCCACCGGCACGTGCTGGCACCACTGTCGAACTCGCCGGCTCTCACCACATGCCACTGGCTGCAAGCCGGCGACGCGACGGTGGCGGCCGAATCGATCGGGGTGTGGTGAAGACGCGGGCCGCCTGCGTACGCTGAAGGACAGACGCGCGGCGAAGCCTGCGCAGACACTGCACGTTCGCGTGTACCCTCGCCCACGCCGGTCAGCGTCCAGCCACCCTGACGGTGTCGAGGACACCCTGTCACGCCGTCCCCCCTGTCCCTGCGCCGAGCACACGCCATTGCCAGGCCGGGCAGACCTGACGGGCGCGAGGCCACCAGGCGCTCCGAGCCCCTGCTTGCCGCCGGCCGCCTGCATCCTGCCGGGCGCGTGCGCCGATTCGGCGCGCCAGCCTCGTTCAGCGGGTACCGGGCTGCTGCCCGAACTGCCGGCACCACGGTGCTCGTGCTGCCCGACGGTGAACGACGGTCACCATGTCGACGTGCGTGTGCAGCCGGGTAACCCGGCGCGCGTGGCCTCGGTCGTCGCGCCCGACGATGCTGCGGGAGCCCACGTGGCGCCGCTGGGGCTGGCCGGAGGGCGTGGCCGACGACACGCGCAGCGGCCTGCTGGTGGCCGACGACGTCGGCAACACCGTTCGGCGCGTGATCGCTGCGCATTGACCGCCGTCCCCTGACGCCATCACGCGCCGATGTCCCGGCCACGGGCGGCGCCACCTCCAGCCCACGACCCCCGACCCTGAACCTGGAAGCCGAAACGATGAACCGCTATGTCGCCGCCTACGCCGGCACCGCCACTGTGATGGTGGCCCTCGACCTGTTGTGGCTGGGCGTCATCGCCAAGCCGCTGTACCAGCAGGGCATCGGCCACCTGATGGCCGAACAGCCCGTGGTGCCGGTGGCCGTGTTGTTCTACCTGCTGTACGCGGTGGGGGTGGTCGTGTTCGCGGTGGCGCCGCAGCTGGCGCCAGCCGCGCCGCGCGGCTGGACCGAGACGCTGGGCATGGCAGCGTTGTTCGGCTTCGTCGCCTACGCCACCTACGATCTCACCAACCTGGCCACGCTGAAGGGCTGGCCGCTGGGTTTGTCGCTCATCGACATGACCTGGGGCACGGTGGTCAGCACCGTCTCGGCGGCCGGTGGCAAGGCGGCGCTGGACTGGGCGACGAGGACCTGACGCGCGCCGCGCCTGGTTCAGGGCCGGCGCAACTGCGTGCTGCTCAGGGAGCCGTCCGCGCGGAAGCGGCACACCATGCCCAGCGCGGGCGAACCAGGCGCACTCGACCAGGACGATGGGCGCGATGCCATCGTGCACAGTTCGCCGCAGATGAAGTGGCAGTCGCGGTCGCGCCACGCCAGGAGCGCTAGAGTCGCCTCCCTTGGGTCCGCAGGCCGGGCAGAAGGTGCGGACGGTGCGGACGGTGCGGACGGTGCGGGGCGCCATGCCCAGGTAGACGGACTTCAGTTTCAGCCGGCACGCAACCGTGCGCTGCGGCGCCGATGACCGGCAGGCGCAGGAGCCATCGTGTCGCGGAGGGCACCAGGCACCTGGACGTCTCAAGGCGGGAGTTCATGCTGCCGACGGTCGAATGGCAGGTTTGCGGATGCCAGACCTTCGGGTTCTGCGTCTGCAGAGGGTCGACTTGAGCCGACCGCGCGCCGAAAGCGCCGCCGTTCGCAGTCGCCGTTGGGCCGATGTCCGATGCTGGGAGAACGCGACGACTGGTAGGTCCGGCCACAACCGGTCCTTCCCGCCGCGCCCTCACGTTCTTTCGAGGAAGTCTGCGCGCCGTGCGCTCGCACGGCATCGCGCGTCTGAAGGTCAGCGCTTTCTGCTCGGCATCGGGCCGAAATCGAGTCAACAAGCCATTGCCACGGACAGCAGCGGCCTCGGCGCATGCTCACGCACGCGGGGACGGACACTGGCGGCCCGACGCGGCGGGGCTCTGTTCGCCAGCGCACGGTACGGCGGCTCCCTTTTGCATAAGTTGGCGCACCCCGGGCTCCGGCGCCGTCGCCATGCACAAGTACAAGGTCATCCAGTCCCGCGAATGCGAGAAGTGGCTCGCGCTGCTGGGTAGCGGCGGCTGCTACCACATCGCGCGGGCTCTCAGCAGGGCCCCGCCGATCGGCGCCGTGCTCGACGGCACGCGCCCGCATCTGGGCTTCGGCATGCTGATGTGTCCACGATCGGGCCACACCTACCGCGTCATGTTCGAGACGATCAACGAGGCGCTGCCGCCACCGGCCGTGCACGCCGTTGCGCAGTCGGGGGCGGGGACACTCTCTGCTCCTCAGCCGTCGTTGCAACACCCCACCAACAAGACCAACGCGGCGTCGCGGGCTGCGGTGCCGAGTTCCGCCGTGACCACGAGCGTGTCCACGTTCGACGGCAACGGGGGGGAGCCGGGCCACGGCCGGCCGCCGCCGATGGCTTAGGGCTCACGCATGACTGTCGGCGTACTGGCGCCGCATCCGGGGCCGTGAATGCCCCTGATGGGTCGGGCGTGCGCGACCGCCGAGCCGATGACGTCTTCATGGCGGGCTCCGTGCACCCACGGCTGCTGGGCGACTGGCCGCCACCGCTGCGAAGCTGCCTGGCACGCTCGGGAGGGTGGATGCAGATGGAGTGCAGCCGCTCAGGCGCGGCGCTCGAGCGGCAGCTCTGGCCGGAAGCAGTCGTGCGCGCACGGGCTCCACCGATGACCGCTCCGGTTTCATGACCGGTCAACCGTGCGACACCGCGATCTCTGCGACGGCCGGACCACCGCAGTGACCGGCCGCGAACTGGCACTGTCGACCCTGAACAGCCACCCAAGGCCGACGGACCGGACACCCGCCAGAAGCACCGTCGTTGCCTCCGGCCCCATGTCCGAACAGACACGGTCAAGGGGTGGCAGCTTCCGGCTGCAAGAATGGCGGCATGACACTGGACACTCGGCTGCTCGAAGACTTGGCGGCGCTGGCCACCGCCGGTAGCCTCTCGCGCGCAGCGGCCGCACGCCATGTCACCCACCCGGCATTCGGCCGTCGCATCCGCCAACTTGAGGCCTGGGCCGGTACCGCGCTGGTGGAACACGGGCGCTCGCCGCTGCGGCTGACGCCGGCGGGCCAGGAACTGCTGGACCAGACGCAGCCGCTGCTGGCCGCGCTTGTGCAAACCCGTGCGCGACTGAAGGCACGTGCAGTGCCGGCTCCCGGCGTCCCAGTGCTGCGCTTCGGCACCGGCCGCACCTTGGCGCGCACGCTGGTGGCCGACTGGCTGGCCCGGTTGCGCGCGCCGCTCAAGGGCGTGCGGGTGGAGGTGGTGACGCGCTCGATGGCCGAGGTCGCTGCGCTGTTCGAGCAGGGCGAGGTGGACTTGCTGTGCTGCTACGAGCACCCGGCGCTGTCGATGCGGCTCAGCGCACAGCGCTTCGTGCACCTGACGCTGGCGCAGGACAAGCTCGTGCCGGTGGCGCAGGCCGATGCCCACGGTTCCCCGCGCCACAGCTTGGCGCGTGGCCGCCTGATCGACTACGCCGCCACGCTCACGCTCGGCCGCCTGACGCGCGACCACCTCGAGCGCAGCGGCCATGGCCGCGACCCGGCACTGGTGGCGGACTCGGCCGACGCCATCGCGGCGTTCGTCGAGCGAGGGCTCGGTTTCGCATGGCTGCCCTGGTCGCTTGTGGCGCCAGCCTGCCGGCAAGGCACGCTGGTGGCCATCGGCGGGCGCGCCGAGCAGATCCCCTTCGAGGTGCGCCTGTACAGGCCCAAGGCGCGGCTGAGTGAAGAACTGGAGGCGATCTGGGCCATAACGGCACGCTGAAGTGCCGAAGAAGCACATGACCATGGGCTGAGATCTGCAAACTGTCGTGGAACCATCCAGGAGTCGCCCATGCCAGATCGCCGCCAGGTCCTCGCCAGTGTCGCCGCCACGCTGGCCATGCCCGCCGTGGCCCAGAGCGACAAGTCCGTTTCGCTCGTCGTCGGCTATGCGCCGGGAGGCAGCACCGACCTGACAGCCCGCATCATTGGCCCGGAGCTGGGCAGGCGGTTGGGCCGGACGGTCGTGATCGAGAACGTCGCCGGTGCCGGTGGCACGCTCGGCGCGCAGAAGGTGGCGGCGGCCAGGCCGGATGGCCAGACGCTGCTTCTGGGCACCAACAACGAGATGTCGATCCACAAGCTGATCAACCGCGCCGCGCGGGTGGACGGCATCGCAGACTTCACGCCTCTCGGGCTGATCGGCTCGCAGCCGATGATGCTCGTCGCGTCGACGCGGGTCGGCGTGAAGACGCTCGACGAGTTTCTGGCGCAGGTCAAGCGCGCGCCGGGCAAGTACAGCTACGGGTCGTCGGGCATCGGCACCGCACTGCACCTGGCTGGCGAACTGGTCAAGCAGCGCTCTGGACTGTTCATGGTTCACATCCCGTATCGCGGCGTAGCGCCTCTGACCAACGACCTCATCGGCGGTGTGCTCGAGTTCGGCGTTTTCGTGCTCTCCAGCGGCCTGCCGCATGTCCGGTCGGGCAAGGTGATGGCGCTCGGCAGCACGCAGCTGGCGCCGAGTCCGATCGCGCCAGACATCCCTCCGCTGGGCGCCCATCCGCAGCTGCAGGGCCTGGACATGGCCTCGTGGTTCGGCCTCTTCGGGCCGGCGCAATTGCCGGCGTCGCAGTTGCAGCGACTGCAGGAGGCACTGCGCGATACCCTGGCCGCGCCCGACGTGCGCAAGAAGCTCGAGGAAGCCGGCGCCACGCTGGCCGATCCGCGGGCCGACTTGGCGTCCTTCATGAAGAGCGAACGCGACAAGTACGCGGCAATCGTCAAGTTCGCCAACATCCAGGAGTGAAGCCGCTCGCATGGGAGCTGGCGCCGCCCGACCTGGCGCGCTGGCGCGCCGGCAACACCGGCGTCGAAGGCGTGTGGCAGTTCGACAGCGGCATCGCGGGTCGCAGATTGCTGATCACGGCGCTGGTGCACGGCAACGAGCTGTGCGGCGCGTGGGCGGTACGGGACATGCTTGCGTGGGGCCTGCGGCCGCGCCGCGGGGTGTTGACGCTGGCTCTGTGCAATCTGGCGGCCTGCGACGCGTTCGATGCCAGCGCGCCGGACGCCTCGCGCTTCGTCGAGCACGATCTCAACCGCGTCTGGGGCGCGGGCCTCGTGCGCGGCGACAGCCTGGAGCATCGCCGCGCACGTGAGTTGGCGCCATTCATCGAACGTGCTGACTGGTTGCTCGACCTGCACTCGATGCATGAGCCAGGGCCCCCGCTGCTGCTAACCGGGCCGCTGGAGCGCAACCTCGACCTGGCGCTGAAGCTCGGCGCACCCGAGCATGTCGTCGTCGATGCCGGGCACGCCGACGGGACGCGGCTGCGTGATCACGGACGCTTCGGCCAGCAGGGCGAGGACCAGGCCTGTGCGCTGCTCGTCGAGTGCGGCTGGCACGGTCACGCATCGAGCCGGGCCGTTGCGGCGGACCTCTGTGCCCGGGTGCTGTGCGTCAGCGGCGTCGTCGACGAGGACGATCTGCCACCGGGTGCGAGGCAGACTCCGGCGTCGCCGCCGCAGCGTGCGCTGCAGGTGACGCATGCCGTCGTTGCGCGAAGCATGGACACCCGCTTTGCCCAGGCCTGGCGCAGCGCGCAGCGGATCGCGCGCGCCGGAACGGTGCTGGGCTGGCGCGAAGGAGAGCCCTTCGCCACACCCTACGACGACTGCACCCTCGTGATGCCCTCGCTGCGCCAGCTGCGGCCCGGTGTGACGGTCGTGCGCCTGGCCCGGACGACACGACCCAACTGACGCCTTGCTTCCCGCACGGGGAGACCGACCATGCGAGTCTTTGCCGCAGCGCTCCTGTCCGCGTTCGTCGTCGCCCTGGTGGCGTGCTCTGGCATGCAGGACGCCGGGCCGCGTGCCATGCGAGCGACGTTCCCCATCCTGTCGCTGTCCACCGTTTTTGCCGGCACCTACCAGGGCCAAACGCAAGCCGTCCAGAGCGTCGTCGCCTGGAGCTTCCTGATCGCACACGAGGATTTCCCCGAGGCGGATGCCGACTGGACCACGCGCACCTTGCCGACCAGCAGCGATCCGCGCGCCCACATCCACCCCAGTGCTGGCCCCACGCGCGCAGAGAACGCGCCGAACAACAGCGTGCTGGCGTTTCACCCGGGCGCGCTGCGCCACCACCGACAGCGCGGGATTGCTGGCGTGATGTGAAGCGACGGCGGGCTTGGGAGGTCCGTACATGCGCGCTCCCAGGGAAGACAGCGCAGCGTACGGTGACGCGCATTGCCGCCGGTCCTGGACCGTGCGGGCGCGTCTGGAGTGCTCGACCGCATGGCGCCCAGCGTGGGAGAAAGCGCCGAACGACGGCTCGCCGGAAGACCTCGTTCTGTCCGTTCCTGGCCGGACGTGTCGACGCGAGACCGCGCCAGGATGCTGTCGGTCGACGTGGCGACGTCGCCGGCCGAGGTCGGCCTGCGGTGAACATGGCGTCTGACCGAACCCGGCCAAGAGCGGTTGCCCATGAGTTGCAGCGTCAAGGCGCCACATTCGCCCCGCGGTGTGGCCCTGGTCATCGTCCGTGCAGAGCGCCAACTGCGACCTTGTGCGCAACGAAGCCCGGTCCGCCGACCGCCTCTGCAGCACGGGGCGTGGTTGCTCGGGTGTGGCCGTCCTCGTCAGCAGCCCGCAGAACGAAGCGATCGACCTCGACGCGGGCCGCAAGGCTCTGGACCTCCGCCTCTGCCGCCCACTTCTGCGCATCGGCCCCGCCGGAATGTGCAAGGGACAGGCGGCATCGGTCGCCGCGCGCCAGACCGCAGTGGCAACGTCCACCGTGCTGGTGGCAGGGCCGGCGGCCGCCCTCATGCGGGCCAAGGAGCCCTGCATCAGCTCGGCATAGCCCTCCTGCTCATGGGTTGCCGAGAAGGCCCGTGCGGCCTCTGAGAAGCGGGTGTCGGGTGCACGGCCCGGCCGCATCCACAGCCCGACGAATACTTTCTTCAATGCAGGTTTCTGGTGGGGCATGTACGTCGAATGGAAGTCAGACGCCGCTGCCCTGGATGAACGCCAGCAGGTCCGCGTTGAGGATGTCCGCATTGACAGTCAGCATGCCGTGAGACAAGCCTGGGTAGGTCTTGAGCGTGCCGTTCTTCAGCAGCTTCACGGACAGCCGGGCCGAGTTGGCGATCGGCACGATCTGGTCGTCTTCGCCGTGCATGACCAGGGTGGGCACGCTGATGGCCTTCAGGTCCTCGGTCTGGTCGGTTTCGGAGAACGCCTTGATGCCTTCGTAATGAGCCTTGGCGCTGCCCGCCATGCCCTGGCGCCACCAGTTCTGGATGACCCCTGGATAGACCTTCGCGCCCGGACGGTTGAAGCCGTAGAACGGACCGGAAGGGACATCGAGGAACAACTGCGCCCGGTTCTCGGCCAGCGCCTTGCGATAGCCATCGAAGACTTCGATCGGCAGACCGCCGGGATAGGCCGCCGTCTTCAGCATCAGCGGCGGGATCGCGGCCACCAGCACCGCCTTGGCGACGCGGCCGGCCGGCTGCCCATGCCGAGCCACGTAGCGGGCGACCTCGCCGCCACCGGTCGAATGCCCGATGTGGACCACGTTGCGCAGGTTGAGGTGCTCGACGACGGTGAACGCGTCGCTCGCGTAGTGATCCATGTCGTGACCCTCGCTGACCTGGGCCGAGCGGCCATGGCCGCGACGGTCATGGGCCACGACGCGGTACCCGCGCTGCAGGAAGAACTGCATCTGGGGGTCCCAGTCGTCGGACGAGAGCGGCCAGCCGTGATGGAACATGATCGGCTGGGCCGACTTCGGACCCCAGTCCTTGTAGAAGATCTCGGTGCCGTCCCTGGTGATGACGGTGTTGCTCGTGGGTTGCCTTCCTTGCGGGG
Source organism: Rubrivivax soli (assembly GCF_049810355.1). Taxonomy (GTDB): domain Bacteria; phylum Pseudomonadota; class Gammaproteobacteria; order Burkholderiales; family Burkholderiaceae_C; genus Rubrivivax. The sequence goes on from NZ_CP187368.1 coordinate 5,600,553, forward strand.
CGCCGCGCCGTGCGGGGTCCCTGGAGGTGGGAAGGATGTCGGCCAGGGCCGACAGCGGCAGGCCGAATCCGGCCGCTGCGAGAGTGCCGACGCGCAGCCATTGCCGGCGCGACGGATCGGGGAGGAACCGGACTTCGTTTGCGGTGCTCATGGGAACTCCTGTGCGGGAAGGATTGAGAGGTCGTCAATTCGGTGAGGCATGCACGCTCACCGGGCGAGCGATCGGTTGCGGTTGAGGAACTGGAGGATCACAGGGCCGATCTCGGCGAGGTGCGTCTCGAGCGCGAAGTGCCCGGTGTCGAAGAAGTGCACTTCCGCATCCGGCAGGTCACGCTTGAACGCCTCGGCGCCCGCGTTGAGGAAGAACGGATCGTTCTTGCCCCAGACCGCCAGCAGAGGCGGACGGTGTTCGCGGAAGTACGCTTGGAATTCGGGGTAGCTGGCCACGTTGGTGGCGTAGTCGAGGAACAGGTCGAGCTGGATCTCGACGTTGCCCGGGCGCGCCGTGAGGGCCGCGTCCAGCAGGTAGGTGTCCGGCGCGACGCGGCGCAGGTCCTTCACGCCGTGGGTGTACTGCCACTTGATCGCTTCGGGCGTCACGAAGTGGCGCACGGCCTCGCGGTTGTCGGCACTGGGATCCTTCCAGTACCTCTGGATCGGGGTCCAGCCATCGGCCAGGCCTTCCTCATAGGCGTTGCCGTTCTGCGTGATCAGCGCGGTGACCCGCTCTGGGCGCGCCATCGCGAGGCGCCAGCCCACGGGCGCGCCGTAGTCGAAGACCTGCATCGCGTAGCGCTCGAGGCCGAGCACCTCGGTGAAGCGTTGCATCGTCTTCGCCAACTGGTCGAACGTGTACCGGTACATGCGCTTGTCGGGCACTTCGGTGAGCCCGAAGCCCGGCATGTCCGGCACGATCACGTGGTAGCGGTCCGCCAGCATCGGGATCAGGTCGCGGTACATGAACGACGAGGTGGGGAAGCCGTGCAGCAGCAGCACGGCCGGGGCCGTGGGGTCGCCGGCCTGGCGATAGAAGACCTTGATGCCGTCGACCTCCGCGAAGTGGAAGGACACCTGGGTTGTGGCAGTGGATTTCATGCTGTTGGGTCCTGTGGGCGCCGCTGCCCGGCCGGTGCCGGCGCGACGGACATGACAAATGAGGTTGACCGGGTGGTGCTCGCACAACCGATCACGGCCCGGGCGATGTCGGCGATCACGCCGGCCACCCGATCAGCCGTGCGCGGCTGTCATGCGTGCGTGCGTCGCCCAGGCAGACAGACCACCCGACGGACTGCGGGCATGGGCCGCCAGGGGCGCAGCCAGCAGCGCCAGCCCATGGCGGTGAAAGCTGCGTCGGTTCATCGGCTCTCTCGGGGGAGGCGGGCCAGCGCTTCGATCTCGATCAGCGTGTCGCGCGATGCAAGCGAAGCCACGCCGACGCCAGTCAGGGCGGGACGCGTCGCACCAAAGTGACGGGCGAAGACCGGCACGATGTGCGGCATGCCGTCCGCGAGTTCACCGCGGACATAGACCCTGAGTTGGAGGATGTCCGCGACCGAGGCACCGGCTGCATCGAGCACCGTGAGCAGGTGCTCGATGGCGCCTTCGGCCTGACCTTCAAGCGTGCCGTGCCGGACGCGCGATTCGGCGTCCCAGTCGACCTGGCCCGACACGAAGACGAACCCGGACCCGGGATCCACGGTGGCTTGCGACATGCCGACGGGTGCGCCGTCGTAGAGGCCCGCGGGGTTGACCAGCTTGGTGTTCATTCACCGTCCCATGCTCGAGTTGCGATGTCGAGAGCTTAGGAACGGCTTGCGCCGGACGCCATGCCGGCGTGCTTGTAGCGGTCACAAGCAGCGCTATCCCGCCGGACCGACCCTCGCCCGCGCGTGGTCGAGCACCCAGGCCAGCAGCGGGTCGGCGGCGGCGGAGGCATGGTAGGCAGCAACCACTTGGAAACCTGGCGGCACCTTCTGCAGCGGCACCTCGAACAGACCCTCACGGGGCAGCAGGCGAGACGGGACGAAGGCCACCAGATCGGACTGCCGCAGATACTCCAGGGCCATGAAGTACGAGGGCACGGACGCGACGACGCGCCGCCGCAGTCCCTGCTGCTCGAACCAGGTCCCCGCCGAGCCGTCGAAACTCGGAACCCCTGGAGACACCACCAGGAAGTCGTGGGCCACGAGAGCTTCCAAGGGCAGCGGGCGCTGCCCTTCCGTCAAGGGCCTGGCGGCGACGCATGCATAGCGCTCGGCAAAGAGAGGCGTCGACAACAGGCCCTCGGGCACGTAGCCGTTCGATGTGAAGGCCACGTCGATCTCGCCTTCCTGCATGCGCCGCACCAGGCTGGCGCCCTCGATGTTGAAGATCTTCACCTTGACGCGCGGTGCCGCGCGGCGCAACTCTCGAATCAGGTCGATGACGATGATGCGTTGCGTGTAGTCGGTGGCCGAAATGCCGAGCGTGCGTTCCAGCGCCGCCAGCGGGATCGAGCCCGGCGCCGGCATGGCGTGCAGCAGTGCGAGCAGCTGCCGCACGTGCGGTTGGATCAGCACCGCATAGGGGGTGGGCACCATGCCTTGTCCGCTGCGCACGAACAGAGGATCGCCGACGATCTCCCGCGTCCGTTTCAGCTGCAGGCTGACGGCCTGTTGGGAGACGTCGAGGGCCTCAGCCGCCGACGACACGGTGCCATGCTCGTAGAGAGCGCTGAGCATGCGCAGATGAACGACTTCCAGCTTTTCGATCATGGTTGGCGGGGTGGCGGACCACCGGGAAGGCGCAAGGCATCCGGACCGGAGATCACGCAAGGCGTAGTGTCGTTGGAAGTCGGCTGCCGGAGGGCGACAAAGGTTGACTCTGGGGCTTGCTGACGCTCTCGAGCGTTTCGGCAGGGACGGGCCAGGGCCTCGTCGGTCCGAGCGACCCACATGCCCGCAGGCCTGGGCTCGCCCAACTCGGCCGCCGCGAAGCGCGCGCGCGACATGCCGGGCGTGCTTCGATGGCCGGCGCCGATCGCGGCGACGAGTTCCGCGCGCATGGTCGCACTCGCGGCACTGGGTTGTGTGGGCCGGATCGCCAACGCCCGACGCGTATCCCCCGGATGGGCGGAATCCCATCGCGTCGTGTGCTGCCGACGGTGCGCGCCCCCGGAATCGAAAGTGTCTGGCCAGTGCCGGGCGCGGTTCTCAAGTGTCGTTCGCGACGGACTGATACGACAAGTGCCGCAGCACGAACCAGCTCTGCAGCTCGTTGCCGCGCACGATCTGGCCCACGATCAGGTCGTTGCTGCCATCGTCGCCCGAGTTGGCCGCCTCGCGCGCCAGCGGGCGCGCCTCCTGGAGGATGAATTCGTGGGCGTCCACCAGCCGGCGCAGCTGGTCGATCGCCGACTCCACCCCACTGGGCGCACGGGCCAGGCGGGTCTCTTCGACGATGTCTTGGGCGAGCGCGCGGGCCACTCCGCCCAGGGTTTGCACGCGCTCGGCCAGCAGGTCCATCCACTGCTCCTGCTCGCCGAAGTGCTTCTCGAACAGCTGATGCAGCTCGTAGAAGGTCGGCCCTGAGGTTTGCCAGTGGGCCTTGCGGTACAGGTCACGCAGCGCCGTCGTGTGCGCCAGCAGCCGGTTCAGTGCAGCAACGCTGCGGTGCCGAACGGCATCCGGAAGACCCAGCCGTGCCGGCGCCAGGCTGCCGAAGGCCTGAATGACGGGCGACTGCTCGGGATGGAGAAGGGTATCGGTGGTCATGTCGGAGCACCCGGTTGCGTAGAGACCCCGATCGTTGTCGTGGTCTGGCCGGTCGCCATCTTCCTTTGGTGTGAGTCGGCCTGCGACAGAAGGGGTGGCGCGCAGCGATCCGTACAGCCAAAGAATGTCCAGCAGGTGATGGCTCATGCCAGTGCCTGGCGAGTACCGACGCCTTCCTCAGTTTGCCCTTTCATCTTCAGGAGATTTCCATGGCCAAAGCCGCCGCCGCGCCCGGCAAGACGTTGCTGTCCCCCACCGACCACACGCTCATCATGATCGACCACCAGTCGCAGATGGCGTTTGCCACCAAGTCCATCGGCGCCATCGAACTGCGCAACAACGCGGGCCTGGTGGCCCATGCCGCGAAGGCCTTCAAGGTCGCCACCATCATCACCAGCGTCGCCGAGAAGAGCTTCTCGGGTCCGGTCTTCGATGAGATCAAGGGCGCCTTCCCCGACGCCGAGGTCATCGACCGCACCACCATGAACACCTGGGAGGATGCGCGCATCGCGGCCCGGGTGAACGCCATCGGCAAGCCGCGCATCGTGCTGGCCGGGCTGTGGACGTCGGTGTGCATCGTCGGCCCGGCCCTGTCGGCCATCGACCAGGGCTTCGAGGTCTACGTCATCGCCGATGCGTGTGGCGACGTCAGCACCGAGGCGCATGACCGTTCGATGGACCGCATGGTCCAGGCTGGCGTGCGCCCGATGACGTCGGTGCAATACCTGCTGGAGCTGCAGCGCGACTGGGCCCGCGGCGACACCTACGAATCGACCGTGGGCGTGGCCAAGAAGTGGGGCGGCGGCTATGGCCTGGGGCTGATCTACGCGAAGACGATGTTCGGGGCCCAGGAAGGCCACTGAGCACAAACCATCCGCACTCCGGTCGCGGCCCGCGACCGGCCCATTGTCCTTGCCCTGAGATCGTGCCATGAGCCAGTTCGCCGACACCGTCTTCATCCATGGTCGCGTCACCACGCTGGACCGCGCGCAGCCCGAAGTCGAGGCGCTCGCAGTCGCCGACGGCATGCTGATGGCAGTGGGCGCCACGGCGGACGTCCTGCAGCATGCCGGCCCGGCCACGCGCCGGGTCGACCTGCGCGGGCGCCGCGTCATCCCCGGGCTCAACGACAGCCACACCCACCTGATCCGCGCCGGTCTCAACTACAACATGGAGCTGCGCTGGGATGGCGTGCCCACGCTGGCCGATGCGATGGCCATGCTGCGCGAGCAGGTGCGGCGCACGCCGGCGCCCCAGTGGGTGAGGGTGGTGGGTGGCTTCAGCGAGATGCAGTTCGCCGAAAGGCGGCTTCCGACGCTGGACGAGATCAACGCAGTGGCGCCGGACACACCGGTGTTCATCCTGCACCTCTACGACCGGGCGCTGCTCAACGGTGCCGCGCTGCGCGCGGTGGGTTACACACGCGACACGCCGAACCCGCCGGGGTCCGAGATCGAGCGTGATGCACGGGGCGAGCCGACAGGCCTGCTGCTGGCCCGCCCCAATGCGCTGATTCTGTACTCGGCCCTCGCCAAGGGCCCCCGGTTGGACCCGGACGACCAGGTCAACTCCAGCCGCCTGTACATGCGCGAGCTGAACCGGCTGGGCATCACCTCGGTCATCGACGCGGGCGGCGGCTTCCAGAACTACCCGGACGACTACGGCATCGTGCAGCGCCTGGCCGACGCCGGCGAACTGACGGTGCGCATCGCCTACAACCTGTTCACGCAGCGGCCGAAGCAGGAGAAGGAGGACTTCCTCCAATGGGCCCGCCTCGTGAAGCCGGGCGACGGCGATGCCTTCTTCCGCCACAACGGTGCCGGCGAGATGCTGGTGTTCTCGGCCGCCGACTTCGAAGACTTCCGCGAGCCGCGGCCCGAACTGGCGGCGACCATGGACGCCGAGCTGTACGAGGTGGCCAAGGTGCTGGTCACGAACCGCTGGCCGTTCCGCATCCACGCCACCTACGACGAATCGATCAGTCGGGTGCTCGACGTCTACGAACGCGTGAACCGCGAAGTGCCTTTCGACGGCTTGCACTGGATCATCGACCACGCCGAGACCATCGGCGAACGCAACATCGACCGCATCAAGGCCCTGGGTGGCGGTATCGCCATCCAGCACCGCATGGCCTACCAGGGCGAGTACTTCCTCGATCGTTACGGCCCCGACGCGACCGCGCGAACGCCCCCCGTGCAGCAGATGCTCGCCGCCGGCGTGCCGGTGGGCATGGGTACCGACGCCACGCGCGTGGCCAGCTACAACCCCTGGGTCGGCCTGCACTGGCTGGTGACGGGCGAGACCGTCGGCGGCACGCGGCTGTATCCGCAGCGCCAGCTGATCGATCGTGAGACGGCCTTGCGGCTGTACACCGAGGGCAGCGCCTGGTTCTCCAGCGAGAGCGGTCGCAAAGGCGCCTTGAAGGTGGGGCAGTACGCCGACTTCGCCGTCTTGTCGGATGACTACCTGGCGGTGCCCGAGTCCCGGATCAGGGGGCTGAGCTCGGTGCTCACGGTCGTTGGGGGACGGGTGGTGCATGGCGACGACGAGTTCAGCGGGCTCGCGCCTGCGTTGCCGAAGGCCAGCCCGGACTGGTCGCCGGTGGGACGCTACAAGCGCATGGTCCCGGCTGCCGCGGCGTCGACGCTGCGGACGGCGGCGGGCTGCTGCGCCGCACCGTGCGGCGTCCACGGCCATCGGCACCTGTTCGCGGCGCTGACGCCGTCACCATCCGATGACCGGCGTGGGTTCTGGGGCGCACTGGGGTGCGGCTGTGCGTACTGAGCTTCGCGGCACCTCCGCGCAGCCCGCAGCGGGCCCGGCCGTGACTGCATCGGCGGCGTCGCCCTGGGCACCGTTCCGCAGCCCGGTCTTCGCCGTGGTCTGGGCGTCGGTGCTGATCGGCAGCATCGGCACCTGGATGCGCGACGTCGGCGCGGGTTGGCTGATGACCGATCTCTCCGCTTCGGCCACGGCGGTGGCGATGGTGCAGGTGGCGACGACGCTGCCGATCTTCCTGCTGTCGCTGCCGGCCGGCGCGCTGGCGGACAGCGTGGACCGACGGCGCCTGCTGATGTGGGCGAACGCGGGCCTCGCCCTGCTGGCACTGGGGCTGGGGCTGCTGACGCAGTGGGGCCAGATGACACCGACGCTGCTGGTGTTGGGGCTGCTGCTGGCCGGTGCCTGCACGGCGGTCATCACGCCAGTGCTGCAGTCGCTGACCGTGCTGCTGGTGCCGCGCCCGCAGTTGCGGGCAGCGATTGCACTGAACAGCATGGGGTTCAACGTGTCGCGGGCCATTGGCCCGGCACTGGGCGGCATCCTGCTCGCCACGGTGGGCGTGGAGTTCAACTTCTATGCCGATGCGCTGAGCTACGTGGCGGTCATCGCGGCCTTCTGGTGGTGGAAGGGTGCCTCGGCCCCGGCCAGCGCCGGCCCACCGGAGCGCCTGGGTTCGGCCCTCCGAGCTGGGCTGCGCTACGCCTGGCATGCGCCCGAACTGCAGCGCACGCTGCTGCGGGCTGGCGGCTTCTTCCTCTTCGCCAGCGCCTACTGGGCCTTGCTGCCGCTCATCGCGCGGCAGCAACTCGGGGGCGGGCCGGCGTACTACGGGCTGCTCCTGGCGTGCATCGGTGCCGGCGCTGTCGCGGCCGCCCTGGGTTTGCCGTGGCTGCGTCGGCGCCTGTCGGCCGAAGGCACGATGCGCCTGGGCACGAGCCTTTCCGTCGGCGTGCTGGTGGTGCTCGCCACGGTCACCGACCAAGCTTTCGCCGCGGCCGTGATGGCGGTCGCCGGGGCCGCGTGGATCGCCGTGCTGACCACGGCCAACGTGAGTGCACAGACGCGATTGCCTGACTGGGTGCGCGGACGCGGCCTGGCGCTGTACCTGACCGTGTTCTACGGTGCACTGACCTCGGGCAGTTTCGTGTGGGGCCAAGTCGCAGACCGTGCGGGCGTGCCGGCTGCGCTGTGGGGTGCGGCCGTGCTGGGTGTCGTTGTCCTGCTGGTCGGCTGGCTGCGGCCGCTGCCCGACGCCGAGCCAGATCTCACGCCATCGATGCACTGGCCCGAACCTGCGCTCTCGCCGTCGATGGCGGCATCGTTGACGCAGGATCGCGGACCGGTCCTCATCACCGTCGAATACCGCGTCGATCCACGGCGCAGGTCCGACTTTCTGGCCGCTCTGGCCGGCTTCGCACCCGAGCGCCTGCGTGATGGCGCCTACCAATGGGGCATCTATGAAGACGTGACGGACTGCGGGCGTTTTCTGGAGAGCTTCCTCGTCCCGTCCTGGCTGGAACACCAGCGGCAGCACCACCGGGTGTCGCGCGACGACGCGGCGCTGCAGGCGCGCCTGCGCGAGTTCCACGTGGGGGAAGGAGCGCCGAAGGTGCAGCACTTCGTGGCACCCACGCCGACCGGGTCCGTACCGCAGCCACCCACCGAAGGAGAGCACACATGAAGGAACTTGGCTTGGCCTTGGCACTCGGCTTGTCGATTGGCCTGGGATGCCGCTGGTTCGACCTGCCCCTGCCAGCACCGCCACGCCTGGTGGGCGCCCTGCTGGTGGTCGCGATGACGCTGGGATTCATGGGCATGGACATGGCACTGCGGGGTGCGACGTGAGCGCGTCGATCGTGGAGCGCATCAAGACTGGTCTTGGCCTGTTGCTGGGCCTGGCCATCGGCGCTGGTTGCCGCTACCTGGATGTTCCCTCTCCGGCACCTCCGGTTCTGCAGGGTGCGCTGCTCGTGGTCGCGATGACGCTCGGGTACATCGCCGCCGATCGCTGGCTGTGCCACCGCGCGCCCAAGAACCTGTCGCTTTGCGGCGGGCCTGACGGCAGCACCCAGTCCGCTGCGCAGCGCGCGCGGGCGCCTGCTGATCACTGACCTGGTCCACACCACGGGAGAACATCGATGTCGCGACTGCACCTGCCCCGTCCGGCGCACACCCATCTGGCGTACCTGATCACGCTCGGCCTCGCCGCGCTATCGGCGCTGTGTGCTGCGCTGTGGCCACCCCCTGCACACGCCACAGACACGACGAAGGGGAAGATCCCGGCCGCACCCGATGGGCTGGCGATCGCGGGCCGTGCGTTGGCGGCGGCCCGGTGCGCCGGCTGTCACGGGCTGGACGGCAACTCCATCGACTCGGCCTACCCGAAACTGGCGGGGCAGCTCGAGACTTTCCTGGACCTCCAGCTCCGCAACTATCGCTCGGGTGAACGACCCCATCCCGGGATGGCTGCCGTGTCCCGAACGCTGTCGGACATGGAGATCCGGGCGGTGTCCCGGCACTACGCGGGTCAGGCGCCGATGTGGAGCGAGGGCCCGTTCGACCCGGTCCTGCTCCGGCGCGGCGAGGCCGTCTTCAAGCTCGGCAAGCCGGGCACTCCCGCCTGCCAGTACTGCCACGGGGCCAGGGGGCAAGGGCTGGCGCCGGTGTTCGCACGACTGGCAGGTCAGCATCCGGAGTTCATCGTTGCCTCGTTGCAGCCCTACCGCCGGGAGTCGACGTTCGGCAACCCCTACGCCTACGTGATGAAGGCCGTTGTGCAGGGTTGGACGGACGATGACATCCGTGCCGTCGCTGCCTATGTGGGAAGTCTGCGCTAGACGGAAGAGGAGGCAGCATGCCTTCGCCGTCACCCGTCGCGGGCACCGTCTGCTGCTGCCGTGGCTGCTCTCCGGGCAGATGCTGCTGGCAGCGTGCTCGACCCTCCACTACACCGTGAACGAGCCGCTCGCACAAGGTCGCCCGCATGCTGGCGATGCGATCTGCCATCTGGCGTCCGTCGACGACAGCGACAGCCTCATCGTGCGGGTCGCCTTCTCAGGGGGTGGCTGCCGTGCCGCTGCGTTGGCCCATGCCGTCATGGAGGTGCTGCGCGGCACCCCGAGCATCTGGGACGGCGAGGCCCGCCGCTTGCTCGCAGAGTTGGACTTCATCTCGGCGGTCTCTGGCGGCAGCCTGACCGCCGCCTGCTTTGCCCTGCGTCCAGAGACCTTCTTCCCGCGCTGTGAGTCCGAAGTGCTGGCCATCGACCTGCATCGGCACTGACGGCTCGGATCCCGTCACCGAAGGGGCTCCGGCAACAGACATCCCCGCGTGACGGTCGCAGTGACCTGCTGCAGGACGAACGGGACCGTCGCATCTTTCACGGCGCCCGGTTCGCGGACACTCCCCGGCGCCGCCCGATGGTCTTCATCAATGCCACCGATACCCGCCACGGTGAGCGCTTCGAGTTCAGTCAGGACCAGTTCGACCACCGCTGTTCGGACCTGGATCGTTGTCCTGTCGCGCGCGCGGTGGCGGCGTCGATGGCAGTGCCTCTCCCACTGTCACCGATCCCGCTGTGGAACCACCGTCGGGGCTGCGCAGTGGATTCACCCGCGCTGCCGCTGTCGAGTCACGCAGCCGGCAGTGCCTTCGTGCACCTGGTCGACGGTGGCCTGGCCGACAACATGGGCGTCAGGACACCACTGGAGATCGTGGACGCGCGGGGCGGGCTGGTCGCCTCCGCCGTCGCCGCCGGCTTCCAGGGGGTACGCCAGTGCGTGTTCATCATCGTCAATGCACAGGTCCAGACTGGCCACGCCGAGGACGGGTCAGCAGACACGCCGGGACTCGCACGACAGCTTCGCAGCGTGATCGATGTGCCCGTCGATCGCTACTCCGAGACCAGTCTTCGGGTCCTTGCCGACACCACGTGGCAGTGGTCCCGCGAGCTGCAATCGGTGCCCGAAGGCGAACTGCGTCGCGTGATGGCCAGGGACGCCCGATTCCACGTCATCGAGATCAGCCTGGTGAATGCGCCGACGGGCCCCGAGCGGGATCGGCTTTCGCGCATCCCGACCGCGTTGCGTTCGGAGGAGGGCGACCTGTCTGCCCTGCGCCGCTATGCCCGAAGGACCCTGCAGGACGACCCGCAGTGGCAGCGGGTGCTGCGGGATCTGAACCCCCTGGCGCCTGGTGGCGCTGTCACGACTGGAGGCGACCATGATGGAAATCAGCAGGTCGAACGAGCGCGGAGTGGCCGAACTCGGCTGGCTGAGTACTCGCCACACGTTCTCGTTCGGTCACTACCGCGACCCGCGGCAGCAGGGCCTCTCGGACCTGCTGGTGATCAACGACGACCGCGTGATGCCTGGTCAGGGCTATGGCCGCCATGCACACCGCGACCTGGAGATCTTTTCGTACGTCCTCGAGGGGCGCTCGAACACCAGGACACGATGGGCACCGGCGCCGTCATCCGCCCCGGTGACGTGCAGATGATGAGTGCCGGCTCCGGTCTCGCACACAGCTTGTTCGACGCCGGCTGACGCGATGACCGGGCCCTGGGGGCACCGGTCGTCGTCTGTTCGCTCAGCCCTTGATGAACGCCAGCAGGTCCGCGTTGATCACGTCGGCGTTGACCGTGAGCATGCCGTGCGAGAAGCCGGGGTAGGTCTTCAGCGTGCCTTTCTTCAGCAGCTTGACCGCGAGCTTCGCCGAGTTCTCGATGGGCACGATCTGGTCGTCCTCGCCGTGCATCACCAGGGTCGGCACGCCGATGGCCTTGAGGTCGTCGGTCTGGTCGGTCTCGGAGAAGGCCTTGATGCCGTCGTGATGCGCCTTGGCGCTGCCCATCATGCCCTGGCGCCACCAGTTTTGGATGACACCCGGGTAGACCTTCGCGCCGGGGCGGTTGAAGCCGTAGAACGGGCCCGTCGGGACGTCCAAGAACATCTGCGTGCGGTTGTCGGCCACGCCCTTGCGGAAGCCGTCGAACACCTCCATCGGCAGGCCGCCGGGGTAGGCCGGGGTCTTCAGCATGATGGGCGGCACGGCGGCCACCAGCACCGCCTTGGCCACGCGGCCCGAGGGCTGGCCGTGGCGGGCCACGTAGCGCGCGACCTCACCGCCGCCCGTGGAGTGCCCGATGTGCACCGCATTGCGCAGGTTCAGGTGCTCGACCACGGCGAAGGCGTCGCTGGCGTAGTGGTCCATGTCGTGGCCCTCGCTCACCTGCGCCGAGCGGCCGTGGCCGCGGCGGTCGTGGGCGACGACGCGGAAGCCGCGCTGCACGAAGAACAGCATCTGCGTGTCCCAGTCGTCGGACGACAGCGGCCAGCCGTGGTGGAACATGATGGGCTGGGCGTCCTTGGGCCCCCAGTCCTTGAAGAAGATCTCGGTGCCGTCCTTGGTCATGACAGTGTGGTTCATGGTCGTCTTTCCTTTCGGGTTGCTGCGGCTGTTGGCGCGCGGGGGGGTGGAAGGGGCCTGGGCCGTTGCCAGCGCCGGCACGGAGAGGCCGGCAACGGCCAGCGCGGTGCTGCCCAGCAGTTGCCGGCGGGTGCGGTTGGAGGGAGGGTGGTCGTCCATGGGGAGCTTCCTGGTGGGGTGAGGGCGGGGTGGATGGAGCTGAGGGTGGTGCTTCAGTTCGGGCCTGGACCCAGGGCGGCCAGTGCCAGGGCCACGCCGCGGCCGTAGGCCGGGTCGGCGCGCGTGCAGTGGGCGATGTGGCGCTGCTGCACGTCGGCGCTCGCCGGGCCGAGCGAGTGCGCGGTGTTGTCGAAGAGGCGCTGCTGTTCGGTCGGCGCCATCAGCCGGAAGAGCGCGCCGGGCTGCGCGTAGTGGTCGTCGTCGCCGCGCGCGTCCCAGTGCGTGGCGCTGCCGTGCAGCGCCAGGGGCGGCTCCATCAGCGCGGGCTGGTCGATCCACTCGCCGTGGCTGTTGGGCTGGTAGCCGATCGTGCGGCCCTGGTTGCCGTCCACGCGCATCGCGCCGTCGCGGTGGTAGATGTGGAAGGGGCAACGCGGCGCGTTGACCGGAATCTGGTGCGCGTTCACGCCCAGCCGGTAGCGGTGCGCGTCGCCGTAGCTGAACAGGCGCCCCTGCAGCATCTTGTCGGGCGAAAAGCCGATGCCCGGCACGATGTTCGCCGGCGAGAACGCGGCCTGCTCGACGTCGGCGAAGTAGTTCTCGGGGTTGCGGTTGAGCTCCAGCACGCCCACTTCGACGAGCGGGTAGTGCCGATGCGGCCAGACCTTGGTGAGGTCGAAGGGATTGAACGCGCAGGCGTCGGCCTGCGCTTCCGTCATGAACTGCACCGCCAGCGTCCATCGTGGAAAGTCGCCGCTCTCGATGGCGTCGAACAAGTCGCGCTGCGCGCTTTCGCGGTCGCGCGCGACGATCGCCTCGGCCTGGGCATCACTGAGGTTGCGGATGCCCTGCTGGCTCTTGAGGTGGAACTTGACCCAGGTGCGCTCGTTGCGGGCGTTGATGAAACTGAAGGTGTGGCTGCCGAAGCCATGCATGTAGCGGTAGCCGTCGGGCAGGCCGCGGTCGCCCATCACGTAGGTCACCTGGTGCAGGGCTTCCGGGAGCAGGGTCCAGAAGTCCCAGTTGCTCTGGGCGCTGCGCAGGTTGGTCCGCGGGTCTCGCTTGACGGCATGGTTCAGGTCGGGAAAGCGCAGCGGGTCGCGCAGGAAGAAGACTGGCGTGTTGTTGCCGACCAGGTCCCAGTTGCCTTCCTCGGTGTAGAACTTGACGGCAAAGCCTCGGATGTCGCGCTCCGCATCGGCGGCACCGCGCTCGCCGGCGACGGTCGAGAAGCGCACGAAGACCTCGGTGCGCTTGCCCAAGGCGCCAAAGAGCCGGGCCTTGGTGTGCCGCGTGATGTCTTGCGTGACCGTGAAGTGGCCGAAGGCGCCGGAGCCCTTGGCGTGCATGCGGCGTTCGGGGATCACCTCGCGGTCGAACTGCGCCAGTTTCTCGAGCAGCCAGATGTCCTGCAGCAGGACCGGTCCACGTGGGCCGGCGGTCTGCGAGTTGGTGTTGTCGACGACGGGCGCGCCGTTGGAGTGCGTCAAGGGTGGCAGTGGGGTGTTCATGGGGGCGTGGCCGGGGCGGTTGTGGTGTGGACGACTCTAGGAATCGCGTCCGCGCCTGGCAGCGGCACGAAGGAGGAGTGCGATCTCGCCCCTTGGAATGGGGTGTTGGCGCCCAGGCGCGCTCAGTCGCCGTCTGGCTGCCACCATCGCCGCACCGGCAGCGCGTAGGCCTGGACCGCCGGCACTTGCAGCAACAGCTCGGTGCCAGCGGTTCTGCGCTGGCGCAGGGTCAGTTGCGCGCCGATGCGACGGGCGCGCTCGTGCAAGCCGGCAATGCCCCAGTGAGCGTCGCGCCCCGCGGCTTCCGGCACCGCCGCCTCGATGCCGCGGCCATCGTCGCGTACCGCCAGGACCAGCTCACCGGGGTCGAAGTGCACCGTGACGCGCACGTTGTCCGGCTGTCCATGCTGGAGTGCGTTGAACAGGGCCTCGCGCGCAATGCAGTAGGCCTCCTCGCGCACGCCTGCGTGCAGCGCGCGCGGTGCGCCCAGGGTCGCGAGCTCGATGCGCACGGCGGGCACCTCGACCGCCACCGTCTGCACCAGCCGCGTCAAGGACTCGACGAGCGAGCTGCACGCGGCAGACCCGCGCAGCGCGCGCGCCCGGTCGCGAGACTCGGCGAGTGCGTCGCTCGCGCGGCGCAGTGCCAGCTCGAGCCGGGCGCGCGGCGGCGAGCCAGCCGGCACCTGGTTGGCGGCGGCGCGAACCTGCAGGGAGATGGCGGTCAGGCTCTGCAGAAGGGTGTCGTGCAGCCCATGGGCCATGCGCTCGTGAGCCTGCCGATCGGCTTCGAACGCCGCGCGCAGCCTGGCTGACACCACGCGCACGCGCCAGCGGTGCAGCAGCGCCAGCAGGGCCAGGCCGGCCAGCAGCGCGCCGGCGCATTGCGCCAGATCGCCCGCCATGTCGGGCCCGTGCTCAGACGCCGGCGATCGAAGCTGCCGACGCAGCGGCGGCGGGGTGCGCCCATGGCGGTGCGGCCACACTGGCGTGCACGCCGACTGCGTACCGTGCGACTTCCCCGGCCAGCAGTCCGCGCTGGCTGGCGATGATGACGGCCTCGGTGCGATTGCTGGCCCGCAGCTTGTCGAGAATGGCTTTCATGTGGCATTTCACGGTGCCCAGCTCGACGCGCAGCCGTGCCGCGATGACCTTGTTCGCGCAGCCCTGCGCCGCCAGCTGCAGCACCTCGCTTTCGCGGGGCGTGAGTCGCTCGCCCAGCAGGTCCTCCAGCAGGCTGCAGGCCAGCGCTTCGGTCACGTGCCGCATGCCCCTGTGGACCTTGCGCACCGCGTCGATGATCTCGTCCGACGGGCTTGTCGTGGTGAGGTACCCTGCGACGCCGATCTTCAGCGCGCTCCGCATCTCTGCCTGGGTCACGCGCCCGGTCACGATCATCACGCGGACAGTCGGCGTGCGCGTCGAGCCCTCGACCTGCTGCGCGGCCCGGGCCAGCCAGACACCGCTGTCGTAGTCGGCGACGACGACATCCACGTCCTGCGCGTGCAGCTCGGGCAGCAGGCCGGCGTCGCGTGCGGGTGCGCGGCGGAGCGCCACGACCTCCATGCCAGGTTGCCGTGCCAGCGTGGCCGTGAGCCCAGCGTCGACCAGATGCTCCGCATGCGCCACCACGATCCTGATCCGCGGCTGTTCTGCCATGTTCGACTCCTGAAGCTGATGTTGTCTGCACGGCAGTGTGTGCCGGCAGCCCGACTTGCACACGGCTCCGGCAGGGCGACGCGCGGCGACCCTTCCGGGGGGGGGCTGCGCGCACGGCGATCCATTCCGGCGGATGGTTTTGACGCCGGTCCCTGTGTGCAGCGGGTAACATCCTGCTGCGCGGCTGCGATGCCGCCGGCGGCTGCGCGAGCACGGCCCGGTTTGTGCGCGCTGCCGTGCTTCAACTGTCTTGACCGCTGGCCGCTGGGGGGCGGGATCTCCACCCAGGTCAGGCCTCTCCTGGTGTGCCAACTCGATGTGGAGGGGTGAGTCGTGATGGGTTCACAAGAGACACCGGTTGTCTCGGTGTTGGCGGTGGATGACCATGCGTTGCTGCGCGAGGGCATCGCAGCCGTGATCGATGGCGAACCCGGGCTGCACTACGCCGGTGGTGCGGGCACGGCGCGCGAAGGGCTGACTCTGTTCCGGTCGCTGCGACCCGACGTGACCTTGTTGGACATCCAGCTGCCGGACATGAGCGGCATCGACCTGCTGGCGGCCATCCGGCAGGAGCGCCCGGATGCCCGCATCATCGTGCTCACGACCTACCGCGGCGACGCGCTGGCCTCGCGCGCGCTGAAGGCCGGCGCTTTGGGCTACCTCCTGAAAAGCATGCTGCAGAGCGACCTGGTCACCGCCGTGCGGGCGGTGCATGCAGGCCGCAAGTACGTGCCGGCGGAAATCGCCATGGAGCTCTCGGCCCGGCTGGGCGACCAGGAGCTGTCGGCGCGCGAGCTGGAAGTGCTGCGCATGGTGGCTGCCGGCAGCTCGAACAAGCGCATCGGCATGCATCTGGGCATCTCGGAGCAGACCGTCAAGGGCCACCTCAAGAACATCCTCGGCAAGCTTTCAGCCAACGACCGCACGCATGCCGTGACCATCGCGGTGCAGCGCGGCATCATCGCCGTGTGAGGGCCGCGTCCGACAACCCTTTTGGGGCATGTCAGCGGGCAGGGGCTGCGGTATACCGCCTGGCATGCCGGCACGCTGCCCTTCGAGCCTTCCCGCGCTGGCGGCAGGGTCCTCACGGTCGATGACGCGCGGGTCCGCCATGCTGCGATGGCTCTGCCTGGCGCTGCTCGCCGCTCTGGTTCTTCCTGCGGCGCAGGCCCTCGACCGCGATCTGACGCTGTCGCAGTTCCATCACTCGAGCTGGACCGACAAGGATGGTGCTCCGCTCGCCACCTGGGAGCTGGAGGAAACGCCTGACGGCTGGCTGTGGCTCGGCGGCCGGCGTGGCCTGTACCGTTTCGACGGCCTGCAATTCGAACGCTTCGAGCTGGCGTCCGGGTCGCCCTTGCCGTCAGTCGGCGTGACGCGCCTGCTCACCGCGCCGACAGGCGACCTCTGGCTCACGCTGCGGGGCGGTGGGATCAGCCGCATACGCGGCGATGCCGTCACCCACTACGGCACGGCCGAAGGTCTGCCTCCGCGATCTGTGCAGGCGATCGCCATCGACCTCGACGGTGCCGTTTGGGCCATCACGACCGTCGAGCTCCTGCGATTCGACGGCAGCCGGTGGGTGCGCATCGACGCCGCCTGGGGTCTGGCGCCAGATGACCTGCAGCCGCAGGGTCTGCTGGTCGACGCCTGGGGCACCTTGTGGCTCGACGAGGCCCGCGGGGCCTGGGCCCTGCGGCGCGGTGCGGCGCGTTTCGAGCGGGTGCCGGCTGGCCTCGGCGGCTACAGCTTGCAGACCATCGATGGCCGGCTCTGGGCCCTGGGCGACCGTCACTTGCGGCCTGCCCCGGTGCTCGATGCGGTTGCCGCGAAGTCCGGCAACCCGTGGCTCGGCCGCCGCCACAGCTCGAGACTGGTCGATCGGAACCGCAACCTGTGGACGGCCTACTGCGAGGCCGGCATCTGTCGTTCACGCCTTCCGGCCGTCATGCCCGATGCCGCGGTCGCAGTGCCGCTGGTCGAAGAGCGCTTCGACAGCCGCGATGGTCTGTCGGGCGACTTGGCCAGCCACTTCATCGAGGACCGCAACGGCAGCCTCTGGGTGGCGACGCAGACCGGCCTGGACCGTTTCCGGCGCAGCCTCTTCGTGCCCGTGGACACAGCCGACGGCAACGCCAGGCTCTTGCTGCCCGAGCCCGACGGCAGCGTCACGGTGCTGGGCGCCGGCTCCAGCACCTACAGGGAACCACGGCGCTGGCGCGTCGACCGCCAGGCCGAAGCCTTGCCGCTGGAGCGGCTGGTCGAAGTCGTGCACCGCGACCGCGACGGCCGCGTGTGGATGGCGGGTGCCGAAGGCCTGACGCTGCATGGCAAGGCGGGCAGCCACACCCCCTGGCCGGACATGATCGAGCGCCCCGGCTATCCGTCGATCGCCAGCGATGCCGGCGGCCTGTGGATCGCGTCCGATGGGGCGCCCTTGTTGCGTTACGAGCCCGATAAGGGCCGCTTCGTCGAGCCCGACCCGCCCGAACTGCGGCAGCTGCGCCCGAGCGTCGTGGCCGTTGGCCCCGATGGGCGCCTCTGGTTCGGTGTCGGCGAGAACCGCGTGCTCGGTGGCCAGGGCGGGCGCTGGCGCAGTTACACAGCAGACGACGGGCTCGACGTCGGCAGCGTGACCTCGCTGTATGCCGGCGCCCAGACCTTCGTCGTCAGCGAGCTTGGCGTGGCGCTGCTGCACGGCGATCGCTTCCACCGCATCGCACTCGACGACGCAGAAGCCCTCGCTGGCGTCGACAGCATCATCGAGACCCCCGACGGACAGGTCTGGTTCAACGCGCTGAAGGGTGTCGTGCGGGTGTCGGTATCGGAACTCCTGCACCAGGTGCGCGACACGCAACACCACGTGCGCTATCGCTTGTTCGACGCCCTCGATGGCCACAGCGGCGGTGTACAGCGAGGTGTGGGCACCGGCACCGCCGCACTCGGCGCCGATGGCCGGCTGTGGTTCATCACTTCGCCTGGCCGGGTGGTCTGGCTCGACCCGCGGCGCCTGGACGACCCGGTGCCGGCACCGATGGCAGCCGTGCGCAGCCTGGAGGCCGCCGGCAGGCTCTACCGGCCCGGGCAGGCCATCGAGCTGCCCGCGCTGACGCAGGGCCTCAACCTGCGCTACACCGCACTGGGTGCCGCCATCCCCGAGCGCGTGCGTTTCCGCTACCAGCTGGAGGGCCTGGAAACCACATGGACCGAAGCTGGCCCGCGTCGCGAGGTGAGCTATGCCAATCTGGGGCCAGGGGCCTATGTCTTCCGCGTGCAGGCGGGCACGAGCGATGGTGTCTGGGCCGAGAGCCCTGCGACGCTGGCCTTCAGCATCCGCCCGGCCTTCTTCCAGACCGCTGCCTTCCAGGTGCTGTGCGCCTCGGTCGCTGTCGGGCTGCTTTGGCTGCTCTTCTGGTTGCGCGTGCGCCAGGTGGAGGCGCGCGCCCAGCAGCAGCTGAGCGTGCGCCTGAACGAGCGCGAGCGCATCGCGCGCGACCTGCACGACACGCTGCTGCAAGGCGTCACCGGGCTCACGCTGCACGTTCGCGCCGCCGCGAGCCAGGTGGCGCCGGACTCGCCGGTGCGTGCACGGCTGGAGCACGCGCTGACGCGCGCCGACGAGGTGATGGTCGAGGGCCGCGAACGCGTGGGCGCGCTGCGGCGCGCGCAGACCGAAACCGACGAGCTGGAAGCACGCCTGCGCCATGCCGCCGAGGCACTGGCCGCGCAATGGGGCGGGCCGACGACACACGCGCTGGTGGTCACTGGCACGCCGCGCCCGCTGCATGCCGCCATCGCCGACGAGGCCTACTGGATCGTCCGCGAGGCACTTGCCAACGCATGCCAGCACGCACGGGCGCAGCACATCCATCTGCGCATCAACTACGGCCCCAAGGCGCTCGTACTCGAAGTGGGCGATGACGGTACTGGCTTCGACACCGCCGCGCCGCGCCCGCCCGGCCACTTCGGCCTGACCGGGCTGCAGGAGCGCGCCGCGCGCATCGAGGCGCTTCTGGAGTTGCGCAGCGGCGCCGGCGGCACCGTCGTCACGCTGACGGTGCCTGGTGCGCTGATCTATGCCGGCGCGGCCTTGTTCGCGGGCGTGTAGGCGGTGGCAGCGCCGACGCAGAGCGTCACGGTGGTGCCCTGGTCGCCGCTGCGCAGGTTCAGCTGGCCGCCAATGCGGGCAGCCCGCTCGCGCATGCCGGCCATGCCGAAGTGGCCAGGCCGTTCGAGCCCGGCGTCGGTGCCGCTCGGGAAGCCACGCCCGTCGTCCTGCACCTTCAGGCGCAGCGCGTCGCGGTCATAGGCCAGCCGCACCAGCACGTTGCGCGCACCGGCATGGCGCAGCGCGTTGGTCAGCGCCTCGCGGGCCACGCGCTCGGCCTCTTCGGACACCAGCACGTTCAGCTCGCGCGGCGTCCCCTCCACCATGAGTTCGCAGCGCGGCCCCGGCCAGGCGTCTGCGAGCGTGCGGCAAGCGTTCGCCAGCGCGGTCTCGAGTGGCACGGAGGCGCCCTGGTGCAGGCGCAGCTCGGTCACGCGATCGCGGCCTTCGACCATCACCTCGTTGGCGCGCGTCAGCGCCAGCTCGAGCCGCTCGCGCAGCGGCGTGCCTTCCTGCACCTGGTTGGCAGCTGCGCGCACGTGCAGCGTGAGGCCCGTGACGCTCTGGATCAGCGTGTCGTGCAGCTCACGCGCGATGCGCTCGCGTTCCTGCAGCCGGGCCTGCATGCGGCGGCGCAGCTGGGCGGAGATCTGCCAGACGCGCAGCCTGTAAAGCAGCCACAGCGCAGCGGCCGTGCTGCCCATCGCCAACGCAGCAAACCACCGGGTCTGCCAGTAGGCGGGTGGCACGCTGAAGGCCAGCGATGCGCCGGTTTCGTTCCACACGCCGTCGTTGTTGCTCGCGATGACCCGGAAAACGTAGTCTCCCGGGCCGACGCGCGTGTAGCTGGCCTCGCGGCGACCGCCGGCGTCGCGCCATTCGGTGTCGTAGCCCTCGAGCTTGTAGCGGAACCGAACGCGCTGTGGCACCGTCAGGCTGGTCGCCGTGTAATCGATGCGCAGATCGGCCTGGCCGACGGGCAATGCAGTGCCATCGCCCGCGTCGACAGGCCTGCCGTTGGCAGACAGCGAGCGGATGATGACGGCGGGCGCCAGCGGATTCCGGCGCAGATGCGCGGGGTCGATGACGAACAGGCCGCTGGGCAGGGCGGCCCACAGGCGGCCATCACCGGCTTCGACGAGCGAGGGCAGGGGCCGGATCTGGCTGGCGCTGCCGAGCAGGCCATCATTGGCATCGAAGCGCTGCACCCGCACCGTGAAACCAGGGTCGGCCAGTGCGCGCTGCCAATCGGCTGGTTCGATCAGGCTCAAGCCGTTGGCGGCATTGATCCAGAGCTGGCCCGATGCGGTCTCGATGACGCCCGTGATCACGGTCGTGTCGCCCAGGCCGCGCAGCGCCGGTGTTCTCATGCTGGTGCCGTCGAATAGCGCCAACCCGTGCTGGCCGCCCAGCCAGACACGTGGACCACGTCCGTAGATGGCCGTGATTGCACCGATGTCCAAGCCGTTCGCAGGGCCGAACGTCAGCTCGGTGTCGCCGTCCACGCGGCTTGCACCGCGGTCGACATAGCCAATCCACAGCCGGCCGTCGGCATCATTGCCCATCGACATGATGCGGTCGCGTGGACCCTCGGGCTGGCGCAACCAGCGGTCGCCAACGCGTCGGTACGTGCCCTTCACAACCAGATGCATCCACAGTGCGCCCGATCGGTCCTTGGCGATCGCGTGAATGGGCGCGAAGACTGCAGCCCGCCTGTCATCCCCGATATCGGGCCGCGGGATCTCGATCGGATCGCGGCGGCCGTCGATCTTCCACAGGCCATTGCGTGAGCCGATCCAGACCACGCCGTCGCGATCCCGATGCAGGTGCGACGCATGCTGCGCGATGTGCGGGAACGACTGGACGGAGGCGCCCACCTTGTAGAGACCGCCGGAACTGCTGGTCGCCCATACATCGGCCCCGTCGGCGGGCGCAACGCCCACGGCGCCCACGCCGCTGCCGAGATCGATACGCCGAATGTTGGCCTCGGTGAATTGATGCAGGCCGCCAGCGGTGCCGAGCCAGACGTTGCCCTCCCGATCCTCGAGGAAGCTGAAGAACTCGCCCGTGAGGCCCTGCGCGGCAGTGAAGGCCTCGACGGTGGGGCTGCCACCGTGTCCTGGATGCCACGTGATGCGCGCGAGGCCCTCGCCCGTGCGAACCCACAGCCCACCACCGGTGTCGAACCAGTGCAGGTCGCCGGTAGGTGGCAGGGGAATCTGCTCCCGATCGGGCGAAGCGCGAAAGGCCGTGCCCTGGCGCACCAGGGCTCCGAGCCGCTGCCGTTGGAAGTCGGCAGCCCAGACCCGGCCATCCGGGGCCCGCGACAGGAACGGGAACAGCGGCAGTGCTGCCTCGGCCCTGTGGAAGGCTGTTGCGCCCCTCTGCCACACGAAGGCGCCGGTCTTCGCAGTGACCCAGACGTTGTCCTCCGCATCGCGCACGAGGGTGCGGTAGGGCAACATCTCGCCGTCGAGGGGCATGGTCCGCCAGACCCCGGCCCGCAGGCGCGCCACGCCGCCCGTGAACGCCGCCCAGAGGTCGCCATCGGCGTCCTGGGTGAAGGCCCAGGCGTTGCCGCCGGGCAGACCATCGGCCACGGTGTACTGCCGGAGTCGATTGCCCTGGAGCACGCTCAGGCCGCCGAAGCGGTAGCCGATCACCAGGGCGCCTGACTGCGTGGTGTGCAGTGCCGTGATGCTCGCGCCCAGCAAAGTCTGTCCCCCGAGAGTCGCGATGCGCTCGAAGCGAACGCCATCGAACCGGAAGAGGCCACCCCCTGTGCCCAACCAGAGGAATCCATCGGGCGTCTGGGTCAGCGCCACGATGTTCGCCGGCGCCCCGGCGTCGCTGCGCCAGACCGTGTGGTGCAGCGCGGACAGGCGTACCGAGGGGTCGATGGCGTGCGCGGCGACGGGCAGGAGCAGCCACACCAGGGCCGAGCGGGCGATGGCTGCCTTCCAGCGGCGCCGTACCGTGTGCAACCACTCGTCGTCCAACCTGTCCCTCGCTCCCGCCTGCGTGCGGCCACGCCATGGTAGCGACCGCCACGAACCGATCTCCACAGACCTATCGTGCAAGGAACCGGGGCCCGCTGCACCCCTCCAAAGAGTCGGCACACCTGTTCGGACGCGAGCGAGGCCCGATGCGAGCGCACCTCGACGGCGATGTTGCCTTGGGCGCGTCCGGCCCCCACGCCCTGATGCGCTCTGTTGCGATCTCGCGCTGGAACGGGTGCGGGTCCATCACGGGCCGAAGCTGTCCGACATCGACGAGCCTGGCGGCTTCGCTCAGGAAGTGGCCAGGGTTCTTGCGTTCCTTGTCGTTGAGCATGGCCAGGAGCAACGGCACGTCGGAGCAGGTTGATGCGCGGAAGGACCGGGGGATCGGGCGTGCGTGCCCCGGCCGAAGCAAGCAATCATGTGGCCGCCGTACATGCGCACAGCATGGCACTACGCATCCAGCATCGCCCTCGACGCCCAGTTCGTCGTCTTCAGCGACGTCGGCTCGATCCGGCCAGTTGGCGGCGGATGACCTGAAGGCGCTGCCGGTGCGCAGGGTGTGCTGCAGCAGATCGAGTCAGGCTGCTGCGCGTCGGAGCTGCGGCAGATCGAGGGGGACTGGAGTGTCACTCGGCACCGCATCACGCGCGGCTTGCCCCAAGCACTTCCTGGCGCCTTCGTGGCACCGACCCACCACCGAACCCGCGCTGCGCGCGCACCAGTTGTAGCCCGAACTGCCATGTCCTCGGCCCTCGAGATCACCACCTCGGTCGGTCAAGGGCCCGACGCTGGCCGCCTGCATCGCCACCAACCGGAATATCGATGTGTGGATGCTGCGCTCGCTGGAATGCAGGTCTCACTGGCTCGCCGTCGCGACGACCACGATGTCGTCGATGCGCTGATCTGGGCTGCCGCGGCAGCGCGCGAGGCCATGAGCCAGCCCTGGGTGGACGAGGCGACTTGCCCACCCATGCCTTGGTGCGTCAGGCGACGGTGTCGTGGACCGTCTGCGAGGTGGGACACGCCTTGCTGGCTCGATGCCGAAGACACCGGCTGCCCGCGCTGGCCGGGCAGGAGGCCGACGCGTTGGTCGGCCGCAGCGCCGTTCACATGAACGGCGCAGCCCGCTCAGTTCCGGCTGGCATGCACCGCCGCATGCGAACGCTGCGACAGCTCGGCCACCAGTGTGGCGTACTGCGGCGACGCGATCAGCCACTCGTACCTGGCCTGCGCCTTGCGGTACTCGGGGGCGTGGAAGTCGGTGCTGCCTTCGCCGCGGTTCAGCTCCTGCAAGCCTGCAAGCCGCCACATGTGGAGGTCCGCGAGAACCTCGGCCCGCGCCACCTTCGACACGGGCAGCGGGATGTCGTCGGGGACCTTGATCGTGATGGTCTGGGTCTGGGCCTGGGCCACGCCTGCGAGCAGGGCGATGGCGAGCACGGATGTCAACTTCGAAGCTTTCATGATCAACCTTCTGAAGAGTGGTGGGTTGCGCACCTCGGGCAGGCCAGGGAGATGTGTTGCCGTCGGTACGGGTTGAGACGATGTCCTGGCTGGAGCGAAGATAGAGAGCGCCTCCTTCGCGCGAGCCTCTACTAAGACGGTCGCGTCCGTACCCCCTCCGTGCGCCACGACGACCGGGCAGCGGCACTGGGTGCGGCGTCGGGCGACCTTGGCCCGCCTGCTCGCAGCCACGTCACGGTGTGCTCATGGCAGACGTCGCACCTGCACCTTCGGGCCATGTGCAGACGCCTTGCTGGCGCCATGCTCAGGCCCAGGCCTCCGGGGCACCGGCCCGCAGGGCCAGACCTCCGGAGGCAGTCGCGTCCAACCCAGGAGAACACGACATGCGATGGCTCGATTCCCCACGACGTCCGGTCCTGCCGGCGCACGGCAGCCGGCGCCTGACCTCGGCGCGCCTGCGTCGTTCCACGCCGCTGCCCAACCTCCTGGCCACCACCTGGTCGGGACGCTTGCTGGCGCGCCTGACCCGGCTCTTCACAGGCCGCCTCTCCTGACCGCCCCAACGATTGCGGCGGCGGTCGCCGCCTTGCACTGCGGAGGTCCTCATGCCTGTTCGAGCGCTGCTCTCCCAGCGGCCGCGACCGCCGTTGGGGTTCCTTGCAGAGGCGCCGCACGATCATCGCGTCGACAGGTTGGGCCAGCGGCACGTAAGCCCGTACCTGCGCCAGCCACGCATCGAGATCGTCGACGTCGTCGCCGCACGGCATGATCGGCGTGCAGGGTTCAACGGTGAGCGTCGTGGTGGCGGTCCTGTGTGAGTGAACACATAGGTCTGTTGCGAACAGTGGGGGCGGCGTGCCTCTCCCCGCCGCGCCGATCGGGCCGTCGCGTCCTCGCCGGTCGAGCAGAGATAGGCGTCGGTGCCGGGTTCCAGCAGGATGACCTGGGGCGACCGCCCGGGCAGGCGCCGCATGTTCACCATGCCCAGTTCCTGCAGCCGCATCAGGGCGCCGTAGGCCGCGTCCCGGCTGACGTGGCCCGCGGCCAGCATGCGTCTCGTTAGCAGCAGGCAGGGCTTTCCGCTCTCCGAGCAGCGGGCGAGGAGCAGCAGAGCAAGGTGCAGGGCCTTGCCGTTGGTGACGCTGGCGCGCTGCAGCCAGCGCATGGCGTTGAGGCTTTTGGCGCGGGCAGGGTGCGGCATGGGCCAGTCCGGTGTTGATGGCATCGATCTGTTCCACGCCGCTGCAGCGGCGAGAGCAGGCCGCGCTCGGCCATCGAGACTGGTTCTGCCGTGCCCGCTACGATGAAGTGATCGAGCAGCTTGACGTCGATAGGGCCCAAGGCCTGCCTGAGGGGGTGCGTCAGGTGCTCGTCGGCGCGGCTGGACTCCCCGCTGCCGCTCGGGTGGTTGTGCGCCAGCACCACGGCGGCGGCGTTGCGCGCCAGCGCCAGCTTGAGGACTTCCCGCGGGTAGACCGAGGTCTGCGTGAGCGTGCCGCGGAACAGCTCGACGAGATCGAGCAGTTGATGCCGGGTGTTCAAGAGCAGAACAACGAAGGTCTCGTGTTGAAGGTCGGCAAAACGAAGACGACGCAGGGCGCGGATGTGGTCAGGGCTGTCCGGCATGCCCGCTTCCTGCAGCGACTCGGCCAGCGCGCGGCTGCGATTCGTGGACGGCGTTTTCGTTGGGCAACAGGCCGAAGATCGCGGCCAGGGGCGGCCGGCCAGGCCACTGGCGACTTCGTCGCCGAGGATGATGGCCATGAGGTCGTGGTCAGCGCGATGGCGAAGGGGGATGCATGGCATGTGAATGGGGCGCATGGTGGTCAGCCCATGCCCTGCAAGCGGCACAGGCGCTGGCAGCAGAAAGCCCCCGGACACCTTGCGGTGGCCGGGGCGGCGGTGATCGGAGCAGATCACGGAAATCTATGGATGGGGGCTGCGCGGCTCGACGCTATGGGATGGGGCGGTGGCGTCGTGGCCGCGGCGCACTCCCGGTCCCGCATCGTCCGCAGTCGCGTTAGTCGGTGTTTTGCGGGATCTTCTGGGATTTCTTGGAATTGACTACAACCCTTGTAAATCAATAGGGTACGCATCATTCTTTGTGTCAGAGGGTCCCGATCAACAGCATCCGAGCTCAAAATTTTCTCGGACACCAGTCGGACACGGAACCCGTAGATGCCGCTCCTGACCGTCAGGGCGATCGACGCCCAGAAGCCTCGCGCGCGGCCCTACAAGCTCACGATCGATCGCGGCCTGCAACTGCGCATCGCTCCGGATGGCGCTCGTACGCTGCTCGTCCGCTACACCGTGAAGGGCTCGGAGGTCGAGCGCCAGTACCGGTTGTCGCAGGAGTACGGCGAAGGTCCAGGACAACTGAAGCTGGCAGCAGCCTGCGCTGAGGCTGCGCGCATCCGAGCGCTTGCGCGCGATGGAGTGGACTGGCCAGCGCAGGAGGAAGCAAGACTTCGGGCTGAGGCGACGGCACGCGAGCAGGCGGATCGGCAAGACGGGCTGACCGTGGCGAAGGCACTTCGAGAGTACGTCGAGAACAAGCGACGCGCGAAGGATGGCCTGCCGCTGAAGGCGCGCACAAAAGCTGACTATCTCGCCATGATCGAGCCGGGCCGAACATCCAAGACCGGCAAGCAATTCGCCGACGGCGAGCTGTACCCGATCGCTGAGAAGCTGCTGCCGAAGCTCACAGCCGATGACATTCGCGGCGTCCACACCGCACTGATGAAGATCTCTCAGCGGCAGGCCGTCTATGCGATGCAAGTGCTGCGGGCGATGCTTCGCTGGCATGGTGTCGTGGTCCCTGGCAACCCATTGGGGCGAGACACTGCGGGCCGTGATCGCATCGTTCTCGCTTCATCCCCGGGGAACCCGTCACCGATTCCACCCGAACGATTGGGGGCCTGGTGGCGGGCGTCGGCAGTCGCACCGTCCCGGGTCGCCGCCGACTACTACCGCTTCCAACTGCTGACCGGGTGCCGAGGCGGCGAGATCCACGGCAACAAGCGCTATGGCTATGAGCCCATCAAGGTCGGTGATGTCGACCGCCAGGTGGGCAAGCTCGTGCTGCGAGACACGAAGAACCGGAGCGACCACAAGCTGCTGTTGTCTCGACAGGCGCTGGAGATCGCGCAGCGGCACTGCACTGGCAAGAAGCCCGAGGACCCGTTGTTCCCGATCGTTGACGCGCGCAAGACACTTGCATGGATTGATGCTCGCGCCGGAACCTCTGTTCAAGGGCATGGTCTGCGCGCGACCTTTGCGAGCATTGCCGAGGAACTGGTTTCTGGCGGCGCGCTGAAGCGCATGCTGAACCACGCGGCAGGGGGTGATGTCACGCTGGGCCACTACGTCGGCAAGAGCGAGGCGCAGTTGCGGGCGGCATGGCAGGCCGTGGCTGACTTCATCGAAGCCGCCGCCGGCGTTGAGGCGGATCCACCCCCTTCGTCCCCGGTCCGCACGAGTGTGCAGCACGCCCGTCGGCGACTTTCGAAGGCATCGGTTCCAGGTCGTGCTGTCGTTCGATCCGCGCACTGACGGCAGGCAAGCGACTCGGCAGGTGTGCCAGCGTGTCGGTTCGTCGGCCCGCAACGGTCGCTCGCCCTGCGTATGCAGGTGACTGACCTCGACCCAAAGGAGCCGACGGCGGGTGTCTCAGCGAGCGACCGGTCTACCCTGGAACTCGACCTTCGCCGACGCCGCGGAGAAAGTCAGGGACGTCGCCAGCGGTCAGACGCAGGTGGCGATCACCGGCCTGGTGACGCTGCTTGGCCCGGCCATGATGGCTCTGTCCGATGGCGAGCAGCAGGGGTCATCGCCGGCATTGCGGCGGGCGCGGCCGCGGTCCGCACGAGCGTCATGCTGCCGTCGCCGCTGCAGCGCATGCTGTAACGCAGGGGCGGACTCGGAGCTGGGCCCGCACGCCCGGCTCAGGCGCCGCTGGCTCAGCGATCCCCCGTAGCCTGCCGCTCGGCCAGCGCTTCGACCACGTCGCGGTGCCAGGGGATGGTGTTGCGCACCCGGTCCCTGACCACCGGGTCGCTGAAGCCGTTCAGGCGCTGCTCCAGTTCAGCGCTCGCCAGTGCCAGCTGGCCGGCGGCGGCGGGGTGGCGGGCACGGTGCAGCACGCGCCAGGCGGCCAGGCGGGCCGCAAGCCCGAAGTCGGCCGTGTCCAGGGCGTTGACAGCATTCAGAAACGGCAGTTCGGCCAGCACGGCCTGCAGGCCGGCGTCACCGTCTCCGGCCCGGCCCGATGCCGCCGTGGCGTCGGCCAGCCGCAGCCGCACCGCACGGGCGCCGGTCTCGTCGGCCCGCGCGAGCAGGGCCGCGGCGGTGTCTTGCCAGAGCGCCACCGCAGCGTCCGCCCGGCCATCCCGCCACAGGGCCTCGGCCTGCACGGCTCGGCACTCTAGGGCGCTCACCGTGTCCTTCATCGTGCTGAAGCTGTCGCCGCTCGCCTGGGCCTCGCGCTCTGCCGCGTCCCATTGCTGCGCCTGCAATTGCAGCCGTGCGCGCAGCCAGCTGGCAGCGGTGGCCTGGTATGCCAGGCCAAACTCGGCGGCGCGACGTCCCATCTCGTCAATGTGGATGGCAGCCGCGGGCAGATCGGCGCACAACAGGGCCCACTCTGCCATGCTGTCACGGCACTGGCACTCGAGCCTGGGTGCCTGCAGGCGGACTGCTGCTTCCAGGGCCCGACTCAGCACTCCGTCCTGAGCCGTGTGGTTGTTCGTGACACTGTGCAGTTCGCTCTCGATCAACAACATCTGAGGTTCGTAGACACCGTCTTCGCTGCTCAACATGCGCTCCCGCGCCAAAACAGCCCAGTACGATGCGGACGCCAATTCGCGGCGCGCCACGTCCAACTCGCGACGTTCGATGGCCATCCAGGCCAGGTTGCCTCTGCACAAGGCGGCCGGGCGCGCCGCATCGATGCGCTCTGCCAGTTCGGCGCCCCGGCGCGCTGCTGCCTCTGCCAACTCCAGCCTTCCCGTGCGGTAGGCGAGCAGGCTCTGCCCGCACAGCGCCAGTGCCACCCACGGGGGTTCGTCCTGTGCTTCGCACCAAGCTAGCTCGTGTTCGAGGGCCTTTGCCTGCTCATCCCGCATCCCGAGGTTGTCATAGACCCGGCTTCTTCGGGCCAGCAGCTTGTGCCGCAGCTTTGGCGGTGCCGGCTCGGCAGCCAGTGCCAGCTGGGCCTCGGCCAAGTTCAGGTAGTGCAACGAAGTCTTGTAGGCGTGGCGAAGGACCACGGACTCCGACGCGCGCTCGAACCAGCTCGCCGCCTGCACATGCTCCCCCGCCCGCGCATGGTGTTCGCCCGTGATCGCCAGGTACTC
Source organism: Rubrivivax soli (assembly GCF_049810355.1). Taxonomy (GTDB): domain Bacteria; phylum Pseudomonadota; class Gammaproteobacteria; order Burkholderiales; family Burkholderiaceae_C; genus Rubrivivax. The sequence continues at coordinate 5,629,770 of NZ_CP187368.1, forward strand.
GTCGCTGCGGTCACCCGCCCGCTGCGTCAGCCAGGCGGCGGCGCGGGCATGCGCTGCGCGCTTGTGCGGCTTGAGCACGGTGTCGTAGCTCACCTGGTGCAGCAGGTGGTGCTGGAAGGCCTGTTCGTCGGTGTCGTCGAAGGCGCTGGTGGGCCGCTGCTGCACCAGCGCCTTGCGCTGCAGCGCGGGCAGCGCGTGCGGGCCGCGCGCGTCCAGCGCCTGCAAGGCATCGTCCCAGAACACCGGGCCGATGACGCTGGCCATCTGCAGCGCGTTGAGCGCTGCGGGGTCCAGCGCATCCAGGCGCGCCTGCAGCACGCCGGTTAGCGTGGTGGGCAGCCGCTTGGCGTCCAGGCGGTCGGCGTGAAAGCGCCAGTCCCCCAGGCCCTGGGTGGCGCCGTCGTTGGGGGTGATCACGCCCTGGTCCAGCAGCATGCCCACCAGTTCTTCGGCGTAGAAGGGGTTGCCCTCGGCACGGCGCTGGATCAGCTCGGCCAGTTCCAGGGGCACCGGGTCCAGCCGCGCCAGCAACGAGCGGGCCAGCGCGCTGGTCTGCGGCGCGTCCAGCGGCTGCAGCGCTAGGCGTTCGTGCGCGGGCAGGCCGTCGCCCCAGCCGGGCACGCGCTCCAGCAGCGCCGGGCGCGCGCACAGCAAGGCCAGGAGCGGGCCGCGAGCGGCTTGCAGCAGGGCCGCCAGCGCATCCAGCGAGGCGTCGTCGGCCCATTGCAGGTCGTCCAGCAACAGCACCACCGGCGAGCCGTCGCTGGCCGCCAGGCGCTCAAGCCACAGGCGCAGCGCCGTGAGGCCCCGGTCGCGCAGCAGCCGGCTGTCGCCGCCCAGGCGCCGCAAGGCGGTGGAGGCCGAGAAGTCCAGCCCGATGAGATGACCCAGCAGTTCGGGCCCGGGGTCATTGGGCTGGACCAACCACGGTGCAAGACCTTCGACGAGCTTGCTGCGGGCGACGTCGGCGCTGTCGCTGTCGGCGATCTCCAGCCGCCTTGACAGCAGGTCGCGCAGCAGGCCGTAGGGCTGCAGCGCGCCCGAGGGCTGGCTGCGCGCGGGCATCAGCCACCAGGTGGAAGGGTGCGCCGAGAGGATGTGCTGGAACTCCTGCAGCAGCCGGCTCTTGCCCAGCCCGGCGTCGGCGACCAGCGTCAGGGTGTGCGGCGTGCGGCGGGTCAGCACGGCGTCGAGCACCGCCTCGAAGCGGGCCAGTTCGGCCTGGCGGCCGACCAGCGGTGTCTCCTGGCCCTGCACACCCCGCGCGTGAAGCCGGAAGGCGCGGGGCTTGGCCCCGAGCACCAGCCAGCTGGCGATGGGCGCCTCCACGCCCTTCACGGCCAGCGGCGGCTGCACCCGGGCATCGAACAGGCCGCGCACCAGGGCCCAGGTGTCCTGGCTGATGCGCAGCGTGCCGGCTGACGTGGTCTGCTCCAGCCGCGCGGCGATGTTGACGGCCAGACCGCTCAGGCTCTTGTCGTTCTCGACGCCGCCGCCGCGAACCACCGCGCCGGTGTGTATGCCCACGCGGGCGTTGAAGCCGTCGTGGCCGTGCATGCGCAGCACGTCGTCGCCGCGCCGGGCAGCCTCGGCCAGCAGGGCCAGGCCGCAGTGCACGGCGCGCTCGGCGTCGTCTTCGCGCGTGCCGGCCGTGTCATGTGCGCCGAACGAGGCCTTCATGCTGTCGCCGGCATAGCGCAGCACCTGGCCGCCGTGGTGCGTGACGATGTCGGCGAAGGCCGCCAGTGCGCTGTCGATCACCGCCTGCACTTCTTCCGGATCCAGCCGCTGGATGAGCTGCGTGCTGCCGACGATATCCAGGAACAGCACGCTGACCTGGCGCAGGCGGCGCGCGGGCTCGGTCGGCACCGGCTGTGCGGCGGGCGCGGGCTGCGCGTCGAGCACTGCCAGGCGCTCGAGCAGGGGAGCCAGCGCCGCGTCCACCAGCGCATCGCCGAGTGCCGGGCGGTGCGATTGCAGTTCAGCGATGGCGGCTTCCAGGGCGGGGCGGGGATCGAGGGGCACAGGCATCGCGGCAGTTTAGGGGCGGCCTGTACGGGTGGCGCTTGCCCGGGGCACCGGTGGGAGAGGCGGCCATCCGCTTCGGGCCTGCTCTTGCGGCCGCCCATCGAAGGCGGCTGTACTTTGAAACCGGTCGTCGGCAAGGCACATTTCTGGCAGATCGGATGACTGGAAATGGCCGGGACGAGCCAAAGCGGAGCGCAAGTTGGCCGCCGTAAACCGGTCATCCAGGGCTGACCCGCAGGAAAAAGTCTGAGCGGATCACCAAGGGCCGGTTATGGCCGTGTCGAACCGAAGTGAAGCTCAGATTCTTCGCCTGAAACCTGCCGCTCGCGAGCGGTTCGTGCCGGGATCTTCGAGGTCATGGCGAAGGACGGCTCCTGGCCGGGTCCGGGTGCCCATGAAAGACTGCTTCGCCGACGCCCAACCCGCAAGTGGCCGGTCCGGACGTCGGTCAGCCTTGGAGAAACTCGAACTTCCGGTTTGGGTCGCGAGTCGCCAGCCGTGCTTCAGACAAATGCGCCCGGTGTGTGCGGTGCAGCAGTCCATCAACCATCCGACACTTTTCGGGCCAAAGTCATCGCGGCTGAGCGCACCTGCAGCGCCTAAAGTTCTCCTCCGACGCAGCCAAGGAGCCGCCTGATGAGCCAGACGCAGACCGATTCCAAACCGCCCGCCGCCGACGTGCAGCCCGCCGCGTTCGTCCGCATGGCTGCCGTCGTGCGCATGACCGGCCTCGGCCGGTCCACGATCTACCGGCTGATGGCCGAGCACAAGTTCCCGTCGCCGGTGCGACTGGCCAAGCGCGCTGTCGCGTGGCGCCGCATCGACCTCGAGCAGTGGAGCGCCGGTCGCCCCACGGTGTCGCACTGACACCCTCGCCGCGATAGAACCCCTCGCAAGCGTTCCAGCCTACGCCGGCATCGACAGCTTCATCACGGCGCCGATCAACAACATCGCTCCCAGCACCTTGCCCCAGCGCCAGGTGGTGAACCAGTAGCGGTGATTGAACCACAGCGCGCGGTGCAGGCGCCCGAGCCCAATCAGCACGGCCAGCGTTGTGACGAACGGGCCGACCAGGCCAGCAGGACCCGGCACATGTCGGATCAGCAGCACCCACACCAACGGCCAAATGACCGCGTCGACGGCCGCGAGCAAGCGCCGGCCAGGCCAGTCCGGCGCGTCCGGCCGAGGTTCGCGAGCCACCAGCAGCCACATGGATCCTCCGATCCGGATCACGCGGGCAGGTTCACTCCGCCCGGGTGATCCGTTCAGTCCGGCAATCGACGCAGCGGCACGGGAAGCCAGCGCGTGCCGGCCAGCCGCGATGCCGCCACCTGCACCAGGGCATCCTTCTTCATCGCCTCGACACCTCCACCGGCCAGCCCTGGCCCGGCCTCCTTCAGCACCGCGACGATCTGCGCCTTGGGCACATGGTTCAGGTACGCCTCGGCGGTCGGCTCCCACCAATCGGCCATGTCCAGGCCGAGCGCCGCCGCGATGGCGTTGGCGCTGCCCGCCGCACCCGCACCCGGCAGCGCGTTCACCGTCAATGCGCCGCACAGCGCGAGCAGGTCGATCAGCTCGGCCTGGGGCAGGCCGATCAGCCAGCCGAACCAATCGCCCTGCTGCGCAGGCAAGCGCGCACGCCAACCCTCCTTCGCTTGCTGAACCGCCTGCCACGCCCGGCCGGTCTTGAGGTCGTCGGCAGCCGCTTCCAGCACGCTCCCCGACAGCTGCGGCGTCACCTGCAACGCCGACGCTCTACGCGGGTCGTCTGCGCCGAAGGTGCGCAGCACGAAGACATGCACCACCGAGGCCAGGGCCACCGCCGTGTTCTGTGCCAGCATCGCCTGCAGCGCCATCGTCCGGTGCGCGGCGAGCCGCTTGGTCAGCGCCTCGCTGCACCCCGGCGTGCGGCGTTCCGCTGCCATCGACATCAACGGCGCACCTTCATCGTCGCCTGCGTCGCCGGGATCGCGATGCTCCTTCGCGCCCTTCGCGGCCTTCGCGCCCTTCTCGCGCACAGCAGCAGCGACGGCCTTGCGATCCTCGTCGCGCACCAGCCCGCGCATCACCTCGACATCCCCGTCGCGGCCGATGGTGACGATGACGCCAGCATGGACCTGCTGCTCCGGCATCCAGGTCTTGAGTGCCTCGTGGATGGCCTTGCGCCGTGCCGCGATGTCCTGCTCTTCGAGGTCGATCATCTCGGCTTCGTTGGGCGACCACTCAGGCGCATCGTCCAGTGCCTGCGCCTGCTGCTCCAGTTCGGCAGCGCGCCGGTCCAGCGCATCGAGTTCCTGCTGCTCGGCAGCCGTGGGCTGGCGGCTGGCGTGCTCGCAACGCGCGAACTGCCGCAAGGCCTGGGAGTCCACGCTCAGCCGCGCCTCGACCCACTTCCAGCCTTCCTCACGCACGGTGGCAGCCAGCGCCCCCAGTTTCTCCGTCGCCAGCCGCTCCAGCAACGCCGGGTCCGACAGGAAGCGGCTCTGCACGTCGTCGAACAGGTCGCGCCGCACGACGCCGCCCGCCACCTCGTAGGCCTCGATGCCGACGAAGCGCACCAGCGCACTGCCAGCAGCCTCGACCTCGCCGGCAGTCAGCCGCCGCCGCAGCGCGGCCGGCGTCCTGTCCCAGGGCTGCGCGTCGAACCAGGTGCGCTCCTGCACAGAGTGGTCGTCGCTGAGCGTGAGCGCCATCAGCTGGTCCAGGTTGATGCCGTCCTCGCGGTACAGCGCCAGCAGCTTCGGCGACAACGCCGACAGCTTCAAGCGTCGCTGCACTGTCAGTACCGACACGCCGAAGCGCGCAGCCACGTCCTCGACACCCTGGCCCTCGTCGATCAGCGCCTTGAAGGCCTCGAACTCGTCGGCCGGGTGCATGGCCTCGCGCCCGCTGTTCTCGGCGAGGCTGACCTCCAGCGCGCGTTCGGGTGGCACCAGCTCACACAGCACCTCGTGGTCCTTCGGCAGGCAACCGCGCTGCTGCAGGAGCAGCAGCGCGCGACGACGCCGCTCACCCGCTGCGACCGCAAACTTCAGCTTGCGCGACTTGCCCCGACCGACCTCCTGCTCGGTGACCACCAGGTTGTGCAGCAGGCCCTGCGCCTCGATCAGTGCCGCCAGTTCCTCGACCTGTCCGACCGCGTGGCGCCGGACATTGAACCGCGACGGCACCAGGCTGGCCAGCGGCACCGAGAGCAACTCCTTCGTGTGTTCCATGATGATGAACTCCCGACGTTGATGACACTTCCGCGACCGCTTCTCGCCGACCCATCACGGCGGCACGCCGGGCCAGGGACAGGCCCAGGTCTCGAACGGAGAAGCAACGCTTCTTGAACGGCGCTTTGCCCACCCGCTGCGTTCAAGCTCGACCTGCATCAACACCTCGCCTGCCTTCCGGTTCTCAAAACCGCCTGCCCGGTTTTCCGAGGGAGCCGCTTCCTGGTCTGGAAGGGCTGTTGATCCCTCGGCGTTGGGTTGAGCGGACTGCTGCCCCGCATTCGTCGGTCGCCGTGCGGGACCGACAGCGCCGCGGACCAGCGCGGGCGCAAGGGCACCGTGGAGTCCCCCTCGCTTGTTCGACGGGGGCGCGTGGGGGGAGCGCGGTGGGACGACTGGCGCACGGGCTGCCCCTCCCCACGGGCGGCGCAGCGTCGCGGCCGATGTGCCAGCTCGCCTGGCGCAGCGGTTGCAGCGCAGCCGACCGAACGATCACGAGCAGCGGCGCCTCTGCGGCCGACGGGACACCAAGAGAGCCGCAGGCGAACGACTGGCGCGGCGGTCGAGCCGCTGATCGCTGGCTTGCAGCAGCGCAGCCGCTGCGGGCACTTCACTGCACCCGGTCTTCAGCGGCCCGGCTCCGGGCCTGGCGGATGCCCGGGCTGGCGTTCGGGACGCGCGAGCACCGAGCGCAGCGACCTGCGAGCGCGGCCCGATCGCCAAGCGGGCGTCGGTCATGCGCAGCATGACGGACGAAGAAGTCCGCGATCCCCGGGGCACGGGAAAGGGCCGCCGCGTGTCTCAGCCGGCTCGGCCGGCCTGACCGTGTTGCGTCAGGGACGGAAGCCCGTCAGGGGCGAGACGCCGGTACCCCGGTGGCTCGACGCGCAGCGCGACAGCCCGGCCCCGCGCCAGCGGGGAGATGCCCAGGCCCAACGAGACCTGGCATCAACAACGCCACCGCACGCGCCACCACAACCCGCAGCATCAGCCGCACCAGCAACTCAAACCTGGGAAACAGTGGACCCGGCCGCAGCATCAAACCTTGGATACGACGCGCCCTTCACCGAATCCACCTTGACCACGCCTTCCTCGATCAGCCGTCCCAACGCCACTTCCACCGCTTGCTCGGTAGCCCCGACCCCCAGGAACGACTTCAGCGAGCGCCACAGCGACGCCGGCTTGGTCGGCCGCTTGTCGGCCATCTTCCGCAGGCTGTCCGTCAGCTTCTTGAGGGTGGCCGCAGAGTCCGGCACCAGGACTGCGGACTTGGCTGCCACTCCATTCACGACAGCTGGCGACACCACAGCTGCACCCTTGCCAGCAGGCGCAGGCGCCTTGGCTGCCACCTTCTTCGCCGGTGCTGACCCCTTGGCAGGCGCCGCCTTCTTCGCCGGCACCGCACTCGCGGCCACCTTCTTGGCCGCCGGCTTCTTTGCCTCTGCGCGCTTCGCCGCCGCCTTCTTCTCAGCAACCTTCTTCGCTGGCGCCTTCTTGGCGGCCACCTTCTTCGCCGCGGCCTTCTTCGCGGGTGGTTTCACCTCGCCATGCGGCTGCCGGCGCACCACGAACCCCATCGCCTTCGCGTGCTCCAGCATGGGCTCATAGCCCTTGTCGTTGGCGACCACGACCATCTTCGAGTCGGGGTTCCGCGACGCGATGTAGCCCATGTAGAAGGAGAGATGGAAGTCGAGCGCGTTCTTGCCGCTCTTGCTGATCGGCACGGCCGTGGCACTGGTCCCGAACGACGCGAAACGCTTCTCGACCTCCCGCTGGTGCGGCCCATGAAACACCCACACCTGGTCCGCATCCGGGACCAGAGCCCGCAGCTCCGCATCGCTCGGCTGGACGTTCTCGTAGTCCAGCAGCACGTGCGTACCGGACACCGATGCACGCGTCGGCGACACCCGCGCGATCGCCCGCTTCGCCGGGTACTTGACCGCGTTCTTCAACAGCTTGTCCCGCACCGCCTGCGACACATCGATCTGGCAGTGATCCGCCACCTGCAGCAGGTAGAGCAGCACATCCGCGACCTCCTCGCCGATGCGGTGCTTGGCTCCGGCATCCTCGTGCGCAGTCCGAGACTCCTCAGGCGTCTGCCACTGGAAGATCTCCGCCAGCTCGGCCGCCTCGACCATCAAGGCCGTGGTCAGGTTCTTGGGCGTGTGAAACGGCTGCCATTCCCGCTCCGCCGCGAAGTGCCGCAACTCAGCCTGCAGTTCACCAAGGTTCATCCCTGTCTCCCTTCTTCAGGCGCATCTTGCCAGCCAAGGTGGCGGCCCCAACGCCGCAGAATCGCACCATGACTGACCCGGACACGATATGGCTGCTGTTCGACTTCGATAACCCTGGCGCAGTCGCCGAATGGGGATCCATTGACGACCGCGTGATGGGCGGCGTCTCCAGCAGCCGACTGAGGCACGACCTGGCCGGCCATGCGATCTTCGAAGGCAACGTCTCGCTCGATCGCAATGGTGGCTTCGCGTCGATCCGCTCAACGCCCGCCGACCGAGGAAAACTTGGCGCGCAGACCTGCTTCATCGAGGCCCGCACCACTGGCAAGCGCTACAAGCTCAACCTGCTGACCGACGATGCCTTCGACAGCATCAACTACCAGGCCACAATTGCCCCGAGCGCTACTTGGCAGACGCTGCACATTCCCCTGTCCACCTTCCGCTCCACCTTCCGAGGCCGTGAGGTCCCTGGCGCACCGGCACTCGACCCTGCCCGCATCCGCCAGGTCGGCCTCATGATCGCCGACCGCCAGGCCGGCGCCTTCGCGCTCGAGGTCCGGCGCATCGGCCTGGCCTGACCGGAAAGAAGCGCCGCACGGCGGCGCCTGCGCCGAGCTACACGAGCCCGCGCTCCGCGAACGAGCACACGTCGGCGCCGGCCACCACCAGGTGATCGAGCACGCGCACGTCAACCAGCGCCAGCGCCGTCTTCAGCGTCTGCGTCAGGAACTCGTCCGCGCGACTCGGCTCCACGGAGCCCGACGGATGGTTGTGCGCCAGGATCACTGCCGCCGCATTCACCGACAGCGCCTCCTTGACCACCTCGCGCGGGTACACCGAGGTCTGCGTCACCGTGCCGCGGAACATCTGCTTCAGCGCGATGATGCGGTGCTGCGCATCCAGGAACAGCACGCAGAACACCTCGTGCTCCAGCGCACCGATCTCCAGGCGCAGATGGTCCTTCACCGCCTGCGGCGATGACATCGTGGCACCGCGCCGCACCCGGTGCGACAGCACGCGCCGCGCCTGCGACAGCACCTCCTCGGCACGCGCAGGACGGTACTGACCATCGGCATCGCGCACCAGCAGCGCATCGACAACGGAAGAAGTGGACGAAGACGACATGGCGAACTCCGGTCTGTGTCGGGCGGGATTGCCCGAGACCGGAGCACCACGGCGCAGCGCAGCCGTCAGGGTTCGAAGACGGCCGCAGGCCGCAAGCGCTCGCCCCGCGAGCGCGCAGACCTTGACGGCGAGAACGACGTGGTAGCGTGGGTCGTCACGGCAAGCCCAACCACGCACGCCACCGATCAGTGCTTCGGATCGTCGGCTTTGCAAACGCGGTGCGGCAACAGTGCCGCGCCGGCTACCGGTCAGTTCGCATCGGCCTCGTCGACTCGTCGGACGAAGCGGTCCTGGGCCCATTCGGCGGCGTCTCCGACCGAGGACATGACCCGGCACGGGAACTCCCGCTCGATCGCAAGGTGCCGCGCGGCTGAAGCCCTACGTGCGAGTGCAGCCGTTTCGTTTGTTGCGATTTTCGTTTGTTTCGTTTATAGTCTCGACGCATCCCGATGGATCCACCGGAGCCTGACATGACCACCACCGCCCAGACCAAGATGACGCTTCCCGTAGAACGGGAAGTGCAGGCTGCCGTCCAGGGCCAGCGCGCCTTGGCCGCTGTGCTGGCCACCCGGCTTGAGACCCAGCACATTCAGATCTTCGACGACAGGAACCAGGCTCACCAGGTCGAGTTGCCGACCTCCGCGCTTCGCCTGCTCCTCGACATCCTGGCCGAACTGGCCGAGGGCAACGCCGTCAAGGTGGTACCCGTGCACGCCGAACTGACGACGCAGGAGGCAGCGGACATGCTCAACGTCTCCCGGCCGCACCTGGTCAAGCTCCTCGAGGAAGGCGGGCTGCCCTTCCACAAGACAGGCAAGCACCGCCGTGTGCGTTTCGCCGACCTGATGCAGTTCAAGGCGCACCGCGAACAGGCCAGCGAGGACGCGATGGCGCAGTTGGCCAAGCAGGCCCAGGAACTGGGCATGGGCTACGAATGAGGCAGTCGCAGTTCACGGCCGTCTACGACGCCTGTGTCCTGTATCCCGCGCCACTTCGGGACTTCCTGATGTGGCTCGGGCTCTCGGGTCGCTTCCGTGCGCGCTGGAGCCCGCAGATCCATGACGAGTGGAAACGCAACCTGCTGGCCAACCGGCCCGATCTCACCCGCGACCAACTCGACCGCACGTCCGGGTTGATGGACCTGGCCATCCCGGACGGGCTGGTCACCGGCCATGAGTCACTCATCGCTGGCCTGACCCTGCCGGACGCCGACGATCGCCATGTCCTGGCCGCCGCGATCCGATGCAACGCCAGCGTGATCGTCACGTTCAACGAGAAGGACTTCCCGGCGACCGCCCTCGCGCCCTATGGCGTCGAGGCACAGCATCCCGACCTCTTCGTCGACAACCTGTTCGATCTCGATCAGGCGGCCGTCGTTGCCGCAGCCCAGCGCCAGCGCGCCCAGCTGAGGAATCCGCCACTGGACGTCGACCGCTACCTGGAAGTGCTGCTTCGGCAGGGCCTCGTGCAGACCGTCAAGGCGCTGGGGACCTACCGGGCGATCCTGTGAGACTCGAACGAGTTCTTGGTCCGCTCCAGGCCGCAACCGCTTGTCGACAGCGCATCTCGTCACCCGAGCGACCCCGCGACCAGAAGGAAGGCCATGCAAACCGAGGAAGTCGTCTCGCTCGCAACGATTGCCACTCTGGCGCCCGACGACGCCCTGCAGGCCATCGCGCAACTTGTCGACTACTCGTGCACTCGACCCGTGGTCGTGTCCGTCGCTTCGGACCTTGGTACTGCAGGCGCCTTGTCGTGGCTTCCAGGCAAACAGGCCAGACGATTCAAGCGCCCCTGAACGATGGCAGCCGATCCTGGACGCTCGAACGTCGCTGATGTGCTGAGCTGCTGACGCCCGACACTTCACGCCTTCAGGCTGTGGCCGGCCATTTCCAGTCATCCGATCTGCCAGGAATGTGCCTTGCCGACGACCGGTTTCAAAGTACAGCCGCCTTCGATGGGCGGCCGCAAGAGCAGGCCCGAAGCGGATGGCCGCCTCTCCCACCGGTGCCCCGGGCAAGCGCCACCCGTACAGGCCGCCCCTAAACTGCCGCGATGCCTGTGCCCCTCGATCCCCGCCCCGCCCTGGAAGCCGCCATCGCTGAACTGCAATCGCACCGCCCGGCACTCGGCGATGCGCTGGTGGACGCGGCGCTGGCTCCCCTGCTCGAGCGCCTGGCAGTGCTCGACGCGCAGCCCGCGCCCGCCGCACAGCCGGTGCCGACCGAGCCCGCGCGCCGCCTGCGCCAGGTCAGCGTGCTGTTCCTGGATATCGTCGGCAGCACGCAGCTCATCCAGCGGCTGGATCCGGAAGAAGTGCAGGCGGTGATCGACAGCGCACTGGCGGCCTTCGCCGACATCGTCACGCACCACGGCGGCCAGGTGCTGCGCTATGCCGGCGACAGCATGAAGGCCTCGTTCGGCGCACATGACACGGCCGGCACGCGCGAAGACGACGCCGAGCGCGCCGTGCACTGCGGCCTGGCCCTGCTGGCCGAGGCTGCCCGGCGCGGCGACGACGTGCTGCGCATGCACGGCCACGACGGCTTCAACGCCCGCGTGGGCATACACACCGGCGCGGTGGTTCGCGGCGGCGGCGTCGAGAACGACAAGAGCCTGAGCGGTCTGGCCGTCAACATCGCCGCGCGGCTGGAGCAGACCACGTCAGCCGGCACGCTGCGCATCAGCCAGGACACCTGGGCCCTGGTGCGCGGCCTGTTCGATGCCCGGGTGCAGCCGCCGCTGGCCGTGAAGGGCGTGGAGGCGCCCATCGCCAGCTGGCTGGTGCTCGGGGCCAAGCCCCGCGCCTTCCGGCTTCACGCGCGGGGTGTGCAGGGCCAGGAGACACCGCTGGTCGGCCGCCAGGCCGAACTGGCCCGCTTCGAGGCGGTGCTCGACGCCGTGCTGACCCGCCGCACGCCGCACACCCTGACGCTGGTCGCCGACGCCGGGCTGGGCAAGAGCCGGCTGCTGCAGGAGTTCCAGCACATCCTCTCGGCGCACCCTTCCACCTGGTGGCTGATGCCCGCGCGCAGCCAGCCCTCGGGCGCGCTGCAGCCCTACGGCCTGCTGCGCGACCTGCTGTCAAGGCGGCTGGAGATCGCCGACAGCGACAGCGCCGACGTCGCCCGCAGCAAGCTCGTCGAAGGTCTTGCACCGTGGTTGGTCCAGCCCAATGACCCCGGGCCCGAACTGCTGGGTCATCTCATCGGGCTGGACTTCTCGGCCTCCACCGCCTTGCGGCGCCTGGGCGGCGACAGCCGGCTGCTGCGCGACCGGGGCCTCACGGCGCTGCGCCTGTGGCTTGAGCGCCTGGCGGCCAGCGACGGCTCGCCGGTGGTGCTGTTGCTGGACGACCTGCAATGGGCCGACGACGCCTCGCTGGATGCGCTGGCGGCCCTGCTGCAAGCCGCTCGCGGCCCGCTCCTGGCCTTGCTGTGCGCGCGCCCGGCGCTGCTGGAGCGCGTGCCCGGCTGGGGCGACGGCCTGCCCGCGCACGAACGCCTAGCGCTGCAGCCGCTGGACGCGCCGCAGACCAGCGCGCTGGCCCGCTCGTTGCTGGCGCGGCTGGACCCGGTGCCCCTGGAACTGGCCGAGCTGATCCAGCGCCGTGCCGAGGGCAACCCCTTCTACGCCGAAGAACTGGTGGGCATGCTGCTGGACCAGGGCGTGATCACCCCCAACGACGGCGCCACCCAGGGCCTGGGGGACTGGCGCTTTCACGCCGACCGCCTGGACGCCAAGCGGCTGCCCACCACGCTAACCGGCGTGCTGCAGGCGCGCCTGGATGCGCTGGACCCCGCAGCGCTCAACGCGCTGCAGATGGCCAGCGTCATCGGCCCGGTGTTCTGGGACGATGCCTTGCAGGCGCTGGACGCGCGCGGCCCGCACGCGCTGCCCGCGCTGCAGCGCAAGGCGCTGGTGCAGCAGCGGCCCACCAGCGCCTTCGACGACACCGACGAACAGGCCTTCCAGCACCACCTGCTGCACCAGGTGAGCTACGACACCGTGCTCAAGCCGCACAAGCGCGCAGCGCATGCCCGCGCCGCCGCCTGGCTGACGCAGCGGGCGGGTGACCGCAGCGACGAGTACCTGGCGATCACGGGCGAACACCATGCGCGGGCGGGGGAGCATGTGCAGGCGGCGAGCTGGTTCGAGCGCGCGTCGGAGTCCGTGGTCCTTCGCCACGCCTACAAGACTTCGTTGCACTACCTGAACTTGGCCGAGGCCCAGCTGGCACTGGCTGCCGAGCCGGCACCGCCAAAGCTGCGGCACAAGCTGCTGGCCCGAAGAAGCCGGGTCTATGACAACCTCGGGATGCGGGATGAGCAGGCAAAGGCCCTCGAACACGAGCTAGCTTGGTGCGAAGCACAGGACGAACCCCCGTGGGTGGCACTGGCGCTGTGCGGGCAGAGCCTGCTCGCCTACCGCACGGGAAGGCTGGAGTTGGCAGAGGCAGCAGCGCGCCGGGGCGCCGAACTGGCAGAGCGCATCGATGCGGCGCGCCCGGCCGCCTTGTGCAGAGGCAACCTGGCCTGGATGGCCATCGAACGTCGCGAGTTGGACGTGGCGCGCCGCGAATTGGCGTCCGCATCGTACTGGGCTGTTTTGGCGCGGGAGCGCATGTTGAGCAGCGAAGACGGTGTCTACGAACCTCAGATGTTGTTGATCGAGAGCGAACTGCACAGTGTCACGAACAACCACACGGCTCAGGACGGAGTGCTGAGTCGGGCCCTGGAAGCAGCAGTCCGCCTGCAGGCACCCAGGCTCGAGTGCCAGTGCCGTGACAGCATGGCAGAGTGGGCCCTGTTGTGCGCCGATCTGCCCGCGGCTGCCATCCACATTGACGAGATGGGACGTCGCGCCGCCGAGTTTGGCCTGGCATACCAGGCCACCGCTGCCAGCTGGCTGCGCGCACGGCTGCAATTGCAGGCGCAGCAATGGGACGCGGCAGAGCGCGAGGCCCAGGCGAGCGGCGACAGCTTCAGCACGATGAAGGACACGGTGAGCGCCCTAGAGTGCCGAGCCGTGCAGGCCGAGGCCCTGTGGCGGGATGGCCGGGCGGACGCTGCGGTGGCGCTCTGGCAAGACACCGCCGCGGCCCTGCTCGCGCGGGCCGACGAGACCGGCGCCCGTGCGGTGCGGCTGCGGCTGGCCGACGCCACGGCGGCATCGGGCCGGGCCGGAGACGGTGACGCCGGCCTGCAGGCCGTGCTGGCCGAACTGCCGTTTCTGAATGCTGTCAACGCCCTGGACACGGCCGACTTCGGGCTTGCGGCCCGCCTGGCCGCCTGGCGCGTGCTGCACCGTGCCCGCCACCCCGCCGCCGCCGGCCAGCTGGCACTGGCGAGCGCTGAACTGGAGCAGCGCCTGAACGGCTTCAGCGACCCGGTGGTCAGGGACCGGGTGCGCAACACCATCCCCTGGCACCGCGACGTGGTCGAAGCGCTGGCCGAGCGGCAGGCTACGGGGGATCGCTGAGCCAGCGGCGCCTGAGCCGGGCGTGCGGGCCCAGCTCCGAGTCCGCCCCTGCGTTACAGCATGCGCTGCAGCGGCGACGGCAGCATGACGCTCGTGCGGACCGCGGCCGCGCCCGCCGCAATGCCGGCGATGACCCCTGCTGCTCGCCATCGGACAGAGCCATCATGGCCGGGCCAAGCAGCGTCACCAGGCCGGTGATCGCCACCTGCGTCTGACCGCTGGCGACGTCCCTGACTTTCTCCGCGGCGTCGGCGAAGGTCGAGTTCCAGGGTAGACCGGTCGCTCGCTGAGACACCCGCCGTCGGCTCCTTTGGGTCGGGAGTGCCCCGTCGAGCCGAGGACGAGCGGTCCTTCGACCTCGGCCCGATGCGGTTTGTCATTGGTTGAAGGGTCTGCGCCCTGGGCACCACCGCGTCGCCCGCAACGTCAGCGGTACCTCTGAAAGCGGCCGGATGAGGCGCCACCCGGTGCGAGCCCGAACGACTGCAAGGTGTCGGAGACCGTGAGTTCAAGGGCTGGCGGCGACCGTCAGCAACCGCTGCACTGCAGATGGTCGCGGCAATCTGGCAATCACGTCGGAATGCGCTGGCCGTTCGGTCGCGCAGCAGGCCTGTTTGGCGTGATGTCGCGGTAGCAACCAGCGAAGTGGGTACGACGCAGGAGCGCCGCGACCCTCACAGCGCGAGCCGTGCCAGTGCTCCGGCGGCAACATCGCTGCGCAAGTGCCCGTAGTGCCGCTCGATCATGGCCACGCTGGTTCCTGAGATCTGGGCGACGGTCAGCAGGTCCAGGCCATCGTGCACCAGGTCGCTGATGACGCTGTGCCTCAGCGTGTATGCCGTTGTTCCATCGGGAAGGCCAGCCTCCTTCACGGCTTCCTTGACGGGCCATTTCCAGGCGTCCTTGTTCCATGCCTTGCCGTCGGCGCGGGAGAGGAGCGGGGCGGTAGGCAGCTTGCCCTTGGCGGCAGCTTCGAAGAGTTCTGCGGTCACCTCGGGCAGCTTGATGCGCCGGTCCTTCCCGCTCTTGTCCTGGCCGATCTTGAGCACCTTAAGCCGCTTGTCGAAATCGCCTGCTTTCAGCTTTGCCAGCGCGCCCGGCCGCAGCGGAAGTTGGCACAGCCCGCGAAGGAATGCCGCGAGGTCTGCTGGCGACTTCTCGATGAACTTCAGGCGCTGTGCGCGGTCGAGGTAAAGCTCCCTTCGTTGGTCGGCGTTCTTGATGGGTCGGAGCTTGCTGCGCCATGCGTAGTCAGTGGTGAGCAGGCCGTCCAGGTAGGCCAGGTTCAGCGCGGCCCGGAAGCAAGTCATGTCGCGGTTCAGGGTGCTGTCGGACCTTTGCTTGCCGCGATTTCCTCCGCTGCGCGTAGGCAGATCCCTGAGCGACTTGCGCCATGCCTCAAGCTGGGCCGGCGTTAGCTTCGGCAGTTCGGTCGCCGCCAGCTTCGTGTTGTTCAAGACATAGTTCTTGAATCGCGCCTCGGCGTCCTTCGCGGCCCGCTCGGTCTTGGTTGCCGTCAGATGGCGAACGTATCGAGAACAGGCGTCTGCCACGGTCGATGCCACCGCTGTGCCGCCGCGCCCGAGGTGGTCGAACCACGCCAGCGCCGCTTTCGTGGCCGCATCGAAGCGAAGGTGGTCGGGCAGGTCCGCGAACTCACCGCGCGGCTTGAAGAGCTGCTTCGTCCCGTCGTCCTCATCTCGGGCGCGTGCCATCCACGTGCCGTGCCCTGACACGGTCATTTTCCGGTAGCCGATGAAGCATCCCTTGCGAACGCGCTGCCAGTACGACTCCCGACGCGGCTTCAGCTTGTCGCGCGACGCGACCGTGTCGATCCGGACTGCCATGCTGCCGCCACTCCACCCAAGTACGAAAAAAGTACGAGAAACCAGGATGGATTTTAGGAGCGCTTTTGGAACGACTGCGAGGCCGTTTACCTATGAAAACTCGATCCCAGGACGTTCCAGAAAGTCCCGTTTTCCCACCTTGACATGGTGGGGGTCGTTGGTTCGAGTCCAATCGCGCCTACCAAACACGGTAGAAGAAACCAAGCACCTGGCGGAGACGCCAGGTGCTTTTTTCTTGCCGGTACGTCAACGGCGCCCGGTGTCCGTGGCGCTGGCTGCGCACCGGATGCGCCGCGCGCCGCGCGCCGTGCACCGTGCACCGCGCGCCGTGCACCGTGCACCGTTCGGGGTGCCGCACGGGCGCCGGGGTTCAGCGCACCCAGTGCCGGTTCTCCAGCACGTCGGCGATGCGTCGTGCCGCGCGCACTGCGCCGTCGGTTTCCACCGGCCGGTAGCGCACCGGGGCGTGCATCTGCGCCAGTGCCCGCCGCGCCAGCGTGGGCGCATCGGTCTCGGCATAGTCCACCGAGTTGTCGGCGTCGTAGTTGAACAGGCGCCGGCGCACGTGCACGCACTGCTCGAAGTGGTTGCGCAGCGGGAAGCTGAGGAAGGGCCGCCTGGTGGCCACCAGTTCCATGGTCGTGGACAGCCCGCCCTGCACCAGCGCCAGGTCGCTGCAGGCCAGGTGCTCGAACAGGTTGTGCACGTACGGCCGCACCTCCAGCCCGTCCGCCTGCGGAAAGTCGCCCGCGGCCAGGCGCGGTCCGGCCACCATCACCATGCGCAGCCCGGGTTCTTCACGCTTCATCAGGGGGAAGGCCTGGGCGATGCGCTGCAGCAGCGCCTTGCCGACGCCCGTGCCCCCGACCGCCGCGACGACGATGCGTTCGTCGGGCCGGTAGCCGTGGCGTGCGCGCAGCCGTTCGGTGTCGGCCAGGGTCTGCGGGTCGAAGGGGAGCGCGTAGCCGCAATAGCAGAAGTTGCGGTCGGTCCAGTCGCGGATGCCGGGCAGGCCGGGACCGAAGGTCTGCTCGGGCACGTCGTCCCGGTTGCCGATGAAGATGGCGGCGTCGCGCACGCCCGGGTAGCGTCCCACGTGCTCGATGTCGTCGGCATTGCGGTCGGCGCACAGGAAGGCCTCGCGCTCGTCGGCCGGGTCCATCGGCAGGCAGCCGACGAAGTCGGTCAGGAAGACGAAGGGCTGGCGCTTGAGCTCGGGGTTCTCGTGGTACTGGTAGTCCACGTCCCAGGCTTCGTCGCCGATGACGATGTCGTAGTGCTCGGCCTCCATCAGGTCGAAGAACACCAGCGCATTGCGCGCCATCACCTCGTCCATCGTGCGCAGCGCGAAGAAGGCAGAGAGGTCGTGCTCGCCGGCCAGGCGCTCGAAGTGGCGGCTCTCGTTGGCCAGCCGGGCGCACAGCGGGTGCACGGACTCGCCCTCGCGTTCCAGGTAGGTGGCCGCAGGGTGGGTGGTGAACCAGTCGATCTTCAGGTCGGGCTGCAGCAGCCGCAGCGCGCGTGCGATGGCCAGGTCGCGCTGCGCATGGCCCAGGCCGATGGGGCTGCAGATGAACAGCGCGCGGCGCGGGCGCGCCATGGCGCGTGTCCAGGTGCGGCGCGCCGGTGCGCCGGCCACGAAGTCGCGCACGGCCCGCCCGAAGAGCACGGGGTCGCGCACCGCCGTGACGTGGCCCCCCGCGGCGATGGTCAGCAGCCGGGCGCCCGGCACGAGGTCGTGGATCTCCTGGCCGCGCGGGTAGAGCACGCGCTTGTCCTTGTCGCCGTGGATGACCAGCGTGGGGCAGCGCACGCGCTGCGCTGCGTCGCGCACGTCGTTGTTGAGCCAGCCCCGGTAGCACCAGGTCAGCACCGCGCTGCTGGTGGCCCAGCCGAAGCGCACGCCGTCCTCGTAGGGCTTGGTCGAGTGCGGTTCGTTGAAGATCTGCTGCATGAAGCCGTCGACGTAGCCGGGCCAGTCCTGCGCCATGCAGGCGAACTCGGCCTCGACCCGCGCGGCCAGCGCGGCATCGCTCACCATCGACTGCGCGAAGCCGCCCGCCGTGATGACGTGGCTGACGCGTCCGGGCTGCTCGGCCGCCGTGCGCAGCACGGTCATCGCCGCGGCCGAGATGCCCACCAGCGCGGCACGGTCGGCGCCTGCCGCGTCCAGCACGGCCTGGAAGTCGCCCACGTACAGGTCCAGCGCGTAGTGCTGCTGGCCCTGCGGCCGGTCGGAGCGGCCATTGCCGCGCGGGTCCATGGTGATGACGCGGAAGTGCTGCGACAGCCAGGGCACGACGGCCTTGAGCATCTCGGCGTGGACGATCTGGAACGGCGGCGCAAAGGCCAGGAAGGGGCCGTCGGTGCCCCAGACGCCGTACCAGATCCGCACGCCGTCGCGGTCGACGAAACCCTGGTGCGCCGGTTCGATGGTGTCGTACGGCACCTCGTCGGCGGGCGCGAGCCTGCCGCCCTCCGGCAGGCCACCGGCAATGCGGTCGAACCGCTCTGGCCACTGCGCGCTCATGGCTTGCTCCTGGCAGGTCGGGCCCTGCGCGCCGGCTTGGGCGCCGGCGCCGCCACCCGGGCGTCCAGCGTGCGCAGCAGGGCTTCGATGGCGTCGAGGGTGGCGTCGTGCCGCGCCGTCTCTCCGCGGGCACCGATCAGCTGCGAGAACTCCATGCCCAGCCAGAACTCGGACAGCAGCGTCGCGATCGCCTCCGCACTGAAGGCGGGCGGCAGGTCGACCTGGTAGGCCAGCATCGCCTCGCGCACACCGTCCAGCACCAGTTGCTTCCAGGCCTGGATGCGCGGCAGGAACTGCGCGCGCAGTTCGGCGTTGGCCAGGCTGGCCGCCCACAGCTCGGCCTGCACGCGCACGAAGCCAGAGGCCAGGTCGCTCTCGTAGAAGCGGCGCGCGCGCGCCCACTTGTCGGCGAATCCGCCGGGTGCGCCATAGAGCTGCTGCTGCCGCTGCAGCAACTGGCGGTTGGCCTCGTCCAGCACGGCGATCACGAGGCGGTCCTTGCCTCCGAAGTAATAGCTGATGAGCGCGTGGTTGACCCCGGCATCCCGGGCGATGTCGCGCACGTTCAGGCTGGCGTATCCACGCGCGGCAAGGCGCTGGAAGGCGGCTTCGAGGATGCGGCGGCGCGTGTCGGGTCCGGCGTCGTGCGTCGACACGCCGGTGTCGGTGGTCGGATGCATCATGCTGATTATCCGAGTGGTTTATCCAATCGGATAACTGTGGCACCGTGGTGTGCGCGTGTCAATCGGGCCCGGGCCCGGGCCCGGGCCCGGGCCCGGCCCTGCAGGCCGGACCGCGTTGCCCAAGCCCCTGGTGCGCGCCTAGACTTCGGGACCGCACGCGCGACTTGCCGAAAGGGGCGCTGGATGGAACAGCTCGTCATCACCGATGTCCGGGCCAGGGCCGTGGTGGCGCCCCTGCGGCGTCCGATCCGGACGGCCTCCGGCAGCATCGAGGCATCGCCGCTGGTGCTGCTCGACGTCGAGACGGAGCAAGGCGTCACGGGGCGGGCCTACCTGTTTGCCTACACGCCGGTCGCACTGTCGCCGCTGCTGGCCCTGGCAGCACAACTGGGCCCGATGCTGCGGGGACAGTCCGTGGTCCCGCTGGTGCTGCAGGAGCGGTTCGAGCGCCAGTTCCGCCTGCTGGGTCTGCAGGGCCTGCTCGGCATGGTGGTCTCGGGGCTGGACATGGCGTTCTGGGACGCCCTCGGCAAGGCGGCGGGCCGTCCGGTGGCTGCGCTGCTCGGCGGCGAGCCTCGGCCGGTGCGCGCCTACGACAGCTGGGGCCTCGTCGATCCGGCCAAGGACGCGGCGGCGCTGGTGCGCAGCCTGGAACTCGGCTTTCGCGGCATCAAGATCAAGCTGGGCGGCGGATCGCTGGAGCAGGATCTGGCCACCGTGCGCGAGGTGCGGAGCATCGTCGGTGACGGCACCGCGCTGATGGTGGACTACAACCAGAGCCTCACGCCCGCCGAGGCGACGCGGCGCGCAAGGGCGCTCGAGCCGTTCGGGCTGGAGTGGTTGGAGGAGCCCGTGGCCGCGGAGGATCTCCGTGGCCACGCGCAGGTGCGCGCGCGCGCGGCCGTTCCGATACAGACCGGCGAGAACTGGTGGTTCCCGCGCGATGCCGAGAGGGCGCTCACCGCCGGCGCCTGCGACCGCATGATGCCCGACCTGATGAAGATCGGCGGCATCACGGGCTGGCTCAGCGTGATGGGCCTGGCACGCGCGGCCTCGATGCCCGTGTCCAGCCACCTGTTCATCGAAGCCAGTGCGCATGTGCTGGCAGTGACCCCGACATGCGACTGGCTGGAGCACATGGACTTCGGCTCGGCCGTGCTGGCCCATCCCTGCCGCCTGGTCGACGGGTGCGTGACCGCGCAGGGTCCCGGCCTGGGCATCGCGTGGGACGAGGCGGCAGTGGCGCGCCACGAGGTGGCGGGCGGCCGCGTCCCGGGCCTTCCAGCGCCGTCGCGTCCCTAGGGCCTGCCGGCCAGCGCGTCCTGGATCTCCTCGAGCTTGAAGCCGCGCGTCTCGACGCCGCTGCGCGCCAGCATCAGCGCCGCGGCCGCCATCGGCAGCGCCAGCACCAGGGCCGACAGCACGAAGTTGTCGAAGAAGCCGAGCACCGCCAAGCCGGCGCCGAGAATCCCGCCGAACTTGGAGCTGGCGGCGACGACGCCGGATCCGGTGCCGCGCAAGTGAACGGGGTAGATCTCGGCAGCGTACGGAATCAGCATGGCGATCACGCCGCTCACGCTGACGAGCAACAGCACCGTCGCGCCCAGGACCCACCCGGGCGACGGCGTTCCGATCGCGGCCAGGGCGCCGAACAGCACGAGCGAGACCGCGGACAGCGCGGTGAACAGCGCCAGCGACCTGACGCTGCTCCACCGGTCGTACAGCGCGATGACCAAGGCGATCGCCGGAATGCCGTAGAACGCGGACTTCGCCAGCAGGGCGCTGGACGTGGTGGGGTCCACGCCCAGCAGCTTCAGGTTGGACGGCAGCCACAGCAGGAAGCCGAAGTTCACCAGGCCCCAGCCGGTGCCGCAGGCCAGCAGTGCCAGCGTGATGGAGGCCTGGCGTCCATGCAGCAGCTGGCGCACCGTCGAGACGGGGTGCCGTTCGTCGATGCCTTGCGGGCCCGGATGCGCGGGACTGTCAGGCTCCAGAGGCCGCGACGTGCCGGCGAAGCGCCGGAGCGTCGCCAGCGCCTCCGCGCGTCGCCCGCTGGCCGCCAGGAAACGGGGCGACTCGGGGATGTAGCGGTTGAGGAAGATGATCAGCGCGCCGGTCGGCAGCCCCAGCAGCCAGAGCATGCGCCAGCCATACAGTGGCTCCAGCCAAGCCGCGGCGCCGGAAGCCAGCAGGTAGCCCGCCGACGTGCCGATGCCGCCCAGGGCCACCAGCAGCCATCCCCGGTGCCGGGCAGGCACCGTCTCGGCCAGCAGGGTGAAGGTGATGGGCAGCAGACCACCCGCCGATGCGCCCATCAGGAAGCACATCGCGAGGTTCCAGCCGAAGCTGGGCATCGCCCCGCAGATGGCGGTGCCGATGAACATCAGCGCCGACAGCAGGATCGCCGCCCGGCGGCCCAGCCGGTCGGCGATGCGGCCCCACAGCACCGAGCCCACGGTGGTGCCGGTCAGTGCCACCAGCGCCAGCCACCCGGCCTGCGAGCGGGCGATCTCGTACTCGCGGCTCACGCCGGGCATGACGAAGCCCAGCGTCGCGGGCTTCATGACATCGACGGCCAGCGTGACCACGAGGACGATCACCAGCTTCCAGTGCTCGCGCTGCAGCGGTGCGCTGTCGGCGACGTGAAAGTTCAGGGCGCCGCCCTGCTCGGCGACAGCAGGCAGTCTGGGAACGAGTCCGCGCCAGGCCAGCAGCAGTCCCAGCGGGATCAGCAGCATGCCGACCCACATCTCCGGCGTCATCTCCATGCCCACCATCTGCCAGCCCGTGGCGCGGCCCATCAGGAACATGGGCAGGTGCGAGAACACGCCGACCGTGATGAGCACGGTGCCGAACCAGAAGGGAATCGGTCGATGGAACATGCGGCGGGCAGGCAGTGGGACGAGCCGCGGATTGTCCGGCAAGTGCCGGCGCACGGCGTCGGCGCCGCAGGCGACCCGAACGCAGCCACGGTTCATGGACGGCAGGCGCCGGACGGCACGCCGCGCCGGCGGCATGCACCGGTCCGGGCGCCGTACGTGCACCCGCCGGGGCCGCCTCGGCCGATGCGCGGCCGCTCTCGAACCCGGCGACCCGCCGCCTACAGGACGATCTTGTTCGTCCGCACGACGTCCTTGAAGAACTGGATGCGCTGGCTGATCTCCTGCCGGTACTGCGCGGGGGTGAGGGGTTCCGGCACGATGGCTCCCCGCTGCTCCCAGGCCGCCCTGGTCGCCGGGTCGGCCAGCACGGTGCGCATCGCTGCGTACAGCCGAAGGATGACGGGTTCCGGCGTGCGTGCGGGCGCTGCCAGACCGGTCCAGGAGGTCAGGTTGAGATCCGGCAGCTTCAGCTCGTCGAACGTCGGGACCGATGGCAACAGGGCAACGCGCTGCGGGGCGGCGACCGCCAGCGCACGCAGCTTGCCGTTGGCGATGTTGGGCAGGTTGGAGGTCAGGTTGTTCCAGGTCACGTGCACCAGCCCGCCCAACAGGTCGGTCAGCGCCGGGCCTGCTCCCTTGTAAGGCACGTGGGTGAGGTCCAGGCCGAGCTTCGCGTTGAGAAGCTCCATGCTCAGGTGTGCCACCGAGCCGTTGCCCGAACTTGCGTAGTTCCACTTGCCCGGATGGGCCTTCGCGTACGTGACGAACTCGGCGAAGTCGCGCACGGGCAGGCCGGCGTTGATCAGCAGCACGTTGGCCAGCCGATCGATCAGCGTCACGGGTGCAAAGTCGGTCTCGGCGTTGTAGGGAAGGTTGGGCATGACCGCCGGGCCCACCACGTGGGTGGATTGCGAGGTCACCACGAGGGTGTAGCCGTCGGCCGGCGCGCGGGCGACCATGGCGCTGCCGATGGCGCCACCGGCGCCGGCGCGGTTCTCGACGACCACCGTCTGCCCGAGCACCTTGCCCAGCCGGTCGGCGACGGCGCGGGCCGAGATGTCCACGGCGCCGCCCGGCGCGAACGGCACGACGAGCGTGATCGGCCGATGGGGATAGCCCTGTGCGTGCGCCCAGCGGGGCAGCGTCGCGGCGCCGAGCAGGCCGCCGCCCGCGACGAGGGCCTGCCGGCGGTTGATCGGGTACGTCATGAAGCGTCCTTCAGGGGAGTGGAGCGAGAGGAGACGTCCGTCCTGGCGCGGACGAACCGGGCGACCTGCTGCAGCACCAGGTCGATGTCCTGGCGCATGCGCTCGAAGCGGGCACTGGGCTCCCGCGTGGTCTCGTCGAGATACAGCTGGCGGTTCAACTCGACCTGCAGGCTCTCGCACCCCTGTTCGGGCCGCCCGTGCACACGCAGCAGGTCCTGCCCCGTGTACGGATCGTTGACCGCCACCGTGTAGCCGAGGGACTCGAAGGCCTCGGCCAGGCAGCGCGTGAACGCCGCCGAGCAGCTGACCCCGCGCAGATCGCCCAGCACCACGTCGGCCAGCGGCCTGTCGCTGGCGAGTCCCAGGCGCTCGTAGGCGTTGCTGGGCATCGAGTGCAGGTTCAGGTGCCACACCCGACCGTGCCGGGTGCGGGTCGCGTCGATGAGCGTGCGCAGCGCCGCGCGGTAGGGGCGCCAGCAGCGTTCGATGCGGCTTCGGACCTCGTCCACCCCCAGCCGGCGTGCATAGATGGGTGCGAGCGTCGTCGTCTTGCTGTAGATCAGGCCGTTGCCCAGGCGCGTGGCGCGGTCCGACGGACAAAGTTCCCCCGGCCATGGTGCGTCGAGCAGCGCCGCCTCGATGTCGGTGCAGGCCCGGTTGGCATCGATGTAGCTGCGCGGAAAGTGCGCATGCAGCAGGGCGCCCCCCACGCCGGGCACGCCGCTCCACAGGGCATCGACGAGCGTGTCCTCGCACCGACGCAGGTCGGCGAGGTCCACCGCATGGCCGAAGTCGTCCGGATACGCGGTGCCGCTGTGCGGCGAGTCGCAGACCAGGGCGATGGGCGTGGCTGCAGGCGGGTCGATGGACAGGGGAGGGGGGACGTTCACGCAGGTCGGCCGGTGCAATCGATGCCGCAGCGTAGTGACGGCCGCACCCGCTCGCCAGCGACAAATGCGTCGCTTGCGTTGCCATAATGTCATCGACATGAAGATGCAATCAGGCTCGATGGTCGAACTGCATGCCTTCCTGGGCGTCTGCAGGACGGGGTCGATGCGCAGCGCCGCGGAGCGGCTGTGCGTGACGCAGGCAGCGGTGAGCCGGGCCGTCGCCCGGCTCGAGAAGCACCTGGGCTATGCCTTGTTCGAGCGGCGCGCCCAGGGCGTGCTGCCCACGGCGCGCGCACTCGAATTGCGCCAGCGCATCGAACACAGCGTCGATGCCATCGAACAGGCCTTTGCGGTGCTGCGTCACAGGTCGCACAAGGCGCAGCGCTTCCTGCGCTTGCGCGCGGTCGCGAGCCTCGGCACGCGCTGGCTGATGCCGAGGCTCGGCCAGTTCCAGGCCCGCCACCCCGACATCACCATCGAACTGAAGCAATCGCGCCGCGAAGAGACCTCCTGGGTCGAAGACGTCGACGTGTGGATCGAGATCCGGCGCCCGGGCCGGCCGTGGCCACGCGACATCAGCGCACGCTACCTGCTGGGCCGGGAGATCACGCCGGTGTGCACGCAGGCCATGGCCCAACGGCTGCGGACTCCCGCCGGCGTGCTGCGGGAGTCGCTGCTCCACCACACCAACTTTCCGGGCAACTGGGCACTCTGGCTCGACGCGGCCGGGGTGCCCAGCGACAAGGTCAGGCTGGGTGGCGGCTTCGATCTCGCCAGCAACATGATCGTTGCCGCCAGCTCCGGCATGGGCGTGGCCGTGGTGCAGACCTGTCTGGTGGAGCGCGAACTCGCGACGGGCGAGCTCGTGCGACCGTTCACACTGACGGCCTCCACGGGGCGCGGCTACTACGTCTGCACCCGCAAGTCCGTCACACCCGACAGTCCTGCCGCGCTCTTCCGGGCCTGGATCCATGACATCGCCAGGAGCGACCCGGCCTGACCGGACCCCGGTACCTGGGCGACGGACGGCACGGCGGCGCGTGGCGGCCCAGGGCGGCCGGATCGCGGTGCCCCCGAGGCGGGATGAGTGGGCGCCTCGTTGCCTCCGCGTCCCGGGATGGGTTACCCTGCACGGCGAGCGGATCGAACACCGTCGGAGGAAACCCCATGGGCGAGGGCTTGGTCGACGCTGCAGCAAGTACTGCGAGCGCCTTGTCACCTTCCGGCGAGGGCGGGGTACCTGCACCGTTTGCGCTCGACCGTGACATCTTCCTGCGCACGCTGCTGCGCGAACTCTCGGGCACGCTGCAGGACGTGGTCGGCCTGGACGAGGCCGCCGGCTTCATCAGCGTCGTCGGTCAGCGCATCGGCGACCAGATCAACGCCGGGTACCGGCGCGAACTGGCACTGCCCGTGCTGAGCCGCGCCCAGGTGGCCGACGTGCTCGTCGACCTGAAGCGGCGCATCGATGGCGACTTCCGGATCGTCGAGCAGGACGACACGCGCATCGTGCTGGAGAACCGGCGCTGCCCCTTCGGCGACAAGGTCATCGGGCGTCCGTCGCTGTGCATGATGACGTCCAACGTCTTCGGCGTCATTGCCGCCGAGAACCTCGGCCAGGCCAAGGTCGAGCTGGTGCGCACCATCGCCGAGGGTGCAGCCGGCTGCCGCGTGGTGGTCCATCTGCAGGCCACGCCCCAGGCCGATGCGGCCACCGGGCGCGAATACTTCAAGGCCTGACCGACCACATGTGCTTCCCGCCTCCGGCGCGACATGGTGCAGCCCCGAGCCTTCTCGATGCGGCCGCTGCTTGACGCGCTGCCGGAGCCGCTGCTGCTGCTGGACCTGCAGGGTGGCCTCCTGCACCTCAACCGCGCCGCCGCGCAATGGCTGGGCGTGGCGGCGCCGGACATGGTCGGCGTGGCCTTCCACACGCTGTGCGCCGACGCGCCCGACGTGGTGGCTGCCGCGCTGCACCAGGGCGCGCGCAGCACGCAGTTCAGCCCGGCCCGGCTGACGCTGAAGCGCAGCGCGGCCGAACCCTGCCGCTGCGAGCTGGCGCGCGTCGCGGCCACCGACGAACACCCCGCGGGGCTGTTGATCCGGCTGCAGCCGCAGGCGGTCGCCGCCAACCGCTTCCTGGCGTTGAACGAGCGCATCGACGCCCTCTCGCGCGAAGTCGCCCGGCGTCGGGCGGTCGAGGCCGCGCTGCGCGAACAGGGCGAATGGCTGCACGTGGTGCTGCGCAGCATCGGCGACGCCGTCATCGCCACCGACGCGCAGGCACGCGTGGTGCTCATGAACCCGGTCGCCGAACAGCTCTGCGGCTGGTCGGAAGCGCTGGCGCGGGGCCAGCCCGTCACCGAGGTGTTCTGCATCGTGCACGGCCAGACGCGCCAGCCCGCGACCAATCCGGTGCAGCGCGTGCTGCTCGAACGCCGGATCGTCGGCCTCGATGCCCAGACCCTGCTGCTGGCACGCGATGGCCGCGAACTGCCGATCGACGACGCAGCCGGCCCCATCCTCGACGCCGACGGCGCCTTGCTGGGCGTGGTGCTCGTGTTCCGCGAGATCAGCGAACGGCTGCAGGCCGAGCAGGCGCGGCGGGCGCTCGAGCAGCAGCTGCGCAACGCGCAGAAGATGGAAGCCGTCGGCACGCTGGCCGGCGGCATCGCGCACGACTTCAACAACGTGCTCGGCGCCATCCTGGCCAACACGGTGCTGGCCGAGGAGGAACTGGCGTCCGACCACCCGGTGCGGCCGCGGCTGGCGCACATCGGGCGCGCGGGGCAGCGGGCGCGCGAACTGGTGCGCCAGATCATGGCCTTCAGCCGGCGCCAGCCGCAGCTGCTGCGCCGGCAGGTGCTGCAGCCGCTGCTCGAGGAATGCACCGCGCTGCTGCGCAGCACGCTGCCCGCGTCGGCACAGCTGCGCGTGGTGCTGTGCGACGAACCGCTGCACGTGCTGGCCGATGCCACGCAGGTCGAGCAGGTGGTGATGAACCTCTGCACCAACGCCTGGCATGCGCTGCGCGGCAGCAGCGGTCGCATCGGTGTCACGCTGGATGTCTACGAGGGGGATGCGCCGGACGGCCTCGCCGCGGGCTTCGGTGCCTGGCAGCCGGGCCGCTATGCCCGGGTCATCGTCAGCGACAACGGCTGCGGCATGGACGCGCAGACCCTGCAGCGGGTCTTCGAACCCTTCTTCACGACCAAGCCCAAGGGCGAGGGCACCGGCCTGGGGCTGGCGGTGGCCCACGGCATCATCGCCGAGCACCGCGGCGCGCTGACCGTGCACAGCACGCCTGGCAAGGGCACGCGCTTCGGGCTGCTGCTGCCGCTGGTCGACGCCAGCGGTGGCGAGGCCCTGCCGCTGGCGCTGCCGGCGCCGGCGCAGGCACTCGGGCGCGGCCAGCACGTGGTCTACATCGACGACGACGAGGTGCTGGTGGCCACGGTCGAGGTGCTGCTCACGCGCGCCGGCTTCCGTGTCAGCGCCTTCGCCAGCCCGCGTGCCGCACTGCGCGCCCTGGGCACCGCGCTGGCGGACGTGGACATCGTCGTCTCCGACTTCAACATGCCCGAGCTCACCGGTCTCGAGGTGGCCCGGGAAGTCGCCCGGATGCGTCCCGGCCTGCCGCTCATCGTCACCTCGGGCTACCTGTCCGACGACCTGCGTCGGGGCGCGCACGCCGCCGGCGTGGCGCGGCTGCTGAACAAGGAAGAGACCTACGAGCGGCTGGCAGCGCTCATCGTCGAGGTCCTCGTTCCACGCTGATGCGTGCGACCGCTGCAGCGGCAGCCCGAGCGGGCCGGCCGGCGACAGGAGCGCGCGCAGTCCGCCGGTCTACGGCACCGGGGCCGCCTTCGCGGCCCCGTCGTCCCCGAAGAGCTCGAACACCACAGTGCGCAGCCACTGGTGTGCCGGAGAGCGGTGCACCTTGGCGTGCCAGAACACGTTGATGGCGATCTCCGGCAGCGCAACCGGGTGCGGCCGGTGGGCCAGGCCGAACGGCTCGGCCAGGCTCTCGGCCAGGCGCTCGGTCACGGTGGCCACCAGGTCGGTGCGCTGCAGGATGTGGCCCATGCTCACGAAGTGCGGGACCGTCAGGCGGACGATGCGCTCGATGCCGGCACGCCGGATCAGGTCGTCCACCCTGCCGTGGCCGGTGCCTGCCGACACGACGGTGAGGTGTTCGGCCGCCTTGAAGTCGGCCAGCGACAACCGCTTGCGTGCGAGCGGGTGCCCTTGGCGGAAGAGGCAGACATAGCGCTGGCGGAACAGGCGCCGCTGGAAGAAGCCGGCCTTGAGCTGGGGCAGGGGACCGATGGCCAGATCGACCCTGCCGGCTTCCATGTCGTCGCGCAGGTTGGTCGCGCTGTTGCGGACCGTGTTGAGCGCGATGCCCGGCGCCTCGCGCCGCAGCCGGTCCACCAGTGCCGGCAGGAACACGATCTCGCCGATGTCGGTCATGCCGACCGTGATGGACCGCTTCACCGTCGCCGGATCGAACACCCGATGCTGGTTCAGGCCGCTGTGGATCATGCCCAGCGCGTGGCCGATCGGCCCGGCCAGCTGTTCCGCGAACGGAGTCGGCATCATGCCCGCAGGCGTGCGCACGAAGAGCTCGTCGCCGAACTGCCGGCGCAGCCTGGCCAGCGTGTTGCTGACCGCCGGCTGTGTCAGGCCCAGGATCTCGGCCACGCGGGACACGCGCCGTTCGACCATCAAGTGCTGGAACGTCACCAACTGGTTCAGATCAACGTCGGACAGCTCCATCACGGGCTCCGATCTGCTTGCCCATCACCACGCGTGATGCAGCTCATTCATGAGATTCTATTGGCTGAATGAGGCGGAGCCGGAATCATCGCGCCACCGCTCGGGCACTCGAGGAGACTCACACCATGCACGCCGCCAAGCCACCACCTGATGCGCAGCGTGAGCGCGCCGACTACTACGCCCGCATCGGCAAGCAGCACATGACGCCGCTGTGGGAGGTGCTGGGCGCCCTGGTGCCGCCGCAGCCGCGCCCGTTGGCGCAGGCCGCGCTGTGGCGCTACGCCGAACTGCGTGACAGCGTCCTGGAAGCTGGCCGGCTGATCAGCGCCGAAGAAGCCGAGCGGCGCGTGCTGATCCTGGAGAACCCGGCGCTGCGTGGCCAGTCGTGCATCACCAACACGCTCTACGCCGGCTTGCAGCTGATCCTGCCCGGCGAGGTCGCCCCCGCGCACCGCCACACGCAGTCGGCGCTTCGGCTCGTGCTCGACGGCGCGGGCGCCTACACCGCGGTGGACGGCGAACGCACGACGATGCGGCGTGGCGACTTCATCATCACGCCGGCCTGGACCTGGCACGACCACGGCAACCTCGGCAGCGAGCCGGTGGTGTGGCTGGACGGACTGGACATTCCGATCGTGCGCTTCCTCGACGCCGGCTTCGCCGAGAAGAGCGAAGCGCAGACGCAGCAGCCGCTGCGGCCCGAGGGGGACGCGCTGGCCCGCTACGGCTCGAACATGGTGCCGGTGGACTACCACCCGGCAGTCGCCGAGCCGACGCGAGTGTTCGTCTACCCGTTCGAGACCACGCAGGCTGCGCTGCTGGGCATCGCGCACGGCGCGCCGGACCCGCACCACGGCTTCAAGCTGCGCTACGTGAACCCGGCCACCGGGGCCTCGCCGATGCCGACCATCGGCGCATTCGCACAGCGCCTGCCGGCAGGCTTCGAGACCCGCGCCGTGCGCAGCACCGATGGCACCGTGGTCGTCTGCCTGGAAGGCGGCGGCGAGGTGCGTGTGGGCGATCGGGACTGGCGCTTCCAGGAGAACGACGTGTTCGTCGTGCCGTCGTGGCAGGCGCTGCAGCTGCGCGCCGACCGCGACTCGGTGCTCTTCAGCTTCTCCGACCGCCCCGTGCAGCAGGCCCTGGGCCTGTGGCGCGAAGCACGCCTGTGACATGCGCGCCCAAGGACGTCGATGGCGCGCGCCGTCGCAGCCCCTGCGCGGCACGCGCTGGCGGTTGCTGCCAGCGATCAACGCGTCCTGTTCCACCGCGCTGGGCATGAACGGCGTGCCGAGGGCGGCAACGCCGTGGTGCCCGGCGACCTGACGCGGGGCGAGAGCGCCGGCCCGGGTGCCGTCGAAATGCGTGTCGCCGGCTGCATCGGCGTCCACCGCAGACACAGGAGACTCAGGAGACAAGACCATGCAAGAGACATCGACGGTGTTCCCCACGCAGCCCGTCTGGGAAGGCGGTGGCACGCACCGCATTCCCTTCCTCGCCTACACCAGCGACGCGATCTACCGCCGTGAGCTCGAGCGCTTCTTCTACAAGGGCCACTGGTGCTACGTCGGCCTCGAGGCCGAGGTGCCCAACCCCGGTGACTTCAAGCGCACCGTGGTCGGCGAGCGCTCGGTGATCCTGGTGCGCGACGCCGACGGCACCATCCACGTGGTGGAGAACGTCTGCGCCCACCGCGGCATGCAGTTCTGCCGCGAGCGGCACGGCAACCGCAAGGAGTTCGTCTGCCCCTACCACCAGTGGAGCTACACGCTGAAGGGCGACCTGCAGGGCGTGCCGTTCCGGCGCGGCGTGAAGCAGGACGGCCAGGTGCACGGCGGCATGCCGGCGGACTTCAGGACCGCGGACCATGGCCTCGCGAAGCTGAAGGTGGCCGCGCGCGGCGGCGTGGTGTTCGCGTCCTTCGATCCGGATGTCGAGTCGTTCGAGAGCTATCTCGGCCCCACCATCCTGGGCTACTTCGACCGCCTCTTCAACGGCCGCCAGCTGAAGGTCCTGGGCTACAACCGCCAGCGCATCCCGGGCAACTGGAAGCTGATGCAGGAGAACATCAAGGACCCGTACCACCCCGGCCTGCTGCACACCTGGTTCGTCACCTTCGGGCTCTGGCGCGCCGACAACAAGAGCCAGCTGCGCATGGACGACCGGTACCGGCACGCAGCCATGATCAGCACCCGCGGCACGGCCGGCAAGGCCGAGCAGGTGACCCAGGTCTCCAGCTTCAAGGAGCGCATGCAGCTCCACGATCCGAGCTTCCTCGACATCGTGCCCGAGCCGTGGTGGGGTGGGCCGACTGCGGTGATGACGACGATCTTCCCGAGCGTCATCCTGCAGCAGCAGGTCAACAGCGTCAGCACGCGTCACATCCAGCCGAGCGGCCACGGCAGCTTCGACTTCGTCTGGACGCACTTCGGCTTCGACGACGACAGCGACGAGATGACGCAGCGTCGCCTGCGCCAGGCCAACCTGTTCGGGCCGGCCGGTTTCGTGTCGGCCGACGATGGCGAGGTGATCGAGTTCAGCCAGCAGGCCTTCGAGACCAAGCCCTTCCACCGCACGCTGGCCGAACTGGGCGGCCACGGGGTGGAGAACACCGAGCACATGGTCACCGAGACGCTGATCCGCGGCATGTACCGCTACTGGCGCGACGTGATGGAACGGGAGGCCTGAGCCATGGCGACGAACCTCGACTTCGAGGACTGGCTCGCACTGACCCAGCTGTACGCCGACTACGCCAGCGCGGTCGACTCCGGACACTGGGACCTGTGGCCGGAGTTCTTCACCGACGACTGCGTCTACCGCCTGCAGCCGCGCGAGAACCACGAGCGCGGCTTCCCGCTGGCCACGCTGTCGTTCACGAGCAAGGGCATGCTGAAGGACCGGGTCTACGGCATCCAGGAGACGCTGTTCCACGACCCGTACTACCAGCGCCACATCGTGGGCACGCCGGTCGTTCGCGAAGTGTCGGAAGCCGGTTGGCGCTGCGAGGCCAACTACGCCGTGCTGCGCACCAAGCTGTCGGACGCGTCCACCGTCTTCAACGTCGGCCGCTACCTCGACCGCGTGGTGCGCACCCCCGCGGGCCTGAAGTTCGCGTCCCGCGAGTGCATCTACGACTCCGAGATGATCCCCAACAGCATCATCTACCCGATCTGAGGCGGCCATGAACGACACCCCCTGGACCGAGGCGCTGTCCGTCGACGACCTCCCCGCCGATGACGTCATCGGCGTGGCCGTGGCCGGGCGCGACATCGCGCTGTACACCGTCGGCGATGCGGTCTATGCCACGGACAACACCTGCACCCACGGCCAGGCACGCCTGTGCGACGGCTTCCTCGACGGCCACGAGATCGAGTGCCCGCTGCACCAGGGCAAGTTCGACGTGCGTGACGGCCGCCCGCTGTGCGACCCGGTCACCGAGGCCCTGCACCGCTATCCGGTGAAGGTCGAGGGCGGCCGGGTGTACCTGCAGATCGACTGAGCCCAGTCCCGCTGGACATGGCGCACCCTGCCGGAGGACGCCCCGCACGGCGCCGTTCGCTCAGGCGTGCGCGGGAACCAGGCGCAACTCGGCCCGTGCCTGTTGGATGACCGAACGCGCGGCGGTCAGCGCCAGCACGCCCATGACCACGGCGACGGCGAGGTCGGGCCAGCCGCTGCCGGTGCCGAACACGCCCAGCGCGGCGGCCATCACCGCCAGGTTGCCGAGCGCGTCGTTGCGGCTGCACAGCCAGACCGAGCGCATGTTGGCGTCGCCCTCGCGCCAGGCATAGAGCATCGCGGCCACCGACACGTTGGCCAGCAGGGCGAGGGCGCCGATGGCACCCATCGTCACCGGTTCGGGCACGGTGCCGGAGGCGGCCGACCAGGCAGCCCGGCCGAGCACGAAGACGCCGAAGGCACCCATGGTCAGGCCCTTGAAGAGCGCAGCGCGTGCGCGCCAGCGCAGCGCCATGCCCAGCACCAGCAGCGAGACGCCGTAGTTGGCGGCGTCGCCGAAGAAGTCCACCGCGTCGGCCAGCAGCGACACCGAGCCCGCCTGCAGGCCGCCGGCCAGTTCGACGGCGAACATGGCGGCATTGATGACCAGCGCCGCCCACAGCACGCGGCGGTAGCGCGGGCTCAGGCTGGCCGCCGGGGTGGCGCAGCCGTGGCTGCAGCAGGTGTCGCTCATGACGGACCTCGTGGTGTCGGTGCAGGCATTGGAAACCCTGGAGCGGCTTCAGAGTCAAGCGAGTAAGCTGCGAGCCGCAGGCCGCGGTGGGCCGACGAGGCGGACACAGGAGCGAGGCCATGAAGATCGGTGCACTGGCGTTGGCGGCGCAGACCCAGGTCGAGACCATCCGCTACTACGAACGCGCGGGTCTGCTGCCGCAGGCGCCGCGCAGCGAGGGCAACTACCGCATCTACGGGCCCGAGCACGTGGAGCGGCTGGCGTTCGTGCGCCACTGCAGGTCGCTGGACATGACGCTGGACGAGATCCGCGTGCTGCTGCGCTTCAAGGACGATCCCCGGGCCGCGTGCGGCGAGGTCAACGCGCTGCTCGACGCGCACATCGGCCACGTGGCGACCCGCATCCGCGAGCTGCGGCAGCTGGAGAAGCAGCTCCAGCTGCTGCGGGCCCAGTGCGGGGGCGACAGCGAGGCGGCACGCTGCGGCATCCTGAATGAACTGGTCCAGGTGTCGTCCGCGAGCGCAGGTGCTTCGCCCGCGCGGGGTCGGGGGCGCCACGTGCCGGGCGCGCATGCCGGTGGCCTTCGCCGCCAGCGTTGATCGCCCGGGGGCGCCGAGGCCTCGGCGCGGAGCGTCCGTGATACCGTCGATCCGCCGTAGCGTGCCGTCGGTGTGATCGGCAGGTGCCGCCCCGCGTGCACCTGCGGGCCCGGGTCACACCTCCACGCCGCGGCATGCCTTCGACCAGTGGATGCGAGATCAAAGAGCCTTGCGAGCTGCCTGCCACCATGACCCGGAATCCGGCCTTGCCGGCCCCGCCGCGGCGCCCTCCAGCGGCGCGCCCTCCCGCCATGCCCCGTTCCGTCCGATGACCGCGGGGTGGCCGTGATTCCCTCGGGACAGCAGGTGGCAGGCGGCGCGCAGGTGCCGCTGCCCACGGTCGACGTGCTCGTCGCCGGTCTGGGCCCGGGCGGCTGCGCCGCGGCACTGGCGGCGCGCGCGGAAGGGTTGCACACGCTGGCCGTGGAAGCCCGCGGACCGCAGGCGACGCGCTCGCAACTGGTGCTGGTGCGGCCCGGGGCGCAGGCAGCGCTGCGCCAGCTGGGCCTGCCCGACATCACCGAAGGCCGGCGCACCACGACGATCCGTCATGTCGAGAACCGGCTGCGCGCCGCGCTGCAGGCGCGTGTGCACGCCGATGCGGCGGCGCACCCGGCCGCTGCGCCCCGGACTGCGTTGTGCTGGCACACGGGTGTCGTCGACCTGCAGGCCGGCACCGAGCGGGTCGTGGTGACGCTGCGCGACGAAACGACCGGCACCACGCGCCAGGTGGCGGCGCGCCACGTGATCGACGCCTCGGGCGGCCGGCTCGAGGCGCTGGGACGGCCGGCGCGCGAGCGTGCCGGACCGCGGCACGTCGTCAGCACCGCGGAGTACGGCACGCCGCCGTGGTTCGACGGCATCGTCGGCGTGCGCGACCCGGCCACGCACGAGCTCTTCCTGCTGTTTCCGACCTGGGGCCGGCGCGGCGTGATCGCCTATTTCGACGCGCCCACCGGGCCGCGTCCGCTGGCCGAGCAGGTGGTGCAGCGCTTCGGCGCCATCGCCGATCGCCTGGGCCTGGGCGCGCCGAACGAGCCGTTGTGGGCCGTCGACGTCTACCAGCGCGTGCTGCGGCGGCCGAACGCAGGCCGCGTGCTGCCCATCGGCGACGCCGTCGGCACGGTCGACGTGCTGCTGGGCGCCGGCATGTCCACGGCCATCGAGGACGGTGCCGATGCGGCGCGCAGCGTGGCGGCCGCCTGCCGCGAGGCGTCGCTGCGGGGCGCGCTGGAGCGCCTGGACGCCACCAGCCGCATGCTGCACCGTCGCCACCGCGCCAGTGCGCTGCGCGGCCGCCTGCTGCTCGCGGCGCGGCCACTGGTGGAGCGCGCCTGGCCCAGCGCGACGCTGCCCGACGTGGCACGCGCGCAGCTCGGGCCGCCGCCGCTGCTGTGGCCTGCGGTGCGCTTCCTGTTCGGCCGCCGTCCTTCGACGTCCTGACATCCGCGCGCAGCCGGTGCCGCCTGCCCGCGGCTGCCCCACACGCCTCGTTGCGTTGCGACGGGCCTCGCTTCGGTAGACTGCGCACCGCCATGTCCGATGCCGTGTTCGCCGATCCCGCCCCCATGCGCCGTGCCGCGGTGCGGTGCGCAGCACTGGCGCTTGCCTGCGCTGCGCTGGCGGGCTGCGGCGGCGGCGGTGGGACGGCGGCGGTGCCGCCGCCGCCGGCAGGCGAGCCGACGCTGGCCCAGCGCACGGCCGCCGCCGGCACCACGGCGCGCGGCAATGCCGCATGCACGGACATCGGCAGCTTCTACTGGGAGATCGGCGACCGCAACGCGGCGCTGGCCTCGGGCTCGATCGGCGGTGTCACGGCCAGCACGCGCATGGCCATCGCATCGGCCTCGAAGTGGGTCTACAGCAGCTACTGGGTGCAGCGCCAGGGCGGCGTGCTGACGGCCGAGGACGTGAAGTTCTTCAATTTCCGCAGCGGCTACACGAAGTTCAGCAGCTGCATCGGCACCGGTACGGTCCAGGAATGCCTGGACAGCGGCACCAACGGCGAGTTCGTGCCCGCCACCGAGAACAAGTTCGACTACGGCGGCGGCCACATGCAGAAGCACGCCGCACTCAACGGCCTGGGCGCGCTGGACAGCGCCGCGCTCACGACCGAAGTGCGCCGGCTGCTCGGCACCGAGATCGGCATCACCTACACCTCGCCGCAGCTCGCCGGCGGCGCCTTCAGCAACGCGACGGAGTACGCCAGGCTGCTGCGCAAGATCGTCAGCGGCAACCTGCGCATGCGCGAGGCGCTCGGCACCTTTCCGGTCTGCGTCGACCCCGCCACCTGCGCCGAGGCGATCTTCACGCCGTCGCCGCGCGGCGAGCAGTGGCATTACGCGATCGGGCACTGGGTCGAGGACGACCCCGGCGTCGGCGACGGCGCCTTCAGCAGCCCCGGCGCGTTCGGCTTCTACCCCTGGATCGACGCCAGCAAGACCTGGTACGGCGTGCTGGCGCGCGAGAACCTGGGCGGCACCTACGAGTCCATCGCCTGCGGCCGGTTGATCCGCAAGGCCTGGCTCACCGGCGTGGCGCAGTAGCGGTCATGCGCGCTGCCTTGTCCCTGGCCGGCCTGCTGGTGGTGGTGTTCATCGTGGCGCGGCTCGCGGGCACGCAGCTGGGTGGCGGCCGGCCCGAGGCGGCGCCGGCGGCCACGGCCGCGTCTGCCGCCGACCGCGTGCAGCGCGCGCTGCAAGATGCCGCCGACGCGCGGGCTTCCGATGCTGCCGGGCGCTGACCACGCCGCGGCGCCCGGCGACGAAGACCGGCTCCGCGACGAACACGCGATGCGCCTGGCGCTCGACCAGGCGCAGAACGCCTGGCTGGTGGGCGAGGTGCCGGTCGGCGCCGTCATCGTGCGGCCGCAGGGCGATGGCGTCCAGGTGGTGGCCACCGGCTACAACCGCCCCATCACCACGCACGACCCCACGGCGCACGCCGAGATCGTGGCGTTGCGCCACGCCGCCACGCTGCTGGGCAACTACCGCCTGCCCGACTGCACGTTGTACGTGACGCT
Source organism: Rubrivivax soli (assembly GCF_049810355.1). Lineage (GTDB taxonomy): Bacteria > Pseudomonadota > Gammaproteobacteria > Burkholderiales > Burkholderiaceae_C > Rubrivivax. Next base: position 5,666,488 of record NZ_CP187368.1, read on the forward strand.
GGAGCCGTGCGCGATGTGCGCGATGGCACTGGTGCACGCGCGCTTCAAGCGCGTGGTCTTCGGCGCGCCCGACCCCAAGACCGGTGCCGCGGGCTCGGTGATCGACCTCTTCGCCCAGCGCCAGCTCAACCACCACACGGCCGTCGCTGGCGGCATGCTGGCCGGGCCGTGCGGCGACATGCTGCGCGGCTTCTTTGCCGAACGCCGCGCCGCAGCCAAGGCGGCGCGCGACGCCGCTGCCATCCCTGCAGGTGAAGCCATCGAGCTGCACCTGCCTCCCAACGACCTCTGACGCTTGCCGCTCCGATGCCCCAGCTGACCTTGTTCACGCCCGCCGGCGTGGTGTTGAAAGCAGCGCCGCTGCGCCTGGCCGCGAAGCGGCTGCAGGCGCTGGGTTTCGAGGTGGCGGTGGACGAATCTGCGCTGGCCCGCCACCAGCGTTTCGGCGGCGACGACGACACCCGCCTGGCCGCGCTGCACCGCATCGCGCGTGCAACGCCGCAGGTGGCGCTGGCCACGCGCGGCGGCTACGGGCTGACGCGGCTGCTCGACCGCATCGACTGGCCGCTGCTGGCGCGCAGCGTGGAGGCCGGCACGCACTGGGTGGGCCACAGCGACCTCACCGCGCTGCAGCTCGGCCTGCTGGCGCACACCCGGGCGCGCAGCTGGGCCGGCCCGCTGGCGCTGGACCACTTCGGCCGCGCCGATGCCGACGGCGGCGTCGACGAGGTCACGTCGGCCTGCTTTGCCGAGGCCATGAGCGGCGAGCTCGAAGCCGTGGGCTTCCGCACCGAAGCCGGCTTCGACGGCCTGCAGGCGCGGGGCCTGCTGTGGGGCGGCAACCTCACGGTGCTGTGCTCCCTGCTGGGCACGCCGCACTTCCCCAAGGCCGGCATCGTGAAGGGCGGCGTGCTGTTCCTGGAAGACGTCAACGAGCACCCGTACCGCGTCGAACGCATGCTGCTGCAACTGCAGCAGGCGGGCGTGCTCGACGCGCAGAAGGCGGTGCTGCTGGGCCAGTTCACGGCCTACAAGCCTTCGCCGCTGGACCGCGGCTACGGCATGAAGGCCGTGCTGCAGCACCTGCGCACGCGCACGGCCGTGCCGCTGCTGACGGGCCTGCCGTTCGGCCACGTGCCCACCATCGTGACGCTGCCCGTGGGCGCGCGCGTGGACCTGCTGGTGCAGGGGCGCGACGTGCTGGTGGGCTGGTAGACACCCCGCGGCCCGGGGGCCTGCAACCCCGGCTGCAACCGGGGTGCCAGGCCCTAGAATCGCGCCTCGCCTCGACGGGAGCGGGCCACGAGCCCGCCCGCTCGGGGCTCGTTTGTTTGATGTCGAACCGTGGTCGGCCCACCCCCGCCGCCATGTGGTCGACGCACCGGGAGTGCGCGGAATGCGCGGATTGCGCGAGAGTTCGATGCTGGCACGCGGTGCCAGGGGGTTGCGGGCCGGCCTGGCCGTGCTGGCCCTGCTGGCCGCCGCCGGCTGCAACAACAGCCCCTATCCGGCCGGTGCCGAGCGCAGCAACACGCTGTTCTATTCGTTCGACGAGCGCTCGCCGCGCTACCTGGACCCGACGGCCTCGTACTCGAACCCCGAGTCGGCCTACACACTGCAGATCTACGAACCGCCCTACGGCTACCACTACCTGAAGCGTCCGTACCAGCTGGTGCCCAAGTCGGCGGCGGCCGTGGTGAAGCCGCGCTACATCGACAAGAACGGCCAGCCGCTGCCCGACGACGCGCCAGCCGAGGCCATTGCCGAGAGCGTGTACGACATCCCGATCCGCCCCGGCATCCGCTACCAGCCGCACCCGGCGTTCGCGAAGGGTCCCGACGGCCGGCCGCTCTACATGAACCTGACCCGCGAAGAGCTGGGCGACAAGCGATCGCCCTGGGACTTCCCGGTGCAGGGCACGCGCGAGCTGGTGGCCGAGGACTTCGTCTACGCGCTCAAGCGCCAGGCCACCACGCGCATCGAGGCGCCGGTGTATGCCGTCTTCGCCGATTTCGTGATCGGGCTGAAGGACTACGCCGCGCTGGTCCAGCAGGAAGACAGGAAGCTGCTGCAGGGCCTGCCGGAGGACATCCGCGACAAGCCCTTCCTCGACTTCCGCCAGTGGCCGCTGGCCGGCACCAGCGCACCCGACCGCCACACCTGGCGCATCCGGCTCAAGGGCAAGTACCCGCAGTGGAGCTACTGGATGACGCTGCCGTTCCTGGCGCCCATCCCCTGGGAGGCCGATGCCTTCTACGCGCAGCCGGGCATGGCCGAGAACGGTCTGTCGCTGAACCAGTGGCCGGTGGGCACGGGGCCGTACATGATGGCCGAGTTCGTGCGCGACCGCCGCCACGTGATGCGGCGCAACCCCAACTACCACGGCGAGACCTACCCCTGCGAGGGCGCACCGGGCGACAAGGAAGCCGGCCTGCTGGACGACTGCGGCAAGCCGCTGCCGTTCATCGACACGCTGTACGTGACGATCGAGAAGGAGCGCACGCCGCGCAAGGAGAAGTTCCGCCAGGGCTACCTCGACGTGCCCGAGATCGAGCGCCCGGAGTGGGGCGTGGAATTCCGCAACGACGCCGACGACTCCGACGCCGTGCGGGCGCTGCAGGAAGCACGCGGCTTCAAGTTCCCGCTGATGACCGACATCTCGAACTGGTACCTGGGCTTCAACATGCTCGACCCGGTGGTGGGCCGCGGCGCCACGCCCGAGCAGGACGAGAAGAACCGCAAGCTGCGCCAGGCGCTGTCGATCGCGATCGACTGGGAAGAGGGCTACGGCCGCATCTTCAAGCACAAGGGCGGCGTGGCGGCGCACAGCCCGGTGCCGCCGGGCCTGTTCGGTTCACGCGAAGGGCAGGGCACGTTCCACAACCCGGTGACGCACGTGTGGCGGGACGGCAAGCCGGTGCGCCGGCCCATCGAGGACGCACGCCGGCTGCTCGCCGAGGCGGGCTACCCCGGCGGCCGCGACGCCGCGACCGGCAAGCCGCTGGTGCTGAACTACGACTTCCAGCGCGCCATCACGCCCGAGTTCAAGAGCGAGAACGACTGGATGGTCAAGCAGTTCGCGAAGCTCGGCATCCAGCTCGAGATCCGAGCCACCGACTTCAACCAGTACCAGGACAAGACGCTCAAGGGCCGGCACCAGATCTTCTGGAGCGGCTGGCTCGCGGACTACCCCGATGCCGAGAACTTCCTGTTCCTGACCTACGGTCCGCTGGGGCGCAGCAAGAACCAGGGCGACAACTACGCCAACTACGACAACCCCGAGTACGACAAGCTCTACCGGCAGCTGCAGGCCCTGGACGACGGACCGGCCAAGCAGGCCGTGGTGGACCGCATGGTGGCGATGCTGCAGCACGACGCGCCCTGGGCCTTCGGCTACTTTCCCTGGGGCGGCCTGGCCTTTCAGAGCTGGGTGCACAACGGCAAGCCGTCGGTGCTGATCCGCGACATGGCCAAGTACTACCGCGTCGACCCCGCGCTGCGCGCGCAACGCCAGGCCGAATGGAACCAGCCGGTGCGCTGGCCGCTGGCGCTGCTGGCCGTGCTGATGCTCGTGCTGGGCTGGGTGGCGCGGCGCAGCTACAAGGCCCGCGAGACCGCCACCGCGCGCGGCACGGCAGCGGCCGGGGCAGGGGGCTGAGATGGGCGGCTTCATCCTGCGCCGCATCGGCTACGGATTCCTGATCCTGGTGGGTGTGAACCTGCTCACCTTCTTCCTGTTCTTCACCGTCAACACGCCCGACGACATGGCGCGGCTGAACATCGGCGGCAAGCGCGTGACGCAGGAGCAGATCGACAAGTGGAAGTCCGAGCGCGGCTACGACAAGCCGCTGTACTGGAACGCGGCCGAGGCCGGCACCGCGCAGCTCACGCGCACGGTGCTGTGGGAACGCTCGATCTCGCTGATGCAGGGCGACTTCGGCCGCAGCGACTCGGCGCGCTCGGTCGACATCGGCCACGAGATCGCCTCGCGCATGGGCGTGAGCCTGCAGTTGGCGCTGCCGCTGTTCCTGCTGCAGCTGCTGGTCAGCGTGAGCTTCTCGCTGATGCTGGTGTTCTTCCGCCACACGCGCATCGACTTCTGGGGCGTGGTGCTGTGCGTGCTGATGCTGTCGATCAGCAGCCTCTTCTACATCATCGTCGGCCAGTTCCTGTTCAGCCGCGTGCTGCGGCTGGTGCCGATCTCGGGCTACGCGCCGGGGCTGGACGCGGTGCGCTTTCTCGCGCTGCCCATCCTGCTGAGCCTGCTGGCGCGGCTGGGCGGCGAGGCGCGGCTGTACCGCGCGATGTTCCTCGAGGAGATCGGCAAGGACTACGTGCGCACCGCGCGCGCCAAGGGCCTGGCCGAGACCGTGGTGCTGTTCCGCCATGTGCTGCGCAACGCGCTCATCCCCATCATCACCAGCGCCGGCTCGTACCTGCCCTACGTGTTCCTGGGCAGCCTGGTGTTCGAGAGCTTCTTCGGCATCCCGGGCCTGGGGGCCTTCGTCATCGAAGCCATCAGCGGCCAGGACTTCGCGATCGTGCGCACGATGGTCTTCGTGGGCTCGGTGCTGTACATCGCGACCAACGTGCTGATCGACATCGCGTACACGTGGGCCGACCCGCGCGTGCGGCTGGGCTGAGGCAGGACCACCATGGGTTTCAAGTTCGTTCTGCTGTGGACCGATGTCGCGCTGTGGCTGCTGTTCGCGGCGCTCGCGGGCTACGTGCTGCACGTGCGGCGCTCGGCACCGCTGCGCGCCACCTGGCTGAAGGTGCTGCGCGATCCGGCGGCACTGTGCTCGGCGCTGGTGCTGCTGCTGTTCCTGTCCGTGACCGCGCTCGACAGCGTGCATTTCCGGCGTGCGCTGCCGGCGGCTGCGGGCCAGGCCGCGGGCCAGGTCTTCTACGACAACCGGGCCGAGTCGCTGCTCGACCTGGCGCTGTCGCGCCCGCTGGCGATGCGCGAATCCACCTACTCGGCGCCGCTGGCCACGCACGCCTTCGGCAAGCAGGTGGTCACGCGACCCGATGGCGAAACGGTGCGCGAGTTCCCGCGCCTGCAGCACGGCGGCGCACACCTGCGCGACCCGGCGCGCGACCGGCAGGCCGACGTCGTGCGCCGCGCCGCCACCGGCGCCGCGGGCGGGCTGGTGGTGGCGCTGCTGGCCAGCGGGCTGCTGGCTTGGGCGCTGCGCCGCACCCATGGCGGCGTGGGTGCGGCGTGGTGCGACATCGCGGCCGACCGCACCACGCTGCCGCTGCGCGCGCTGGTGCTGACCTTCGCCGTGGTCTGCGTCGTGGCCGGGGCCGTGGTGGCGCTGATGGGCCACTACCACGTGTTCGGCACCGACCGCACCGGCAACGACGTGCTGGTGCAGACGCTCAAGAGCGTGCGCACGGCCTTCGTCATCGGTGCGTTGTCGACGCTGGCGACGCTGCCGATCGCCATCACGCTGGGCATCCTGGCGGGCTGGTTCCGCGGCTGGGTCGACGAGGTGGTGCAGTACCTCTACACGACGCTCTCGTCGGTGCCCAGCGTGCTGCTGATCGCCGCCTGCGTGCTGATGGTGCAGGTGTGGCTGGACAAGCACCCCGACTGGTTCGAGACCGGCGTCGAGCGTGCCGACCTGAAGGTCTTCCTGCTCTGCGCCATCCTCGGCGCCACGGGCTGGTCCACGCTGTGCCGGCTGGTGCGGGCCGAGACGCTGAAGCTGCGCGAGCTCGACTTCGTGCAGGCCGCGCAGGCCTTCGGCGTCGGGCCGCTGCGCATCATGCGGCGGCACATCTTCCCGAACGTGGTGCACCTGGTGCTGATCACCACGGTGCTGTCGTTCAGCGAACTCATCCTCTACGAAGCCGTGCTGACCTACGTGGGCGTCGGCGTCGACCCGTCGACCAGCAGCTTCGGCGGCATGATCAACCTGGCGCGCAGCGAGATGAGCCGCGACCCGGTGGTGTGGTGGAGCTTCGCCGCCGCCTTCGGTTTCATGGTGGTGCTGGTGCTGGCGGCCAACCTGTTCGCCGACGGCGTGCAGCAGGCCTTCGATCCGCGGGCACGCGCGCTGCGCCCGCGGCCGAACTTCCTGAGAAAGCGGGCCGCACCGTGATGCAGATCGACGACCTGCGGGTCGAGCTCGATGCCGAGGCCGGGCTCGTGCGGGCCATCGACGGCCTGCGATTGGCCATCGAACGCGGCGAGACCTTCGCGCTGGTGGGCGAGTCGGGCTGCGGCAAGAGCATGACGGCGCTGGCACTGATGCGGCTGCTGCCCGACAACGGCAGCGTCACCGCCGGCAGCATCCTGCTCGATGTGCCGGGCGGCGGCCGCGTCGACACCGTGGACCTGCCCGAGGCCGCCATGCGCCGCATCCGCGGCGGCCGCATCGGCATGATCTTCCAGGAGCCGGGCACCAGCCTGAACCCGGTGATGCGCGTCGGCGACCAGCTGGTCGAGGCCATCGAGACCCACACCGCGCTGCGCGGCGCGCCGGCGCGCGCGAAGGCGGTGGACTGGCTGCGGCGCGTGGGCATTCCCGAGCCCGAGCGCCGCATCGACGACTACCCGTTCCGCATGAGCGGCGGCCAGAAGCAGCGCGTGATGATCGCGATGGCCCTGGCGGCCGAGCCCGACTTCCTGATCGCCGACGAGCCGACCACCGCGCTGGACGTCACGATCCAGGCGCAGGTGCTGGATCTGCTTCGCACGTTGCAGCGCGAGCAGCGGATGGGCATGCTGCTGATCACGCACGATCTGGCGGTGGTCTCGGGCATGGCGCACCGCGTGGCGCTGATGTACGCCGGCCAGATCATCGAGGTGGCACCGGCGGCCGAGTTCTTCGCGCGGCCGTTGCACCCGTACGCGCAGGCCTTGATGCGGGCGCTGCCCGCCGCCGACCGGCGCGACAGGACGCTGGAGGCCATCGCCGGCACGGTGCCGCCGCTGTCGCAGCGTTTCACGGGCTGCCGCTTCGCGCCGCGCTGTGCCAGCGTGCAGCCGCGCTGCCACGAGACGCTGCCCGAGCTGGTCGAGGCGCTGCCGCGGCACCAGGTGCGCTGCCTGCTGCATGCCGCTGGTGCGCCGGCTTCGCTGGGTGCACAGGCGCCCGTGGCGGCGCCAGCCGCGCTGGAGGTCGCGCGCAGGGCCGATGCCCGTGCCGGCGTCCCGTCAGACGCCCAGCCGCCGCTGCTCGACGTGCAGGGCCTGCACGTGCGCTTCCCGCTCAAGCGCGGGTTCCTGCAGCGCAGCCGCACGCACTTCCATGCCGTCGACGGCGTGTCGTTCCAGGTCGGCCGCGGCGAGACGGTGGCGCTGGTCGGTGAATCGGGCTGCGGCAAGACCACCACCGGCAAGGCCATCGTGCAGCTGCTGCGGCGCGTGGCCGTCACCGAGGGCCGGGCGCTGCTGGACGGGGCTGACCTGTTCGAGCTGCAGGGCGCGGCACTGGTGCAGGCGCGGCGCCAGGTGCAGATCATCTTCCAGGACCCGTTTGCCTCGCTGAACCCGCGGCTGCGTGTCTTTGACCTGCTCGAGGAAGGCCTGCTGGCGCTGCATGGCGAGCTGGACGTCGCGGCGCGCCGCCAGCGCATCGAGACGCTGATCGACCAGGTGGGACTGCGCCGCGACGCGCTGCTGCGCTACCCGCACGAGTTCTCGGGCGGCCAGCGCCAGCGCATCGCGATCGCCCGCGCGCTCGCGGTGCAGCCGCGGCTGATCGTGTGCGACGAGCCGACCTCGGCGCTCGACGTGTCGGTGCAGGCGCAGATCCTGAACCTGCTGCGCCAGCTGCAGCGCGAACTAGGCGTGAGCTACCTGTTCATCACGCACAACATCGGCGTCGTCGAGTACGTGGCCGACCGCATCGCGGTGATGCAGGCGGGGCGCATCGTCGAGCAGGGCCCCTGCCACGGCGTCCTGCAGCAGCCGCAGCACGGCTACACGCGCCAGCTCCTGGCGGCCGTGCCGCGCCTGCGCGCGGGTTGACCCGGGTCTGTCCCGCCAGCGCGTGCGTGGTCGCGTTGCGGCGACCCAACAGCGACTTGTAAACCGGGCGGCCCCCAAGGCGGCGGCGAACATGTCTGAATGTATCGTCGTGTCATGCATCTGCCCTCTAGAGCGAGGCACGGCGGCCGGCGAAGGCAACTTCGCGCGGGCCCGGCGTGCCCCGTGGCCGCGGGGCAGGTCATGGGTTTCCCGGGGGGCCGCGCAAGACAGCGGCCTTGACAATCGCCTCACACGTCTCAGGAGATGGGCTGCACAACGTTTACAAAACGGGCATGCGGCTTGCTCCAAGACCGGGTCTTTCGATCAACTGTCACCACAGGAGTGAATTACATGTTCAAGCGAACGAAAGTTTGCGCAGGGGTCCTCGTGGCCCTGGGCGGCACGCTGGCCGCCACGTCGATGCCCACCTGGGCGCAGACCGCCGAGCGCATCGAGATCACCGGTTCGCGCATCAAGCGCGTCGACGCCGAAGGCGCGCTGCCGGTCACGAGCATCGGCCGTGCAGAGATCGAAGCCAGCGGTGCCTCGTCGGTCGCCGAATTCATGCGGACCATCCCGTTCGCCTCGACCGGCAACTTCCGTCCGCAGTCGGGTTCGTCGGCCCAGTCGTTTGCTGAAATCGACCTGCGTGGCCTGGGTTCGGCGCGCACGCTGGTGCTGATCGACGGCCGCCGTGCCGCCAAGGGTCCGATGGTGGGTGACGCCGTCGACCTGAACATCATCCCGATGGCGATGATCGAGCGCGTCGAAGTGCTGACCGACGGTGCCTCGGCCGTGTACGGCTCCGACGCCATCGGCGGCGTGGTGAACTTCATCACGCGCAAGGACTACCAGGGCCTCGAGCTGATGCTCGGCGCCACCAAGCCCAGCGTGAAGGGCGGCGACCGCAGCGAAGGCTCGGCCACCATCGGCATCCAGGGTCCCAAGGGCCGCCTGATCGCCGGTGCCTCGTTCTCGCAGCGCGACATCATTTTCGCGAACCAGCGTCCCTGGACGGTGAACCGCGGCGCATCGGTGTACGGCAACAACTACACCACGAACGACCCGGTGACTGGTGACCGGTTCAACTTCACCGCCATCCCGGGTGGTTGCAACGACCCCAACTTCTACATCGTCACCAACCCCACGACTGGCGTGAGCAGCTGCCGCTACGACTTCACCGCCGTCGCAGCCGACGAAGCCGCTGTGCGCAACAGCTCGGTTTTTGCCCGTGGCGAGTACCAGATCAGCGACAGCTGGACCGGCTACCTGGGCGCCTCGGTGGGCCGCGTGGACAGCTTCGGCCGCTACGCCCCGACGCCTGGTCTGCTGGAGATCGCCGCTGATAGCCCGCAGAATCCGCTGCCCGGTCAGGTCGTGAACCTGTACCACCGCTTTGCTGCCGCCGGCAACCGCGACAGCACGACGGACAACAACTACTACAACTTCAACCTGGGCGTGCAGGGTCGCCTGTTCGACTTCGCCGACGTAGACGTCGGTGTGCGCCGCAGCGACTCGAAGTACTACGAACTGGGCCGCAACTACATCGTGCGTCCGATCGCCGAGCAGTTCATCAACGACGGCACCTACGACATCCAGAACCCGGCTGCCAACGATCCCGACACACTGAACGCCATCAAGGCAACGATCACGCGTGACGCGCGCATGAAGGAACTGGAAGGCTACGCCAACGCCACGTTCGACCTGTTCTCGATGAGCGGCGGCAAGGCGCAGATGCTGGTCGGCCTGGAGCGGCGCACCGAGCTGTTCAGTGACCAATACGACTCGCTGTCGGAAGCCGGCGTCATCGAAGGCAGCGCCGGCAACTCCGCCGGTGGTGGCCGCACTGTGTGGGGCGCCTACGCCGAAGCACTGCTGCCGATCCTGAAGACGCTGGAAGCCACCGTGGCCGCCCGCTACGAGCGCTACTCCGACTACGGCAACGACTTCTCGCCGAAGTTCGGCCTGAAGTGGAAGCCGCTGCCGACGCTGTCGCTGCGCGGCTCGGTTGGCAAGGGCTTCCGTGCGCCCAGCCTGCCGATCCTGACCCAGAAGACCACGTTCTCGGCCGAGAGCGTCGTCGATCCGGATTCGTGTGCGGTGCTGAACCCGGGCGAGGATGACTGCCAAGTCAGCACCTTCACGATCGCCAACCCGGCGCTCGACTCGGAGAAGTCCAGCCAGTTCAGCTTCGGCGGCATCTGGGACGCCACGCCCTGGTTGAGCCTGAAGGCCGACTACTGGTCGGTGAAGGTGACCGACGTGATCCGCGAGATCACGGCGCAAGACATCGTCGACCGCGACAACGGCACCGATCCCCGCCCGATTCCTGCTGGCCTGGGCCTGACCCGTGCCGGCGGTGTCATCACCCGCATCGATAGCGGCTACGCGAACGAAGGCGAACTGGCCACCAGCGGTATCGACATCAGTGTCGCCACCACGTTCCAGCTCGGCGGCATGGGCCGCGTGCGCAACGAGGTGCGCTGGGCGCGCGTGCTGAAGTACGAAGAAGGCGGTTTCGACTTCAACGGCTCGATCGGCCAGCCCAAGGACCGCATCACCATCACCAACGACTGGTCGATGGGCGCGTTCAAGGCAGCATGGAACGTCAACTACATCGGTCGCAACGAATACAACCCGAACAGCGCGACCGACCTGCGTCGCCAAGGTGGCTACACCACCCACGACCTGCAGTTCGGTTGGGACACCCCCATCAAGGGCAGCCAGCTGAACCTGGGCTTCGTGAACGTGACCGAGAAGCTGCCTTCGCGCTACAACTTCAGCGGCCGCGAGTTCAACTTCAACCTGTACGACGCCTACGGCCGCCAAGCCTACGTGCGCTACACGCAGCAGTTCTGATCTGCGAGAGCCGTGCCGCTGCGGCGGCATGTCCAAAGGGGCCCCTCGGGGCTAGCCGTTCTCGCTAGGAGTTGCTAAGCCAGCAGCTCGGTTCGTTTCAGACCCCTCCCGCCGCAAGGTGAGGAGGGGTTCTTCTTTTCGGACGTCGAACAGTTCAGCCGGCCAGACGCCTGGCGGCAGCGGCTTGGGCTCTGCAGGTTTGGGCGGTGCCCTCCGGCGCGGTGGCAAAGGCGGTTGGTAATAGATGATGTCCTCCGCCGTAATTGGTCCCTTCGCCAATCCGAGCCGCATGGCGGGAGTCTTCCCGTCTTCGCCGACCTCGCAATAATTGAAGTAGGTTCGAAAGATTTCTACCAATTTCACCAGAACCGCTGGGTTATAGGCATTCTTACCAAACCAAAGCCTTCTGTCGGCGCTCGCGCTGATAACCCCTCGTTCGGCTACCGTGAGCGCTCGTCGAACTTGCATGAAGAATCTATCGACAGCCGTAAGCGACGCCTTCAGATGCAGTCGAGCGAAATGCCGAAGCTGGTCGCTCCTCTTTTCAGGGTCAGTTTCCGCTTCGTCGATATTGGTGAGCCACGAAACTCCCTTTTGTGGCTCTCGCATGTCCGCGATTGGATGCCGAAACCAAGGGTCGCCCCACTTGCCAATAAGTGTTGGGCTGCTCAACTCCTCCAGGGCCAGGATTAAGCTGGCCTCTTCCTCGTCAACTCCGGCGTCATCCATTACCTTCCGGAGTCGCCGCTTGGCGGCGCCAACAATCCCCTTCTTCTGGTCAACCGTGAATTCCTTGAGGACCTTTACGTAGAATGCGTCTGCGGTCCTATTTAGAACGCGTTCCGGAACGCTCACCAAGATTGCAGCTCGAATACCAGATTCTTGGTCAACGAAGAATCTTAGTTTCTCTGCCTTCTGCAGCAATCTCGTCACGAACTGAATATGCGCCGCCATGACGGTCTGCTCGTGCAAGAGCATGCCCTTGGCCGGCGTCCTGGTCGCCGTCGAGGGGTCGTCGCCGCTCTCGATGTCCTCGCGCTCCTGAGCCGCGTCATAGGTGTTCTTGACAGCCGCGAGCAGCTCCCCAGGCAGCTCAGTTGGCTCCTCGCTGGCCCGTCGGGTGCCCTTACGGCTCGCGGCAGCCCGTACCGCAGCGTCATCCCAGTCTTGGGGTAACCAAACCCGAGCAAACCGTCGAAAGGGTTTTGCCAATCGCTGGTCGCCGAATTTTGTCATCTCCTCCTTGACCTTCTCACTATCCATTTCGCCGTCAAAGTTGACGTTCGCGGCGTACAGGTAGCCTGTTATTTGGTCAGCGCTGGCGATGGAAAGGAGGACGGTATTCTTTCTGCTCTTCCGGTCCGACCAGTTGACAATGAGCTTTTGTCGGTCGGTCGAGATATACCTCTTGCCGAGGTCTTCCCGGTCAAGAAGCCCACGCTCTCGCTCGCCCGCGAACATCTGGCATTGCTCGTGGATAAAGTCGATTCGGTCGTAGAGAACAGCAGGCGAAATTCCCAGCACCTTGATGATTCGCCGCAAGGGCATCGAATTCATCAGATGCTCGAATATGCCAATGTTCGGATGGGTTTTCTGCTGGCGCTTTGTTGAGCGACCGCCAAAGACGAAAATCTTTCGACAGGCCCCGCACTTGAATCGCGGCGTGCCGTGTGCGTTGGTTCCGAATCTTGTGTGCCGCCCGCTATGTTCAGGCTCGGCTTTGCGGAATAGCTCGCAGTCCTCGTTGGGACACGTTGGAACCCGGGGCTCCAGGTATCGGCCGATTCGTAATAACTCTTCCGCGATGGCCAGATTGCTCTGCATGGGAAAGCTTTCCCTGCAAAGGTGGCAATACAGATTTGGTTGACCCTTCCCGCTGGCGACGACGCGGTAGTCTCCGGGTGCGTATCCACCCGGCTTTCGGGCGGCGGCCCCACGCTTGGACTCGTTGTGAGGCGGTACGCCAAAGTTGGCGCACTTGGGGTTCCGGCAGTGGTTGACCTGGATGCCGGCGGCGGTCGGAGGGAACCGCCAGGGCCATTCGCCGGACGAAACCGCTCCTGGAAGCGATTTCACCTCAGACAAAGAAGCGCCCCAGTCGTTGACTGGGGCGCATTGTGGGCCAATCAGGGTCGCCTTAGCAACTCTTTCCGAGAACGGCTAGCCCTCGGGGCCCCTTTTTCATGGTGATGCGCTGGTGGCCCCGGCGCCCCGGTGGGGCACGTTCAGCCGATGCGCACGGCCCAGCCCATCAGCCACGGCCCTTCGTGCAGCGGTTGCACCTGCGCCTGCCGCGGGCTGCCCAGCCGGGCTGCCAGCGCCTCCACCGCCGCGGCATCGAGCGCGCAGCGCAACAGGTCCTGCAGGCGCACGCGGCTGTCCGCCAGGTGAGCGCGCAGCACCGGCAGCCGTGCCTGCGCAACCTCTGCGCCTTGCCGGGCGGCCAGGTCGAGCAAGGCAGCCAGCGCCTCGCGGGCCTCGAACAGCACATCGGGACAAGGCGCGCCATCGGCACGGCGCTGCAATGCCTGCTGCAACGCATTGAACTGCTGGCGGTGCTGCAGTGCCTGCGCATCCTGGGCCAGTGCTGCGCGGCCCTCGGCGGTGGCAGCACGCGCGAGCAGCGGCAGCATCGTGCCGGCAGCGTCGAGCAGGCCGTGGGGTGCCAGCAGCCAGTCGATGTGGCCGACCTCGTCGCGGGCCAGCGTCACCGGGCGTGCCTCGACATGGTGCGCCAGCAGGGCCGCACGCGCCGAGGGCTGCATCACGCGCCGCAGCTCCGGCACGCTCTGCGCCAGCGCCGTGTACTCCAGGCCGTACTGGCTGACCACCAGCGCGAAGCGGCCGTCCTCGAAGGGCAGGCGCTCGGCCGCCGTGCTGCCGTGGAAGCACACCCGCGCGCGCTGTGCCGCGGGCAGTTCCTGCAGCCAGGCGGGCGCCACGGGCGCCAGATCGACCGCATCGCAGCAGATGTCGGCCTCGGGCCGGTGCGTGATGACCAACTGCGCGATGGCGCCGTTGCCGGTGGCCAGGTCGAGCACGCGGTCGCCGGGTTGCAGCGCGTCGAACGTGCTGCGCCAGAACTCGGCGATGGCGCCGCCGTAGTTGCCGCGAAAGCTGGTGGCGCAGGAGTGCAGGGCGCCGCTGCGCCAGTAGCTGGCCCAGGCGCTCCGGCTGGCGGCGGCATCTGCAGCGGTGGTGGGTGGCGCGTTGCTCATGGTGATGAAGATGGTCGAGGTTAGGATACCTGCAGCGCCTGCCCAACGATTGCGAACACGATGCCCAAGCCGACATCACCGACCCTGAGAACCTTGCTGCTGCTGTGTGCGACCGGCCTGCCGGCGGCACCCGTGTGGGCCGATGCGGCGGCGATCGCCGCGTGCCGCACGCTGGCGGACGCGGCGCCGCGGCTGGCCTGCTACGACGCGATCGGGCGGCCGCCGGCAGCACCCGCGGCATCGAAGCCGGCGCAGGCGCCGGCGGCGAAAGAGGCGCCCGCAGTGCCTGCGGCTCCGGTGGTTGCCGCACCGCCTCCGGATGCTCCGGCCGACTTCGGCCTCGAGCGCCGCAGCGCGGCGGCCGCAGACCCCGAGGTGCGCAGCCAGGTGCGCGGCCGCTTCGAGGGCTGGCAGCAGCGCACGCGCATCGCGCTGGCGAACGGACAGGTCTGGGAAGTCACCGACACCAGCCGGGCGGCCTACTGGCTCGACAGCCCGGCCGTGCGTGTGCGGCGCAACGACTTCGGCGGCTACTCGATGGAGATCGACGGCGTCGCGCGCGTGCTGCGCGTCAAGCGCGTCGAGTAGGCAGGCGGCGGCACGCCGCCGCCGCCGTCACTTCGGCGCCAGCCGGATCGCGCCGTCGAGGCGGATCACCTCGCCGTTGAGCATGTCGTTCTCGAAGATGTGCTTCGCCAGCTTGGCGTAGTCCTCGGGCGTGCCCAGGCGGCTGGGGAAGGGCACGCCGGCGGCCAGCGCGTCCTGCACGTCCTGGGGCATGCCGAACAGCATCGGCGTGCCGAAGATGCCCGGCGCGATGGTCATGTTGCGGATGCCGTTGCGCGCCAGGTCGCGCGCGATCGGCAGCGTCATGCCGACGACGCCGCCCTTGCTGGCGCTGTAGGCGGCCTGGCCGATCTGCCCGTCGTAGGCCGCGACGCTGGCGGTGCTGATCAGCACGCCGCGTTCGCCGGTGCTCTCGGGCGCGTTCTTCGCCATCGCCTCGGCCGCCAGGCGGATCATGTTGAAGCTGCCGATCAGGTTGACCGTGATCGTCTTGCTGAACACCGCCAGCGGGTGTGCGCCGTCCTTGCCCACGGTCTTCACCGCCGGTGCGATGCCGGCGCAGTTGACCAGGCCCATCAGCTTGCCCAGGCCGGTGGCCGCGGCCACCACGGCCTGTCCGTCGGCTTCCTGGCTGACGTCGCACTTGACGAAGACGCCGCCGATCTCGCGCGCGACCGTCTCGCCCCGCTCGACCTGCAGGTCGGCGATGACCACCTTGCCGCCGTTCGCGGCCAGCATGCGTGCCGCGCCCTCGCCCAGCCCGGAAGCGCCGCCCGTGACGATGAAGACCTTGCCTGCGATGTCCATGTTTCCTGTATCCCGTCTGCCTGGTGCTTGTTCGTCAGCGCGTCAGTGTTCCAGCGCCGCCAGCGCGCGCGCCGTGATCTCGTCGACCGTGCCGGTGCCGCTGATGCGGCGGTAGCGCGGCGCCATCATGTCGCCGGTGCCTGCCCAGGCCGAGTAGTAGTCCACCAGCGGGCGGGTCTGCGCCTGGTACACGTCCAGGCGCTTGCGCACGGTGGCTTCCTTGTCGTCGTCGCGCTGGATCAGCGGTTCGCCGGTGACGTCGTCCACGCCCGCCACCTTCGGCGGGTTGAACTTGGTGTGGTAGCTGCGACCCGATGCCACGTGGAAGAGGCGGCCGCTCATGCGTTCGATGATCGCGGCGTCGGGCACGTCGATCTCCAGCACGACGTCGAGCTTCACGCCGGCGGCCTTCATCGCGTCGGCTTGCGGAATGGTGCGCGGGAAGCCGTCGAAGAGGAAACCGTTGGCGCAGTCGGGCTGCGCGATGCGTTCCTTCACCAGGCCGATGATGATGTCGTCGCTGACCAGGCCGCCGGCGTCCATCACCTGCTTGGCCGCCAGGCCCAGCGGCGTGCCGGCCTTCACCGCGGCACGCAGCATGTCGCCGGTGGAGATCTGCGGAATGTTGAACTTGCGGCAGATGAAGGCGGCCTGCGTGCCCTTGCCGGCGCCAGGCGCCCCCAACAGGATCAATCTCATCGGGTGGTTTCCTTGAAGCAGTCGTTGTGATGCCGTGGCCGCTGCCGCGCGCGCCGCGCCAGCGTTGTCTCTGCGCGCATTATCACCGCCTGGCCTGCACGGTCCTGACAAGGCCGCGCAGTGCGGCAGCGTGCTGCTTCAGGCCAGCAAGGCCCGCACGCGGGCCAGGTCCTCGGGCGTGTCGACGCCGGCGCCCGGCGCGTGCAGCGTCACGTGCACCGCGATGCGCTCGCCGTGCCACAGCACCCGCAATTGCTCCAGCGCCTCGGTGCCTTCCAGCGGCGCCGGCGGGAGCTGCGGGAAGCGGCGCAGGAAGCCCGCGCGGTAGGCGTACAGCCCCACGTGGCGCAGCGGTGCCGGCTGCGTGGGCAAGGCGCCGGGCGGCCCGTCGCGCCAGCAGGGAATCGGGCTGCGCGAGAAGTAGAGCGCGCGGCCGGCGGCGTCGATCACGGTCTTGACGATGTTGGGGTTGCGGAAGTCCGCGTCGGTCTCGATGGCGTGCGCGGCCGTGCTCATCACGCAGTCCGGGCGCTCGGCCAGCAGTTCCGCCACGCGGCGCACCAGCGCCGGGTCGATCAGCGGCTCGTCGCCCTGCACGTTGACGACCAGGTCGTCGCCGTCCAGCCCGAGCAGCGTGCAGGCCTCGGCCAGCCGGTCGCTGCCGCTGGGGTGGTCCTGCCGCGTCAGCAGCGCCTGCACGCCATGGGCGGCGCAGGCCTGCAGGATGCGCGGGTCGTCGGCTGCAACGACGACGCGCGCAGCACCCGCCAGCGCGGCGCGCTGTGCCACGCGCACCACCATCGGCAGGCCGGCGATGTCGGCCAGCGGCTTGTCGGGCAGGCGGGTGGACGCCAGCCGGGCAGGGATCAGGACGCTGAACTGCATTGCGGCCGGCTCAGCGTGCGCTCGGGCCGTCGACGCTGCGCGCCTCGTTCTCGAGCATCACCGGGATGCCGTCGCGGATGGGGAATGCAAGCCGGTCGGCCGGGCACACCAGTTCGACCGGCCGCGACTGCTCGTCGCGCGCCATCTCCAGCGGGCCCTTGCACACCGGGCAGACGAGCAGGTCGATGAGGCGATGGTCCAGGGTCATGGCGGTGCGGTCGGTGGTGGCGGCAGTGGGGGCGGGCCCATGTGGCGCAGCAGCGGCTGCAGCACGGCGTCGGGCAGCGCGAAGTCTAGTCCCACGACCCAGACCCGCGTCGCGCCCGCTCGGCCCGGCAGCAGCTTGGTGGCGTCCTTTTCCGTGACGACCACGTCGGGCGTGCCTGCAGGCCACGGCAGGCTGGCGTAGTCGTGGTGGTCGGGCAGCGCCAGTGGTGGCGGCTGCAACTGCAGGCCTGCCGCTTCCAGCATGGCGAAGAAGCGCTGCGGCGCCGCGATGCCGGCCGCGGCCAGCAGCGGCCGGCCGCGCAGCGCCGCCAGCGCGGTGGCGCCCGCGGCATGGCCGGCGTGCCAGTCGGCCAGCGGCACGGCGCTGCCCAGGCGGCGTGCGGCCAGCGCCCCGGGCAGCGCCGTGCTGGGGCGCGGCGCGTTGTACAGCAGCAGCTGCCGCGGCTGCAGCGCCGCGGGCAGCGGCTGGCGCAGCGGGCCGGCGGGCAGCAGCAGGCCGTTGCCGGCCCCGCGCTCGTCGAACACGATCAGCTCCACGGCCCGCGGCAGCGCGTGGTGCTGCAGGCCGTCGTCGGAGACCAGGACGTCCACCGCCGGTTCGGCTGCGAGCAGGGCGCGCGCCGCGGCGACCCGCTGCCGCCCGACCCACACCGGCACGCCGGAGCGGCGGCGCAGCAGCAGCGGCTCGTCGCCGACCGCCGCGGCCGTGCTGCCCGGCTGCACGGCGTGCACGCCGTCGGCGCTGCGGCCATGGCCACGCGAGACGATGCCCGGTCGCCAGCCGGCCGCCCGCAGGGCCTGCACCACGGCCAGCACCGTGGGCGTCTTGCCGGCGCCGCCGACGATCAGGTTGCCGACCACCACCACCGGCACCGGCAGCGCGGCCGGCGCGCGCCGCGTCGCCCGGCGCAATGCCAGCAGCGCACCCAGCAGCCACGACAGCGGCCGCAGCAACTGCATCGGCAGCGAGACGCTGCTGCGCCACCAGTGGCGCTGCAGCCAGGCCTCGAGCCGCGCCCGCAGCGGCGCGCCCGCGGCCATCAGCGGCTGCCGGACTGCGAGGCGAAGGTCAGCCGGGCCAGGCCGGCGCGGCGGGACGCGTCGAGCACGTTGATCACCGACTGGTGCGCCGCCATCGCGTCGGCCGAGACGATGACCACGGCGTCCTGCCGGCCGGCAGCGGCTGCCGCCAGCTCGGCCGTCAGCAGCTCGACGCTGCGTCCGTCGACCGCCTTGCGGTTGACGGCGTAGCGGCCGTCGGCGGCGATCGACACGATGATCTCGGCCGGCCGGTCCTGCAGCTTCTCGGCGTCGGCCGACGGCAGGTTGACCTGCAGTTCCGTGAAGCGCGAATAGGTGGTCGACAGCATCAGAAAGATCAGCACCACGAGCAGCACGTCGATGAACGGGATCAGGTTGATCTCCGGTTCGTCGGGCGGGCGGCGGCTGAACTTCATGCGGCGGCCTTCACCACGAAGCGCATCAGGTGCGGCACGAGGCGCTGCGCGGCGATCTCCATCTGCAGCTGGTAGGCGTCGACGCGGCCGCGGAAGTAGCGGTAGAACATCAGCGCCGGGATGGCGATGATCAGCCCGAAGGCCGTGTTGTAGAGCGCGATCGAGATGCCGTGCGCCAGCATCTGCGGGTTCGATGCGCCGCTCGGCGCCTGCGAACCGAAGATCTCGATCATGCCGACCACCGTGCCGAACAGGCCCAGCAGCGGCGCCGCGGCGGCGATCGTGCCCAGCGTGTTGAGGTAGCGCTCGGTGCCGTGCACCGCGGTGCGGCCTGCATTCTCGAGCGCCTGTCGCAAGGCCTCGTCGGTGATGCGGGGCTCGGCGATCACGGCCCGCAGCCCGGCGGCGAGCACGCCGCCCAGCACCGAGTTCTCGGCCAGCTTGTTCACCACGTCGGCCGCCGGCAGGTTGTTGCGCGAGACGCTCAGCACCTCGTCGAGCAGCGTCGGCGGCGCCACCAGCGGGTCGCGCAGGTGGTACAGACGTTCGATGATCAGGGCCAGCGCCACGACGGAGCACGCCAGCAGGGGCCAGATCGGCCAACCGGCCGCTTGTATGATCGACAGCAAGGGTCTTCTCGCTCTTCTCGGGTGAGGGCGGCAGCACCGCAGCGCGGCGGATTATGGCCGATGGTCGCGGCCCCGCGGCGCGATGGCGGCGACACGCCCCGCGCACCACGCGCCACTGTCCACCGGAACTGTGGACAACTTTGTGGAGAACCTCGCCGGGCCACGCGCAAACCCGCGCCGCTGCGACGTCTGCTTTGGATTGCTCAAAAATTCAGCAAGCAAAAAGTCTTGCAAATCAAGCACTTGGACAATTTTGACACCACCGTGACAAGGCCGATGCGCCGCTTGGCGTGGTCTGGCGCGCCTGTGGAGTTCCCGAGCCGCGCCGTTGCTGGCTTTCCCGATGATTGAGCCTTCTGTTGCTTCGCCGCAGCGCCAGGTCTGGAGCGTGGGCGCATTGTTGCTGGCCACGGGCGACACCCTGGCGGCACGCTTCGGTGCCGTCGCGGTGCGTGGTGAGCTGTCGGGCTTTTCGCGGGCCGCCAGCGGGCATTGCTACTTTTCGCTGAAGGACGGCGGCGGTGCGCAGGCGCTGCTGCGCTGCGCCATGTTCCGCCGCGCGGCGTCGCTGCTCGACTTCCGGCCGGCCGACGGCCAGCAGGTCGAACTGCGTGGCCGCCTCGGGGTCTACGAGCCGCGCGGCGAACTGCAGATGGTGGTCGAGTCGCTGCAGCGCGTGGGCACGGGCACGCTGTACGAGGAGTTCCTGCGCCTGAAGGCGCGCCTGGAGGCGCAGGGCCTGTTCGACCCCGCGCGCAAGCGGCCGATCGCCACGCTGCCGCGGGCCGTGGGCATCGTCACGTCGCTGCAGGCGGCGGCGCTGCACGATGTGCTGACGGCCTTCCGCCGCCGCGCGCCGCAGCTGCGCCTGGTGGTCTACCCGAGCCCGGTGCAGGGCGCGGAAGCGCCGGCCGCGCTGGTGGCCGCGCTGGCGGCGGCCAACCTGCGCCAGGAGGTCGATACCCTGCTGCTGGTGCGCGGCGGCGGCTCGCTCGAGGACCTGTGGGCCTTCAACGACGAACGGGTCGTGCACGCCGTCGCGGGCAGCCGCATCCCGGTGGTGTGCGGGGTCGGCCACGAGACCGACATCACGCTGTGCGACCTGGCCGCCGACCTGCGGGCGCCCACGCCCACCGCGGCCGCCGAGCTCGCGGCACCGGCGCGTGCCGACCTGCTGGCCGTGCTGGACGTGCGCCAGGGCGCGATGCAGCGCGCCCTGGCGCGGGCTGTCGACCGCCAGGCACAGCGCCTGGACACCCTGGCCCTGCGCCTGGGCCGGCCGGCGGCCAGCGTGCTGGCGCAGCAGGGCCGGCTGCAGGGGCTGGGGCCGCGGCTGATGCAGGCCCTGCGCTTGCAGCTGGCGCGGCAGGGCCAGGTGCCGGGCGCGCTGGCCGCCCGGCTGCAGCGGGCGGCGGCGGTGCAGCTGCAGCGCGCGCAGGCCGGCCTGGACGCCCGCACCCAGCGCCTGGGCGCTCTCGACCCGCACCAGGTGCTGCACCGCGGCTACGCCTGGGTGGAAGGCGCCGACGGCCGCCCCGTGGTGTCGGCGCTGGCGCTGCAGCCCGGCCAGCAGGTCACCGCGGTGTGGGCCGACGGGCGTGCCCGGGCCACGGTGCAGGATGTCGCCCCTGCAGTGCCATCCAAGCCCACGACGCCCGCACCCTGAACGCTGCGTGCCTACAATCCCGCGCTTCGAACGACAACCCCAGACGAGGATCTCCATGGAACATACGCTGCCCGCCCTTCCGTACGCCATCGATGCGCTCGCACCGCACTACAGCAAGGAGACGCTGGAGTTCCACCACGGCAAGCACCACAACGCCTACGTCGTGAACCTCAACAACCTCCAGAAGGGCACCGAGTTCGAGGCCATGTCGCTGGAGGAGATCATCAAGAAGTCCAGCGGCGGCGTGTACAACAATGCGGCCCAGATCTGGAACCACACCTTCTTCTGGAACTGCATGAAGCCCGCCGGCGGCGGCGAGCCCGGCGGCGCGCTGGCCGCGGCCATCACTGCCAAGTGGGGCAGCTACGCGGCCTTCAAGGAAGCCTTCGTGAAGTCGGCCGTGGGCAACTTCGGTTCGGGCTGGACGTGGCTGGTCAAGAAGCCCGACGGCACGGTCGACATCGTCAACACCGGCGCCGCCGGCACCCCGCTGACCACCGCCGACAAGGCGCTGCTGACCGTGGACGTGTGGGAACACGCCTACTACATCGACTACCGCAACCTGCGCCCGAAGTTCGTCGAGACCTTCCTCGACAAGCTGGTGAACTGGGGTTTCGCGGAAGCGAACTTCGCCTGACGCTGCAGAGCCCGGGCCGCGATGCGGATTCTTCTCGTCGAAGACGACCGCGCGCTGAGCCTGGGCATCCAGCACGCGCTGGAGCGCGAAGGCTGGCGCGTCGACGTGCTGGCCGACGGCGAACAGGCGATGGGCGAGGGTGCTGCCGGCCAGCACGACCTGGCCGTGCTCGACCTGGGCCTGCCGCGCCGCGACGGGCTGAGCGTGCTGCGCCACTGGCGTGCCCAGGGTGCGCGCATGCCGGTGCTGCTGCTCACGGCGCGCGACGAGCTCTCCGACCGCGTGCAGGGCCTGGACGCCGGGGCCGACGACTACCTCGTCAAGCCGTTCGACCTGCCCGAGCTG
Organism: Rubrivivax soli; assembly: GCF_049810355.1. Taxonomy (GTDB): domain Bacteria; phylum Pseudomonadota; class Gammaproteobacteria; order Burkholderiales; family Burkholderiaceae_C; genus Rubrivivax. The sequence continues at coordinate 5,688,469 of NZ_CP187368.1, forward strand.
CTGGCCCGGCTGCGTGCGCTGCGGCGCCGCGCCGCCGGCCGCATCGGCGAGACGCTGGCACTCGGTGAACTGGAGCTCGACCTCATCGACCGCGAGCTGCGCTTTCGTGGGGAACGCGTCGCGCTCAGCCCGCGCGAGCTGGCGCTGACCGAGCTGCTGATGCAGCGCGCCGGTCGTGTGGTGTCCAAGGACTCCATCGTGGCACGGCTGTCCAGCTGGGAGTCCGACTTCAGCGAGAACTCGGTCGAGGTCTACGTGCACCGGCTGCGCAAGCGCTTCGCCGAGCTGGGCGCCGTGATCAAGACCGTGCGCGGCTTCGGCTACGTGATGGAGTCGGCCGACGGCGGCGCAGCACCGCCGCCATGAGCACCACCGACGGCGCCGGCCACGGCCCCAGCCTGCGGCGCCGCCTGCTGCAGCCGCTGGCCTGGAGCTGGCTCGTCGGGCTGGCGCTGGCCACGCTGGGCGCGGGCCTGCTGGCCCGCGGCAGTGCCAACAGCGCCTTCGATCGCGGCTTGCAGGACGAGGCGGCGGCCCTGGCGGCCAAGGTGACCTGGTCCGACCGCGGCCCGCTGCTCGACGTCAGCCGCCAGGTGCTGGAACTGCTGACCTGGGACAGCGCCGACCGCAATGCGTTCGCCATGATCGACATCGACGGCTTCGTGCTCGCCGGCGACGCGACGGTCCCGATCCCGCTGGACCGCAGCGACAGCTTCGCCAAGCCCAAGCTGTTCGACGCGCAGCTCGACGGCGAGCCGGTGCGCGGGGCGGTGTTCTCGGTGACGTCGCCGATGCTGGACCGCGTCGTGGCGATCATCGTCGTCGAGACGCGGCGCAAGCGCGCCGACCTCGTGCGCGACCTGCAGTTCAGCATCGTGATGCCGGCCCTGGTGCTGGGCATCCTGACCTTCCTGATGCTCGACTTCAGCGTGCGCCGCGGGCTCAGGCCGCTGCGCGAGGTCGGCAACGAGGTCGCCGTGCGTGAGATGCACGACTGGCGGCCGCTGTCGCTGGCCCACGTGCCGGCCGAGGCCGTGCCGCTGATCGAGCGCATCAACCAGCTGCTGCAGGACGTGCAGCAGAACGTGCTGCTGCAGCGCCGCTTCGTCGCCGACGCCGCGCACCAGCTGCGCACGCCGGTGGCCGGCATTCGCGTGCTGGCGCAGGAACTCGAACGCGAGCTGGCCTCCGATGCCGCCGCTGCGGGCGCCGGCCATTGGCGGCCGCTGCTGTCCGAGTTGCGCGGCTCCAGCGAGCGGCTGACGCGGCTGATCGGTCAACTGCTGAGCCTGGCGCGCTCGGAGACCGCGCTGACGATGAACGCCGAGCACCAGCCGCAGGACATCGTGCCCCTGTTGCGCGAGGCCACCGAGCCGCTGGTGCTGCAAGGCCTGCGCGAAGGCCGCAGCATCGAGCTCGACGCACCCGAGGCGCCCGTGATCGCGCGCGCGCATCCGATCTGGCTCGGCGAGGTCGTGAACAACCTGCTCGACAACGCGCGCCGCTACGGCGGCCCGCAGATCCTGCTGCGCGTGCGCGCGCATGCCGACGGCGGTGCCGAAGTCACCGTCGAGGACGACGGCCCGGGGGTGCCCGAGGAGCAGATGTCGCGCCTGTTCGAGCCCTTCTGGCGCGGCGAGCGTGCCGACCTGCGCAACGACGGCGGCACCGGGCTGGGGCTGACCATCGCCCGCGAGATCGTCGAGCGGCTCGGCGGCACGCTGCAGGCGCGCAGCCGGCCCGAGTTTGCCGGCATGCAGTTCATCGTGACGCTGACGGACTGACGCGGGTTTGCGTCGGCGCCGCCGACGCCGATGGCGGCCTCAGGGCTGGAACGGTGCCCCGCCGATCTTGGCGCCCGCCTGCAGGCCGCGCTTGGCGAACCAGCCCTGGCGCATCTCGAGCGCGAAGCGCACCGGCTTGGCCGAGCAGTGCGACTGCTCGGACTGCGGCTGCATGTCGGCGATGTTGACGATGCTGCCGTCGTCGGCCAGGAAGGCGATGCTCAGCGGGATCAGCGTATTGCGCATCCAGAAGCAGCGCACGCCCGGCGTGTCGTTGACGAACAGCATGCCTTCGTTCATGCCCATCTCGCGGCGGAACATCATGCCGATGGCCTGCTGCTCGGGCTGCACCGCCAGTTCCGCCTGGATCACGTGCATGCCGGCGGTCAGGCGGGTCGTGGGCAGCTTGGGCTGTGGCCCCGTCTGTGCCGACGCAGGCCCTGCCAGCAAGGCCGGCAACGCTGCCAGCAGCGCGGCCGAAAGCAGGGAGGGCAAGCCGGTCTTGATGTATGTCATGGGCTGGAGGACGATGGGTCCGTACATTATCGCCAGCCCATGACTGCGTTCGCGGAGACCTCTTCCTTGCCCCAGGGTGCCGCGCCGGCGCGCCTTGCGGTCGTCGACGATCCGCTGGAGCAGGGGCGCTTCACACGCTGGGTGGTGGGCACCGGCGGCGAGCGTCTCGGTGAATCGGCGCTGCAGCTGTCCGGCATGCACTGCGCCGCCTGCAGCGGCATCATCGAGCATGCGCTGCTGGGCGTGGGCGGCGTGCGCAGCGCGCAGGTCAGTGCCGCCGGCCAGCGCGCCGTGGTGCGCTGGGACCCGGCGCAGACGCAGCCCTCGGCGCTGATCAATGCCGTGCGCGGCGCCGGCTACGACGCCGTGCCCGATGCCGCGGCCCCCGCGCGCGAACTGCGCCGGGCCGAGCACCGCACGGCCGTGTGGCGCCTGTTCGTCGCCAGCTTCTGCGCGATGCAGGTGATGATGTTCGCCACGCCCAGCTACGTGGCCGGCCCGGGCGAGTTGGCCGACGACATGCGGCAGCTGCTGAACTGGGGCAGCTGGCTGCTGTCGCTGCCGGTGCTGTGGTTTGCCGCCGGCCCGTTCTTCAGCGGTGCCTGGCGCGGCCTGCGGCAGCGCCGCATCGGCATGGACGTGCCGGTGGCGCTGGGCATCGCCGTCACCTTCATCGCCAGCAGCGGCGCCACGTTCGCGCCCGGCGGCCTGTTCGGGCACGAGGTCTACTTCGACTCGCTGACCATGTTCGTCAGCTTCCTGCTCGGCGGGCGCTATGTGGAGCTGCGTGCGCGGCACCGCGCGGCGGCGGCGCTCGAGTCCGCGCTGGCCCGATTGCCCGAGAGCGCCGAGCGCATCGCTGAAGATGGCAGCAGCACCACCGTCAGCGTGCAGCGCCTGCAGCCCGGCGACTGCGTGCGCGTGGCGGTGGGCCAGGCCTTCCCGGCCGACGGTGTGCTGCTGTCGGGCCACACCCAGGCCGACGAGGCGCTGCTCAGCGGCGAATCGGTGCCGGTCGACAAGCCCGCTGGCGCGGCCGTGGTGGCCGGCAGCGTGAACCTGGGCGCGCCGGTGCTGGTGCGCGTCGAGCGGGTCGGCGCCGACACGCGCTTCGAGGCGATCGTCTCGATGATGCGCGACGCGATGTCGCAGCGCCCGGCGCTGGCGCGCGCAGCCGACCGCTGGGCGCCGCCGTTCCTGTGGGCCGTGCTGGTGCTGGCCGGCGGCGCTGCCGCGGCCTGGAGCGTGATCGATCCGTCGCGTGCGGTGTGGGTCGCGGTGTCGGTGCTCATCGTCACCTGCCCGTGCGCGCTGTCGCTGGCCGCACCCGCCACGCTGGTGGCCGCGGCCGGCGGGCTGGCGCGGCGTGGCGTGCTGGTGCACCGGCTCGACGCGCTGGAGCCGCTGGCCACGACGCGCCGCCTCTTCATCGACAAGACCGGCACGCTCACCGAAGACCGGCCGACGCTCACCGAATGCCGCCTGCTCGCCGACGAGCCGCTGCTGGCCGAGCAGGCCGCCTCGCTCGCGGCCTGGTCGCGGCACCCGCTGTCGCAGGCGCTGGTGGCGGCCGTGCCGGATGTTCCGGCGCTGTCCTGGCATGCGATCGAGGAGGTCGCCGGCCAGGGCCTGTCGGCCACCGATGCGCAGGGCCGCCCATGGCGGTTGGGTGCGGCTGCCTGGACCGGGGCGGCGCACGACGGCGCCATCCAGGTCTGGCTCGCGCGCGACGGCCGCGTGCTGGCCGGCTTCGGCTTCGACGAGACGTTGCGGCCCGATGCCGCCGAGGCCGTGGCCGCGCTGCGCGCCGACGGCGTGCACGTCACGCTGCTGTCGGGCGACACCGCGGCGCGCGCGCAGCGGCTGGCGCAGCGGCTGGGCATCGACGACGTGGTCGCCGCGGCCACGCCCGAGGACAAGCTGGCGGCGGTGGCCGCGGCGCAGGCGCAGGGCGGCCCGGTGGCGATGGTCGGCGACGGCATCAACGACGCACCGGTGCTGGCGCGGGCCGACGTCTCGCTGGCCATGGGGCAGGGCGCGCTCGTGTCGCGCGCGCAGGCCGATGCGGTGATCGTGTCGAACCGGCCGCTGGACCTGGTGCGCGCGCAGCACACGGCCCGCCGCGCGATGCGCATCGTGCGCCAGAACCTGTTCTGGGCCGCGGCCTACAACGCGGCTTGCATCCCGCTGGCGCTGGCCGGCTGGCTGCCGCCCTGGGCCGCCGGCCTGGGCATGGCGCTGAGCTCGCTGTTCGTCATCTTCAATGCACTGCGCGCCGGGCGCTGAAGCAGTCCACGCCATGGAAATCCTGTACCTGCTGATCCCGCTGTCCGCCGTGCTGGTGCTCGGCATCATCGGCGTCTTCGGCTGGGCGCTGCAACGCGGCCAGTTCGAGGACCTGGAAGGCGAGGGCGCGCGCATCCTGCAACACGATGTCGCGGCAGTTGATGGCGATCAAGGCCCGCGTCAGGACGCACCCGAACAATCGCCGAAAGTCCATTCTTGAAACGAGGAGAAGCCTGATGGCCAATTCGACTGCACCGGCTGCGACGGTGTACTACGACACACCGGTGAGACTGTTCTCGCTGGTGGCCGTGCTGTGGGGGATCGTCGGCATGCTGGTCGGCGTGGTCATCGCCGCGCAGCTGACCTGGCCCGAGCTCAACTTCGGCATCCCGTGGCTCAGCTATGGCCGGCTGCGGCCTCTGCACACCAACGCGGTGATCTTCGCGTTCGGCGGCAGCGTGCTGTTCGCCACCAGCTACCACGTCGTGCAGCGCACCTGCCAGACGCCGCTCTTCCTGCCCAAGCTGGCGATGTTCACGTTCTGGGGCTGGCAGCTGGTGATCGTGGCCGCGGCGATCTCGCTGCCGCTGGGCTACACGACCAGCAAGGAGTACGCCGAACTCGAGTGGCCCATCGACCTGCTGATCGCGGTGGTGTGGGTGGCCTACGCGGTGGTGTTCTTCGGCACGGTGGGCATCCGCAAGGTGCGCCACATCTATGTCGCGAACTGGTTCTTCGGCGCCTTCATCCTGGCGGTGGCGCTGCTGCACATCGTCAACTCGGCGGCCATTCCGGTGACGCTGACCAAGAGCTACTCGGCCTACGCCGGTGTGCAGGACGCGATGGTGCAGTGGTGGTACGGCCACAACGCGGTGGGCTTCTTCCTGACCGCGGGCTTCCTGGGGATCATGTACTACTACATCCCCAAGCAGGCCGGCCGCCCGGTGTACAGCTACCGCCTGTCGATCGTGCACTTCTGGGCGCTGATCTTCACGTACATGTGGGCGGGTCCGCACCACCTGCACTACACCGCGCTGCCCGACTGGGCGCAGAGCGTGGGCATGGTGTTCTCGCTGGTGCTGCTGGCGCCCAGCTGGGGCGGCATGATCAACGGCATCATGACCCTCAGCGGTGCCTGGCACAAGCTGCGTGACGACCCGATCCTGAAGTTCCTGATCGTGTCGCTGTCGTTCTACGGCATGAGCACGTTCGAGGGCCCGATGATGTCGATCAAGACCGTCAACGCGCTCAGCCACTACACCGACTGGACCGTCGGCCACGTGCACAGCGGTGCGCTGGGCTGGGTCGGCCTGATCTCGATGGGCGCGCTGTACTACCTGATCCCGCGCATGTACGGCAAGACCGAGATGTACAGCAAGCGCGCGATCGAGCTGCACTTCTGGATCGCGACCATCGGCATCGTGCTGTACATCGCCGCGATGTGGATCGCCGGCGTGATGCAGGGCCTGATGTGGCGCGCGGTCAACCCCGACGGCACGCTGGTCTACAGCTTCGTCGAGAGCGTGAAGGCCACGTTCCCCTTCTACGTCATCCGCCTGGGCGGTGGCCTGCTGTACCTGACGGGCATGCTGATCATGGCCTGGAACACGGTGATGACGGTCAAGGGCAGCAAGGTCGCCCAGGCCCCCGTGCCGCTGGTGGCGGCCCACGCCTGAACAAGAAGAAGGAACACACACCATGGCACAGACCCATGCCCCGCGTGGTCACGAGAAGATCGAGACCAGCAACTTCCTGATGATCGTGCTGATCCTGCTGACCATCGCGGTCGGCGGCATCGTCGAGATCGTGCCGCTGTTCTTCCAGCGCAGCACGTCGCAGCCGGTGGAAGGCCTCAAGCCCTACACCGCGCTGCAGCTCGCCGGGCGCGACATCTACCAGCGCGAGGGCTGCTACAACTGCCACTCGCAGATGATCCGCCCCTTCCGCGCCGAGACGCTGCGCTACGGCCACTACTCGATGGCCGGCGAGTTCGTCTACGACTACCCCTTCCAGTGGGGCAGCAAGCGCACCGGCCCCGACCTGCACCGCGTGGGCGGCAAGTACAGCGACGAGTGGCACCGCATCCACCTGATCAACCCGCGCGACCTGGTGCCCGAGTCGAACATGCCGGCGTACCCGTGGCTGGAGACGGCCACGGTCGACGCCGAGGGCATGGCCCCGCGCATGAAGGCCCTGCGCACGCTGGGCGTGCCCTACACCGATGCCGAGATCGCCAAGGCGGCCGACGACGTGAAGGGCAAGACCGAGCTCGAAGCCATGATCGCCTACCTGCAGGTGCTGGGCACCGCGGTGAAGTGAGGGGGCCGCGACCATGGACATCAACCTCTTCCGCACCGGCGTCACGGTGATGGGCCTGGTGCTCTTCCTGGGCATCGTGGTCTGGGCCTGGCAGAGCAAGCGCCAGGGCAGTTTCAGCGAGGCGGCGCAGTTGCCCTTCCTCGACAAGGACAGTGCCGAACAGGCAGGAGAACGGCAATGAGTGACTTCTTCAACAGCGGCTGGTCGCTGTTCGTCGCCGGCATCACCGTGGTGAGCCTGGTGTTCTGCCTGGTGCTGCTGGTCATCGCCAGCCGCCGCAAGGTGATGGCCAGCGACAACTCCACCGGCCACGTCTGGGACGTGGACCTGAAGGAGATGAACAACCCGCTGCCGCGCTGGTGGGTGGGCCTGTTCGTCATCACGGTGGTCTTCGGCGCCGTGTACCTGGCCTTCTACCCGGGGCTGGGCAGCAACCCCGGCACGCTGAAGTGGAGCAGCACCGGCCAGCACGCGACCGAGATGGAGAAGGCGCGCACCCAGATGGCGCCGCTGTACGCCAAGTTCACGCCGCTGGGTGCCGAGGATCTGGCCAAGGACGCACAGGCCATGGCCATCGGCGAGCGGCTGTACGCGAACAACTGCGCACAGTGCCACGGCTCGGATGCCCGCGGCAGCAAGGGCTTCCCGAACCTGACCGACAGCGACTGGCTGTATGGCGGCACGCACGACAAGATCAAGGAGACCATCACCGGCGGCCGCCAGGGCAACATGCCCCCGATGGCCGCGGCAGTGGGCACGGCCGAGGACGTGAAGAACGTCGCCCAGTACGTGCTGAGCCTGTCGGGCAGCCCGCACAACAGCGTGGCGGCGCAGCTCGGCAAGGCCAAGTTCACCGCCTGCGCGGCCTGCCACGGTGCCGACGGCAAGGGCAACCAGGCCCTGGGCGCACCGAACCTGACCGACAAGGTCTGGCTGCACGGCTGGGGCGAGCAGGCGATCGTGAACATCATCACCGCGGGCAAGCTCAACGTCATGCCGGCGCAGGCCGCGCGCCTGAGCCCGGAGCAGATCCACGTGCTGGCCGGCTACGTCTGGAACCTGTCGCAGACCGCGACCGTCGCCGCCAAGTGATCTGCCTGCATCGATGACCGAGACCGCCGCGCGCGCGCAGTCCGCCGCCCACCCGAACCCGGACAGCGACGACGCCGTCGTCGCGGTGGTGTCGCTCTACGCCAAGCAGAAGAAGATCTACGCCCGCGCCGTCAGCGGCTGGTTCGCCGGCTGGCGCTGGGCCCTGGTGTGGGGCACGCAGCTGCTCTTCTACGGGCTGCCCTGGCTGGAGTGGAACGCCCGCCAGGGCGTGCTGTTCGACCTGGGCGCGCGGCGGTTCTACATCTTCGGGCTGGTGCTGTACCCGCAGGACTTCATCTACCTGACGGCCATCCTGATCATCTCGGCCTACGCGCTGTTCCTGTTCACGGCGGTGGCAGGGCGGCTGTGGTGCGGCTACGCCTGCCCGCAGACCGTCTACACCGAGATCTTCATGTGGATCGAACGCAAGTTCGAGGGCGACCGCATGGCCCGCATGAAGCTCGACGGCGGCCCCTGGACGCTGAACCGGCTGTGGCGCAAGACCGGCACGCAGGCGGCCTGGATCGCCTTCGGCCTGTGGACCGGCATCACCTTCGTCGGCTACTTCACGCCCATCCGCGAGCTGGTGCCGGCGGCCGCCAGCCTGGCGCTGGGGCCGTGGGAATGGTTCTGGGTGCTGTTCTACGGCTTCGCCACCTACGGCAACGCCGGCTACATGCGCGAGCAGGTCTGCAAGTACATGTGCCCGTACGCGCGCTTCCAGAGCGCGATGTTCGACAAGGACACGCTGATCATCAGCTACGACGCCGAGCGCGGCGACCCGCGCGGCACCCGCTCGCGCAAGATCGACGCCCGTGCCCAGGGCCTGGGCGACTGCATCGACTGCGGCCTGTGCGTCGACGTGTGCCCCACCGGCATCGACATCCGCAACGGCCTGCAGTACGAATGCATCGGCTGCGCCGCCTGCATCGACGTCTGCAACGGCGTGATGGACAAGATGAAGTACCCGCGCGGGCTCATCCGCTACGCCACGCTGAACGGCATGACCAAGCACCTCACGCGGGGCGAGATGCTGCGCGGCATCTTCCGCCCGCGCGTGCTCGTGTACAGCGCCATCCTCGTGCTGGTGGTCGGCGCGCTGATCGCCAGCCTGGCCCTGCGCAGCCCGTTCCGTGTCGACGTCGTGCGCGACCGCGCGACGCTGGCGCGGCTCGTCGACGACGGTCAGATCGAGAACGTCTACCGCCTGCAGGTGATGAATGCCACCGAACTGCCGCAGCGCTACGCGCTGCAGGTGAGCGGCCTGCCGGGCATCGGGCTGCAGGGCCAGGAAGCCTTCGAGGTGGCGCCTGCCGAGGCGCGCTGGGTCACCGTCTCCGTGCGCGTGCCGCCCGAAGCCGCCGCCGCGGCCGGCGCCGGCGCCCACCCCATCCAGTTCGGCATCGAGCGGCTGCCGTCGGCCGACGACGCGCGCAGCGTGCGCGAAGTCGAGAAGTCCACCTTCGTGGTGCCGCGCTGAGTCTCTCTTCGACCTCCAGGACATCGACGATGAACACCTCCACCGCCCCCGCCGCCACCCCCGCCGCACCCCAGCCGTGGTGGCGCTTCGGCATGGTCTGGCTCGTGATCGGCGGCCCGCTGACCGTGGTCGTCGCCGGCATCGCCACGGCGGTGATCGCCGTGCGCGGGGCCGACCCGGTGCTCGACACCCGGCCCGCGCCTGCCGGCAAGGTGCAGGCCGAGACGCCCGCCATGCAGGGCCGCAACCATGCGGCCACCCCGCAGCAGCCTTGACGGACCACGCGCCATGCAACGCCTGAAGAAGCAAGCGATGGCCATCGCCTGGCCGGCCTTCCTGATGGCCGGCGTGCTGGAGATCGTGGTGTTCTCGCTGGTCGACCCGCAGTCGCTGCACTGGTTCGGCGGCGCGCCGGTGACGCTGAGCGCCACCGCGGTCTACTCGCTGGCGTTCTTCCTGTTCTGGATCGTGATCGCGGCTGCCGGCGCGATGTCACACCTGCTGGCCGAGAGCGCCACCGAGATCAACAGCCGCAGCTTCCGCTGAGCGCTGCAGCCCCCGGCGACCTCAGCAGGCCGTGCTGTTGACCAGCTTCTGCAGCGCCGCCGGGTCGAGCACGTGGATGTGGCGCTGCTTGACTTCCAGCACGCCGTCGTCCTGGAACTTGCTGAAGGTGCGGCTGACCGTCTCGAGCTTCAGGCCCAGGTAGCTGCCGATCTCTTCGCGCGTCATGCGCAGGATCAGCGAACTGGCCGAGAAGCCGCGTGTCTGCAGCCGCTGCGTCAGGTTCAGCAGGAAGGCGGCCAGGCGCTCCTCGGCGCGCATGCTGCCCAGCAGCAGCATCACGCCGTGGTCGCGCACGATCTCGCGGCTCATGATCTTGTGGAACTGACGCTGCAGGTCGCTGAACTCGCGCGACAGGTCTTCCAGCTCCTGGTACGGGATGACGCACACCTGGCTGTCCTCGAGCGCCACCGAATCGCAGGTGTGGCGCTCGGTGCCGATGCCGTCCAGCCCGAGCAGTTCGCCGGCCATCTGGAAACCGGTGACCTGGTCGCGGCCGTCTTCGGACGACACGCAGGTCTTGAAGAAGCCCGTGCGCACCGCGTACAGGGCCTGGAAGGGGTCGCCGGCGCGGAACAGGGTGTCTCCGCGCGCCACCGAGCGCCGCGTGGCCACCATGTCGTCCAGGCGTTCCAGCTGGTCGTTGCTCATGCCGACGGGCAGGCAGAGTTCACGCAGGTTGCAGCTGGAACACGCGACCTTGAACGGTTCAAGACGGATGCCGGTGTTCGCTGTGGTCATGGGGTGCCGTTGTTGGTTGGAGGGCCCTGGGAGCGCCCGGGACCGCGGCGTTGCGCAGTATGACCCATGACTTCGCTCAAGGACGGGAGCGATTCTTCGCCGTGTGGCCACTGCGGCGCTTGAGCCAGATCAAGGAGTCCGGACTGGGTTTTGGCACAGTGGCGTGCGTCATGAACCAACCGCCCGCAACGATGACCCCGCTCGTGCCCGACTCCCTGCTCCGCCGCCTGGACGTCCCGGGTCCGCGCTACACCTCCTACCCGACCGCCGACCGGTTCGTCGAGGCCTTCGGGCCGGCGCAGTACACGCAGGCGCTGCGCCAGCGTGCCGAAGGCGCCAACGTCGGCGGCACGCCGCCGCTGTCGGTGTACGTGCACATCCCGTTCTGCGAATCGGTGTGCTACTACTGCGCCTGCAACAAGGTCATCACCAGGCACCACGAACGCAGCCGGGAATACCTGGACGCGCTGGATCTCGAGATCGCGCTGCACGTGGCCGAACTGGGGCCGAACCAGGCCGTGTCGCAGCTGCACCTGGGCGGCGGCTCGCCGACCTTCCTGTCCGACGGCGAACTGGCGGACCTGATGGCGTCGCTGCGACGCAGCTTCAAGCTGGTCGCGGGCGCCGAGATCTCGATCGAGGTCGACCCGCGCACGGCCACGCCCGACCGCCTGCGCCACCTGGCCGGGCTGGGCTTCAACCGCATCAGCTTCGGCATCCAGGACTTCGACCCCCAGGTGCAGCAGGCGGTGCACCGCGTGCAGTCGTTCGAGAGCGTGCGCGACCTGATCCAGGCGGCGCGTGCGCTGCAGTTCGAGTCGATCAACACCGACCTGATCTACGGCCTGCCCAAGCAGACCCCCGAGTCGTTCGCACGCACCATCGCGCAGGTCGCCGAGCTGCGGCCCGACCGCATCGCGCTCTATGCCTATGCCCACCTGCCGGCGCGTTTCAAGCCGCAGCGGCGCATCATCCAGAGCGACCTGCCGTCGGCCGAGCACCGCATCCGGATGCTGGGCGGCGCGCTCGCGGGCTTCATCGGCAGCGGCTACACCTACATCGGCATGGACCACTTCGCGCTGCCGGGCGATTCGTTGTCGGCCGCGCGCCGCCAGGGCCGCCTGCACCGCAACTTCCAAGGCTACAGCACGCAGCCCGACTGCGACCTGATCGGCCTGGGCGTGTCGTCGATCGGCCGCATGGGGGCCACCTACAGCCAGAACGCGAAGACCCTGCCCGAGTACTACGACGCCGTGCGCCAGGGCCAGTTCCCGGTGGTGCGGGGCCTGGCGCTGACCCGTGAAGACCTGCTGCGCCGCGCGGTCATCATGGCCCTGATGTGCCAGGGCCGCGTGGAGTTCGAGTCGATCGAGCTCGCGCACCTGATCAAGGTGCGCGAGCACTTCGCGCCCGAACTGGCGCGGCTCCAGCCGATGGTGGAGGGCGGGCTGGTGGAAATCACCGACAGCGCGATCCAGGTCACGGCCAGCGGCTGGTTCTTCGTGCGCGGCGTGGCCATGGCGTTCGACAAGTACCTGCAGACCGACCAGGTGCGGGAGCGCTTTTCGCGCATCATCTAGGGCGTGGACTTCGCTCTCTTCGTCAGCGCCCTGATGCTCGGCCTGGCCGGCGCGCCGCATTGCACGGTGATGTGCGGCGCGGCCTGCACGGCCGTGGTGGGCCGCGGCGGCAGCGGCACGCAGATCAGCTTCCAGCTCGCGCGCATGGCCAGCTACGCGCTGGCAGGCGCGCTGGTCGCCTCCAGCGTGGGGCTGCTGTCGACGCTGGGCCAGTGGAGCCCGGCGCTGCGGCCCTTGTGGAGCCTGGCCCATGCGGCGGCGCTGGGTCTGGGTCTGTATCTGCTGTGGCGCGGGCGCCAGCCGGCCTGGCTGGAGAACCTTGGCCGCGGCGCGCAGCGCGTGGCCAGCGCCCCGGATGCGCAGGGTTGGCAGCGCATGCAAGGCCCCGTGCGGGGCGCTGCGGCCGGCAGCCTGTGGGCCGCCTGGCCCTGCGGGCTGCTGCAGAGCGCGCTGGTGGTGGCGGCGCTCGCCAACACGCCGGCGGGCGGTGCCGCCGCGATGGCCGGCTTTGCGCTGAGCAGCGGCCTGGGGCTCGTGGCCGGTCCGCTGCTGTGGCAACGGCTGGGCGGTGGCACCCTGGGCGCCGGTGCCGTGGTGTGGGCCACGCGCGCCGCAGGCGCGATGCTGGTCGCGGCCTCGGGCTGGGCCCTGGGCCACGGCCTGTGGCAGCAGTGGGTCGCCTACTGCGCCACCTGAAGCCGCCACGCGGCGCGATCGTCAGACCATTGACAGGCCCGTGCCCTAGAATTTGCGGTTTCGCACGACCACCGCAACGCGGACCCTGGAGACCGACAACATGTACCAGCACATCAAGGTGCCCGAGGGCGGGCAGAAGATCACGGTCAACGCCGACTTCTCGCTCAACGTCCCTGACCAGCCCATCATCCCGTACATCGAGGGCGACGGCACGGGCCTCGACATCACGCCGGTGATGCTGAAGGTGGTCGACGCCGCCGTGGCCAAGAGCTACGGCGGCAAGCGCAAGATCCACTGGATGGAGGTCTACGCCGGCGAGAAGAGCACCAAGGTCTACGGCCCCGACGTCTGGCTGCCCCAGGAGACGCTGGACGTCGTGCGCGAGTACGTCGTCAGCATCAAGGGCCCGCTGACCACGCCGGTGGGCGGTGGCATCCGCAGCCTGAACGTGGCGCTGCGCCAGGAACTCGACCTCTACGTCTGCCTGCGCCCGATCCAGTACTTCAAGGGCGTGCCCAGCCCGGTGAAGGAGCCCGAGAAGACCAACATGGTCATCTTCCGCGAGAACTCGGAAGACATCTACGCCGGCATCGAGTTCGAGGCCGAGAGCGACAAGGCCAAGAAGCTCATCAAGTTCCTGCAGGACGAGATGGGCGTGAAGAAGATCCGCTTCCCGAACACCTCGGGCATCGGCGTCAAGCCGGTCAGCCGCGAAGGCACCGAGCGCCTGGTGCGCAAGGCGATCCAGTACGCGATCGACAACGACAAGCCCAGCGTGACCATCGTGCACAAGGGCAACATCATGAAGTTCACCGAAGGTGGCTTCCGTGACTGGGCCTACAACCTGGCGATCAAGGAGTTCGGCGCCGAGCTCATCGACGGCGGCCCGTGGTGCAAGTTCAAGAACCCGAAGACGGGCAAGGACATCATCGTCAAGGACAGCATCGCCGATGCGTTCCTGCAGCAGATCCTGCTGCGCCCGGCCGAGTACAGCGTGATCGCCACGCTGAACCTGAACGGCGACTACGTGTCCGACGCGCTGGCTGCGCAAGTGGGCGGCATCGGCATCGCTCCGGGTGCGAACCTGAGCGACAGCGTGGCCATGTTCGAAGCGACGCATGGCACGGCGCCCAAGTACGCCGGCAAGGACTACGTGAACCCGGGCTCCGAGATCCTGAGCGCCGAGATGATGCTGCGCCACATGGGCTGGACCGAGGCCGCCGACCTGATCATCGCGAGCATGGAGCGCTCCATCCTCAGCAAGAAGGTCACCTACGACTTCGCGCGCCTGATGGAGGGCGCGACGCAGGTCAGCTGCTCGGGTTTCGGGCAGGTCATGATCGACCACATGTGATCTCGCTCCACGGCGTCTCATGGCGCCCCGTAAGCCCCTGATTTTGTTGAAGAAATCAGGGGCTTCGTCTTTTCAGCACGTCTCACGGCAGACCACGAAATCCCGCCCTTTTGGCGTACCTAAAGGCGGGTGGAGAGGAGAAAAACCCTCCAAATTCCTCCATTTGGAGGGGGCCGCCAATTGCCCTTGTGAGACCCTGCATGAGACTCTGCAACTACTCCCTGACCCCGACCCGGATTAGCAGCGCGAAGCCGCGCTCTCGCCTGTACAAACTCACTGACGGTGGGGGCTTGTTCGTCGAGGTCAGCGCCGCCGGGCTCAAGACTTGGCGCTACCAGTACCGGTTTGGCGGGAGCCGCCGAGAGATCACGATCGGCAAGTTCCCGGAGGTCGGCGTCGCCGATGCTCGCGAGAGGCACTTTGAGATGCGGGCGATGCTTGAGCGCGGCATCGACCCGCTCGATGCCCGTCGGCAGCAAGAGAGTGCACGTCGCGAGCGATCTGCAGAAGCCCGAGCGGCAGGCGACGACTTCGAGTCGTTCGCGCGCCGCTGGATCCGGGAGCGCTTGGCGACAAAGTCGGAGACCTACCGACGCCAGGTCGAGTCAAGACTGGAGAGGTTCGTGTGGCCCGAGATCGGCAGCAAGCCACTCAGCGCAGTTCGGCCGGCTGACGTTCTGCAAATTATCGAGGCTCGGAGAGGCACGCCGAAAACGGCGGAGGGCGTCAGGCAGCACATCCAGCAGATCTACAACTACGCGATCCAGAAGCTGCTCGTCGAGGTCAACCCGGCCTTGCCACTGCGAGGCGTCATCGAGGTGCCTGCTGCCGAGCACCACCGGCATCTGACAGAGCTAGAACTGGGAGCCTTCTGGCGGTCGGTGGCGAAACAAGGCGCGCACTTCGTGACCATCGCTGCCACCCGGATGCTGGTGTACACGATGTGCCGCAAGTCAGAGGTGCTGCGGGCTCGGTGGCGCGAGTTCGATCTCGAGCGGGCCCAGTGGGACATCCCGGCCGAGCGCATGAAGATGAAGGCGCCGCACCGTGTCTACCTGTCCCGGCAGGCACTTGAACTCCTCGGGCTGCTGAAGGCATTCGGCTCGGAGCCGCAGGCCTATGTGTTCCCGTCGGTGCTTCGTGCCGCGGTGCCGCTCGGCGACGCAACGCTGAACCACTTTTTCAAGCGACTCGACTTCGGCGTTCCGGACTTCTCGCCCCATGGGGCCAGAGGCACGGCAGCGACCTTGCTTCGTGAGCACGGCTTCAGCCGAGAGGTGGTCGAGTTGCTACTGGCGCATGCCGAGCGAAACAAGGTGACGGCCGCGTATCACCATCACGAGATGGCTGACGAGCGGCGGCGCGCGCTCCAGTACCTGGCGGATCAAGTCGATAGATTGGCCAGCGCATCCGTCGCTGGCTCAACGGTGTCTTCTGTCGGTCGTGAGCACCGCGTGACCGCGTGAAGCGACTTGGGGATGCGGATGTTGCAGTCGAGCATTGTCTACAACGCAGGCGTTGGCAGTACCCTGATGCCGAAACTGTTTCTACTGGATCGCGGGAGGCTCGACTTGCGACTGGCTCTCTTCCTTGCGATCGTCGCGGCAGGTGCAGTCGCAGGCTTCGCAACCGGCAGCGGTGAGGACAGTGCCACAAGGCTTGTTCTCGCCGGTATCGGCTCGTTGATCGGCGCTGCGACCGGCGGGGCGGTCCTCAAGCTCGGAGGCACCAAGGGGCCAAACACGGGTACAGGAGGCGCGATTCCAGGTTCAGGCGTGACTTCCGAGGATCTCGCGGCCAACTATTGGCGCGACAAGGGACACCCGCCCTTCATGAAGCCCCCTGACGGCGACGCGCCATCCCGCGGGCCTGATTGACTACCGCTTGATGATCCCCTTGACCGCGTCCTTGGCATCTTGAACGGTCTCGGCTGTGTCCCGGGCCACTTGCCGTGCTGCGCCTTTGAACAGAGACTGGTGCGGGGAGATCGTTCCGTCGTCGGCGCGCCCGGGGCTTCGCTCGTTATCGAACTCTTGCCCGCGAGCAGCAGTTCGGCCGCGGAGGTCGTCCGACGACGCCTGAATCTGCTGGCGAGCATCGTTTGGTTCGGTCGTGGGTAGTCCCGGTGGAGCGACTAGAAGAGGAGCCTGACGAACCGCGCCCGTCCCCTTTCGATATGCGGCTTCGATGTCCGGCGTGACTCGCGCTTCACCGCCATTAGTCGTGTAGAGATGGCGGACGTCGTCAAACGATGACGGCATGCCAGTGCCATCGCTGAAGTTTCGGGTTGGAGCCAGCGCCTGTCGGGCAAGTTCAGCGCTCAGCAGCTGTTGAGCGGACGCGCTCGTACCACCGTACTGTTCAGCGTACCGAGTGAACATCGCCAGGTTGTAGGGATCCTGCGCAATGTCGATTGAAATCGAATCGCCTCTCTCCCTGGCAACGGCAAGCCGCTCAGAGAACGCGGTGCGGTCGGCAAGGGAAGCATCTGCGCGGGCGGAGCGCGCGGTTGTGGTGGCGATCCTCGACGACAGTTCGCGTGCTTCGCGAGCATCGGTGGCTACAAGGCTCGCGACGGAACTGTCGCGCGACACGCGATCACCGAACTGCTTGAACTCCGAGGCCTGCTCTGACGTGAGCGCACCAAGCACTTTCCGCTCATCTGCACTCAGTCCGGAAAGGTAGGTCTTGTCTGCACTCGCGTTCAGTTGGGCGCCAACGAACCGCGCATTGAATCCGGCGTGACCTGTAACGCCAAGCGCAATGCGAGCGACCTGAGACTGTGTCAGCCCAGTGGACTCGGAAACGCTTCGGGAGATCTGATCCAGCCGACCGATGGTTTGCCCCAACTGCTCGAAGCTGCTGGATGTCGACCCCGTGCTGCTCCGCGAGGACTTCAGTTTGGCCAAGCCCTTGGTGAACGCCTCGGACAGCACCGCCGAACGTTCGGTGTTTGCAGCGACCGCCTCGCTGCGGGCTGCGTCGACCTGGCGGCTGGCGTCCTGCACGTCCTGTTCGCTCACGCGCATCGAGACGACCCGGGACGCGTAGCCCTGGTTGCGCAGCAGGCTCACGGCGGTCCGGCCGGTCAGCATGTTCGACGAGAAGGTGTTGCCGCTGACGTCGTTCTGCCAGTTACTCATGAATGCGGACGTCCGGTTAGGTGCGAGCCGTATCTGGTCCATGCCGACGTTGCCGAGGGCGAGGTTCCCAGTGGCCATGCTGCCAGTGGTCGTTGCAACTGTTGACGCCAGTCCCGTCAGGCCGCCGGCAACAGCTGCGCCGAAGGTCTCCATCCGCTTGAGGACCGCCCATGCAATCAATGGAATGGTTGCAGACAGGTAGCCAACGACGGCCTCGCCTGAGATCGCCCGGGCGTAGATTGTCGATGCCGTCTGAAGCGACAGCGCCTTCGCGCCGCTACCCAGCTCTGCCGCCGCGGCAATGTCGTAGGCGGCGTACACCGAAGCCATGTAGTTCAGGATCGCGTACAGAGGGGGCCAGAGCTGAACCCAGATCAGCGTGGTGACATAGCCCTTGAACGCGAGCATCGTCTCCCGCCCACTCGTGAGCAGCATCAGAAGCACGACAAGCGGAAAGAGGGCGTAGGTCAAGGCTTCGATGACGTTCCTGAAGACAGGCAGCGCCTGCTCGGCCACCTTCCCTGCGTTGAGCCAACCAGCGTTGCGCTGCGCCACCGACTGGGCCCGCCCGACGGCCAGCACCATGGCCGCTGGGTCGTTCACCTTTTGTCCGATGATGTTGCTGGTGTCGTTGATGGCATTCAGCACCGCATTCTGGCGGATGAGGTCGGCCGCCGTCGCGGCTGCAGTCGCGATGCTGTTCTTCAGATAGGCCTGCTGGATCTGCCCGGCGATGGCGGCATTGGCGGCTGCAGCCGGCAGCGTCGGATTCAGCTGGAAGGCGAGCTTGCCCTGGATGCGGGTCAGCTGCGCCGGTAGCCGGCCGTTGAGGTTCGTGTAGGCATTCGGGCAGGTGTCGACGGTGATCGAGCCGCCGGCACTCGTCAATGTTGTGAATCGGGCCGGGTTGGGCGATGCCATCAGGGACCACACGTCGTCCGAGCTCGAGAACGTGCCCGGATCGACCGTGCCGTCGATCAGGTCGTACATCGTGCAGTTGTGGATGAAGTTGATCAGGTCCGTGCGGAAGTTCGGATCCTGGAACGTGACGCCGCCTGTCTCCCGGATGAGACGGTTGCCGAACATCAGGCCGTTCTTCTCATAGCTCAGTTCGCTTGGCAGGGCGCCGACACCCGGGATGACCTGGAAGGCAGTCTCGAACAGGCCCGTGAGCGTGTGCCCAACTGTGCTGGTGACGCTGCCGAGGAAGGCCACGCCGAACGGGACGTTGGCCACCACCTTCACGGCGGATCCGCCGGTCTTGTCGACGACGCCCACGGTCACCCGCGGCACGATGAGGACGGAGAACACCAGCAGCACCGTCGCCAGCCACTTCCACCCCTGCAGCTTCTCCGGCGCGAAGGCATAGGCCACCAGCGCTGCGATGAACCCGCAGAAGGCCACGGCGGCGACCGCCGCCATGTAGTCGCCGGAGCCATGGATGGCCGCTGCGGCATTGAAGATGCCGAACAAGCTGTCGGCGTTCTGGTAGGCGTAGATCTCCCACATGCGACGCTCCTGGTGGAGATTGCATGGTGCTGCGAGACAAGCAAGGTGTCGGACGGGAACGCCCGGGCTTGGCCGGGGGATATCGGGTTTAGTGGATCTGAAGTCGATCCGACTTGGGCCGGCCGAGCAAACCAGGTACATCAGGCGACGCGTCACCTTCTGGAGCCTCATGAACCCGCACGGCGGTGGCGGTGGCGGTGGCGGTGGCAGTGGCGACGGCCGGGGCAGGCCGATGCTGAGGCGCTAGCTGGTGCCGCCTGCCGACCGCATTGCACGTCATCCGAATCACGGGCTTGCGTTGTAGTGCGCCGTGCGTTCCTACCGACACAGATGCATCCGATTACAAGGCAGCTGCGTAACCGTGGTCAGGCGCATCAATGCCTGACCACTCCAGAGGATGTTTCGTCCTATGCAACCCGGTAAAGCTCGCAGGACCCTTCGCAACACGTTGATCAGTCCGCTGGGCAGCGCCGTGCTGCCATGCCTGCATCCCGTCTGTCGGCTGCTGCTGGCCGCCGGTGCGCTGCTCGGCGCGGCCGCCGGTCAAGCCGCAACGGGCAAGCTGCTGCTGACCGGGGGCGTCAGCAGCGTCGAAGGTGCAGCGGGCGGCGGCATCTCTCCCTGGGCGCTGGTGGGCACGCAGGCCACGGAGGGGGAGGTCGGCGGCAGCGCGTTCGGCAGCCGGGTCGTCACGCGCGACTACGAGCTGGGCGTGACCGGTGTGGCGCTGTCCTGGAATAACCGGATCGAGTTTTCTCTGGCCCAGCAGACGCTGGACACGGGCGTGACTGGCAGCGCCCTGGGTCTAGCCGGCCTGCGATTGCGCCAGGACATCGCAGGCCTCAAGTTGCGCTTGGCGGGCGACGCGGTGCTGGACAGCGACACCTGGGTGCCGCAGTTCGCCATCGGCCTGCAAGCCAAGGCTTTGAGGGACAGCGGTCTGGATCCAACGCTACAGGCCCTGGGGGCCAAGCGCCGGGGCACCGATGTCTATCTCAGCGCGACCAAGCTGCTCCTCGCGCGAGGGCTGCTTGTCAACGGCACGCTGCGCCTGACCCGGGCCAATCAGAACGGCTTGCTAGGCCATGGTGCCACGCTAGGTGGCGACGACAGCGGTTACACCCTGCAGCCAGAGATGTCGGTGGCTTGGCTGCTGAATCGCCGGCTGGCGGTGGGACTGGAGTACCGCGCCATGCCCGACAGGCTGAAGCGCGCTGGCGCCGCCGCCGGCCTGGGCGATGGTCTGCGCGCGGGCGACTGGGCCGACGTCTTCGTCGCCTGGGCGCCCAGCCCGCACCTGTCGTTGACGGCCGCATATGTTGATCTCGGCCGCGTCGTGCCCGCAACCACTGGCCAACGCCGCCAGACCGGCACCTACGTCTCGGCGCAGCTGGCACTTTGATGGCTGTGCCGCGCTGCCACCCGCCGAATCTCCACTTGAAGCCCCGCGCGACCGAAGGCACGTCATGAAGCTGATCACGACCACATTGCTTGCCGCCGGAGGCATGCTGTTGAACTTCAGTTTGGCGTTTGCGCAGGCCACCAGCGCCCCGGCGCCGAGCCTCCAGACTGCACCGACACCGAGCAAGGCCTCTGCCTACCCGGTGGCGCCGGCGCCTGGTCTCTACCAGGCCTTGGGCGAACAGGTCGGCATCCAGGTGTTGATGGATGACTTCGTCCGCCGCCTGATGAGTGAGGTGCGCTTCGGCGATCGATTCACTGGCACCAAGCCCGATTTGCTGTCCAAGCGCCTCACCGAGCAGGTGTGTGTGCTGAGCGGCGGTCCCTGTGTCTACAAGGGCGCAAGCATGAAGGACTCGCATGCCGACATGGGCATCACCCGTGCCGAGTTCAACCTGTTGGTGGAGGTGCTGCAGCAGGCCATGGACGCCCGGGACATTCCTTTTGTGCGGCAGAACCAGTTGCTGGCGGTGCTGGCGCCCATGCACCGAGACGTGGTCGGGCAATGAGGACCATGGCCCGTCTGCATGCGGCAGGCGTGGCGCTGCTGCTGTGTGCTGCCCCAACAGCCGAGGCCGCCAGCCTGCAGGTGTCGGTGCTGGCCACCGACGGCAAGCCGCTGGTCGACGCCGTGGTGGTGGTCGAGCCCCTGGCGCCAGGTAGCACGCGCACGCCCGTGCCCGTACAGGCCACCATCCGGCAGGAACGGATGCGCTTCGCGCCCGCACTCACCGTGGTACCGGTGGGCTCGCGCGTGCGCTTCACCAACCTCGACAGCTACGAGCACCACGTGCGCGGGCGTCCCGCCGGCGCCGTGCTGCTGGAAAGCAACCCCGGGGGCAGCAGCTTTGAGCTGCGCGTAGGAGCCGCTACCGATGGCCGCGCCGACGTCAGCCAGGAGGTGGTGGTGGCGGAGGCGGGCCCCTTGGAGCTGAGCTGCCACCTGCACAGCGTCATGCGCGGCCACATCTTTGTGGCCCAAACCCCCTGGGTGGCGAAGACCGACGCCAACGGCAATGCCACGGTCACCGACCTTCCCGAAGGCGCAGCCCAGGTCCGTCTGTGGCACGGCGACCAGCTGCTGCCATCCGTTCCCGTGGCTGTGAACCTGGGTGTCACCACCACGCTGGCACTGCCGACGCGGGTACTGCCGCGCGGCCGCTCCCGGCGTTGAGTCGGCCACTGTCGGACCAGGGGATCCCAAGAGAACGGCCGGTTGCGGGGTGCGTGCGCCGGCCCTTCAGCACAGCTCTGCGATGACGGCGAGGTGGCGTCCAGGACTGGTGGCCTGTCGACCAGAGGTGAGAAGCCAGGGAACAGGGTGTCCACGTTCCTGTAGACCTGGATCTCCCAAGAGCCGCGCTTGTGGTGACGGGTCCGCCCAAATGCTGCCGGCGCTGCGCCTGCGGAAGGCAGTACTGTCCTGCCGAGCGTCATCGGGCCTGGAACGCCGCCTGCTGTCCCAGCATGTCCATCACGTGCTGCGGCATGCTCGACCGCAGCTGCCGCTCGAGCTGCTCCAGGTGGCTGGACACTGCCCGGAACGAGCCGACCTTCTGGTACAGCAGGTTCTTCTCCTGCGACAACTGCAGCAGCATGGCTTGGGCTCGTTGCCGCATCAGGTTGGCGCGATCGCGCTGCGTCTGCTGCAGGGTGTAGTCCTTGTCCAGCGCCGCCATGCCCACGCGCAGGTTCCGCTCCAAGAAGACGTAGGCGTAATCGGCCGCGATCACGTCGCGGTACTGCGCGATCAGGCTGTCGGACAGCCCCGAGCCGGGAATCGTCGCGCCGATCGAGAGCATCTTGTAGACCGGCTCGGTGGTCTGGTTGACGAAGCCGACCTCAGCCGAGTTGTTCGGGATCGCCGTTCGCGTGGCGATCTTGTCGGCGATCGAGCGCATCATGGTCTCGACGCGAGCGGTGAAGGGCGTGTGGGTGTAGCTGGTGTTCAGCGTCACCACGTCGCAGTCGGTGTAGTTGTTGCACCGGAGCAGGTGCTGCGTGACGTTGGTGCCGGTGCCCGCCGCCTGGCCGTACAGCAGCTGGCTGATCGAGGTGATCGTCGGCGCCACGGGCTCGGGGTCCAGCGCCGCATCCTCTGGGTAGAAGATCACCGTGCCGACGATGCTCATGATGAGCTCGCGCTCCTGGTCGTCGAGGTAGGTGCCGGTGCGCTGCAGCGCCTTCCAGGTCAGGTTGCCGACGAAGGGCGCCTTGTTGCGGATGTTGGCGTCGCCCGAGGATCGGGCCGAGGCCAGGATGCCGGGGCGGTCGGTCGCACAGCGGCGGCGCGCGGCGTCCCGGTCGGTCTCCAGGCCCATCTCGATGGCCAGATCGGAACAGGCCTCCTGCGAGCTGAAGCCTGCTGCCTCGGCGGCCGTGCTGACGATGGCCTTTGCGGTCTCGCAGGAGTTGATGCGCGCGTTGTTGATCCAGGTCTCCAGGCCCTTGGCCCACTTTGTCAGCCCGCCCAGCAGCGGCGAGACCGACTCCAGCGCCAGCTGGAAGGCGATGCCCGGCAGAGCGGCCGTGATGTTGCGCAGCATGTTCTTGAACTCGGCCGCCGAGATGTGCGAGAAGGAGCCGCCGAACACGTCGATGCCGCCGCAGCCGGCGCGTGCGCTCGGAAACTGGATCGCCGCGAGCTGGTAGACCTTGTTCGGTGCCCGCATGAACAGGCTGCCCCCGGTGTAGGTGTTGAAGGTCTGGCCGCGGAACGCACCCGGTGCGGTGTAGTTCCCGATGGCGCCCAGGCTGTTGAACATGTTGTTCACCTCGGCGTTCAGGTCACCGGCCCGCAGTGGCGTGGGACCCACGGCGAGGGCGGAGCAGCACAGCGCGACCACCACAGCGCGGTGCGGGGACCGGTCGGCGTCGGTACGCTTCATCGGGGGCTCCTTTGGCTTTCTGTCTGCGCTGGTACGGGCTAACCGCCTCAGCGCTGATGGGTCAATCGGGCCTGGGCCTGCAGGCCGCCAGTCGCGCCCAGGAAAGGTGTGGCGGCGCTGTCGGGTGAGGCCGTGACCATCGAGATGCGCTCGACCAGTTGCGCCTCGGACAGCACGCCGAAACCGATCGGGGTGATCTTTCCGGTGAAGGGCTGGGCGAGGTAGACGGCGGGAACCTGGCTCACCCGCAGCGTGGTGGCGATCCCGTTGTCCCGCCGGGCATCCGCGAAGCCGGGGATCGGGCCACCGTCGACGCTGATCGCGACCACCTTGATGCCGTGCCGGGCCTGGAAGGCCTCGAGCGTCGGCGCGAAGGCATGGCAGTAGGGGCAGTCGCTGCGGAAGAAGAAGAACAGGACGTGGTCGCGTCCCAGGGCGCTGATGGACTGGCTGCGCTGGGCCGTCTGAAGCTGGTCGAACACCTCCAGGGCCTTCGCGTTCACCGGGCGTCCCTGGATCGTGGGGTCGAGCTCGGGGCTGGCCCACGCGATGCGCTGCGCCACGTCGGCGAAGGTGGATGCGCGCGACACCACCTGGGCCTCCAGCTCCATGTAGCGGCGTACGTTGGCTTCGGTCGGCCGCATGATGGCGATGTGCCGGCGCTCCTCGAGGGCCTTCTGCAGGCGCTCGAACTCGACGAGCTCGGGGGGCTTGGCGGGCAACCGCCGGGGTGCAGTGGCGGCGCTCGATGCAGGTGTGGCCTGCTGCGGCGCGGAAGCCGGTGGTTCGGGCGGCGGGATCTCCGGCTCCTCGTAGAAGTGCCAGCCGCGCCAGTTGTCGGACCAGTACGGCCGTCCGGGGTCCTGCGACTGCGCAAATGCGATCGTCCCGCTGCCGAGCATGGCAAAGAAGCAGATTGCGAGCCGAGCTTGGCGCGAGGCAGGGCGGCGCAGCGTCATGGGCGCCTCCTCACGACAGCGACCGCGGCGGCTGGCCGTCACGGCAGTAGTTGATGCCGAAGTCGATGGTCTGCCGCCGCGGTGCCTGCACGCCGCCAGCGCCGTAGTTCGGCAGCTGCACGCCGTCTTGCCAGAAGCGCACGTTCAGGCGACTGCAGCCGGGCTGGGCGTAGCGCTTCTCGGTACTCACGTCGATGTAGATCGGCGTCGTGGCGTTGAAGCGTTTCGAGATCGCGTCGGCGACCTCGCCCACCAGGATTCCGTGGGCCTTGCCGTCGGGTGCGTCCAGGGCCGAAAGCATCAGCTGCCTGGCATCGCGGACCGGCAGTCTTTCCTGAGCCATGGCCGCGCTGACGAACAAGGCGCATGCGGCGCCGATCCGAACGGTGCTGGCCCTCATTGGCACTTCCCCTGGCCGTAGTAGCAGGTGGGCACGCGGCTGGCGCTGCCGGCCTGCAGCGCGTTGACGTTCGGCAGGGTCGGCACCAGCGACGCGTAGAACTCCGACAGGTCCATCGCCGCGAAGTTGAGCGTCTGCAGTTGCGCCACGGTGAATCCGGAGCAGTCGGCGTTCTGGGCGCCGCCCCAGCCCTTGCCGATCTGGGCGCGGCCCTGCTCGTTGACGATGCGCGCCAGCATCGAGTTGAAGCAGCACTTCGAGGTGGTGTGCTCGACGCAGGAGACGCACTTGCCCAGGACCTGGAAACAGGAGGAGCACCAGCTGCCGATCGTGTGGCACAGCCTGGCGCCTTCCTTCATCGCCAGCTTTCCCTCGTCCTCGTTGCACGACATCATCGAGAGGAGGATGTAGATGATGACCGCGATGGCCAGCGTCCACGGATCGAAGGCCACGACCAGGCTTTCCCCGGCGTACACGGCGACCGATCCGGCGGGCAGGGCAGCGCCGTTGACGGCCACTGTCACGCCATAGGTCGTGAAGGTGCCGCTGAAACCGCCCCCCATCAGCAGCGCGGAGATGCCCTGGTAGATGAACTGCTGGTTCTGTGAGCTCATCAGCACATCGAAGACCAGGCGCGAGCCGTCGCCGAAGACGCTCTGGTTGGTCATGCCAGCGCCAGCGCCGTCGGCGTAGCAGCAGTTCTTCAGCAGCCGATCGCGGCAGCGGTTCTCTTCGCCCTTGAAGACCTGCATGCGGTCGGAGTCCAGGTAGATGCCCGCCTCGCGACCTGCCTCGAGCATCGACATGCTGCGGGCGAAGTCGGGGTCGTTCGGCGCGCCGATGTCGAAGCAGTTGCCGCCCAGGCAGAAGACGTTGGTCGGGCAGTTGCTGCTGGTCGTCACGGTCTCGGCCGGCATGGGACAGCTGTAGCCGTCCTCGAACACCTCGCACACGCCGGTGAGGGCATTGGTCTGCCGACATGTGGAGGACTGCGGCGTGCAGCCTGCCGCCACCAACGGTGCGCACTGGTCGGCCAACGCGCCGCCGCTGCACGACATGGTGCTTCGGTACTCCCAGCAGTCGCGGGTGATGGCGACGCCGTCGATGACCTTGGTCCCCGGGCCATCGGTGCAGACGGCCGGCGTGGTTGCGGTGCAGCGCCCGCCGGCGTCCAAAGTCGGGCACTGATCGTCCCAGCCGTCGGTTTCGGTGATGGTGGTGGCGGGGCGGGTGTAGGACAGCCGCATCGTCGGGATCGGACCGAACGCGGGGTTCGGCGCCCAGCCGATCACGGCGCGGTCGCTGTCGATGTTCCAGTAGTAGCCGCCTACGGTGCCAGTGATGTCGAATCCCGCGTAGGGCGTGGAGCCGGGCGCCGGGGCGTAGCACTTGCTGTCGTCCAAAGCCGTCGTGGTGCAACTGCCTCCCCCATGGCAGACCGTGTCCTGGATGTTGTTGCCACTCTGCGTGCCGGTATGGCAGGCGGCGTAGATCTTGAGGAACGGTTCGACGCTTGTGCAGCCATGGCCAGCCTCGCCACCGCCGGAGCAGTCCTCGGCGCGCTCTTGCGCCACGAAGGCCGTCAGACTGCAGGTCGGCCCAGCGCAGCTGTTGTCGGCAGCCCAGACGGCAGTGCGTAAGGGCTGTCCGTCGATCATCGAGTAGGTGGTGTCGAGGACCGACACGATCTGCGGGAAAGCCACCGGTGTCGTCATGTCCACGTCGAAGAAGCTGAGCGGAATGCCGTCTTGGGTGACGCGGAAGTGCTGGGCGGTGACGGCGCGGTCGGGCAGGCACTGCACATCCAGACCGGCGCGGCCGGAGGCGGCGTGGGCGAACCAGTCGCCCGGGTTGCAGCTCGTGGCCCGTGTCGTGCTGACGTTGAGGCTGCGGCTGCAGATGTAGTTGCCGACGCCGACGTGGCGCAGGCAACTGCGTGGCTGCATGCCGGCGGGCACCGGGGTGACTGTGGTGGTGCACCCGCTGTAGTAGGCGGCCAGGCTGCCCAGCTCGGCCGACGGCGTCCGGCCGATTGCGCGCGCAGCCGCGACCGCAGGGTCATCGGCGCCGATCGTCGGGCGCGGTGTGTTGGCCGAGGAGAAGGCGCCACGCTGCGCCTGGCAGAGCGGGTCGGTGGGGATCAGTGCACAGGCGGACAGCCTTGCGCTGCCCTGCGACGACAGGTTGGGCTGGCGGTAGTAGCTGCGCTCGGGAGGGGTGGTCGTGTAGCCCGGGACAACGGCGGTGGCGCCACGGGTGGTGACGTTGCCGAGGGCGACCGGGTTCGCGGCGTGGCCGGCGGCGACCCCTTCCTCGTGCGGGCCGGCGACGGCTGCGGTCTGCGTCGCCAAGTAGCAGGCGGCGGTCATGCAGGCGACGAGTCGGCGACACGGCGAGGCACGGCTCGCCGTGGACGGCGGCGGGGAAGGGCGGTGGCTACCGGGGCCGGGCGGGGTGGGGAGAAGCACGCCCCATGGTCAGGGGCAGTCCGGTCGGTGTCTCGGGGAAACGGGGTGCGCGAGGGCGGGGTTTCGAGGCTGGGCTACCCCCGTTGGCGATCGGCGGGTTTGGAGCGGTTGCGGGCGGTTGACGCCCCGGCCTCGATGCACGGCATCTGGAACGCTGAGGTCAATGGCCGCGCACCGGTAAGCCCGGCGAGCATTCTCTGTGAGCTTGAGGTCGGTGGCTCATCTCTTGAGCCAGCACCTCGATATCCTCTCCGTGAGCAGTCAGAGGTCTTCGCCACGCCGCGGGTTGGGCCCCTACCTGTGTACCTGAGGTGCCGCTAACATGAGGACACAGTGGAGGAAAAATGACACAAAACCTGATTCATGCAGTTATTCACAAGCTTGAAAAGGAATCCAGCGGCCCGTCAAGAATTGTTGAGGCGGCAGCCTGCCTTGATGTCTCGGAAGAGCCCTTACAAGCTTTGGTGAATCAAGTTCATGATGTCTATTCTGGCCGTGAGTCGAAGAGCTATGGGAAGTTTGATCCCAATTTAACTCCGGTATCTGCGGAACCGCATTTGAGGGGTCTTCGCGACAACGAAGCCGCGAACTTTCTGGAGATATCCAAGCAGTTGATGCTGGTGCTGAAGGATAAATCAGATGGCGAGAACTTCTCAACCGGCGGACATGTCTTAATTGCCGAGTCAACATCCTCGAGTGTTCGATGGGTGGTGGTGGTCATCCTGAATAACAAGGCTGGAACCACAATTAACGAACGTCTGCAAGTGGTACGTGCTCCGCACCTCGATGTTGACGGCATTCGTTTTGCCGGTCGTGTAAACATGACTAGCTGGCGGGAAGGTAACACAGAGCGATATATCAGCTTTCTGAAAGGCAAGAAGAACGACGTCTCCCAGTACTTTCAAAGATTTCTTGGGTGCTCCACTGTTCAAAAAGACTTGGATGATACCCGGAATCTAGTCAAGGCCGTCAAGACATTTGCATCCGCTAAGAATCTCAACGAAACTGAGCGCGAGAACCTACTGAAAGAGGTATATAGATTTGCGGATGAGCGGGCAACCGCCAAGGAGCCATTGAGTCTTGCCGAACTCGCTAACCGAGTCTGGTCCGCGGAGCCTGAGGCCTTGAAGGATGCTTTTGCAATGGCAGATCCTCCCATATCAGACGGTTTTATGCCGAAGAAGCGCGGTCTTGACGGACTGACGCGTTTCTCGGCCAAGGCTGCGAAGTGGAAACTTGAGTTTGAGCGGGACGCCGTGCAGGACCACACAATATATTTCGACCCAGACAATCAAACGATCACAATCCGGAACCTCCCGGCCGAAGTTGTTGAGAATTTCCGCGCTGAGTTTTCTGCACATGCCCAAGAAGACGATTCCGCTGATTGATCTTGTGGCTCTGCTCCGCAAGATGCAGTCACGCCAGTGGCGAGATGGTCGCCTTCACGGGCAAATCACGGTGGCGGACGAGGCGATGGTGGCGCTTCTCAGCAGACTGTTGGCCGAGGAAGCAGCCGATGACTACCCTTGCGTGATCGAGCAAGGAGACCCTGAGACACTAAAAGTCGGAGACGTACTTCAATTAGGTTTTGGATCTCCAAGAACAAGCATCGGCCTTGTGGTCCGTTCGGTGGAAGCCCTCTTGAAGAACCGCGAGATAGCAGCGGGCACCGTTGACTTTGCGTGGTACGTCTTTGAGGAAGACGTTGCGAGCTGGGAGGCCGACGCTGATCTCTGCAAGCGCTTGAATACTGTCAAGCGCTTGGTTCATGCGTTTGAGGTTTCTGCTGCACTGTTCGATCACCGAAAGATGAACCTCATCTTCATCAGGAACGGACGATTCGATGTGCCCGTGCACTATTCGGATTCGGATCTGAAGGCTTTCGATATCGCCACAGCAGAGGGCTTGATCAAGGAGCTTGGACTGGAAGACGGCCATAGCCAACAGAGGAAAGAGATTTGCTGTACTGCCGTCTTGGAGTTGTTGGCGAATACGCCGGAGGCGTCAAGGTTTTCCCAGTTGCTTAACTGCGTGGTTGAGCTTCGCGCTCGCTTTGACGAGGGCTACAAGCTATTTGCTTCGTCTTTCTCGTTTGAGAAGATCCGTGAAGAGGCTGAGGCGGTTAGAATCGAGTACACCGCAAAAATACACAAAACTCTTGCTGATATTCAAGGCCAACTGTTGGGTATTCCTGTTTCGACAATCGTCGTGGCGACCCAGTTCAAGGAGGTTTCAACTACTCCTGGACAACTGTGGATAAATATCGCTGTAATGACTGGCGCTACGATATTTGGCTTCTTGCTTTTCATAGCGTTATGGAATCAGAAGCACTCGCTTGACGTTATCTTCGATGAAGTCACTCGACATGAACGCGGACTGAAGCGTCAAAGCGAAGAGTTGGCATCAAAGCTAAGCAATGTGTTCGAGAAGCTTCGAGCCCGGGTTTTCTGGCATGAGGTTGCGCTTGCTGTAATATTCCTTGTCGCAATCGTGGCATGGCTTGTAGGATTCTCGGTGTTTTGGATGCTGTCGCGCTCGGCGTTCTGAGCATTCGGCCCGTGCAGTCGCGAAACCGTTGAGATGCAACTTCGGGTCAGCGCCTAGCTAGCGCTCTGACCGAACCGTTCCCTGCCAGCCCCGACTTAGGTACTGCATCGCATAGTTCAGGGTCACATCTCCAGCGACCTTTACAAACTGCTGCGAGTAGCCACACGTGCGAGATCTACAGGCCTCGGTCCCGGCGCCGTCCATGACCAGGACGAACGTCGGAGTCCTCGTGATCCCATGGCGATCGAACGCTTCCGGATCGATCTGAACGGCAACACGGCGGCTGCCGATCAGCGCCTGCATGCGGGTCACCGTGTCTTTGATCGATCCGTTGACCAACCCCCGCAGCACGAGCATCGCGCCCGCCCGCGCTGCCTGGTCGACCAAGCGCTGGAGCGTTGGCTCCGGCATCGCGAAGCTCACGAAGATCAACACCTTCGGCTTTGCCTTGCCCGAAGTCATAGCCGCTGCCTGAGCTCCGTTCTGCACGTCGAAGCCCTTGGAGATGGCCTCCAGGTCGATGGGCATGCGGGTCACCGGCTGCGGCAGATTCTCGATGCGAG
Organism: Rubrivivax soli; assembly: GCF_049810355.1. Taxonomy (GTDB): domain Bacteria; phylum Pseudomonadota; class Gammaproteobacteria; order Burkholderiales; family Burkholderiaceae_C; genus Rubrivivax. The sequence continues at coordinate 5,718,819 of NZ_CP187368.1, forward strand.
GTGCGCCGGGAATCGGCACCCGTGCCAGCTCAGCCTCGGTCGGCATCCGATGCTGCTGGCGTGCGCGCTCGACGTCGGCATCGGTCACGGTAGGCGGCGTGGCCGGTGCCGCTGTCGCGCTTCCGGCAAGGAAGAGCGTAGCGATTACGGCGCCAAGCGCCCGCCCGATGGGCGATGCCCCGTCAGTAGCCCACACAGCAGTTCCTCTTCCGAAACAGCATGAACGCGAAGTCCTCGCCGCGCACCGGGTACTCCTTGCCTGCGCCCCAGACGATCGTGCTGCGGCCGAAGGGCTGGCAGCAGCGGCCACCGTCCTTGGCGGTGTTGGCCACCGGGTAGGTCAGCTGGGTCTTGTAGGCGGTCTTGTCCATGGCCGGCAGGAAGTAGGGTCCGCAAAGGCCCGGCCGGCCATGCCAGCCCCAGGCCAGCAGCTCGCGGTGCATCTTGGCGGTCAGCCGCTGCGCGATGAGCGCCGCCGTTCGCACCCCGCCCATGTGGTACGGCACGTGGCCATCGAGGGGGTAGATGCCGCCCTGGCAGCCGGCGCACCAGAACATCTCGGCGATGCCGAAACCAGCGGTCGCAGCAACGCAATCGGCCGCGCAGGCCGCCACAGCCACCGGGTTGGCGAACAGAACGGCCTCGGGGTTGAGGATGAGGGTCAGTTCGTCGTCGTTCCACAGCGGGTCCACCTCGGTCAGGTAGGCCAGGTCGAACGAGCCCCGCTCCAGGCACGGGAAGTCGGTCACCACCTCCAGCCAGTACAGCACCGGGTTCACGTAGAAGTGCGCCTGGTAGAAGCTGCCGCCGTCGCCATCGCCTTCGGGGCGCGTGAACCGTGCCGCTGCCGGCGCCGGGATGCCGGGGTCGAGGTCGATGCCGCCCAGCGACGCCAGGCAGAACGGCTTGCGCACGGCCTCCACGTGCCGGGCCGGCTCCCAGAACCCGATCGACAGGCCGATGGTGGGGTTGACGCTGCAGCTGCAGACCGGGTTGGACGGGTTGGGGATGTCCTCCTGGCCATCGAAGTTGGCGATGGTGGCGCTGCCGATGCTGATCGGCAGGATGCAGCTCCAGCAGATCTCGGTGATCGGGTTGGGGAATCGGCCGGTGCAGGTCAGGCTGTCGGCGGCCTGCGCGGGCGCCACCCAGAGCAGGGCGGCAGCCAGCACCGCACGGGCAAGCACCTGGCTGGCCCATCGGCGAAGCGCGGGCATCGTCTGTGCGGCGAGCCAGCGGATCAGGGAGGGCAGGGTGGTCACTGCACGAGCACCTCGTCGACTCGCAGGCGCATGCCTTCCTGCGAGACCAGGGCGGGTACCTGCCTGATGCCGAAGCGGCGGGTCAGCGTCCCCTGCTGGTCGTAGTACACCGGCACGCGCCAGGCCTTCATCAGATCCAGGTACGAGCCACCGGTCAGGATGGGCTTGACCTTGCCGTCGTAGCGCGCGATCAGCTCGCGGGCCCGAGCGACCTGTCGTCCGTCACGGGCATCGAAGAACAGCAACCGCTTGGAGAGCGACACCACCTCCAGCGGGTTCTTGCGCGTCCCGGCCGGGAACAGCAGCCGGCCCTGCGCATCGACAATGTTGCGGTCGAGCGTGAAGGTGGGATCGATGGTCCAGGACCGTGCAGTCTCGGTGCTTCGTACGCCCTCGACCGGCGCGGGCTGGCGCACGGCCGCCACACCGCGGTTGCGGGCCTCTTCGATCAGACGCTGCAGCTCACCCGTGCGTTCCTTGTCGCGCAGGCGCTGCTGGATGAACTCCAGCAGGTGGGGCTCGGCAATGCCGTAGGTCGGGCCGATCGTCCCCAGGTCCGCGGCGTGGGTGGCGGTGCTCAGGGTCGTGGCGACGGCAAACAGCAGCCACCGAATGACGCGCGCCGCCGGGCTGGTGCAACCTGCCCGAGGCAGTGGCATTTCGAACTTCATCTTGCCGCCTTTCGGGTGCAAGAGACCTGCTCGCCTAGCCGAGCCAGCCCTGGCCCGTCCTGAAGGTGGCTGGCCCGGATCATCGCCATCAGCAGCGGATCGCCGTCCCCTTCCGCCATCGCCTGTCGCAACTCGCGGCTCGAAAGACTCCGGTGGCACCGACGCTCGTGCGCCTGGAGATAGGCCTGCGCCCCTTGGTGCGCCGCAGGCGAGATCTGCAGGAGCAGCGCAAGGTAGTCGGCCATCGGCACGTCGCCCTTGACAGCTGGCTCAGACGATGTCTGCGCCAGCGCCGGCAAGGCCGCTGCGAACGCGGTCAGGGCGACAAGGGACGCCAAAGAGGCCCGGGAGGTCGATTGGGCCACGTGACGGGCCCTCGGCCAACGCAGCTTCGGGTGCGGATCCACGGCAGCCCCTCAGAACAGCGGCACCACGGTGCCCAGCACCTGCTCGGCCCGCACGAGCCCGCTGCTGCGGTAGCGCGAGTCGAACGAGTCCGGGCCGGTGCCCTGCACGTAGTAGTGGCCTGGCGGGATCACCGTCGGCGCGATCGGCTCCAACGGGCGCCGGTCGAAGGCCAGGGCCTTGGCCGTGCCGACGACGACACCGTTGACCGACACCGTGCGGCCGGATACCGTCACCACGTCGCCGGGCAGGCCGCGCACGACCTTGAAGAACGGCTGACCGTCCAGTCCGGGGTACGCGGCTCGCGCCTCGCCCGCAAACGAGAAGATGACGAACTCGCCGCGCTGCAGCGGATGCTCGCCGTGCTGCAGCCAGGCCACCCGGTACGGCAGACTGCCCGTCCAGTTGAAGAGGACCGGCACGCGCGGCGTCGGGTCGATGAAGAGCCGCGTGTAGGCGAAGGCCCAGATCGCGAAGACGGGCAGGTAGAGATACCAGCGTCGCCGCATGTGCATCGCAAAGTCGATGGCCTGGGTGCGAAGGCTGCGCTTCATCGGGCCTCCTCGGGGTCGTTCCTGTGGGGTGTCGGGGGATGGCCCAGCTTCTGCTGCAGCAGTGCCGTCAGATCGACGGTCCGCGGTGTCCGGCCGGCCACGGCGCTCTTCAGAACCACCAGGCAGGCGCAGTCGCGCGGCAGTTCCTCCAGTGCGGCCGGCAGCCGCTGCGAGAAGCTCCGGGCCAGCGCGAACGCCCTCTCGCGGTCAGCGTCGGTGGTGGCGCGGGTCAGGAGCTGGGTGAACTCGGCCTCCTTCTGCCGGTACACCTCGCCGACATCGACCACGCCGACCCGCTGGGCTGGGCGCACCACCACGCGGTCGTAGGCGGCCAGCGTGCCCAGCACGATCAGCAGCGCGAATGACGCGTGGAGGAGGATGGGCGCCACGCCCACGGGCCCGGCAAGGGGCTGCTGGGGGTTCGGGCCCGCACTGGCGCTGGCGTAGACGTCCATGGGGGCCTCGCCTGGGTCACACCGCGTGACCGCGCCGCCGCAGCAGCTCGGTGATCGCGTCGTCGATGCTCAGGCCCTGCGCCCGCAGCTCGTCGATCGGGGCGTTGTCCTCCAGCTTGTTGGAAAACAGCAGGTGGGTCGCCGGGTCGAGGATGTTGCGCGCCACGCCTTCGCCCACCGGCGAGGAGATGTAGACCTCCGAGAAGACGCCCGGCTCCGTGCGCAGCGAGTTGAGCAGCCGCTTCTTGGGCTCGTCCATCGACAGCCGCCCCTTGCGGTCGAGCATCTCGATGGACTCGGGCTTCTGTCGCAGCAGGAACACCCAGTCCGAGCAGTTGAAGGCGGCCTCCATCTGGGCCGAGCCGTAGTAGTCGTCGGCGCTCTGCGTGGCCGTGCCGAGCGATCCGCCGTACTTGCGGGCGCGACGCGCGGCCTCCTCGACCACGGCCGCCTTCACGGGGTCGTCGGCGCCGATGTCGCCCAGCTGCTGCTTGAGCTCGTCGATGAAGAGCACCTTGCGCCGGTTGCGCGTCAGGTACATCTCGCCGGTGATCTGGTGCAGCAGCAGGATGTTGACGACCGCATGCAGATCGGGCCGGCGCTTCAGCTCCTCGTTCTCGATGACGACGAAGTCGTTGCCGAAGTCGATGTTGTTGCGCCCCTCGAAGAAGCGCTCGTACTGGCCGCCGCGCGCGTAGGGGTTCAGCATCACGGCCAGGTCGCGGATGCGCGGGTCCTCGCGCACGCCCAGCTCCTCGATGGTGCCGGCCTTGAAGGCGTCGCGCAGCGCGGTCACCGTGAGCGCGTTGCCGTGCTCGCGGAACAGCTTGATGACCATCGCCGAGATGGCCTTGTACTGGACCTCGTCCAGCGGCCGGGACATCGAGGCCATCTTGGAGATGGCCGGCACCAGCATGTCGATGTCCTCGTTGATGTCGACGATGTGCGTGAAGGGGTTGAGGCAGATGTCGACGTCGGGCCGGAACTCGATGTACGTGCCCTTGGCCTTGCGGCACAGCTTCTCGAAGGACCGGCCGAGGTCGAGCATCCACACCTTGGCGTCGATGGCCCGGTAGGACCACGCCATCTCGTTCATCAGCACCGACTTGCCGGACCCGGGCGCGCCGATGATCGCGAAGTTGTAGTTGCCCAGGTCGTTGTCGAAGATGTCCAGCGTCATCAGCTGGCCGCGCCGGCCACCGAAGACCAGGGCAGGCGTGCGCGTGCCGCGCCACTCGGCGATCAGCGGCGCCAGGTGGATGGCATTGGCCATCGTCTTGCGCGAGACGCGGCGCATCTTGGCCAGGTCCTTGTGGAAGGACTCCGACAGCGTCATCGGCAGGCTGGCCAGCAGCGCCTGCCGGTGCATGTAGACATCGGCATTGAGCTGGAAGCCCCGGCCGCGCCAGATCGCGTTGGCGGTCTCCTGGGCGGACACGGCCTTCTCGGGCGGCGAGAAGATCGCCAGCTGGTGGTACAGGCTCACCAGGCTGCTGCCCACGTCGATGGCGTTGGCCGCCGCGGTCCAGTCCTGCAGCTTCTTGCCCACGTCGGGCATCACCTCGGCCATCTTGCTGCGGGCGTTCTGGGTCGCGCGCACGTGGTTGGCGGTGACCACGGACTTCATGACGTTGGGGTCGAGCACGTGCACGCCCATGGTCAGCAGGAAGGGCGCGCTGTACTGCAGCGCCGGCTGCATCAGGTCGCCGATCAGCGAGCCCATCTGCCACAGCGCAAAGCGCTCGGGGAAGGACTTGATCGAGTAGAAGCGTGCCTCCAGCGATCCCTGGTGACCTTCTTTCCAGAGGGTCAGGCCGGCAGGATGCGGGTCCTGGATGGTGTCGAAGTCGACGATCTGGTCGCGGATCTCGCGGCCATCGTCGTAGTGGAGGTTGGGGGCGTCGGTCTGGGAGACGCGGTCCGGGTTGGTGAACAGCGCACACCAGTTGATCAGGTCCGCGGCGTCGCAGACACGGCTGGGCAGCGACGCCGAGCGCAGCGTGGACGCCATGGACTCGCGCAGCGCGACCAGTTCGTCGCGCCGGGTCAGGTCGCCGGCCTGTTCCACGCCGCCGGGCACCGACACGCTCATCATCAGCCGGAAGTCGCGGATCGTGTAGTGGAAGCCGGTGGTCAGCGACTGCTGCGCACCGTGCAGCAGGTGCCCCACACGCTGCCGAGCAAGGCGGTGGAACAGGTTGTCGTTGCGCGCCGGGCGACCCCAGTGCTTGGCCTTGTCGGCCTGGTCGGCATCCTCGACGCGAAGGTTGGCATAACGGCGCAGCTGCTCGCGGATGTGCGGCGAGGCAAAGAGGTGGAACTGGATCCCGGTGGCTGGCGGGCAGGTCGAGTACAGCGAGATCAGCACCTCGGCCATGCGGTCGTCGGCACCCGACTGCGGCATCAGCTCGAGCATGAAGCCCAGGCTGTCGCGGTTGACGAAGAGCTTCTCGTCGGCGAGGTAGGCCGAGTAGGGCAGCCAGGACGCGAACTGCTCGGCCGGCGTGTCTGGAGGCGAGCCCAGGCCCAGCCAGCCCAGGCTGCCGTGGCCGGGGCGGCTGGCGCCGGGAAAGGCGGCGGATCGGGTCGAATCGGTCTGGGTGAACGGAGTGGGCATGGCGCGTGCCTCGCAGCGAATACCGGATGAGGTGCCAGGTCAGTCGTTGGGTTCGTTGCCACGCGGATCGACGGGCATCTGCGGCCGGCCCGCCGGAGGTGTCAGGCCGGGTAGGGACAGCGAACCACTCGGTTGATCTGTCCGACCGGACTGGTTCGATGTCCTGGGGTCGCGCGAGTCGGTGGCGCCGCCGGCAGGACGTGCGGTTGCGGGCGGCGGAGGCCGCAACGGCGCGTAGGCATCGCGGATCTGCCGTTGCGCGTGCTCGACGAGCCACTGGCCATCGTCGACCCGGACGTAGACGTAGCCCTGGTCGTGGAGGTCGCGGTCGGCGTCTTCCCAGGGCTTGAACCAGAGCCGCAGGATGCGGGCCGACGACCGGAGCGGCATGGCCGTGGGCGAGGGCGGCGTCGATGGCGAGACGGCGATGCGGGAGGCCGCCGCGCCTGCAGCACCCGCCGCGGCTGCGCCGGTGATGCCCTCCGTCGCGCGCGGAGCTTGCGGCGTGCCTGGGCTGGCACCAGCCGTTCGCCGCTGACTCGGCAGGTTGTTCTGCACGGCATTGGCGTAGGTGCCGGAGACGGAGTCGCAGGTCACGCCGTCCGGGGCCTTGCAGGCATAGCTGGAGCTGCCACTGAGACCGCTCATGCTCATGCAGCCGCCCAGCATCCAGGCCAGCAGCGCTGACGCCGCGGCCAGTCCGGTGGCTGGGGCAGCACGCAATCTCGGAGCTGCGTGGAACACGACGGCGGGCTTCTTCATGGCTTGCCCCCCGCCGTCTGCGACACCTGCTGGAGGCGCGCGAGCAGCACGGTCCGTTCGACGTAGCCGTCGGTTCGGGTGCCATCCGCCCAGACCAGGGTGGGCGTGCCCTGGACGGCGAGGCGTTGCGCGAGCGCGAGGTTGCGGTCGAGCGGGTTGTCGCACTCCGGGGCACGCGGGGCTGCCGGGTCGCCCGCCGGCCTGAGCAGCGAGGTGTCGCCCTGCAGCATGAACTGGTGCCAGGCCTTCTCGCGGTCCGCCGCGCACCAGATCGAGACCGGGCGCGCGCGGCCCTGGAAGGGCACGAGGAAGGTGTAAATCGTCACGTCGTCCAGGCTGGCGAGCTCGGGCTCGAGCCGGCGGCAGAACGAGCAACCCGGGTCGCTGAAGACGGCGATGCGACGGTGCTCGTTGCCGCCACTGCCGCGCACGGTCTTGATCGCGTCCGCCAGTGGCAGCTGGTCGAAGGCGATGGGCGCGTCGGGAGCCGGCATCCTGTCGGCCTGCGCCGAGGGAACGCCCGCGCCGGGCGCCTGGTCGGCCTGCGCAGCGATGGTAGCCGCGCGAGCCAGTCTGGGGCCGGTGAGGTCCTGCATGGTCTGGGTGTCGAAGACCCGGCCGAAGATGAAGTAACGCGGATTGCGCGGCGACACGTAGGCCACGTTGCTGTTCATCCAGACCTCGTACAGGCCGGCGACGGGCGAGCGCTGCACCTGCGTGAACTGGGTGCCGGGATGCGCCTTGCGCAGCGCGGCCAGCAGTCGAGCCTCGTCGGAGGCGGCGGCGCAAGCGTGGCCTGCGGCAAGGGCCGCCAGACCGGCCATGACCCAGGCCGCGGGACGGAGGTACCGGCCGGGAGCACGCGGGGCGGGGGAGGGAAAGGCGAAGCCTGGCGAGGGCTTGTCAGTCGTTGGCATCGTCGGGGGCCTCCGGGTTGCTCGGTCGGACTGCAAGGGGCGCAGCGGCAGCGGTGCTCATCGGCACGTCGATGCGGACGCCCTTGGTGATGACGACATCGATCTCGCGGCCAGCGTCGACCTCGATCACGGGGAAGGTGTTCTCGGCCAGCTTGATGTAGTACTGGGCGAGCCGGTCGAGGGCGCGGCCGACGCCGGTGCCCAGCCCGGCCCGGTAGGCGTCGGCACCCGAGGCGCTGGTGATCGTCCCCAGCGGTGAGGTGCTGACATTGGTGGACGAGGTGGCCAGGCCCTGGCCGATGCCGCTGACCACGCCGGCCAGCAGGGCGTTGGCCAGCATCTGGCCCTGCTTGGTGACCAGCCGGCCGCGCATGCCGACCTTGCCGTCCTCGCCGTAGACGCTGCCTTGGATCTTCACTTCCAGGGTTGCGCCGTCGGCGCGGACACACGAGAGGTTCTCGGTGCGGAGGTAGGCCCGCTCGGAGCTGATGTCGCCGTAGCCAGCCGCGATGACGAAGCACTCGCGGTACTCGCCACGGAAGCGGTTGGGCAGCACCGCGTTGTCCGACAGGCGGATCAGCACCGGGTGGGGGTTGGATTGCGCCTGCCCGCCGGTGGGTGCGTCCAGCCCGCCGAGCAGCGTGCCGCGCGTGAAGCTCACCGGCAGCCAGGTCGACACTGTCCGAGGCTCGGCCGCCGGTGTGCCGGCACGCTCCGAAGCGCCGCCGCTCGTGCCGGGGACGCCTTGCATGCTGCGATCCACCAGCGTGACGCGGCTGATGGCCGGTGCCGCCGGGGCGGGGTCGGCCGTCGGCAGCCCCGGCATGCCCGCCGGCAACTGTCGGCCGGCCGTGCCCGGGCCGTAGGTCGAAGGGAGCGGCAGGCTGGCCGCCGGCGGCAGCCCGGTCGGCGTCGTGCCGGCCGAGACCGACGGCAAGGCGGGTGGGAGTGGTGCAGGCACGGGCGGAACCGGGACCGCAGCGGGAGCCGGAGGGGCGGCACCCTGGGCCGCCTGCGTCGCCGAGGTCAGGCGCTGTTCCAGTTCCGCGAATCGCTGCATCGTGCGGGCCTCGAAGGCCTGGCGGTCGCGGTTGAGCCGGGTCTGCTCGTCGCGCTCGCGCTCGTACTGGGCGAGCTTGCTGCCTGCCGTGCCGACCCACTGGTCCACCGGGTTGACCTGCTGGCCTGGCGGCATGACGCCGATGTTGGTGACCGGCCCTGGCGCGCCGGCGGCGGGCTTGCGCGCACCGGACGACGAGCCGGTGTCCGTGGACGCGAAGATCAGCCACAGCAAGCCCACGCCGGCGGCCACGATCACGCCCAGCAGAGCGAACTGACGCTGGCGTGGCGTCATCCGCTCTGCCAGTTGCGCGCCGAAGCGGGTGGCCGACTGGCGAAGAGCGGCTGCGGATGGAGGCAGGGGCGACACCATCACTGGCCTTCGCGGCGGATGACGAAGACGTTGGTGGTCTCGCCCGGGCGCAGGTTGTGGTGCTCGACAGCCACGGCCAGCACCTGTCCACCCGAGGGGCTGTCGGGTCGGTCGAACTCCTGCTCCGCCAGCACCATCACGGCCTGGCTCACGTTCTGCAGCAGGTACTTCTCACCCACCAGACCCCGGCCCTCGTAGCGCCGCATCAGCGAGAACCTGGCTTCCGCCCAGAGCTGGATCGGCTGGTTGAGCTCGTCCACACGGATGTCGGGCGGCACGCGGTCGGACGCCATCGCCAGGAGCAGCGTCTTCAGCCCTCGGATGTGGTTGGGGGCGGTGCCCAGCGGTGTCTGCGAGCGCGCGGCGCCGGTCGCTGACTGCATCGCCTGCAGCGCCCGTTGGCCGGGGTCGCGGATGACGATGGTGTCCGCCGGGGTGTCCGCCTTGCGCAGCACCAGCGTGTAGGTGGCGTGCGCCGACGAGATGAACAGGTTGACCGGCTTGGGCGAGTCGCCGACCGGACGGATGTAGATCTCGCCCTTGTCGCGATCGCACTCCAGGACGATCTCGCCCGCTGGGTTCACGGCTGGCAAGGCGGCAGCGGGCGGTGCACCGTTGCTGCCGCTGGAGGACGGCGCAGCACCACCGCAATTGCTGGAATGGATGTTGCCGAACACGTCCGTGATCGGGGCACCGTCGATGCGGATGCGCGTGGGCTCCTTGATCGACAGCACGGCCTCGACGGCCACGCCGTCGCGGGCATCCAGCACCTGCAGCGCGGTTGCCGGCGCTGCGGCCGCGAGCAGGCCTGTCAGGGCCGCCCATGCGGCGACCGAACGGAACCCGCGGGGTGCCAGGGAACCTGGCGCCATGGCCACCATCGCTGCCGGGGCAGCGTGGCGAAGGCGCAGCTGCCGGGAGTCACGGCGCGGCATGGGTCACCTCCTTGAAGGTCTTCAGGTGCATCCGGCCGCCGCTGTACGCGAAGCCCACCTCGTAGGCCTTGGCGTCGTTGGCCGTTTCCAGGCCGTTGACCAGCGTGCGCAGCCGGCCGCGGACGACGACGGTCTGTGTGTCCTCGCTGGGCACCAGCTGCTGCGGCATGAAGAAGGTGCTGGCGTTGATGCGCTTCAGCCGCGCCGCCTCCAGCTCCTGGCGGGTCTTGAGCTCGCCGTGCTGGTCGGGCTCGACATAGCCGAGCAGGATGTCCTTCTTCCAGTCGATGGAGGCCGGCGTCACGTCCAGCACCAGCCAGGCGATGAACGCGCCCATCTGCTCGAGGTACTCGCCGCTGGCCTTGTCGCGCGAGACCCAGAAGGACTTGTTGATCGACGGCGGCACGACGACCGTGCGCACCGTGCCCAGCAGGTTGAGGATCACCACCAGGGCCAGCACATGCGCGCCGGCCAGCAGGCCCACGGTGAGCGCAAGGCCGCGGTTGCGGCGGCGCATCTCCTTGATGTCCCCGTTCAGGCGTTCGAAGTCCATGTCAGTCCCGCCCGGCCGTCCGAAGGGACTGAGCAGCCCCTCGGGGGCCGCGAACGAAGTGAGCTGGGGGCCTCATCGCTTGGCCTTGAGGTCAACCGACCATGCGCCGGATGTGCGACGGCGGCGTGGCGCGCATCGCCGTCAGCGGGCTGGTGGGCAGGTGCCAGTACAGCCAGTGCACCGCGAAGGCCGGGTGCTTGTCGGCCTTGATGCGGGCGATGGCGCGCGAGGTGAGGAAGCCGGCGGCCAGGCACAGCGCGAAGGAGAACTTCGAGCCGGACATGTAGCCCATGAACAGCCCGAAGAGCAGGGGCGCGGCGACGTCGACGTCCCAGAAGCCGATCTTCCACTGGTCGTCCAGGCGGCGCGGGATGTAGGTGTCGGCGTGCATGCGGGCCTCCTGCTCGTCGGCTCCGCGCGCGTCAGATCACCGCACCCATGATCGCGCCCGCGATCACGAGGCCGACCGCGGCGAAGATGGCCAGCCCGACATAGAACAGCACCGGGCCGAAGTTGCGCAGTGCGGCCAGCGAGATCAGTGCGACCACGAAGCCGACGAAGCCGACCAGGGCCTTGATGCCCGGCCCCAGGCTCGCGATCTGCGTCAGCGCCGAGGTGAGCGGGCCGGTGATGCCGGTGAAGGCGACCAGGTCGAGGGCGTAGCCGGGAAAGGCGACGCACAGGCCGAGCGCCATCAGCACGAAGAGCGAGACCGGCGACAGCAGGCGCTTCGAGCGGCGGCTGCCGGCGAAGTTGGCCGCACCGGGGTCGTCGACGCCGTTGGTTGCGAAGGAGCCCGTGGCACGGGCGGGATGCACAGAGGCGAGAGCGGTGTTCATGGGAGTCCTCAGATGGTTCAGGGCCGGGAGTCGAAGGTGGATCGCGGTGGCGTCGGGTCGGGTGCAGGTGATCAGCGGGTAGGTGCCAGGGTGCGGGCAAGTGCGGGTAGGGCCGGGTGGGCAGATGAGGGTCGGGCGACTGCAGGCGCTCTACAGGTCGGAGGGAACATGCCAAAAGGCGATCTCGACCCGCCGGTTGCGCGCACGGCCCTCCGGGGTGTCGTTCGCCGTGGCGTAGCAGCAGACGCCGCGTCCATCGACCTTCACCTCCGCGCCAGCCAGGTGCGGGTGGTGCGCCCGCAGGTACTGCGCGACCGCAGCAGCGCGCTGGCGGGCCAACAGGTCGTTGGCAGCCGCAGGTCCGACGTTGTCCGTGCGGCCCCGGATGTCGATGCGCCGGATACCTTCGTCCTTTGCCGCGGCGTCGATCGAGGCGCGGGCGGCGGCCGTGAGCACCGCGCTCCCGAACGGAAAGCTCACGACGACCTCGGACACCAGCGGTTCGCTCGCGTCCTCGGGCCCGATCGCGGTTCGCTGCGCAGGGGGCAGCGGTGCCTGGGGTCCGGCGATCACCAAGGTCTCGCCGGGGCTCAGCGACTGTGCAATGACCGCATCCGAGCCCGGGATGGAGTCAGCTCGCGCTTCAGCCGCTGCTGCACGCGGCGGATCGACGGCCAGCGTCTTCGGCGTGACGACGGGGCAGGCGGGCGGCGCGCACGTGGCGAACCGAGCCTGGCGGCCGTGGTCCAGCTGGGCGATCGACAGCCCCGCTGCGGCACGAGCCAAAGTGGCGGGCGGTTGAGCTGCCTCTGGCCTTGAAGGGAGGGCGCCAGTTCGGGGTGCGCTGCACGACGACGCGGCGCCAACGACCGTCACCGCCAGCACAGGCACGGCCAAGAGCCGAAGCGGATGTCGCGTCATGGCGCCACCCTCGCAGCCAGGAGGATGGGCGCCGGTTGCGCCGCCTGCACAGGCCGCTGCGGGCTCGCCGCGACGGGACGTGTAGCCGCGCCGCTGGCGGAAGGCAGCCGGCGGTAGACCTTCCAGGCGTAGCTGGCACGCGCCGCCGTGCAGGCCTCGCCCTTGAGCTGGCTGCAGGCGGCGTTGTAGGCGCCGACGGCGTTCCAGGAGGCACCGTGCCGAGTGAATGCGTCGGCCAGCAGCCACGCGCCGACGTGGATGTTCGTGCAAGGGTCGTAGAGTTGCGCCTCGCTGATGCCATGCCGCGCAAGCGTCGGAAGGTGGGAGCTGTTGATCTGCATGAGCCCGATGTCGTAGGAGCCCGTGCGCTGCAGATGCGATCGGTTGACGGCGCGTGGGTCGAGGTTGGACTCGACACGCGCCACCGCGACCAGCAGGTGGGGCGACAGCCCGTAGCGCTGCGCCGCCTGCTCCCAGCAGGCCTGGGCCTGCAACGGCGCCCAGCCGGTGGCGAGCGCTGCCAGCAGCCAGGGTCCTGGCATCGGCCGGATCGGCGACCGTCGCGCGGGGAACAACAGCGGCATTTGCATGGATCGACCCGTGACGTCTTGGTGGACAGGGCGACGCCGTTCCAGTCGGCCAGGCTTGGCCGAGTGCGGGGCGTCGAGCGACGGGTGCGGACCGGCGAACCGGTCAGGGTCGGAAGCGGGTGTGGAGCGGGTATTGAGAGCGGGTCTACGTGGAGGCGACCTGCGGCGCGTGTGGGGCGAAACCCCAGCACCACCGCGCCGTCACCTCTCGCCTCATCCGGGGCGGCATGGGCGCCCGCGCGCGGCGCGGTCGGCCATGTTCAGCCGCGCCTGGCGCAGTACCAGCATGTCGGCGCTCTCGTGTTGGCGGCACAGGGCCACGCAGGCGGTGGTCAGCTGGTCGAGCTGGAACTTGGGGTTGGGGTGGCGGTTGGCCGGAGAGCGCTGCACGGCCAGCAGCAGCTCGTATTGCGGGCGCCACATAGACTCGCGGCGCCTGGGCGTCAGCGGTGGGCGCAGCACGAGTTGCGTACCCAGGAAGTCGAAGATGCGCATCGGCGCGTCATCGTGCAGGAAGACCAGCGACACGCAGGCGCTGATCAGGTCCGGGAAGCGGAAGGTCGGCGACACGTTGCCCTCGCTGCGCAGCACCGTGAACAGCCAGTCGTGCTCCTCGAGCCAGAGCCGGGTCTCGATGGTCTCCGGGTGTTCGCTGTCGTGGGCGCCAGAGCCGGAGCGGCCGGCCTGGGTGGCGACGTCGCAGCGGGCAGCGGGCAATGCAGAGTACATGGCGCGGTCCTCGTTCGGGGGCTTCAGATTTGAAGGCTGTGCTCTGTCGAGCGCGTGACCGAGAGGGTAGGAGCCGGCCGCTGCCGTGGTGGCTCGGAAAGGCGGGTTTGCGAGGGGGGTTTCGGCTTCTGGAATCGAACCCCTCGTGGGCGTGGTCTGTCTGCGCAATCATGGCGGTCAGGCAGGTTTCAGTGCATCTTTGACCAAACTGCACTTGCAGATACGGCAGACCGTGCTTTAATATAACGGTATGCCGTTTGATGCACTCAGAACTGTGCTTGCCGACGTGGCCCAACTTCAGGCGGGCTACCCCTTCCGCACCACGGTTGAAGAGGTGCCGGGCGGCGACGTGCACGTGATCCAGATGAAGGACGTCAGCCCCGAACTGGGCGTCGACTGGTCCGCCGTCATGCGCACCCGGCTGGCCGGGCGCAAGCAGCCCGACTGGATCGTCGGTGGCGACATCCTCTTCGCCGCCAAGGGCGCCCGGTTCTACGCGGCCTGTGTCGGCGCTGCCTTGCCCAACGCCGTGTGCGTGCCGGCCTTCTTCCACCTCAGGGTCAGGCCCGAGACTGCGCTCGACCCCGAGTTCCTGGCCTGGCAGATCAACCAGCCGCCGTGCCAACGCCAACTGCTGCAGGCCGCCGAGGGCAGCAGCCAGCTCAGCATCCGCCGCGCGGTGCTCGAGCAGTTGGTCCTGGCCATTCCACCCATCGCCGAGCAGCGCCGCATCGTCGCGCTGGCCGGCCTGGCGGTGCAGGAGCGACTAGCCCTGCAGCGCCTCATCCACAACCGCGAACAGCAACTCCAGGCCATCGCCGAAGACCTGGGCGCTGAAGCCAGCTCACATTGACCGCAGGACACCGCATGAACGACGTCGCAACACCCCAGGCCGCCGTGAGCCAGGACGACATCAACGCAGCCGTCTGGGCCGCGTGCGACACCTTCCGCGGCACCGTGGACCCGAGCATCTACAAGGACTACGTCCTGACGATGCTGTTCCTGAAGTACGTCTCCGACGTCTGGCAAGACCACTACGACCACTACAAGGCCCAGTACGGCGACCATCCCGAGCTGATCGCCGAGATGCTGAAGAACGAGCGCTTCGTGCTGCCGGCCAGCGCCAGCTTCTACGCGCTGCATGCGCTGCGGCACACGCCGGGCAATGGCGAGCGCATCGACAAGGCCCTGCATGCCATCGAGGAGGCCAACCTCGGCAAGCTGCGCGACGTGTTCCAGGACATCAGCTTCAACAGCAACAAGCTGGGTGACGAGCAGCAGAAGAACGACATCCTGCGCCACCTGCTGGAAGACTTCGCCAAGCCGGAGCTGAACCTGCGCGAGAGCCGCGTCGGCCAGCTCGACGTGATCGGCAACGCCTACGAGTTCCTGATAAAGAACTTCGCGTCGACCAGCGGCAAGAAGGCCGGCGAGTTCTACACACCGCCCGAGGTGTCCACGTTGATGGCCAAGCTGATGGATCCGCAGGCCGGCGACGAGATCTGCGACCCCACCTGCGGCTCGGGCTCGCTGCTGATGAAGTGCGGCAGGCTCATCCGCCAGCGCACCGGTGCGCGCAAGTACGCGCTGTACGGGCAGGAGGCCATCGGCAGCACTTGGGCGCTGGCCAAGATGAATATGTTCCTGCACGGTGAGGACAACCACCGCATCGAGTGGGGCGACACGATCCGCAACCCCAAGCTGCTCGACGGCACAGCCAGCCTTAAACACTTTGACATCGTCGTGGCCAATCCGCCCTTCAGCCTGGAGAAGTGGGGCTTCGAAGGCGCCGAGGCTGACAAGTTCAGCCGCTTCCGCCGGGGTCTGCCGCCGCGCACCAAGGGCGACTACGCCTTCATCCTGCACATGGTCGAGACCATGAAGCCAGGCTCCGGCCGCATGGCCGTCGTGGTGCCGCATGGCGTGCTGTTCCGCGGTGCCGCCGAGGGGCGCATCCGCCAGAAGCTGATCGAGGAGAACCTGCTGGACGTGGTGATCGGCCTGCCCGAGAAGCTGTTCTACGGCACCGGCATCCCGGCCGCGGTGCTGGTGCTGCGCAAGCACAAAGCCGACGACAAGGTGCTGTTCATCGACGCCAGCCGCGACTTCGAGGCCGGCAAGAACCAGAACATGCTGCGCGAGGCCGACCTGCAGCGCATTCTGGACACCGCCGCCGCCCGCCAGCCCGTGGCGCGCTATGCCCACCTGGCCACGCCGGCAGAGATCGCCGAGAACGACTTCAACCTGAACATCCCCCGCTACGTCGACACCTTCGAGGAAGAGGCCGAGATCGACCTGATGGCGGTGCGCCGCGAGCGCGAGCAGTTGAAGGCCGAGCTGGCACGGCTGGAGGTGCAGATGGACGTCTACCTGAAGGAGCTGGGCTATGAGTAGGCCTGCTCTGTGAAGTCAATCGTTTGGAAGCCTGTCGACTCTATGAATCTCCACGTAGTCGAGGCGAAGGGCGACCTGTGGTTCTCGCAGAAGACGCTGGCGGCACTTTTCGGTGTAACCAAGCAGAACGTCCAGATCCACATCCGCGACTTGCAGGAGGCCGGACAGCCGACCTCTGGTGCGGCTTACGCCATCGATCAGGCCGAGGGTGCGCGCACCGTCAAAAGGCTGATAAGGCACTACCCGTTCGAAGTGGCGCACGCGATCGCTGTTCGGAGTCAGCGGTTCGATCAGCTGGGCTGGCTCCTGGACTTGGTCAAGGAACGCGAGATCGAAAAGTCGACATACCGGATCGCCCCCATCAAGGAGCGAGCTTTCGGCGAGCTTCTGCTCGGTGCCTTGGATGGAATCGTCACTGTCCTACCCCAGCATCATCTACCGCCTCACTTCATCGACTTCTTCATTCCAGAGTGGCGGCTGGCGATCGAGTACGACGAGCGCCACCACGGTCCGGCTCGGCGGCTGCGGGATGACGCGGAGCGGCAGGCTGCACTTGAGCGGGCCCTTGGTGCCAGATTCGTTCGGGTCTCTGTAGGCAGAGAAATCGAGGCGCTTAACGAGATCCTGAAGGTTGGGATCGGAAACCGTGAGGGAGTGTCATGACCAGCGACGCCAGCCAAGAGCGAGGAGAACTCGTCCTGTATCAGGCGGATGATGGAACGGCACGCCTCTACCTGCGGATTTCCCAAGGGACGGTCTGGCTGACGCAGCTGGAACTTGCCCAGCTGTTTCAGACAACCAAGCAGAACGTCAGTCTCCATGTCCGAAACGTTCTCAGGGAGGGCGAACTGACCGCAGATCGAGTTGTCAAGTCCGACTTGACAACTGCCGCCGATGGCAAGCGGTACCGCACTCAGCTATTCAACCTGGACATGATCCTGGCCGTCGGCTACCGGGTGAAGTCACCCCGAGGCACGCAGTTTCGCCAATGGGCCACGACGAACCTGCGCGAG
This sequence comes from Rubrivivax soli, assembly GCF_049810355.1. Classification (GTDB taxonomy): domain Bacteria; phylum Pseudomonadota; class Gammaproteobacteria; order Burkholderiales; family Burkholderiaceae_C; genus Rubrivivax. The sequence goes on from NZ_CP187368.1 coordinate 5,735,868, forward strand.
TACCTCGTCAAGGGCTTCGTGATGGACGACGAGCGGCTGAAGAACCCGCCCGTCGGCGACAAGGCCGCGCGCGACCACTTCGACGAACTGCTCGACCGCATCCGCGACATCCGCGCCAGCGAGCGGCGGATGTACCTGCGCGTGCGCGAGGTCTTCGCGATGGCGGCGGACTACGTGCCTTCCCTGCCCGAGACCACGCGCTTCTTCAAGGTGATCCAGAACAAGCTCCACTACGCGGTGCATGGCCAGACCGCGCCCGAGCTGATCCTGCGCCGAGCCGATGCCTCAAAGCCCCACATGGGGCTCAGCACCTGGAAGGGTGCGCAGGTCACAAAGGCCGATGTGGGCACCGCAAAGAACTACCTGCGCGACGCGGAGATCGGAGAGCTGAACCGCATCGTCACCATGTGGCTGGACTTCGCCGAAGACCAGGCTCTGCGGCGCAAGGAGATCTTCCTAAAGGACTGGGCCGAGCGGCTGGACGCCTTCCTGAACTTCAACCAGCGCCAGGTGCTGACAGGTGCGGGCAGCGTGTCGCACAAGGACGCGGTGGCGCATGCGGAGGGACAGTACGAGCGATTCGCGGCGCAGCGCCGGGCATCGCTGGAGGCCGAGGGCGAGGCGTACGCCGCGCGCGTGCTGGAGGCGCCTGCGGCTGACGAGGCTGGCGTGCAGGAGCTCGGGCAAGTCGCGAAGCGGCTCACAAAGAAGAAGGCGAAGAGCGATGCTGCCTGAGGGGTGGCGCCGGGCGCGGCTAGACGCAGTCGCCCGCCGCGCGAGCGGACACACGCCGAACAAGGGGGAGTCGTCGTACTGGAACGGCGGAATCAAGTGGGTCTCGCTTGCGGACTCATGGCGACTTGATCGTGGCTACATCGCTGTCACCGAGCACGAGATCAGCGAAGAAGGAATCAAGAACTCATCGGCGGTTCTCCTTCCCGCCGGGACAGTCATTCTCAGCCGCGATGCAGGTGTCGGAAAGAGCGCGGTTCTGGCAGAACCAATGGCTGTCAGTCAGCACTTCATTGGCTGGGATTGCTCGGTCTCGAATGATCTGCACAACTGGTTTCTCTACCACTGGCTGCAAAGAGAGAAGCCGGAATTCGAGCGCATAGCCGTGGGGTCAACCATTAAGACGATCGGGCTCCCGTTCTTCGTCCGACTCGAGATTGATCTTCCGCCGTTGGTCGAGCAGCAGCGAATCGCACAGATCCTGTCTACCTGGGACGAAGCGATTGAGTCAGCCGTGCGGCTCGCATCGAATGCCAAGATGGCGATGTCCGCCATGATTGAGCAATCTATCCTTCGCGGCGTAAAGCAAGGCGCGTGGCCTCTGCGACACCTCTCGGACGTTGCAACCCGCGTGCAACGAAGCGAAGTCGCCGAGCCGGACTTACCAGTCCTCATGATCTCGTCCGGCGCTGGATTCTTGCGGCAAGACGAGAAGTACAGCCGTTTCATGGCGGGCAAGAGCGTCCAGAACTACATCGCGCTCGAAGAAGGCGAGTTTGCGTACAACAAGGGCAACTCAAAGCGCTATGAGTTTGGCTGCGTGTATCCGCTCAAGGGCTTGCCGAAGGGGCTTGTGCCCCATGTCTATGTGTGCTTCCGCTTGAAGGATGGTCACCATGCGGGCTTCTTCGAGCACTTGTTCGCTGCTGATTTCCTGCACGACCAACTTGGTGCCCTGGTCAACACAGGAGTTCGGAACAACGGACTGCTCAATATCCGACCCGCAGACTTCATGGCCTGCAAGGTGCCCGTACCTCCACGTGACGAGCAGCAGACGATCGCGGCGCGCCTGGAAGTTGCTGCCGAGTGGGTGCGTCGCAGCGACGAGTACGCCGCACGCCTCAGGAACGAGAAGGCCGCTCTTCTGGCCGATCTGCTGACTGGCAAGCGTCGTGTCCGCATTCCCGCCGCCGAGACCGCGCCATGACCGCCGCCGCGCCCAACTCGAAGGAGCATTACGCCTCCCACCTTCCGGCACTGCACCTTCTGTGCAACCTCGGCTGGAACTTCCTGACCAAGGCCCAGGTACTCGCGATGCGCGGCAGCACCCGCGAGGTGCTGCTCCGGGCGCGCCTGGTCGAAGTGCTGCAGACCCGCCGCTACGAGTACAAGGGCCAGTCGTACCCGCTGTCCAGCAGCGGCATCGAACAGATCGTGCGCGAACTGTCGGCACTGAGCCTGGCCGAAGGGCTGCTGCCGGCCAACGAGCGGCTGTACGGCAAGCTGGCGCTGGGCATCACGGTTACCGAGTTTATGCCCGACGGCAAGAAGCACCAGCCGACCATTCCGGTCATCGACTGGACCAGCAAGGACCCGGCCGCCAATCGCTGGGACGTCACCGAAGAGATGGAGGTGCTCTCCGCCCAGGGCACGCACCATTGCACGCCGGACGTGGTGTGCTTCGTCAACGGGCTCCCGCTGGTGGTGATCGAAGCCAAGCGCCCGGAGTCCACGCATGTCGGCAAATCGATGGTGGCCGAGGGTGTCAGCCAGCATCTGCGCAACCAGCGGCCCGACGAAATTCCGCAGCTCTTCGGCTACGCCCAGTTGCTGTTGGCCGTGAGCCAGACCGAGGGCCGCTACGGCACAACCGGTACCGCTGCCAAGTTCTGGGCCCGCTGGCGCGAGGAAGAGCTTGACGCGGCACATCTGCTTGCGGCCAAGAACGCCGCGCTTCCGGCCGCCGTGCGTACCCGGCTGTTCGAGGGCAAGCCTGCGGCCCTGGCAGGCTACTTCGATGCGCTGTGGGCGCAGCCGATGGAGCCCACCGACCAGGACCGCCTGCTGGTCAGCCTGCTCACGCCGAGCCGCCTGCTGGAGTTCCTGCGCAGCTACGTGCTGTTCGACCGCAAGGTCGGCAAGATCGTCGCCCGCTACCAGCAGTTCTTCGGCATTCGGGCGCTGCTGGCACGCATCCAGCAACTGCGGCCCGATGGCGGGCGTGAGGGTGGCGTGGTGTGGCACACCACGGGCTCTGGCAAGAGCTTCACGATGGTTTTCCTCACCAAGGCGCTGCTGCTGGTGGATGCGCTGGCTGAGTGCCGCGTGGTGGTGGTGACCGACCGCGTGGACCTGGAAGGGCAACTCTCGCGAAACTTCATCTCGGGCGGTGCCTTCGGCTCCGCCATCGCATCCCTGAAGGATGGCGAGAAGAGCCGTGCGATGACGGGCCGTGACCTGGCGCGCCGCATCGGCAGCGGCACCGAGCGCATCACCTTCACGCTGGTGCACAAGTTCAACTCGGCGTCCAGGCTGCCGGAGTGCCGCAACCCCTCGGCCAACCTGATCGTACTGGTGGACGAAGGCCACCGCAGCCACGGTGGCGAGACGCACGAGCGCATGAAGAAGGCGCTGCCGCGTGCGGCCTACATCGCCTTCACCGGCACGCCGCTGCTGAAGGACGAGAAGACGTCCAACAAGTTCGGCCCGATCGTGCATGCCTACACCATGCAGCGGGCCGTGGAAGACGAAACGGTGGCGCCGCTGCTCTATGAAGAGCGCGTGCCCGAGCTGACGATCAACGAAGAGGCCGTCAACCGCTGGTTCGACAAGATCACCGCGGGCCTGAGCGACGCGCAGCGTGGTGACCTGAAGAAGAAGTTTGCGAAGAAGGGCGCCATCTACGGTGCGGCGGGCCGCATCGAGCTGATCGCCTGGGACGTCGCCACCCACTTCAGCGAGAACATCAAGAAGCTGGACCTGGGCCTGAAGGGGCAGGTGGCCACCGACAGCAAGCTCGACGCCATTCGCTACAAGAAGGCGCTGGACGACACCGGCCTGGTCACCAGCGCCATCGTCATCTCGCCGCCCGACACGCGCGAGGGCAACGCCGAGGTGGATGAGGACAAGCTGCCCGAAGTGCAAAAGTGGTGGAAGCAGACGGTGCTGTCCTACGGCTTGGACGCCGAAACCTACGAGAAGCAGGTGGTGGCCGACTTCGGCACCGACGACGGGCCTGACCTGCTGATCGTGGTCGACAAGCTGCTCACTGGCTTCGACGAGCCCCGCAACACGGTGCTCTACATCGACAAGCCGCTGAAGGGCCACAACCTGATCCAGGCCGTCGCCCGCGTGAACCGCCTGCACGACGACAAGCGCTACGGTGTGCTGGTCGACTACCGCGGCATCCTGAAGGAGCTGGACACCGCGATCCGCGCTTACCAGGACCTGGAGACCCGAACCCAGGGCGGCTTCGACGTGGCTGACATCGAGGGGCTCTACCGCAACGTCGACACCGAGTACAAGCGTCTGCCCGGGCTGCACGACCGCATGTGGTCGTTCTTCAAGGGCGTGGCCAACAAGCTGGACCGGGAACAGTTCCGTCAGATGCTGACGCCCAGGTTCGTGAAAGCGCCCGATGGTGAGGAGTACGACGAACGGCAGAAGCTGCGCGACGACTTCTATGCCGCGGTAACGGCCTTCGGTCTGTGCCTGCAGACGGCGCTGTCGAGCCGGAGCTTCTTCGAGGACAAGAGCTTCTCGGAAGCGCAGATCGCTCGCTACAAGGCCGACCTGCGCTTCTTCACCGAACTGCGCATGACGTCGCGTCGTGACGCGATGGAAGTCGTGGACTACAGCGCCTACGAGGAGCAGATCCGCAAGCTGGTCGACAAGCAGGTGATCGGCAAGGAAGTTCGCGAGCCCGAGGGCGCGTACCTGGTGCACCAGCTGGGCCAGGCCGAGGACCCGAAAGACTGGTCCGAGGAGAAGACGCGCAACGAGACCGACCTGATCCGAACCAGGTTGCGCAAGACCATCGAGCAGGAGCTGGCCGACGATCCCTATGCCCAGAAGGTGTTCGGTGAACTGCTGCGCCAGGCGATCGCCGAGGCCGAGGCGATGTTCGACCACCCGCTGAAGCAGTACGCGCTGTTCAAAGACTTCGAGGAACGGGTGACGTCGCGCCAGCCGCCCGGCACGCCGGACCTCTTGGCGGACAAGCCGCACGCCCGAGCCTACTTTGGCGTGCTTCGCCTTGTGCTGGGCGATGGCGCTGTGGAGGCGATGGACGACGTGGCCCGCCAGACCCTGGTGGCGCAGGCGCTGGAGATCGACGAGGTCGTGCGAACGGCCGTGGCCGAGAACTCGCTCAGCCCGCAGAGTATCGAGGCGGCCATTCGCAAGGGCTTGCTTCCGCTGCTGTTCGGCAAGCTCGGGCTGGACCGGGCCAAGGAGGCTGTCGAACAGATCGTGCAGATCACCCGCCTGGGCCTTGGGAAGGCGCAATGACCGACGGGGTTGTCGATCAGCTCGCCAGGGCGGGCCGGTTCAGCGTTCGTTATGGCGAAGAAGTCATCGCCTATGCGCTGAGGTTGCAGCCTCTGCGCCAGCCGTCAAGGGTGGCCATCCATGTGGAGGCCAGCGGGCGCGTCCTGGTCGATGCGCCAGTGGGCGCCACGCACGCCAGCGTGGCGCAGGCCGTCAAGAAGCGCGCCGGGTGGATTGCGCAGCATGTGGCGCAGGCCAAGGCCCGGCTGGAGCACGTTCGCCACCGCGACTACACCAGCGGTGAGACCGTCCTCTACCTGGGGCGTCGCTACCGGCTGCGCGTCACCGTGGATCCCTCGACAGTGGCGTCCTGCCGGCTGCGCGGCGGCTTCCTGGAGGTCACCGTCCAGCGCCGAGCTGCCGTGGATGTGCAGGCCGAGATGTCAGCGTGGCTCCGCCATCGGGCCAGCGAAGTGCTGCGCGAACGCCTGGACACCATCGCCGCTGGACTGCGCTGGGTCAAGGTGCCGCCGCCGATGCGCCTGCAGTGGATGCGTGTGCAGTGGGGCAGTTGCTCGCCGCGTGGGCGCATCACGCTGCACCCGGCCCTGGTGCAGGCGCCTCGGGACTGCATCGACTACGTCGTACTTCACGAGCTGTGCCACCTGGCCAGCCATGATCACAGCGCCAGGTTCTACAGGCTGCTCGATCGGCACATGCCGGGCTGGCGTGCCGTCAAGGCGCGGCTGGATGGCATGGCGGAAGACCTGCTGCGGCAGTGACGACCGAAACGGCCCTGTCTGGTTCCCCGGAATCGCGCAGCACGCTGCTGTTCCAGCCAAGACGCTCCCCATGCAGCGCTCCGACGAGCTGCGCGCAGCGAATAGTGCAAGTGTGCTTGCACAAGGCGCCGGCCAAGGTCGTTGCGACTTTGTCTTGTGATCGGTATGATCCAACTTAACGAACTAGACAAAGTGTTCGGTTCGGTTCTGCCCGAGTCTCTGCGACTTGGCGCAGCAAGGAGATGTCATGTTGGTATGGGATGACCGTGAAGGGGCGCTGAACATCTTCGCGATGAACGGCGTGAGTGCGAATCGGGACGCGCGCAGCGTCTACGAGAGCTACCTGTGTTCCCTGAACCGCATCATCCTGCGGGATGGCGAGCGGTTCGACTTTTTGCCGAACAAGCTGTCGGCCGCGATGATCGGAGCCCTCAAGGCGATGTGCGGGTGCGCCGTGGTCGCTGTCGAGACCCGCTATGCGCAGTGGCAACAGTACGTGGTCTGCGCCACGCTGGCCGTCGCAAAGCGGTCCCGTGAGGTGTCGGCGCAGCACTTGTCGGTGTCGACGGTTCGACCCCTGCGCCGCGCGAAGGCCTTCTTCGTGTCCCAGAAGGTGAACGGCCGCAATGCGCCGTAAGGCGCAACGTTGGGCCTCACGGGCCCACCAAACCCAGGAAGGCTGGAGATGAAAGAAGCCATTCAGCACCCGTCCACAACCAACCCTCGTGCTTCCGCGAAGACCCGTCCATCGAACCCACAGCCACCGAGCTACGTACCCGCTGCCGAGGTTCGCTCCTTGCTCGCCAACAGCCTTGCTGCGCGGCAGCAGCGGCTGGGTGCCGCCGACATGATCTCGACCGACGAAGCGGCGCAGCTCGTGCAGACGACGCGCGTGACCATCAACGCCTGGATCGCCAAAGGTCGGGCCATCGGCCTGACGCAGACCAAACGTGGGTTCCGCATGCCGCGCTGGCAATTCGAGCCGTCCGTCTGGGCGGCACTCCCGAAGCTCTCGGCGGCGCTGGGCACCGCCGAAGGCTGGGCCTTGTTGTCTTTCCTGGAGTCGCCCCACGGCGCCCTGAACGGCATCACGCCGCGCCAGGCCATCGAGCAAGGGCAGATGGACACAGTGATCCGGATCGCTGAGCACGAGGGGAACTGACTCCCTTCCGATGAGACTTCACGACCTTCAGTACCTGCCCCCGGTCATGCTCGCGGTATCGCAGACGGTCTACCGCGTACAGCGCGCCAGGGCCCGGCCAGGGGCACTCTCGATTGGCCCCCTGCGGATGGCGCCGCTCGGCGACATGGCCGGCCGCTTCGCCCTGGCCAGGGTGGCTGCGTGCTACTTCGCAGAGAGTCCTGAAACGGCGCTGTACGAGTCCCTGGTGCGACGGGAAGCCGTCTCGCTGTCGCTCAGCGGCGCCGCCGGCCGACAGCTGCTGTGCCTACGGACGACACGCCCGATTCAGCTGCTGGACCTGCGACCCCATGCTTCCTCTTGGCCGGTGCTTCAGTCACTGCGCTTCTCGGCAACACAGGACATTGCGGGAGAGGCTTGGGCGCAAGGATTCGAGGGCATCGCCTACCGGTCGGCGCAGCACTACGGCCAGGACTGCTTCGTGGTCTTCGGTGCAAGCCTCAAGGCGTTCAGGCTGGTCTGGCGTGAGGCGGTGATGCTGCCGGACGGCTCCATGCACCAGGCGCTGGCCGCTGCAATTCGCGGTGGCCAGATCATGTTGGTTCCCTAGGCCCGGGCTGGCTGGCGTCACTAACCGCGCCTGTGGAAATGGGCGAAGCCGCGCCCAGCCAACAAGGCCACCGCGGCCAGGACGGCGGGGCTGAGCATCGGGTGAACGGGTACCGGAACAACCGTTGATACGGCGGCAGTGCAGCTCAGCACGATCGCCATCGATGCGTACAGCGCAAAGCGCTCCGGATCGTGGTGCCGAAACTCCTTGGACTTGATCACTCTGCTGATCGCTCCGTCGGCCATCGCTGCAGCAACGAACGCCGCCATCCAAGGCAGCCACTCCAGCATCGCCGACAACCTGAAGGCGGCCAGCAGCACGAGTGCATCGATCGCACGGAAGTAGCTGTTTCCGAACAGCCGCTGGTGGACCGAAGCCATCTCCCGCGCCACGGCGTCGTCGACGCCGCTGGCCGCCAGTGCGCTGGCGATCGGGGGCACAGGCGTGGCCTCCCGCTCCGCACCCTGGAGGCCCAGTGCGCGGTCGAGGATCCGCAGCGCGGGCGCTTCACCCCACAGCGCTTCCATGGCCTGGTGCTCGCTTCGAATCTGCGCCAGGAACCGCTCTGGAGGATGCGCCGATGGCAGGTAGAGCACCAGCACCAGCAGGCTGAGTAGGGCGGCGATGCCGACTGCGCGGATCACGACGGTTGCCCCGTCATTGCAGCTGGAGTCCGGATCGGCTTGGGGGGTGCCGCACGTGTTGCTCTTGGCTCGTCCGCATCCGGGTCGAGGATCGGAAACCGCCCCTTGATGATCCGCCCGCCCGACACCGAGGCGAAGTACTGCAGGTTGGGCAGCTTGCCCAGCACGTCGGCCGGCACCATCTCCTCGAAGCTCTCGGTGAGCTGCGTCGAGTAGCTCGACGAAAAGTCGCCCAGGTGGGCGTCGGCGCCGCTGCTCAGGCCCACGCGCACCGAGTGGATCGCGGTCTTGCCGAAGGTCTCGACCACGAAGTCCTGCGTCGGTCGGTCCTTGGATCGAAGCGCGATCAGGTTGTTCAGGTTGCCCAGTGCCATGCGCGCCGCGTCTTCGCTGCCCAGCCGCTTGGCCAGGTCGGCCAGCGTCTGCATCGCGCAGGTGGTGAAGATGCCACCCTCGGCGCCCTTGTTCAGGATCTCGATCAGCGGCTGGTTGATGACGTTCGACACCTCGTCCACGAAGAGCGAGATGCGCCGGTAGCCGCCCAGGTTGTAGCGCATGCCCGCACGGGCGGCCAGGTCGGCCAGGGCCAGTGCGCCGATGGCGGTGGCGACCGACGGGTCGGGCAGGGAATCCAGGCACATGTACAGCACGTGACCGGCGCGCTCGATCTTCTCGAAATTCATGATCGGCCGCGCATCACCAGCGTCGAAGGGGTCGGGCGACAGGCTGCGGCCCAGGTCGCCTGAGGTCAGCATCGAGAGCACCGGCAGCAGGTTGGCGGTGATCTTCTGGTAGTGCTCGCGGTTGTGGCGGAAGGTGCGCACCTGGGCGTCGAGCACCTTGTTGCGCTGCGACTGCGGGACGTGGTGTTCGTAGAAGGCGACCAGGGCCAACAGGTCCGCACTGGCCGCCTCCGATGGGCGCTTCATGTTGCCGCGGTGCGCATCGTGCAGCAGCTTCTTCATCTCCGGCTGGTCGCGCCAGCCGGCGCCGAGCAGCCGCTCGTAGAAGCGGCGCAGCGTCGCTTCCAGCACGGGCTCGATACCGCCCTCGATGTACTTGGTGAGCTTGACCAGGTTCGGCCGCTCCTCCAACTCCACCAGGCCCTGCACGACCACGTTCACGGCGTCCCAGCCGAAGGCGGAGAAGGCGCCAGCCGTGTCCGGCGGCATGATCGACTGGATCCGCGAGGCGATCTCGGTGGGCTTCTGCCAGTTGAAGGTGAAGTCCAGGCGCACGCCGGCTTCAGGGAAGGCGGGGTGGAACTCGAGGAAGGTGTCGGGGTCGCGCCAGTCCTCGCAGGCGCGCTGGGTGACACGCTTCAGGCGGCGGCTGTTCTTGGGGTCGATGACGATGACCACGTCGCCGCGGCGCACGGCCTGCGTCACCAGGTTGGCCAGCGCCACGCCTTTGCCGGACTGGGTGGTGCCCACCAGCAAGGTGCCGCCTTCGAAGTTCTGCAGCGGCCGGTGCAGTGCCACCTCGCGTGGCTCGACGCCATGGATGTAGGGCAGGCCGATCTCTGCATCGGGTTGCGGGCGTGCGTCGTAGCCCAGCACCTGCAGCAGGCGGGGCGACACGGTGAACTCGCGGTAGTCGACCTTAGCCAGTTCGTAGAGACGCTGCGAGTGGACGGGCCGCCACTCGAAGCCAAAGCCCAGGAACACCGCGTCAGGCTTCGCCGTCCAGCGGGCGACGGCCCGTGTGCTCAGCACCTGGATGCCGCGGCCGGAGAGCGAGGCGCGCAGCACCAGGGTGTGAACGCCCTGCGCCAGCCGCAGCACGCCCATCGCCAGACAGAACGCGGCGAGCGGGAGTGCGAGCTGCCGCGGAAGCAGGCCCAGCCCGCCGGTGACGGCGAAGAACAGCAGTGCGGAAGCCCAGACGGCGGCGGCGTACACCTCGTAGGCGCGCCGCCAGGGCATCTCGTAGCGGCGCATCAGCATGTCAGGGCTCCTCGTGCGCGGCCGGCTCGAAGGCGGCAGGGTCGAAACCATCGATGCAGGCTGGGGCAACTACCAGCCCGATGGTCGGCTCGCCGCGGAAGTCGGCCGTGACGGTGGCCGGGCCATCCCGTCCGGCATGTACCAGCAGGCCGACATCGGCCAGCGCCCGACCCGCCAGCGCGGGCTGCACGCCACGCCGTTCCAGTTCAGCCAGCGGCACGAACAGGCCGGCCGCGACAGGTGCGGCGGCCGCAGCGCTGCCGGGCCCATTGAGGGTGCTGACGATGGCCGCGAGGGCATCGCGCACGGCCGGGTTCAGGCGCATGGGCGCGTTCAGCTTGAAGGTGGGCGCCGCGGCCTGCGACGGGGAGGGCGGAGGGGGCGGCGACTGGACTGCGAGGTCGGCGACGACAGCGGAGGGCGGTGCCGGGGTCTGCGAGGCTGGCGGAGGGGACGTGCGAGCTGCCGGTGAAGTGGCCACATCGGTGGCGTCGAGCAATGAGAACTGGGTGCCGGGCGGCGGTACGGGGGCTGGCGCCGGTGCAGTCGCTGGCGTCTTCTGTGTGGTCCGCATGGCGCCAGTTGGGCAAACCAACGAGATGGTCAGTGGCTCGGCCGGCGGCGCGACACCGTTAAGCAGGATCGCCGGCGATGCCAGCTTCACAGCCTCCGCGGCGGTCTTCAACTCCGGCGGCAGGACGAACCAGGTCGAGGCGCCGTCCGGCTGCCGCACGAAGACCCCGGCCTCCAGAAGCAGATCGAGCATCGTCTCAGGCGCCTTCGGGATGCCGGCCAGCTGATCGGCTTCGAGGAGTGCCTGGACATCGTGGGCCGCCTGCGGCCACAGCAGGAACAGCCCGTCGAGCCCCAGCCAGGCGCGCGACTTCTCCCGGTTCGGGAACCAGCTGGGACTGCCGGATGCCAGGCGGCGCATGGCGTCGACCAGGTACCGCTCAAGGTGCGAGCCGAACTGAGGCACACCGTAGCGATCGGCGTTGGCCTGCAGGTTCCGGTCGACCACCAGCGCGAGCGATCGACGCACCAGAGCGTCGAGGACGTTGTGGTCACGGTAGACCGGCTGCCCGCTGATGCTGGAAAGGAGGTGCGGGACGATGACGCTGTTGTCCTGCGCCAGGTACTGGAGCGTGGCTCCCGGCACGACCAAGGGCAGTGCGAACACGCCCAGGCCGCGCGACTCGGTGGCGTTCGGCCGCCAGCGAACGAAGTAGCGAGTGGCACTGCGCGATGCCAGCCAGTCACCCAGGGGGATGAGGAACTGCGGCCACTCGCCGCCCGCCTCGTCGGTCACGATCAGGTGGCTGAGCACCCGGTGCAGTTCGCAACACAGGCCACCGATGAAGGTGGCCAGGCGCCAGCGCGGTTCAAGCTGGCGGCGCGCCGAGATCGTCGATCGTCCGGAGAAGATGTGCGCGTCGGTGCCTTGCAGGCTGTAGAACGCGACCTCCAGCCCGAGGTTCAGCAGGCCGGTAGGTGAGCTGAAGTAATTGTCGGCGGTAGCGGGGAGAAGGTGGACATAGCCGGCATAGCGCTGCAGCAGCGGTTGCACCTCCGCGTCGAAGGTGTCGCGGGACAGGCCGAAGCACAGGCGGATGCGGCTGACGAGGCCGTCGGCCGCTGCTAGCACGTCAGGGACGGGCAGGGCGGCGAAGCCCGGGTCGGACGCTGGAAAGGCTCCGTGGGAAGCTGACGAAAGCATGGCGATTGCAGGCGAGCACCCGCGGCCATGTTGATGGACACGGTTGAACGCCGACACCTGAAAGGATCACTCTCGGGCACGGCTTTCGACACCAGGCGTCGGCGGCAGGCCTGATCCGACATCGCTGGCGGTCGACATCGGGCGTGCGTCGTCCGCGTCCATACACCGCCATGGCGGGCTGCTGTCGGGCTGCTGTCGTGGTCAGCGCCGTCGGTGCTTTCGATACTGCATGCCATCGATGTCCTACCATGGAGAACCTTGTGATTAACACCGCCGAAAGAGTGACGACCGCTCGCCTGCTGACCCCGGCCGAACTCGGCCTGTACGTGCGGCTGTTCCGGGAGATGCGCCAGTGGTCTCAGGAGCAGTTGGCTGAAATCTCCGGGCTCAACGTCCGCACGATCCAGCGGGTCGAACAGGGCCTGGCGGCCAGCCTGGACACGCGAAGGGCTCTGGCCGGTGCGTTCGAGTTCGAGGATCTGGATGTACTGAACAAGCCTTTCGCGATCCCGACGGAAGAGGAACTCAAGGCACAGAAGGAGAAGTTCGATCGCGAACACGTCACGTTGAGTGCACTCCCGCTGACGACGGGGAAGCAGTTGGCCAAGCTCGCCGAAGCTCACATGATGGATCTGTCGGAGCCTGGGTTCGAGCTCGAGCGGGAGGCAGACGAGGCGTTCGCCGGATTGGTGGACTACTTCAGGGAGTACCGTGACTGCGCGGACCTCTACACCGAGTCGACCAAGTTCGAGGTGTACGACGAACTGCAGTCCCGCATCGATGGCCTGAAGGCGCTCGGCGTGTCATTGCGCTATGCCGAACGCAAGATGCAGGTGAAGTGGGGAACCGACCCCGATGCCAAGCCGATGCCGGTGAGCGTTCTGTACGTTGTCGCTTTCCCGCTGGGCAAGGAGCCGGACCAGTTTGCGACACCGAAGTCCGGCGGCATCCGCTTGTGATGCAAGTAGGACGCTGTGCCGTCCACGCCAGATCGGAATTGCTTCCTCTGTATCTCGCATCGCCAGCCGACAGGGAAGGTCCCGCTGCGAACCGATTGGCTCACGGCTGGCTTTCGCTCGTCGAGGACGTGCCAGCCTGCCCCGTCGACGAGCCAAAGGAACGCTGCAGCAGGACGAGCATCCCCAACTGCCCCGCACTCGGCGCAGCCAGCGGCTGCACCGGAAACGCCCCCTGCACCCGCGGGTCCGTGCCGTACCGCTGCACCAGCTTGCAGAACGGGCAGTGGTCGTTCGACCGCGCCACGGAGCCGTAGGCCGCCAGGAACTCGCTGTGGCAGGTCGGGCAGGTGACGAGCGAGAAGCTCCTAGTATCGGTGAGCCACAGGCCGTCCGTGTGCGCGGCCAGATCGAAGGCGCGGTCGAAGCTGATGCGGTGCGGCGGCTGGCAGATGCCGACGTAGTGGCGGTAGGCACCGACGAGAGCCTCACCCGCAGGGAAGTCGGCGTCGCGCAGACGGCGGTACAGGGCAACGACGATCGAGGCCTCGGCGCGGTGGAGCAGGTTGGCGCCGTGGTACCACTCCGGCGAGTCCGGCGAGCGCCCTCGAGGTACGGCCATGCGGTCCGTGAAGAGCAGGCGCAGCGCCTCGCGGGGTGGCAGGCCCGTCAGATGGCCGATGGTGCGCACACGTGCGCCGCAGGCCGCGCAGGCTTTGGCCAGCGCGAGGGCGCGCAACTGGCGATCGACCCGCGACTGCATGGCCAATGACCAGGCAACTGAGAGTCAGGCGGCCGAACTGGCCGTCACATGGCGGGGGGCGTGGACCGCGGCCAGCGGTCGAACCAGCGGCAGCGGGGTGTCGAGCAGGCTGACCAGGTCGCGGCGCGGCGGGAAGAGCGTCGCGTCACCCAGGTTGGCCACGATGGCCATCAGCTGCTGGACGCTCATCGTGCCGAGCCGCTCGGCCTGCATGGCGTCGAGCGAGAAGCGGCAGCACGCCGACGTTCGGTCCTGGAGGATGCCGTCGCGGATGGTGAGCAGCAGGGTCAGGTTGGCGATCTGCACATCGGAGAGCTGGACCTGGTTCATGGTGCGTCCTCGCGTGGGGACCACGAGCCCGTGCAGGGCAGGGTGGAGGGGTTGGTCGGTGGATGCGGGTCGTGTTGCGGTGGTTGAAGGAAGGGTTCCGGCGCTGTGCGGCCAGCATAGGGTGGGCGACGGTTCGACATCAATGGGCGGCGCGGCCCTGTGCATCTGCTTACCGAATTGCCACTCGCAAGCCCTGGCGAATTCAGGCGAATGCGTGAGCGCGACCGCATCACGCGATGTTCGGCGTGAACGACGCCCTTGTCGGGGCGCCGCTCAACGTCGGCGCCGGCCCGGTCGGCGAACGGGGTGCCCCCGATCGCCGCCGTGCCGGACTGCCTGCTCAGGCCGTGCTCAGATCGCTTCGGCCAGGCCCTTCCACTCGGCGGTGCCGAGCTCGATCAGCTTGCCGCCCAGCGCCTCGAACTCCGTGGCGCGGTCGTAGTCGTCGATCTCCTGGCTGTAGTGCGTCACCGCATTGACCAGCCCGTAGCCCGAGAGCTCGCCCTCGGTGATCAGATGCCGCAACACGCCCGAGCGCTCGACGTCGTTGAGCGTGTAGCGCTGGGCCAGCACCTCGACCGTCTTCACCGGGTCGCCGACGAGGGGGATCTTCAGCGTCTTCTGCAGCTTCTGCGCCGTCTGCCGGAAGCTCGCCTCCGACACCGCCGCCTGCACCACGTCGCGCACCTTCAGGAAGAAGGCCTTGTCGTCGGCACGCAGCGTGTCGTCCTGGTAGACCTGCAGGCCTTCGTCCTCGGTGCCGAGCGAACGGCCCACGTGCGTCTTGCGCAGCGACCGGTCGGCCGCGATCAGGCCGTTGCGGCAGACCAGCCGGTACAGCAGCGGCTGCACCGACAGCGTGCCCTGGCCGACCTCCGAGTTCGAGATCACCACGCCGGCCTGCACCACGTCGCCCGGCGCCATCTCGTAGGTCAGGCGCGAGGTGATGCACTTCAGGTACATGCGCGTCTCGGTCAGCTCGACCGACTCGAACCGCACGTCGGGCAGCTGCTGCAGGATGGGCAGCACGCTCTCGGCGAGGTCGAAGTTGTCGAGCCGGCGGTAGCGGTCCGAAAGCACGGCGCGCACCTGGCCGTCCAGGGTGCGCAGCATGCGCCGGTCGTCCTCGCTCTGCAGCCAGGTGTTGACGTTGCGGTCCAGCAGCACCGGTTGCTCCTCGCGCATGCGCTCGAAGTACGCGTGCGGGATCTTCAGCTTGTCGGCCAGCTGCCGGCGCGCCAGCGGCGTGACGCCGTAGCGCACCGGGTTGCCGGCTTCGTTGACGATGATGTGCGTCTGACCGTCGTCGCCGGTGCTGTGATGCACCAGCTGCGACGGCACGATCAGGTCCTTCTTCGAGTGCAGCTGGCGCTCCAGTTCCTGGGCCAGGCTCACGAGGGTACGTCCGCTCTTCATGACTTTCTCCAAATCGGGGTGTGTGAAAAGCGGGGACGGCACGGCCCACGTCGGGGCACGGGTCCCCGCAGTGGGTTGACGACAACAACTCGCCGCATGCAGCGCGTCCTGGGTGGATTGGCGATGCATCGGCAAGGAAGGGGCGCGACATCGGTGACACGGGTGTCGCCATCGGTCGCGCGGGATCTCCAGGGCTGCCTTCGTGGCGCCGTGGGGCGTCACCTGGTCTGGCAGCTACCAGTCGGGAAACGACGAGGGGAGCGCGTCGGCCCCATGGCCGACGGCGCCTGACCTTTTCGCCGGCACCGGCAGGTCGTGGCGCAGGGCATGCGCCGACCCGTCCAGTGCCGCTGAAAAAGCGGGTGCGGCCCGCTGTGGCTAGCCGCACCCCAAGCTCCATGACCTCTGCCTCAGCCACCGAGGGCCACCCGGTTGCCCGAGGCCCGGTCGGCCGACGACGATGCGGTCGCTTGCCCCCGGCCCTGGTCGGGGCTGGTGGCACGCTGGCACCACACGTCGGCCCAGTCCGTGCCCGCATGGCGCGGCACGAACACCCGCACCTGGCGCGGGCCGGTGGTCTTCTCCTCCCGCTTCAGCCGCCGCGCGAGCGCGTAGGCGAAGCACTGGCCGGCGAAGTCGCCGCCGGCGTCGTTGTCCGCGTAGATGCAGACCTCGCGCACGGTGTCCGGCACCCAGAGCTTCTCCAGGTTGCCAGCGCTGATGCCGGCCCACACGGGCTTGCCGGTGGCCAGGTGCACTGCCAGGGCGGTCTCGATGCCTTCGCACAGCGCGAGCTGTGCGCCGGCATCGAACAGACGCACGGCGGCGCCGTGGATGCCCGCGGAGAGCACCTTCTTCGCGTCGGTTGCGTCGAGCTTTCGGCCATCGCGCAGGTAGGTCCGGTGCAGCGTCACGGCCTGACCATCCGGCGCCTGGATCAGCGCCAGCATTGCCGGGTAGGCCGCGATCTGCCGCGACTTGCCGTCCGCACCCTTCTCGAAGTAGCCGAGCGACGGGTGGAACCGCAGCACCGGCGGATGCCGATTCAGGGTCAGCCCGCGCCCGCGCAGGTAGCGGTCGACTTCGTCGCCGGCCACCACCGGCCGCGCCTCGTCCCAGATGCGCTGCACCAGCCGGCGCATGCGCTCCCCCGGTGCCGCCGGGGCACCGGCTTCGCAGGCGGCCGCCGCCGGCAGGATGCCCAGGCAAAGTTCAACCTCGCACAGGGCGGCATGGAAGTCCACGCCCCGCACGGCCTGCAGCAGCTTGAAGCCGCCACCCGGGCCGCATTGCCGGCAGTGGTAGTTGCCCTCGCCGAACTTGTCGGTGTACTGGAAGCGGTCGGTCCCGCCGCAGGACGGGCAGGGCCCGTTGCGGTGCCGGAGGATGCGCTCCTCGATGCCGGCCGCAGCCAGCACCTCGCTCCAGCGGCCGTGCGCGCGCTGCTTCACGGCGTCGATGCGGGCCGCGTAGTCAGCGTCCTGCATGGGCTCCTCCGCCTGCGGCTGCGTAGTCGACCAGATCGACGGTGTGCCCGGGCGCGAGACCCACACCCACCGTCAGCTGGAAGGTCTTGCCGTGCAGCAGCGGGTACTTGCCCAGCCGTAGGGACTGCAACAGCGAGTCCAGCGTCTGCACCGGGTCCACCGCCCGCAGCAGGCGCAGCAGATCGGCCAGCGCGTCACGGTCGGCGTCGCGGTCGGCATCCAGGAACTGGTCGTGCTCGTCGGTGAACGAGGACAGCTGTTCCACTGGCGCGCCCGACGTCTCGCCGTCGGGGATGTACAGGTTGCCGTCGTGGCAGACCCCGGCGTCGCTGACCAGCGTCTCGTCGTCGCCGACGCGCAGGCGAACCTTGTCGCAGAGGATGACCGTGGGCCAGACCCAGCGGCCCTCCAGCGCCGTGCGCAGCTTCTCGCCCACTGGTGTCACCCGCTGACCCTCTTCCTCGAGGAAGCGGACGTGGCGCATCACCCAGTGGTCGGCATGCACGCCGATCCAGTCGAACACAAGCCAGCCGCGGGCGCGCGCCATCATCCAGCGCGGCGCGTTGTCGTCGCCCACGTCGTCCAGGGCCACCAGCTGCACGGCCCCCGACTCGATGGCCTCGCGCGAGGGCGCGGTCGGCACCGGCGTTAGATGGCGGCGCTCGCCATGCTCCACCTGCACCGGGTAGCCCGACACCAGGCTGCACAGCTCCGTCGGCAGGGTGCCGAGGTCGTTCAGCAGGTCGAGGTGCCCCCAGCCGCGCATGACGCCGTAGTAGGTGTCGATGAAGTGGCGCGGCGGCAGTTCGGCCTTGGCGATCTCCAGCGTGCGACGCCAGCAGGCCTTCAACTCGGTGTCGATGCGCTGGCGCTGCACGTCCTCGTCGATCAGGCGGTCGCGGTCCGGCAGCCGCGCCATGAACTGGCGCGAGTCCAGGTGCACGACGTTCACGTCCTCGCGTGTGGACCAGGCCGGCCGCAGCACGCAGAAACCCTGCAGGAACACCCAGGTGTCGTGGGTGTACCGGCCGTCGCGCGTGCCCGCGAGGTGCACGGCGCCGATGGCGCTGGCCTGGGTGGCCAGGTGGGCCTCGGCCATGGCGCGCTTGAGCGGCTCGCCGTTGAACCACACCGGCACCGGAAACCCGGCGCACAGTTCCTCGACGCGCTGCGCGAGGTCCGGCAGGTCGACGCCGTGCAGCTCGACCCGGGTACCTGCCACCGCGTCACCACGGGCGCACTCCTCGACCTCGACCAGCGCCTTGGCCAGTGCGGCCGCGGTGTCGATGTCGACGCGGCGTCGGCCCGAGGCCACCACGCAGCGTGAAGCGGCGTACAGGCACTTCGAGAACCCGACGCCGAAGGGGCGCTCCTGCGTGCACGTGTCGGCGTCCCAGCCCGACTCGTGGAAGCTGAGCAGCTTCTGGAAGTCGTCCAGGCCGTGGCCGTCGTCCTGCACGGTGAGGATCTGTGCCTGCGGATCTTGGTCGATCCGGATCAGGCGGGCGCCGGCACGGCGCGCGTTCTGCAGCAGCTCGGACACCAGGGTGAACCGGTTGCTGAAGGCATGGCGCTGGTTGCGCAGCGCGCCTTCTTCGTTGATTCGGACTTGAATCTTCATCGTTGACTCCTTCGTGGGCATCCCGATCGGGGGAAGAACCGGCGGAAGCACCCCTGGCGGGATGCACCCGCCGGGGTGTGTGGGCCGGTCAGCGCGGATCGGTGCCCATCAGGGCGTCGTGCGGACCGGAGGGGTGAACAACTGGCCGGCAGCCTGCGCCTCGACGAGGCTGTGCTCCAGGAACTCCCAGAGCTGCAGGTGCTGGCGACTCAGGACCTCGCCTTGGTGGCCGAGGCGCTCGACCAACGGCCCGGCGGCATGACCACCGGATTCGGTGAGCGGCTGCCAATGGACGCGGTAGACGAGCCGGTCGGCGCCGGCGATGACGAAGGTGCGGCCGGACCGACCGGTCAGCACTTCGCTTTCCTTGACGAGGTACTCGATGTCCTCGGGCGCCTGCACGGACAGCAGGCGCACGCGGCCGGGAACCAGGCGTGCATCGGTGTGCATGGCGGCTCCCCTCAGTGCCGGGTCAGCCGAATGGGCTGGTCCGACGCAGCGTCTGGGACGCAGGGTGCCTCCGGAGGGATGCCCTCGATGGGGCGGGCCACCGGCGGGTGCCCGGTGGGTCCCACTTCCGGGAGGGTGTTGTCGCCTTCGAGCGGCTGGATGCAGTCGGCGCCGACGTGCGGCCGGACTTGCTCGATCAGCAGGGCGCCTTCGTCCTCCATGCGCCCGGTGATGCCGTAGGCGATGACGATCGCCAGCAGGCAGAGGGCTTCCTTGAACGTGAGCATGGTGAGTTCCTTCGAACGGATGGGCGCGTGCCGGCGCGGCCTGACCGGGTCGGTCAGCGCGGCCGAGGCACGGCGCCCGGGGTGGGCGTGATCACGCGAACAGGTCGCCCTGCACGGACATCTGCTTGAGCTGCTCGTTGATCCACTGGGGATTGCGTGTCAGCCGGGCCTCGACCCATTCGGGGTGGGTTGCCACGGCCTCGCGCACCCAGTCGGGGTAGCGGGCCAGCGTCGCGTGCAGCCAGGCCTGAAGCCCATGGCGGATGCGCTCGCGAACCTCCTCGGCGTCGACGAGTCCGCAGTACGGGATCGGCGACAGCGGGCTGCAGCCGACCACGCGCAGGCAGTTCACGAACGAGAACGGCAGGCCGTCCTTCTCGCGTTCGGTGAACACCCAGCGCAGGGTGTCGAGCTTCTCCTCCAGCGGCGTGGCCGGGTCGGCCAGGTGCCGGATCTCCTGCAGCAGGCGCCAGTGCAGCAGGACGATGTCGTCCTCGCTCCACTCCTCCACCCACTCCTCGCGGGTGCTGCCCGGTGCGCCGATGGCGCTGTCTGCGCCGGGATCGTCCTGAAGATCCAGGGCGGTCGGGATGTCGAACAGGGCGTCGACGACGAACGGGGTCGTCGTCGAGCCGAGTCGGGCTCGGTTTGCGTCGACGCTTGCCGTGTGTGGCGAGCCGACATGGGCGCCGGCCTGACGGCAGGCGTTGGTGCTGTGCATCGTGGACTCCTTGGATGGGAAGGGAGACCACGTGCACCCCGTGGCGGGGGCGTGGGCCCCCATGCGGGTGACGGTTGGGTGATGTGGCGCCGGCCGCCTTGCGGTCGGGGCGTGGAACTCCAGGGCTGACCGGGTTCAGTGGCGCGCGCGAGCGCGGTGATCGGTGTCAGCGTCCGATCGGGGGGACATCGGCGGGAACAGGACGAGCCCGGGAGGCAAGGGCGCGGTCGGTGCGGCGCTCGAGCAGATGCGCTCGGCACCTGGTCGCGGCCCTTGCCTCGAAGGCCCGGCCTGAGGCGAATGCCCCGGCGTGCCTGATCGCTTGCGCGGTCCTCGGCACGGCGATGCACAGGGGCACCCGACGGAGCGACACCGCAACGGGTGTCCCCCATCGGTGGGGCGTGCATCACCGCGATTCGATCGTCCCCACGGGTGCCTGTGCGACCTGCACGGGAACCCACGCGGGGGATCAGTTCAGGAAATCTCCAAGGCTTGCCGAGTCTGGATGCAGGGCCAGCTGCTGCATGGCGCAAAGGTAGGTCGCCGTTTCCGCCCGGTCAATGGGCCGATGCCCGTCGCCACGCAACTGATCGCGAAAGCGCCCCGAGGTGCCGGGGCTTTCGCGTGGCAAAGGGCCGGGCACGTTCGGAAGATGCCATCGACCCCGTTGTCAGCACAAGGAGCCGCGGGCATGGCTAATGTCGAGATCGTGAAAGTGGACCAGGGCGGGGCCAACGCCCGCATCCTGGCTCGCGAAGCCAAGGTCGACTTCCGTCGCGTCGAGGCGGCCAGCCTCAAGATCGCCACGCGGTTCAGCAGTGCCGAGGGCAAGCGCATGTTCGTGCGAATGTTCAACACCTTGCAGCTGAACACGCACTTCATCTCGGTCATTGCCCGCACCCGGCTCGACCACGAGGAGATCGGCAAGATCGAGACGGCACTGCGCAGCAGGATCGATACCGCCACGGCCAGCCTGAACGAGGCCATCGATGGTGCAGAAGCGCTGTGCAAGGCCCACGGCATCACCAGTCTGGCGTCCTACGACACGGTGCCGCTGGACCTGGACGTGCACGTGCTGTCATCGATCAGTCGCCGCTTCCTGGAGGTGCTGGTCAAGCTCGACCAACTGATGCCGCTGCTGCAGACGCTGGAGATCCACGAAGTGGTGTCGGCACAGGCGGTGGACACGCAGCGAGCGGGTCTCAAGCGCCAGGTGCGCGACATCGCCAACGGCGCGCGCAGCTTTGCGACCGGGCTGCGTCGACGCATGAACGCGCTTGATGCGCGAACGGGAGAAACTGCTGCTCTCGCGGGTGCGGCTGACACCGACGAAGCGCTCGAGGCTCCAACTGTTGCAGCCACGACAGGTGTGGCAACGCCGAATGCGACTGGAGGTGTGTTGCACGAGGCCATACCACTGGCGCCAGAGTAGCCACCCAGCGCGGGCCCCTGAACGGTGCGATGCAATTGCCATCCGAGGCAAACCGATACTGGAAAGCCGGCAGCACGCTCAGGATCCCCCCTGTTGGTGTTGTCAATGAGGTCCTGCGAGCTATTCCGCTCATGCTTCGCGAGCTCTGCGGCTGGCGTGTATGGATACGCCCTGCAGTACCGATCAAGCGCCACTACCTAGCCCACAGTGTTCTCCGCAGGTTCGGACGCTACTTGTGGATCGCTCCGAGAATTTGCCGACCTTCGCTGGCGGAGCGCTGATTCAGAGTCGTTCGACAAAGATGGGAACTGCATCATCGACACCAACGCTATAGACAGTCCAAGTCTGCAGACCTTCGATCTCGTAGCACGCCCTCAGCTTCTCAAGCGCCGCAGGCATTTCGTCCTTTGTTCGATAGAGCCCGAGGCCGTAGTTGGCGTCGAAAGCGAGTACCGATCCGCCATTCTTCTCGCGGTAGAAGCCAAGGGCGTGGCCAACAGTCTTGCCACCGCTTCCGGGGCACTGGATGCTCAGCAGTGCGCCGCCCCCTCCTTTCAGAGCAGCTCGGACGGAGGCCCAGACCCGCTTTGCCCCGGAACCCTGCACGAACACCTTTGAGTCCGATGTGCCCAGCCCCGGTGCCTGCCAGTCCCACAGACCAGACTCGGTTTCAACGACCGAGGTCCTCCACATCGTCATCTGTTTCAGTGCTTTCCTGTAGACGGCGGCCCGGTCCGGGGCCTTGCCTATTGCGAAGCGGCTGAACTCGTCGGTCAGGGACCATCGCGTCATCAGGTACCCCTGACACTCCGCTGCGAGGCGTTGTTCCGGCTTCGTACGGGCCATACCTTGCATGGCGTTTGCAAGCCAAAAGAGCGTGTAGCCCGCGCAGACACCACAGGAGTTCATGAAGGAATGAGCGTCGTCCTTGAGCTCCTTATCCCTCTTCGCCTTCAGCTGTGCCAGTCTGAGCTCGGCTTCCTTGTATCGCTCGCCCTTCGACTCCATCTCCTGCTTCGTCAGCAGCTTCCTCGTGAGCTTTTCCTTTTCCGCCATGAGTTTCGTCCCGGAGCCCGGTCGCTCTCGATTCAACTCCTGCGCCTTGATGAAGAGATCGCGGTCGCCTGCGACCAGAATCTCCGCGTCCTGCACGACTCGCATCTTCAGTAGCTTTCTCACCATCAGATCGGCGCTCGGCTCTGCCCAGACGGCATTGGAGCAAGTCCACAAGATCTGAGCGTCTATCAGCCAGTTGCTCATCGTTGTCTCCAACTTTCTGACGATGCGACCCATGGCATGCGTCGGGCTTACAGCGTCTGCCGTTGCGGGTCGGCGGTTGAGCGAGGGGTCAGGCCGCATTGCGCCACCCCTGAGGAAGGTCTGCACAACGCAGTGCGAAGTGCCGCTTGACGTGAACGGATGCCGCCGTTGCGCCCTGGGGCTCATCATACGGACGACCGGCGCAGCCTTCGAGGGCTTTCGAGGCGCTCTGCGCGCCCGTACGACCCTTTCAGCCACTGCGGGCGCACTCATCCCGCAATTCCCATCAAGCGCCGCCGCGCCATCCACAGGTTGCCGAGCGCGAACAGCGTGACGAGCTGCGCCGTGTTCTTCGCGAGCCTCCCTCTAGCGCAACTTGGCGTAGCCGAACTGCTGCTTGAGCACGCGGAACGGGTGCGCGACCTTGGCTCTCACGCTGGCCTTGGCTCGCTCGATCTGCTCGGCGATGTACTCCGGTTCGATGAACGGGTTGAGCTTGCGCCGCGGGCCCGAGCCCATGGCCACGTGCCAGACCGGGCCCGCAGTCTCGGGCCGCTTGTGCACGCCTTGGTAGCCAGCGTCACTGAAGGCGGCCTCTTCCTCGCCGTGCAGCAGTGCCCCGGCCAGCGTCACGTCGTTGACGCTGGCAGCCGTGCCGACCACGCTGTGCACCAGGCCGGAGTCAGCGTCCACGCCGATGTGGGCCTTCATGCCGAAGTACCACTGGTTGCCATGCTTGGCCTTCTTCATCTCAGGATCCCGCACACCCTCGGCGTTCTTGGTCGACTGGGTGCAGCGATCAGCGTGGCGTCGACCACCGTGCCCTTCTTCATCATCAGGCCCTTGGCCTGCGGGCTGTCGTTGACCACACGCAGCATGTCGGTGGCCAGGTCGTGCTGTTCCAGCAGGTGGTGGAACTGCAGGATGGTGGTCTCGTCGGGTAGCCGCGTCACACGGTCACCCAGTTTGGCGACCTCGCGGAACACCGGCATGTCTTGAAGCGCTTCCTCCATCGCCGGGTCCGACAGCGCGAACCACTGCTGCAGGTCGTGGATGCGCAGCATGGTCTCGATGCCAATCGGCGGGCGGCCGGCCTCGGTCTTCGGTTCGTACGGCTCCACCACCTGCACCAGCGCCGCCCACGGCACGACGCGTTCCATCTCGTTGAGGGACTCGCGCTTGCGAGTCTTCTTCGTCGACAGGTTCAGGCCAAGTCCGAACTGCTTCATGGCCGTTATCGTCGCCCCGCCGGGAGGATCGCGCCAGCCGGATCAGCCCGGGGCTTTGCAGACCTTCCCCAATACGGTTACTTCCTGTGGCCTGCTCTCAATCGCGCTTCGGGAGCGCCCACATGAGACCTAGAGTAACAAACCGAGGAAATACAGTGGCGTGATCCTCGCCTTCCAGAACTGTCGCCTTGACGTCCAGTCCACGCCATCGTTGCGCTTGCAGCTCAGCCGCATAGCGATTCATCTGTGCAACCATGTTCACGTCATGTGGCCGCGCGCGTGTCGGTTTCTCCAGTCCTCCGACGTAGAAGCGAACCTTGCCATGAAGTTCGTTCTGGGTTTGCGCGTAGCGTTTCAGCGCGTCGAAGGCGTAGCCTCGGTTGAACCACAGTGACGGGCTCCCGAGAATGTAGTGGCTGAAGGCGCCCGGTCGGTCGAGCAATGCCTTCAGACCGAAGAGGCTGCCATACGAATGACCAACGTAGATGCGGCGAGTGGGGTCAGTCCTGTATCTGCCATCTACAAGCGGCAGTACGGCGTCTGCAACGAAGTTCAGGTACGCCGCACTTTGTCCATAGACACCGTCGGCGAGACTGCTGTTCTTGGGTCGATCTGTAGGGGTGTAGTCGCGATTGCGGCTCGTGGCGCCATTTTCACCTTTGGCGTAGCCAAGTCCGACAAGGATGAAGTCTTCCAGGCCCACACCGTGGCGGTCAACTCTCTCCGCAATGGCGCGCATGAGCGGGAAGGCATATGGTGCGTCGGTAACGTAGACAACCGGATATCGCTTGTTTGAAGTTGCGTAGTCGGCGGGTAGGCTCACATAGATTTCGTATATTCGATTCAATCGAGGTGCTGGGGTGGCGATCACCTCGGTGTTCTGAAGGACATACGGTGCTGGGGAAGTTGCGTGCGTGGCAGTGGCCAGCGTGGCAAATACAAGCGCAGCGGTTATGTGTCTTATTACGAAGCTCAACATTCAAGTAGTAACCAAGAGTCAAGGGAGATCGCTGCTCGCGTAGCGTTGAGGCGAGCGCTACATTGGTCGTTGGTATGCGGCCTAACGTTCGAGCCAACCCCGCGAGCGGAGGCAGGTACTGCAGGCTCTGACTGCGACGATGCTACGTCTGGCGCAGGCCGGGCCTATGGTGCCTGCCGTAGCGAGTCGGGGGTCGAGCGAGGGGTTAGGCGTCATCGCGGTGCGTCGTAGTGGCGGAACTCAGTTCGAGTCTTGCTGGGCGCCGGCCACGGTTGCCAAATGACTGGAACGAGCGGATTCGACTTGGCGTGCCAGATGCACCTCGGAGAGCGTCTTCGGAAACCTCAGACGGATCCCAGGGCCCGTCTGCGAGTCGTAGCGAGGGTAGCGACAGAAGTGCAAGCCACGGCAGGGAAGGTACCTTTGCTCCGCCCACATGGACCCGTGCAAGCGATGCCGATTGTGCGATAGGGGACAGATCCACATGCGGCGAGATGTCTACGAGTTGTAGATCTTCCAGTTGCAGAAGACTTGCTATCGCCGAAACGTCTTCTAGTTTTCGAGCGTCTCTGATTCGAAGCTCTCTGACTTGACTATGCTCACATCCGGCGAGAGTCGCGAGCTCCCTGGCTCGGACTATGGAAAGTGTCGTCAATGAACGGCACGCTGTCGGAAGTTCAAGACAGGACAGCTTGGGAGTGAGTAGAGAGAGTCGCTCTATCGATGGCGCGATGCGAAGATCTCGAAGGCTGGCCCCCGGGTAGGCGCGCAGATGAACTTGCTTGAGCGACTCGGATAGCAGCCAGTGTGCCGACTGTTGCTGCCAAATGCAGTCAAGCGACTCAACAAGCGAAGGAAGTTCCTCACTGGACTCTGATGCGATTCTGCCCGCCACATAGAGATGCCTGAGATTGGGGAACGCGCCTAAGCCTCTTACGTCAAGGACTTGCCCGTCCTTTGCGCGGCCAGCCAATCGAAGACTAGTAACGCTCTCAGCGTGGCCCTTGAAAACGGCAAGATCCGGCCACAGCCCCGATAGTTCAATCGACGACGGCTTGTGTATCTGCAGATCGCGCGCGAGTGCTTCAGACCAGCCGTCGATCGCGATGGGAAGCGGTGAACTGAGGTTGTGTCTGGGAGAGGTCATGCGGGGTGGAAGTGCAGCCCAACTTGCAAGCGGAGCCATCCGCGTAGGCAGGCAGCGTAAGCCAGGGCTGCGATGATGCACCGTGTGTCGCGGCCCGGGCTTGCGCTGCATACCGGAGCGGGGCGGCTCGAGCGAGGGGTTAGACAGCAGCGATAACGCAGCCTTGCGATGGGCCTGCTAACTTGTCGCCCACATAGCCGCAATTCTGCCAACTTCGGCAACGACGGCTTCATGCCGGGCCTCGACTTGTGCCGTGTACTCGCCACTGTCGAAGTACGCGGCAATCACGACAGGCCCTCGCTTTGGCGGAAACGTGATTGCCACGTCGTTGCACTTGTTCGTCGTGCCCTCGGCCCGACCCGTCCCCGTCTTGTTTCCAGAGCGCCAATCGGTGGGCAGCCCTGCGCGCAACCGGCGAGCGCCGGTGCTGGTGTTCTCCATCCAGCGCAGTAGCCGTTGCCTGGAGTCGGGCTGCAGAATCGTGCCCGTCGCTATCCTTCGGACAAGCTGTGCCATCGCCACTGGCGTGGTTGTGTCGCGAAGATCGCCCGAGAGCACCAATCCCAGGTCGGGTTCGTAGCGGTCGAGCCGAGTGACGGTGTCGCCCATCTCGCGAAATTTGGCAGTCACTGCGGCCGGCCCGCCCATGCGTCTGACCAAGAGATTTGCGGCAAGGCCGTCGCTCAGTTCCTGTGCAGCTTGCGCGAGGACGGCGATGCTCAAGCCGCCTTTGTCGACGTACTTGCCGGTCACAGGCGCCCAATCAAGAAGGTCAGACTTCGAGTACGGCAAGACTTCGTTCAGATCCAATCGACCACGGTCTGCTTCACGCAGGACTGCTGCGACCATGGGCAGCTTGAAGGTGGAGCAGAAGGCGAAGTGTTCGTCGAGTCGATGCCCAATGACTTCGTCCGTCACAGTATCGAGAAGGCAAACGCCGAGCCGTGCTTGACTGCCTTCCAGCTTGCGAAGCGCTGTCGTCGGGTCGAAGCGCCGGCTCTTCGTTGACGCAAATGCGGTAGCGGCAAGAGACGTAAGCGCCGCGCCGGAAGCTGCGAGCAGGACACGTCTGGTGATTGTGGGTTGGTTCATCGTCCGAGTGCAGTTGGCTGAGGCGATCTTGGAGCGCCTGAAGTGGTTCTGGTGCTGCCCAACGTTAGAGCTAAGCGGGAGACAAGGGCGTGGCGCTTGGCCCGCGGGACGCTTGACGAGGCACAGTGAACCGCGGGCCAAGTGCCACGCCGTTGACACTCCGCTTGAGCGAGGGGTTAGGCCGAACTCGCGGCGACCATGAGGTGGTACGTACCCCGAAGGCCCACTTCCTTGAAGTCGCAGGCTTGGTACATGAAGCGCGCCGGGTTGTCCGGATGGACCGTCAGCGACACCTGGCGGTAACCCTGTTGCCATGCGGCGACCAACGCTGTCTTCATCATGGGTTTCCCGAAACCACGATTCTGAAACGTCGGCTCCAGCGCAATGCCAAGTTGCGGAGTTTCATCGTCGACATAGGCGAGACCTTGACGTTCCGGAACGAGCCGCATCCAGCAAGCGCCCGCGTCCTCGCCGTCAACAACGGCCACGACTCCCAGGTCTGAGGACGTGCCCCAACCCTCAGCGTAGATACGCACACCTGGGTTCTGAAGCACTTCACTCGGACGAGGCGGGGCAGGCGGGGGATCCCAGAGCGCGATGTGCAGCCAGCGCCACAAGCTTTGTTGGTCCGATACGAGAAGCGGGCGGAAGTGCAGCAATCGGGCTCCTGTGCGGCCTAACGTTCGAGGTAAGCGGGAGACGGCGGCTAGCCGCCAAGCCCGCGCAATGCAGGATAAACCACAGCGGCGCGCGGGCTTGGTGGCTTGCCATTGGCTCTCCGCTTGACTGAGGGGTTGGGCAGCACTTTGCTCAGTAAGGCTCAAAGCTGACCTTGTGACTGCTCAGTAGGGCGAGCAGTAGTCTGCGCCAGACACCGCCTGGCGACCAAACCTTGGCGACAGCCTCATAGGCGACGGCAGGATCCTCATTGCCATGAAGTACGCGGTGCAGGAAGACCATGCTCGACGCACGCATGTTGACTTCGCAATGAACGAGCACCTTCTTCGACTGCAAGCGCGTCAGTGCTGCCGATACCGCAAGGAAGTGACTCTCGTCAGGTGACCCAAATGGAACGGGGATGTGAATGAACTCAATGCCTTGCTTGGCCAAGAGTTCAGGCTCGTCCTTGACAGCGTTGGGGACGGTACTTGGCGCAAGGTAGATGACGGCGTGGAATCCATCCTTTGCGAGGCCAGCCAGCGCTTGTGGGGACGGCTGCCCGGAAGTCACCAGCAGCGGAGAAATGGAGACCACATTGGGTGCAGCCAAGCCTTGCCCGATAGAACTCGTGCATAAGCCCAGGCCGAGGGCAAGAAGGGTGCTTCTTCGTGATGCGACCACTGGGTGTGCTCTGTGCTGCCTAACGTTCGAGGTAAGCGGGAGACGACGGTGTGTCGGTTGGCCCGCGGGCCGGATGATCCACCAAGCCGCCTCGCGGGCCAAGTGGCACGCCGTTGGCTCTCCGCTTGACCGAGGGGTTAGGCCGCATTGCGGTACGGGGCCAAGAGCGGACTTCAATCACTTACGTACTATCTCGGCGAGGTGCCACGGAAACTACTGACCTGTCTTTGTCGCCTCAGTCTGGCGCTTGTACTCGTCGTACGACGTATTCGCACTCGACATGCATCGGTTTCTTTCTTGGGCATCCATGATCTTGCTGCACTCCTGCAACTGCCAGGCTTGTCCTGCGCCGTAGACCTGCTGCGAGGAACAGCCATAGAGGTGGTGGACAGCCATGACAGCCAGCAAAGAGATCCAAGCCGCACGGTATCTGGCTTTGCGGCTGTGCTCTTCAGGAAGGTTCATAGAGCTACCTTGACGTGTGCGATGCAAGAGGATCAGCGCGAGGTGCGGCAGAGAACTTTAGACCCAGAGCCGATCTGAAGCGGGACATTGAATGTGGCCTAACGTTCGAGGTAAGCGGGAGCCGGCGGCGTGGCGCTTGGCCCGAGAAGCGGATGATGGACCACGCCGCCTCGGAGGCCAAGCGCTATGCCGTTGGCTCCCGCTTGACCGAGGGGTTACGCGCTGCCACCCGTGTTCGCCGCGCCTTGCCGCCAGCATGCTGGCGGCAAGGCGCCAAACCCCGCATCAACAGCTGCAATGCAAACCCCTGGGCTCTAGATTGAAGTTCTGCGAAACCGGCGGCAGCGCGCCCTTCCTCAGAGCGGCTTGACGCAATCGACGCCATCCTCCCGCGCAAGCGCCGAGAAGTGTCAGCACTTGCTTGAGCAGTCGTTGATGCGATGTTGACGACGGCGAGGCCACTTGGCAGTCTGCTCGTTAGTAGGTGCGCTCCTCCCGCGCGCTTCGCTGACGGCATGCGAGATCCCAGAAGCCGCGGCGCTGTACTGCTGCTGGCCGATCGCGTTTCCTGCCTCTCTTCCACCAGCCTCTGGTGCGTCGCAGTCGATACCTGCCTTGTCCAACGTCTGGCACGCTGGCCTTGTCGTGCAGCGCTGCCTGCGACGACATCGTGCCGGGCCGAAAGCAGCTGCCGTCGATAGCGATTTCCAGCACACGTCGCAGCTGCAGCACGCGGCGGAGTCTCCCTCTCAGGCGTGAAGAACAAGTCACCGGGTCGTGCATCTCTGAGGTGGGTACGCCAGAGGCCATCCTCATCCACCGCGCGAACGGAACGCCCGCGGTGGTCCAGGAGTCGAGCGTTCCCGGGCGGCTGGCGCGTTTCCTGACCGAGCGCCGTCGTCTCAGAGCAGGTCATGACCTTTTCCGGCTGCATGCCGATGAGAGGCCGATCATGCCCCGCGTTTCTGTCCCTGCCGCCCCGTCGGCGGATTCCTCGGCCGCAGTCCCCAGTGCTGCGCTGCCGGACACCGGCTTCCTGCGCCAGCCGCAGGTGCTGATCTTCGTCCCCATCTCCAAGTCCACCCTGTGGCGGCGTGTGCATGCACGCACGTTTCCAGAGCCCGTGAAGCTGTCCGAGCGCGTGACCGTCTGGCGCGCCGAGGACATCCGCCGCTGGATCGCGCAGCAGGGGCAGCCGACCAAAGACCAGATGCGCGCAAGTAAAGCGGTCGCTACAACCGAGCGGCTGCCATCAGTTCGGCAAGTTTGATGTCGAGGGCTCCCGCAATCTGTGCTGCGAGTACAAGGCCAACGTTCTGGCCGCCTCGTTCGATGCTGCTCATGTACGAGCGGTCAATCCCTGCCTCGTGGGCGAGCGCTTCCTGTGAGAGACCGAGAGCCAGCCGCCTCTGTCGAACGGCAGCACCGAACGCTACGAGCTCTGGTGCTTGGGCATATCGGGGGGAAGGACGAGGCACTCGTGCATCGTCGAATCTTGACGGTGATAGCACCACGGACGATCATCCACATGCACTGCCCCGGATGACTGGACGATCAAGTGAAACGCAGCAATGGACGATTGGACGCAGACGCCTACAACTGTTTGCCGCTATGCCGAAGGTACCTCTCGGTGCATGCCGGCTGCGTCCCCAAGGTCGTCCCGATGAACAACGTCTCGGGCGAGGGTGGTGAGGTGCACTGGGTTGTCGGCAATCTCAGCCGAGATGAATCCGAAGTCCTTGGTGTTTGGGCAAGGACTGCGTCAGCGAGGCCTGACTGGAGGCCAGCGCTCGTTGAACTTCAGAATCGCGGTGTCGAGCGAATCCGATTTGCACTCCACAGTGACCTCGCAGGCTTCCGAGAGGACCTGCGAGCCCGATTTCCGGGGGCGACGGCACTTCCTTCCTTTGCCCAGCTGCTCGACCGAAGCGTTGCGCAGGTGGCGGCACGTCATCGGTTACCGGTCGCTGAGCGCCTGCGCGCGATCATCGTGACCGAATCAGGCGTAGAGGCCAGGGCGGCGCTGGCCGCTTTCGAGACCAGCCGCTGGGGCGCCCGCTATCCGGTGCTGGTGGCGGACTGGCGTCTGGCCCTCGAACAAGGCTGGGCGCTGTGGTCGCTGGCGCCAGCCCTTCGGCGGGAGGTCCTTGCGGGCGACGGCAAGGCAGCGGCGTTGAACCGGAGCTTGCGCAAGGCGGTTGATCGGCACGGTGCGTTCGACGATGCCGGCGCGGCCGCAAGGCTCGTCCAGGCGGTGTTGCCGCGCGAGCTGCGCCGGCTTGAGCAGGTTGGTGTCGCTGCCGGAGCCGAACATAACTACCATCGTGAGTGTTTCGGTTCTAGGATTGCCGCCGTCGGCTCCTGAACTGTCTACCCTGGCTGTCCGCAGGCTTTCGCATGGTCAAGAAGTGGCAAGGCGTATTCTCCCGGGTTAGATCAGCCCTGATGCGCCGTGGCCGGACGGAGCACGAAGCCGACGATCTGGTTCAGGAGGCATGGATCCGGCTCGAGTGCTATCGGCGTGAGAAGCAGGTTGACGAGCCTGAGGCGTTTCTGATGCGAGCTGCGCTGAACCTGTCGATCGACGCACACCGCGCACGCCGTGCCCGTGGCGAGGAAGTCATGCTCGAAGACGTCGTGCTCGTCGATACGCAACCCAGCGTCGAGGCCGTGCTGCTGTCGCGTGAGCGCCTGCAGCGGATGAGCGTCTGCCTGGGCCGACTGAATGACAAGACCCGTACGATCTTCCTGGCCCACCGCGTCGATGGCATGAGCTACGTGCAGATTGCCAGGCTCCACGGGCTGAGTGTCAGTTCCGTCGAGAAACACGTTGCCAAGGCGACGATGCAGGTCACCAGCTGGATGGAAGGTTGGTAGTCATGGGCCAGCCGCGCGCCGCCGCCGCGGACAACGGGGAGCCGGACCTCCCGGTTCGGGTGCCGCCGGAGATCGCTGCCGAGGCAGCCGTCTGGGTGACCCGTCTGCACGGGCCTCAGCGCAGTCGCCGCATGGAACAGGAGTGCCTGGCCTGGCAGCAGCGATCCGCCGCCCATCGCGAAGCGTTCGAGCGTTGCACGGACACCTGGGAAAGCGTGCCGCGGGTCACTTTGGCCAGTGCCTACGTGGCTTCGAAGTCGCAGACCGGTGCCGAAGATCGCGGCACGTGGTACCTGGCCCCTGTGCGTTGGGCGTCGACAGTGGCCGTGGTGCTGGCCGTGGTGACTGGCGCCCTGGGGTATCAGCATTGGCGCGACGTCGGCGTCTACACCACCGGGGTGGGCGAACAGCAGATCGTGATGCTCGATGACGGCACGCGCATGACGCTGAACACCGACACGCGCGTGCGCGTCGATCTGGGGTCCCGGCAGCGCGCCGTGGCGATCACGAGCGGTGAGGCGCTGTTCGAGGTGGCCAAGGACCCCCTGCGGCCGTTTGTCGTGCACGCAGGGGGCAGCGAAGTGGTCGCGATCGGCACCGTGTTCGCGGTGCGGTTCGCTGGGCAGGGTGGTGCCGGTCGCGAGGCGCTGGCCGTGACGCTGATCGAAGGGCAGGTGGCCGTGCAAGCTGCGGCGGGCACCAGCGGGCTGGCGCCCGCCCGCACCGTGCGGCTGGTGGCCGGTGATCGTGTGCGGCTGTCCGGCAGCGAGCTCGGTCAGGCGCCGTCCGCCGAGGCCGAACTGGACAGGCCGAACCTGGAACAGGTCGTTGCCTGGAAGCGGAGCGAGGTTGTGTTTGACGACGCTTCGCTTCCGGAGGCCGTGGCCGAGATGAACCGCTACAGCCGAACGGCGATCACCTTGCTCCAGCCCTCCTCGCTCGCAGACTTGCGTGTCAGCGGCCTCTATCGCACTGGTGATACGGCGGGATTTGCCAGCGCTGTCGCTGCCTTGCATGGCTTGCAGGTACGGCAAGGCGATGGACGATTGGAGCTGATCAAGCCTCACTAGAGAAAGCACTGGCAGACCCGCACTGGACTTTCTCGTCATCTGGTTGTCACCCAATCAGCCACACAGGAAAGTCACAAGATGCGAAACGAGCGAGTCACCGAAGCGGGCTGTCGAGGGAGGTTCCTGGCCCCAGGGGTTCTGGCGTTGCTCGTGTGCGGAGCGCACGGAGCATCGTGGGCCAGTGAATCTGCAGTACCAGCTCGGCATGTGATCGAGCAACCCTCGCAGGCGCTTGCAGAATCCCTGCGATCGATCGCCAGGCAGACAGGCACTTCCGTGCTCTTCGATCCTGGGGTCGTGAGCGGCAAGACGGCGCGCGCCGTGTCGGGCAGGTTGACCGCCGTCGAGGCGATCTCGCGGGCGATCGATGGCTCGGGCATGTCGGCCGACGTCATGAAGGATGGCGCCATCGTCGTGAAGCCGGCACCGTCCACAGGCGGTGTCCCGCCGGGGTCGAGCGGTGCCAGGTCGTCACCCAACGCGTTGACGGTCGCCAGCCCTGACGCTTCGGCCGCCGCGCAACTGGCCCTTGCCACGGCCCCCCTGCAATCCGATGCCCGTGCCGCCGCGCCTGCAGGGGATGCCGAGCCTCCTGCCGAAGCCCAGCGGATCGAGATCACGGGGTCTCGTCTCAAGCGCGTCGCGGCCGAAGGGCCGGCTCCGGTGAACACCTACAGCCGGGAAGATGTGGAAAGGAGCGGTCAACCGACGCTGGAGCGCTTCCTGAGCAGCCTCAGCGAGGTGTCCGTCGCTGCGGGCGAAGGCTCGTTCGGCGCGACGGGGGGGCAGGGCACGGTGCAGCTGCGGGGCCTGCCGCTGGGGTCGACGCTCACGTTGATCAACGGTCGCCGCGTGCAGGCGGTCGGATCCTCGTCCGGCAACTACTTCAACCTCAACCTGATCCCCCTGTCTGCGGTGGAGCGCGTCGAGGTCCTGCCTGTCGGCTCATCGGCCGTGTACGGCGGTGATGCCCTGGCCGGTGTGGTGAACGTGATCCTGAAGAAGTCCATCGATGGGCTGGCGCTCGACGCGCGCCTGGGGGCTGCCAAGGGCATCGGCGATGGCAGCGTGTCGCTGGCTGGCGGCGGTGGGGACGAGCGGGGCTCGTATCTCCTGCTGGGCTCCTATTCGAAGCGGTCGGCACTCACGATGGCCGAGCGCGCATTCTTCCGGGACGCGGACTACCGGCGATTCGGTGGCAGCGATCAACGTGCGCGGACCTGTGCTCCGGGGACCGTGAGCAGCACGGACGGTTCCAACCTGCCTGGCCTGGACGCCAGCTTTGCCGGCATTCCTTCGGTCTCGGCCGGTCCCTTGCTCTCGACCGACGACTTCGTCCCGACGGCCGGCACGGCCAACCTCTGCAGCGGCCAGTCCATCGGCAAGGGCTACACCCTGGTGCACGGCCTGGAGACACTGGGGCTGCACGCCAGTGGCGAGCGCTATCTCACGGGAGCCTGGTCGATCTTCGGTGAGCTGACGCGGACCGAGGACCGACTCTCGTCCGACGAGGCGGCGCTGCTGCTGAACAACGTGCTCGTGCCGGCCAGCAATACATACAACCCTTTCGGTGTGGATGTCCGCGTGACCGGTGCGCTGGGTCCGGAGAACGGCGTGCAGACACTCGACCGCCGCACGCGCTTCACCCGTGCGCTGTTCGGCGTGCGCGGTGACCTGGGCGGTGGCTGGGACCTCGAAGTGACGGGCTCGGGTTCACGGGACAGCGGCACCAGCCGCACCTCGGGCGTCAGCGCCAATCCGGCTGCAAGGACGGCTGCCCTGGCCAGTCCCGTTGCGGAGTCCGCCCTGAATCCGTTCACGGCAGGCCGCGCGGCCAGCGACCAGGTGCTGCGGGCCATCTGGCCGGAAAGCCTGCGCACCAGCCGCGGCCAGCGCGACCAGCTGGGCGGCTTCGTGCGGGGCCCGCTGCTGAACCTGCCCGCGGGGTCGATGGACGTCATTGCCGGCGTCGAGGCGGGCCGGGACAGCTTCGAGTCCGCGATTCCGGGCGTCCTGGCGGTGGCTGCGGACAGGACGCAGCGGGCTGCCTACACCGAGCTGCGTGCACCCTTGCTGCGGTCCTCCTCGGTGGCTGCGCGAAGCTGGGACCTGGCCGTGCTGACGCTGGCGGCCCGACGGGACGCCTACAGCGACTTCGGCTCGGCCTCCACCTACCAGGCCGGGCTCGAGGTGCGGCCGGCACGAACGCTGCTGCTGCGCGCCTCGGCGGCCACGTCGTTCAAGCCGCCCACCCTGCTGCAGACCAACGTCCCCGACCAGAGCTTCCCGACCGAGGCGTTCGGTCTGGTGGACCCTGCTCGCGGCAACGAGCCCGTGGTCGGTGGCGAGGTCGTGCGATCGACCAACCCGGCACTCGAGCCGGAGCGCGGCAAGGCGTATGCGGTCGGCGCGATCTGGGAACCCGACGGCACGCTGGGCACGCGCCTGGGCATGACGGCCTGGAAGGTGCGCATCGACGGTCTGATCGGATTGGCCTTCCCGCAGGTGCTGGTGAACAACGAAGGGCTCTTTCCCGGTGTCGTGCGCCGCGGGCCGCCCACCGGCACCGAGCCGGGACCGATCACCCGGGTGCTCTGGGGCGAGGTGAACTACGGTGCGGTCGACACGTCGGGCATCGATCTCGAGGCCTCGCATGCATGGAAGGCGCTCGGGGGCACGTGGGCCCTGGCCGCGGGCGCCACGCGCACGCGTGCGTACCAGGTGGTCCTCGCGCCTGCGGCGCCGGCCGAAGACCGGCTGGGACGACGCTACTACGACTTCTGGTCACCCGCCTGGAAGGGCCGGCTGTCGGCCGGGTTCGATCAGGGCGGTTGGAGCATGGGCCTCACCAGCCGGTATGTCGGCACCTACCAGGACGGCGGCACGAGCGAGCGGCGGCTCGGCAACCTGTGGACCCACGACCTGAACGCGAGTCTGGATCTGGTCAGGCTGGGCCTTGTCTCGGGCACGACAGTGAAGGGGGCCGCAGTGTCTTTCGGCATCGTCAACGTGACCGATCGCCAGCCGGAGTTTGTCGAAGCCAACCCGTTCTACGACCCGACCCAGGCCGACTGGCGCGGGCGCTATGCCAGCGCCCGGCTGTCGGTGAACTGGTAGCGCTTCGGCGCAAGCCCCGCATTCTTCATCCCCACCGAGCACCCGGTGCGGCCGCAGGGTCAGGCGCAGCGTCGTCGCGCGTGCCTGATCCGGGCCGACCTGGACGCGGCCGAGTTCCGCAGGAGATTCCCCCCCATGTGTCTTGCTCTTCCTGCACGCCCGCTTCGGACGCGCATCGATCGGTGGCTGGCCGCCGGTTTGCGGCGCTGCGGCCGATCGTGGCTGCTCGCGCTGGCAGTTGCTGGTGCCGGGCCTGCCACGGCTGGCGTCGGGCCCACCGTCCAGGATGTCGTCGAGTTCACCCGCCTCGTTCAACCCCGCGACAGCGACGCGGACGCGCTGCAGACCCAGGTCGCGCCGGATGGCCGGCAAGCCTTCATCGTGACCCGCACGGCCGATGTCGCAGCCGGCAGGAACCTGTTCCGCATCGTGCTGCTGGACCTGGACCCCGACCGCCTGGACGCCCGGCGTGTGGCCGCCAGCAGAACGCTGCTGACCGTGGCGGCGGACCGCGATCCCTCCTACCTGGATCCAGCCATCCGGGACGTGCGCTGGGTCGGATCGCGGACGCTCGTGTTCCTGGGACGCATCGACACCGGCGTGCACCAGGCCTATCGCCTGGATGTGCGGACGGCACGACTGGCCCGCCTGACACGCGAGAGGCTGCCCATCGTCTCGTTCGCCGTGTCCGACGACCTGCAGCAGGTCGTCTACGTCGCGCAGGTTCCGAAGCCGCCTCTGGAACCGGGCGCGCGCAGTGTCGTGGTCGCCAACCAGTCGTTCTGGTCGGTGATGTTTGGACAGAACGACATGCGCGCTCAGGATCGGCAGTACCGCTACTTCGCGACCACCGGTGACGGTAGGGCGGCATCGCGACCCCTTGGCGCCGTGTTCGCCGAGCGCAGCAGCCAGGCACCCGGCGTGAGCATCTCGCCCGACGGGCGGTGGGCTCTGTTGCCCAGGTACGAGTTGGACCGACAGCTCACCTGGGCGCAGGACTACCCCTTCGTGGCCGATCTCGTCAAGCGGGCTGGGCCGTCGTTGAGCATGGATCCGATCGGGTATTTCTCGCGACCCAGGGCCTACGTCGTTCGCCGATTGGTGGCCTACCGTCTCGACGATGGGCACGAGCAACCGGTGATCGATGCACCGGATGATGCGTGGCCAGGCGTCGGACAGACACGATCGGACAGGTTGTGGCAACAGGGAGGCCGATCCGTGGTCATCGCGGGAACGCACCTGCCGCTGACGGCAGGACGCGGCAACGGTTCCCACATCGTCGAGTACTGGCCTGACACCGGGCGCATCGAAGTCATCGCGCGCCTCGAGACCCGCCTGGAGGCCGCCTATGCGGTGGCCGGCCCGCGCGACGCCTTCGTCGCGATGGACGGGGGGCGCCGACGCTGGTTCGAGCGCGCGCCCGACGGGTTCTGGAAGGAGGTCGAGCGCGCACCAGCTGCCGGTGCCGGCCGGGCGGACGGCCAGCGCAGCTGGTCGCTCCGCCTGGAGCAGGCACTGAATCAGCCTCCAGATCTGTGGGCAGTCGGACCAGAAGGGCAACGGACGCGACTGACGCAGCTGAACCCGGCGTACTCGGCCGACTCCTGGGGCACCGCCAAGGCCTACACCTGGCGTGACGGCAAAGGCCGACAGTGGGACGGCGGCCTCCTGTTGCCGTCGGGTCACGTGCCGGGGGAGCGTCATGCGCTGGTCATTCAGACCTACGGCTTTGTGCCCGATCGCTTCTACTTGGACGGCGCCAACATCGCGGATGGCGTGAGCAGCGGGTTCGCAGGCAGGGCCTTTCTGCGCGAGGGGATGATCGTGCTGGCGCTTCCCGTGGGCCCCACGACGGAGCGGCCCAACCACGAGCGCGCCGTCGTCGATGCATTTGCAGACGGCGTCCGCGGAGCGATCGAGGCCCTGGTGCGCGAGGGAATGGTCGACGTGGAGCGGATCGGGCTCATGGGCTGGAGCGCCACCGGGGAGCGCGTGCTCAACCTGGTGACATTCACGGACATCCCCATCCGCGCCGCCACTGTGTCGGACGGGGACGCCAACACGATGTTCTCGGTCGCCGTCACGTATGGCGCCGGGGACAACATGGTGACCCGCAAGGAGGCGATCAATGGCGGGCCGGCCTACGGTCCCACGCTCGAGAACTGGGTGCGCAACGACCCGGCGCTGCACACCGACTGTGTGCGTGCGGCCATGCGCATCGAGACCTACGGACCGGCGGTGCTGAACAACTGGGATGTGTACGCGCTGCTGCGCCGGCAGTACAAGGCGGCCGAGATGATCGTCATTCCGGACGGCTCGCACTCGCTGTCCCACCCTGGCGACCGCATGGTCTCGCTGCAGGGCAATGTCGACTGGTACCGCTTCTGGCTGCTGGATGCCGAACGTCTGGAGCCTCTGCTGCCGGGCGAGACAGCGGAGTCCCTGCACAGCCAGTACGCACGCTGGCGGCAGATGCATGCGCTGCGCAAGGTCGATGGCGCGCGACCTCGGTGTGCCCGACCTTCTGGTGACCGGTAGCGCTCACTGCCATCCTGGCAGTTCTTCCCGCTAAGGGCTGCACTGTGCCTGCGCTTGCCAGAGGCCGGCATAGGCACCACCCCGCGCCAGGAGGGCTGCGTGGTCACCGCACTCCACGATGCGCCCGTCCTTCAGCACGGCGATCTGCTGCGCCAGGCGAACGCTGGACAGTCGGTGCGCGATGACGATGGTGGTGCAGCCCGGCGCCGCGTAGCGCAGGCCCTGGAGCAGGGCGGCTTCTGTTGCCGCATCCAGCATCGAGGTTGCCTCGTCGAGCAGCAGCAGACGAGGACGACGGACCAATGCGCGGGCGATGGCGACACGCTGGCGCTCGCCGCCTGAAAGCAAGAGCCCGCGGTCGCCGATCCGGGTGTCGTAGCCGTCCGGCATCGCGACGATCCGATCGTGCAGCTGGGCATGGCGGGCTGCATCCTCGATCTCGCACCGCGTCGCGCTTGGCCAACCGAAGGCGATGTTGGCGGCCAGCGTGTCGTCGAGCATCAGGTTGTCCTGGAACACCACGCCTGTCATCGCGCGCAGCTGCTCCAGTGGCATCGCCGCCAGCTGAACCTCATCCAGCAGCAGACAGCCGTGCTGGGGCTCGACCAGGCGCAGCAACAGCCGGACCATTGAAGACTTGCCGCTGCCGCTGGGCCCGACCAATCCCAGCACGCTGCCCGCCGGGACATCGAGATCGATGTGCCGCAGCAGCAGGCGCGAGGTGTCGTAGCCGAAGCGCACGCCGCGCAGGCGGACTGCAGGCGCCACGCGTGCCATCCCGGCGTGGGAGGGCGACCTCTGCGACCGCAGCATGTGGGGCGCAAGGGAGCTCGTCGATCTGGGCGGGCGTTGCAGCGCGGCGCCCTGGTCAGCTGGACCGTTGACCGTCATCAGCTGCAGCAGCGGCCGCAGGAACCCCAGGGCCTGGGCGATGTCCCGTGTGGCGACGCCCACGGTTTCCAGAGGGCGCAGCATCTGCAGCAGGTACACGTTGACCAGCACGAAGCCACCGCTGGTCAGCGTGCCGGCGTGCAGGCCATCCAGCGCCAGTGCGAGCAGCGCTGCCAGGCAGGCCGCGATGCAGGCTGCGTTGGCGATGCCGAGCCGAACGTGTTGCGCACCCATGGCGCGCCAGCACGCCTGCAGTTGCCCCAGGGTCTGGTCGAGCCTGGACCGAACAGCGTGCTCCGCGCCAAGGCCCTTGACGGTCTCGGGCTGTGACAGACCTTCGGTCAGCGATGACCGCACGGCCTGCGCAGCGCTGGCGACGGATTGCGCTCGTGCGACGGTTTGCGGCGCAGCCCCGAGCTGCAGCATGAGATAGGCGAGCGCGGTTCCGGCGAACGCCAGCACGATCAAGGGCTGCCC
The DNA here is from genome assembly GCF_049810355.1 of Rubrivivax soli. Classification (GTDB taxonomy): domain Bacteria; phylum Pseudomonadota; class Gammaproteobacteria; order Burkholderiales; family Burkholderiaceae_C; genus Rubrivivax. The sequence goes on from NZ_CP187368.1 coordinate 5,775,874, forward strand.
CAGGTGGATCAGCACGCCCACCACGGTGCAGAGTTCGATGACCACAGGCAAGACGCTGCCCAACAGATGCGACAGGAGGATCTGGCTTCCGGCTGAGGCCTGGTCCAGGGCGTGCACCGGCGCGCCGGGGCGATGGGCCAGGTGGCTGGTCAAGGGCAGGCCCAGCAGCCGGTCGAAGCCGCGGCGCACCAGATTGGCGCTGAGGCGCTGTTCGGCCAGGCCGGCCGGAAGTGGGCGCAGGGCCGCGAACAGGCGAGCACCAGTCAGCGCCGCGACATAGACACCCACCAGCAGGAGCGATGAGGGTGCGCCCAGATCGACTGGCGACGCCGTGCCTGCATGGAGCGAGGATTCGTCCACGAGGGCCTTGAGCGCGAGGGGCGCCAGACCGCCGAGCAGGCCACTGGCCACGACCAGCAGCAGCGCCAGCACCAGGCGGCTGACGACGACGCGGTCGGATGCGGCGTGCAGCAGGCGAACTGCCGCCCGCAGGTCCGCCAGACTGGATCGCGATGCTGCCACGCTACGAGACCGGGACGGCCTGCGCTGCGGCGCGCCATCGCCGCAGCCAGGCTTCGACGGCGATGAGGCCATGGATCTCAGTGACATGCACGCTGGTCACGTTCGGCTTGCCCGAGAGCGCAACCTCGACCTTCTGGCGGTCGAGGAATCCGCGTGCGACGAGCTCTCCGTCGAAAAGCAGTTCGCGCGCCCACGGGAGGTTGGCGGCCAGCACGGTCTTCAGGTGCTGGTCGATGCTGCCCTTCGATCGCCGCGCTGCGATCTCTGGCGCCAGGTCGGCAGCGAAGGCGCGGCGCGCCAGTGCCCGGCCATGCCCGCCTCGGGTGAGGGCATAGGTGGGAAGCTGCAGGCAGAGTTCGATCAGTGGCTGCGACAGCAGCGGATTGACCACCGTCGGTGCACGTTCGCGCTCGTAGGGGTCGTAGTAGGCCAGCGGATGCAGGAGCATGCGGACGTGGTTCAGCTTGCCGACGGGCAGTCCTGTCGCGCGTCGGAGCGCGGGATGCAAGTAGGTGTCCCGGGGCGCGGTGCTCGCTGTCGCACCGCCCAGCAGGGCCAGCTGCCAGACGAGGACATCGCCTTCGGCGCGCAGGCCGAACCGGCTGCGGATCGCCATGGCCATGGTCCGGTAGACCGACATCTGTGCCAGCCGCGCCGCATCCATCGCGGCTCGCCATGCGCCACGGCCGAAGCCATGCACGCAAAGGAAGTCGGCCGCCGGCCACCAGGTGCGCAACTCGAAGAAGAGCTGGTCACCGCCTGCCCCCGTGAAGAGGCAGGGGGCTCCGTGGCGCTGGCTCAGCTCGGCATCTTTTGTCGATGCGGCCATCCGGCCGACGTAGGTGGCCGGTGAGGGCGTCAGCGCGACCTGCAGGACGTGGTCAAGCCGGAAGGCTTCGTCGCGTTTGCACTCGATGAGGTTCAAGTGGGCGCGCCGGGCTGCCAGTCGCGCGTAGTGGCGCTCGTCGGTGTCGGCGCCTGGCGAGTGGTAGTTCACGCACAGGACCTCGGCTGCCGTGTCCTCTCGCGTCAGGCAACCGGCCAGGATGGACGAGTCCAGCCCGCCGGACAGGCGCAGCAGGATGCGTTCCTGTCCCTCGGCCCAGGAACGCGCGCAGTACCGCACCGTGTCGCGCAGGCGAGGCGCAAGCTTCGCAGGGTCCTCGTCCAGCGTGGACCTCGCAAAGCCCAGGGCGTCCCAGAACAGCTCCCGGGTCTTTCCGGCCGGGCGCAGATGGACAGCCTCCCCCGGGAGGACGCGTTCCACGCCATCGAGCACGGTCTGGTGGTTGCCCAGTTCCCACATCTGGAGGTGAGCGGCTAGCCGCTCCCATGCGACGGCCGGCAGCGGAATCCCGGGCAAGGCGATGACGTCCTCCAGCCATGAGAACACGATGTGCACGCCCTGGTGCTCGAGCGTGAAGCAGGGGAGGGTGCCGGTCGGGTCGCGCAGGACCGTCAGCTGACTGCCCTCGCACTTCAGGAGTGCAACGTAGCGCCCCCAACAGGTGGTGACGAGGGATCGGCCGTTGTGCCGCAGCATGGCTTTGGCCTCTTCGGGCAGGATCCGGGCGTGTGCGGCAGCGTGCCCCGCGCTTTCGCATCGGTGGAACAGCCTGCCGAGGATCACGCCCTGGTCGCGACCCAAGGGGTAGACGCCATTGCCGTCCGCGCCGCCGCCGATGGTGAATACCGACAGCCCGCACAGCTGCGCAGCGGGCTTCCATGAAGGGACACGCTCGATGCCCTTGGACAACCGCTGCACGGTGTCGCGCTGTTGGGCCAGCGTGTCGTCCCAGATCAGCGCGAGGTAGCGGAACAAGCGCGTTTCTCCGCCGGATGCTCAGGCAACCAGGATCGGGGTGTAGCGGCGCACGTTCTCGTGCAGGTCGCTCAGCACGAGATCGCCGGCCTGGACCCAGGCGTGCGCCCGAAAGGGTTGCGTGGTGACGCCGATGACCCAGTTCGGGCGCCATCCTTCCGCGCCCAGGAAGCCGAGCAGGGACAGCGAGTCCTGCAGGCAGCGATCCTGCGCCGTGAGCAGGAGCGGACGAAGGCGCAGGTAGGCTGCCACGGCCACGCGCAGGGCGTGGCTGGCCGGGCCTGTTGTCTTGGCCACTCCCTGCCCGCGTCGGGTCGTGATGCGATCTGCGATCCGCTGCAGGGAGAGCAGCCGCAGGCTGAGCGCGGCAGAGGCGCTGCAGCGGACGAACCTGACGGTGCGAACCGCGTCCACCGAGACGGCGTCGACCAGTTCCTCTGCGTTGAGCGAGCGCGCAGGCTCGGCCAGCGGAGCGTTGGCATGCGCACGCGGCGCCGATGGATTGAGGCTCAGCAGACCCTGGCGCAGCAGCGGCGCGGCAAGCGCGTCGACGTCGGCCGGGCCCTGCAGCGTGGCGCCTTGCGTCGTGCCATCGGGATCGGGCCAGCCACTGACGACGGCCGCGAGTGCCGCGAATCGCGTGCCCGGGACGCCGAGGTAGCGGCTGCGCCGCAGGTCCAGCAGGATCACCTGACCATCGTGCGCGCAAGCGCGGACGTGTGGGGCCAGACAGAGACGGGCAGACATGGGGGTGCGCGGGTGGCGGGAGAAGGTGGGGCTGATCGCTGGAGAACCCGGCGCGAAGTGCGACCTCAGCCTGGGCTGCGCGCCGGGTCGGATGCCTCAGCCTGCGCGGGCTATTGGCGGTTCGGCAGCGTGACGTTCTCTTCGCTGCCCGGCAGCGCGATGCCCTTGGTCTGCTCCTTGGCATCGCCCAGGTCGACGATGTCCAGATCCATTGCTTCGTTCATGACGAACTCCTTCAGGTTGGGTTGACGTTGCGAGTGCCCTCGGCGCTGTGCTTCGGGCGAGCACAAGGTACGGGCAGGAGCTGTGTCGCTGCAATGGAAAGGCGATGTGCCATCACGCGTTCGGTCGGCCTGTGGGCGCCAACGCCGGATCTGGCCTGCACTGGCTGTGCGTTGTGAAGGAGCCGATGCAGCACCCGCGAGCGTGTCGACGTTCGGTGCAGCCTCGCGGTCAAGGGGACGATGTCGCCCTCAGACCGAACGACAGACGCGTTGCTGGGGCGGTAGTCATGAGGTACTGCGCGGCTGGATCGTCACTGTGTCATGGACCCGGCGTGCACCACGAGGACCAACGCCACAACCTGGCACATCTGCTGGCAGGCGGCGATAGGGCGTGACCTGTTGTTGGGCGACACCCTGGTCGAGCGCATCCGGGCACGGCTGCTCGATGCCCATGGGCGTCGAGGCCGGGAACTGGTCGACTACTTGCTGGCGCCGACCGAGATCCACGTGCTGTCGAGGCTCGCACACGACGATTCGCCGGGTGACCTGGCCCGTGCGGTCGCCAACATCGTTGCGCGTTGGGTCCGCGAGGCCCAGGCCGTGCGTGGGCCGGTGTTTGCCGGGCGCTACCGGGCGCACCGCGTTGTTTCGGATGCTGCGGTGCGCGCCGAAGTGCGGATGCTGGCCTGGCGTCCGGTCGCACTGGGCGTGTGCACCGCTCCATCGCACCATGCGAACTCGGCGCTGCGCACCGCGCTGGGCCTGCGACGGGCCATGGGCTTCGACGCACGGCCGCTGCTGGAGCTCTTCGGCGAGCCCGTGCCAGCCGCGCGCAAGGCTCTGCGGGCCTGTCTGGCCCAGCGGCCCAGTGCGATGGAGCTGCGCCAATGGGAACTGGCGCGTGGCCTGGCCCTGGCGGTCGGCAGCGTCGGCCCGATGCAGTCGATGGCACGCGAGGTGCGGGGCGCGGCGGCGGCGCTGGTGGCGGCCGGCGGTGCGGACGGCATCGATGGTGCGCTACGCATCCTGGAACGCTGGGTGCTCACCCGACTGGGAGTGCGCGGTGGGGTCGGCCTGGCCGGTACACCGGGGGCGATCGGTGCACGAGGGCGGGCGCTGGTGGCCTGCCTGGCGATGGACATCGGCCTGTGCCCTGCGGCGTCGGTCGCGCGCCACTTCCAGCGTGCCAAGGCCACGCTCAGTGAACAGATGCAGGCGTGCCGCCAACGGCCAGAGGACCGGCAGATCCTGTCGACGCCGAGGAACCGCCTCGTCGACGAAGCGATCGCGCTGTCGATGCGGCCGGGATGATTGCGGCGCGTTCGCGCGTCCAGGTGGAAGGGCAGGGTTCGGGGACGGGCAGGAGTTCCCCCTGAATTCGGGACACGGCCGGTCAGCGACCGTCCATCTGCTTCGGCAGTCTTGGGGAGCAGCGATGGATCAGAGGCTCGAGAAGGTGGATCAGCGCCGGCAGGACGTCCAACTGCTGCGAGAAGTGCTCAGCGGCGATCCTTATGAGCTCGTGGCGCAGCGATGGGGATTGTCGCGGTCGGCCGTCGACCGGCGCGTCAAGTGCCTGGCGATCCAGCTCACCCAGGTCGTGGGCGTGGCGGGCCTGCAGCAGAGCGGGGCTGCTTGCGTGAAGCGTTTGCGGACGCACAGGGAGGCGATCCTGCAGGCGCTGGAGCACTTCGAACCCGCCGAGGTACGACCTCAGCGCGAGGCCCGCGTGCTGGCGCCGGACGAGATCGATCTGGGCGCGCGCCGCGTGCGCGGCCGGTCAGCACGGTCGATGCACGACCTGGCGCTCTATCACCTGTCCTTCGCGACCGGCCTGCGTCCGCTGGAGGTTGCGCGCCTGACGGTGGGGGACTATCTCCTGGAGGACGGCAGCGTGCGGCGAGAGTCGAGGGTGCGCGCCGAGGTTGCCATCAATGGCAAGGAACGACCGCTGTTCTTCATCCACCGTCGTCTCGACGAGGCGCTCGGCGCCTACCTCGAGGAGCGGATCCGTGCCGGCCATGGTCTTGGCGCCGCCGAGCACTGGCGCGGCCTGGATCCGCACGGCCCGCTGTTCCTGGGCGCGGAGGGCGAGGTCTATCCGATCACGCCGAACGGCGGCGAGGGCCAGAACCGCACCGTCTGCCGTCCCCTGCTGGAGATCTACCGCAAGATCTTCCGCCAGGCCGACATACCGGGTCTGTGCACGCAGTCGGCACGGCTGACCCTGATGGCACGGATGTACGAGCGTGGCGCCGACGAGGACCAGGTCGGGCTGGTGCTGGGCATCGCCGACCGAAGTGCCGTGCGCGAGCAGCTGCCAAGGCCGCGACCCGAGCTGGCCAAGGTGCTGGAGGAGCTGGCATGACACGGCGCGCGTGCTGAAGGGCTGCGACGGCGATGGAGTCGGCGGTGGACGGGCAGCGCTTTGCGATCGGTGGACGCGTGGTCGACGCCGACGACCCGCAGTTGCAGGACCTGCTGGCACAGGCCTACGAGGCGCCGGGCCGGCCGCGCTGCCTGTGCGTGGCAGGCGGCGTCGAGATGTACGTCGCCTTCCATCGCCACTTCCAGATCAAGCGCATGCCCGAGACCGGGGACCGGCACCACCCCGCTTGCCCGAGCTACGAGCCGGGGCCTGCGATGTCGGGCCTGGGCGAACTGGTCGGCGAGGCCGTCGTCCAGCTGAATCCGGAACGGGTGGAACTGCACGTGGACTTCCCGTGGGCGCGTGTGCCCGGGCGGGCTGGCGTGAGCCGCGAGCCTGCCGAGCCGTCGGAGGTCGGCCGCACCCAGCGCCGGATGAGCCTGCGGGCGCTGATGCACTTCCTGTTCGAGCGGGCCGGCTTCAACCGCTGGTCGCCGGCCATGGCCGGGAAGCGCAACCAGGCGGTGCTTCACAAGTACCTGATGCAGGCCGCCGAGGCGATCCAGGTGAAGGGCGAGCCGCTGTCGAACCGGCTGTACGTGCCGGAAGCCTTCAGCGAGTCCGCGAGGGCCGAGCAGGCCGAACGGCGCCGTGCCCGGCTGTCGATGCTGCAGCCGAATGACGGTCGACAGCCGCTGGCGGTGGTTCTTGGCGAGTTGAAAGGCTGGGAGTCGGCACCCGCGGGCGCGCGCATCTGGATCCGCCACATGCCGGACGCCCCCTTGCTGGCAGACGCGCGGACCTGGGCGCGGGTGCAGCGCGGCTTCGCGCCGCTCTTCGAGGCGCTCGACTCGGACGGCGGGCGAGGGCTGCGTCTCGTGCTGGCGGCGCTGATCCGTGCACGCCGAGAGCACACCTACGAGATCGACCTTGCCAGCCTGATGCTGACCAGCGAGGGGTGGATTCCGCTGGAGGGGGTGCACGAGGTGCCGCTGATCCGGGCGCTGGTGGCGCAGGGGCGGCGATTTGTGAAGCCGCTGCGCTATGACGCAAGAACGGCGGCGGGGTTTGCGAACGCGATCCTGCTGGACGTGGGGGCTGACCCGGCTCCGATGCATGTCCTGAGCCCGTTCATGACGCCGGCCGACCGGGATACCAAACTGCAAGCGGTCCGAGCAGCCGGTGGAGGAGGGTGGGTGATGGATGGGGCCATGCCCGAGCTGCCGCTGAGGACTCGTCAGTGACTTTCTGGAATTCGATGGGCCGCAGCGGTACTCGAAGCAGTGCGCGACCCGTCGAAGAGGGGCCGCGACGATCGCTCCGCATGTGCACTGCGTGCGTCCGGCTCGCCCGCTGGCTGCCACTGTCGCGGCCCTCGTTTGAAGTGTGAAGTGCATTCGTCATCCGCGGGATCACCCGGAAGTGGTGGGTGGGGATCCCTCCTTAGGGGGCGTGTGGGCAAGCCAGCGACCGTTCGAATCCGCCAATCGGTGCGGCCACTCGGGCTCGGCGCTAGATCGGCGGCTCTGGCCGCAAGCAGCCTGACGCGGGTTGGCACCACCAATGACCGCTGCGCGTTCGTTACCGGCCAGCCGACCGACGCTGCCAGTGAGGCGGTGGCCGAACGACCGCTCTCGTCAGCGGCGAACTGGTACTCCCGACCCAAAGGAGCCGACGGCGGGTGTCTCAGCGAGCGACCGGTCTACCCTGGAACTCGACCTTCGCCGACGCCGCGGAGAAAGTCAGGGACGTCGCCAGCGGTCAGACGCAGGTGGCGATCACCGGCCTGGTGACGCTGCTTGGCCCGGCCATGATGGCTCTGTCCGATGGCGAGCAGCAGGGGGTCATCGCCGGCATTGCGGCGGGCGCGGCCGCGGTCCGCACGAGCGTCATGCTGCCGTCGCCGCTGCAGCGCATGCTGTAACGCAGGGGCGGACTCGGAGCTGGGCCCGCACGCCCGGCTCAGGCGCCGCTGGCTCAGCGATCCCCCGTAGCCTGCCGCTCGGCCAGCGCTTCGACCACGTCGCGGTGCCAGGGGATGGTGTTGCGCACCCGGTCCCTGACCACCGGGTCGCTGAAGCCGATCAGGCGCTGCTCCAGTTCAGCGCTCGCCAGTGCCAGCTGGCCGGCGGCGGCGGGGTGGCGGGCACGGTGCAGCACGCGCCAGGCGGCCAGGCGGGCCGCAAGCCCGAAGTCGGCCGTGTCCAGGGCGTTGACAGCATTCAGAAACGGCAGTTCGGCCAGCACGGCCTGCAGGCCGGCGTCACCGTCTCCGGCCCGGCCCGATGCCGCCGTGGCGTCGGCCAGCCGCAGCCGCACCGCACGGGCGCCGGTCTCGTCGGCCCGCGCGAGCAGGGCCGCGGCGGTGTCTTGCCAGAGCGCCACCGCAGCGTCCGCCCGGCCATCCCGCCACAGGGCCTCGGCCTGCACGGCTCGGCACTCTAGGGCGCTCACCGTGTCCTTCATCGTGCTGAAGCTGTCGCCGCTCGCCTGGGCCTCGCGCTCTGCCGCGTCCCATTGCTGCGCCTGCAATTGCAGCCGTGCGCGCAGCCAGCTGGCAGCGGTGGCCTGGTATGCCAGGCCAAACTCGGCGGCGCGACGTCCCATCTCGTCAATGTGGATGGCAGCCGCGGGCAGATCGGCGCACAACAGGGCCCACTCTGCCATGCTGTCACGGCACTGGCACTCGAGCCTGGGTGCCTGCAGGCGGACTGCGGCTTCCAGGGCCCGACTCAGCACTCCGTCCTGAGCCGTGTGGTTGTTCGTGACACTGTGCAGTTCGCTCTCGATCAACAACATCTGAGGTTCGTAGACACCGTCTTCGCTGCTCAACATGCGCTCCCGCGCCAAAACAGCCCAGTACGATGCGGACGCCAATTCGCGGCGCGCCACGTCCAACTCGCGACGTTCGATGGCCATCCAGGCCAGGTTGCCTCTGCACAAGGCGGCCGGGCGCGCCGCATCGATGCGCTCTGCCAGTTCGGCGCCCCGGCGCGCTGCTGCCTCTGCCAACTCCAGCCTTCCCGTGCGGTAGGCGAGCAGGCTCTGCCCGCACAGCGCCAGTGCCACCCACGGGGGTTCGTCCTGTGCTTCGCACCAAGCTAGCTCGTGTTCGAGGGCCTTTGCCTGCTCATCCCGCATCCCGAGGTTGTCATAGACCCGGCTTCTTCGGGCCAGCAGCTTGTGCCGCAGCTTTGGCGGTGCCGGCTCGGCAGCCAGTGCCAGCTGGGCCTCGGCCAAGTTCAGGTAGTGCAACGAAGTCTTGTAGGCGTGGCGAAGGACCACGGACTCCGACGCGCGCTCGAACCAGCTCGCCGCCTGCACATGCTCCCCCGCCCGCGCATGGTGTTCGCCCGTGATCGCCAGGTACTCGTCGCTGCGGTCACCCGCCCGCTGCGTCAGCCAGGCGGCGGCGCGGGCATGCGCTGCGCGCTTGTGCGGCTTGAGCACGGTGTCGTAGCTCACCTGGTGCAGCAGGTGGTGCTGGAAGGCCTGTTCGTCGGTGTCGTCGAAGGCGCTGGTGGGCCGCTGCTGCACCAGCGCCTTGCGCTGCAGCGCGGGCAGCGCGTGCGGGCCGCGCGCGTCCAGCGCCTGCAAGGCATCGTCCCAGAACACCGGGCCGATGACGCTGGCCATCTGCAGCGCGTTGAGCGCTGCGGGGTCCAGCGCATCCAGGCGCGCCTGCAGCACGCCGGTTAGCGTGGTGGGCAGCCGCTTGGCGTCCAGGCGGTCGGCGTGAAAGCGCCAGTCCCCCAGGCCCTGGGTGGCGCCGTCGTTGGGGGTGATCACGCCCTGGTCCAGCAGCATGCCCACCAGTTCTTCGGCGTAGAAGGGGTTGCCCTCGGCACGGCGCTGGATCAGCTCGGCCAGTTCCAGGGGCACCGGGTCCAGCCGCGCCAGCAACGAGCGGGCCAGCGCGCTGGTCTGCGGCGCGTCCAGCGGCTGCAGCGCTAGGCGTTCGTGCGCGGGCAGGCCGTCGCCCCAGCCGGGCACGCGCTCCAGCAGCGCCGGGCGCGCGCACAGCAAGGCCAGGAGCGGGCCGCGAGCGGCTTGCAGCAGGGCCGCCAGCGCATCCAGCGAGGCGTCGTCGGCCCATTGCAGGTCGTCCAGCAACAGCACCACCGGCGAGCCGTCGCTGGCCGCCAGGCGCTCAAGCCACAGGCGCAGCGCCGTGAGGCCCCGGTCGCGCAGCAGCCGGCTGTCGCCGCCCAGGCGCCGCAAGGCGGTGGAGGCCGAGAAGTCCAGCCCGATGAGATGACCCAGCAGTTCGGGCCCGGGGTCATTGGGCTGGACCAACCACGGTGCAAGACCTTCGACGAGCTTGCTGCGGGCGACGTCGGCGCTGTCGCTGTCGGCGATCTCCAGCCGCCTTGACAGCAGGTCGCGCAGCAGGCCGTAGGGCTGCAGCGCGCCCGAGGGCTGGCTGCGCGCGGGCATCAGCCACCAGGTGGAAGGGTGCGCCGAGAGGATGTGCTGGAACTCCTGCAGCAGCCGGCTCTTGCCCAGCCCGGCGTCGGCGACCAGCGTCAGGGTGTGCGGCGTGCGGCGGGTCAGCACGGCGTCGAGCACCGCCTCGAAGCGGGCCAGTTCGGCCTGGCGGCCGACCAGCGGTGTCTCCTGGCCCTGCACACCCCGCGCGTGAAGCCGGAAGGCGCGGGGCTTGGCCCCGAGCACCAGCCAGCTGGCGATGGGCGCCTCCACGCCCTTCACGGCCAGCGGCGGCTGCACCCGGGCATCGAACAGGCCGCGCACCAGGGCCCAGGTGTCCTGGCTGATGCGCAGCGTGCCGGCTGACGTGGCCTGCTCCAGCCGCGCGGCGATGTTGACGGCCAGACCGCTCAGGCTCTTGTCGTTCTCGACGCCGCCGCCGCGAACCACCGCGCCAGTGTGTATGCCCACGCGGGCGTTGAAGCCGTCGTGGCCGTGCATGCGCAGCACGTCGTCGCCGCGCCGGGCAGCCTCGGCCAGCAGGGCCAGGCCGCAGTGCACGGCGCGCTCGGCGTCGTCTTCGCGCGTGCCGGCCGTGTCATGTGCGCCGAACGAGGCCTTCATGCTGTCGCCGGCATAGCGCAGCACCTGGCCGCCGTGGTGCGTGACGATGTCGGCGAAGGCCGCCAGTGCGCTGTCGATCACCGCCTGCACTTCTTCCGGATCCAGCCGCTGGATGAGCTGCGTGCTGCCGACGATATCCAGGAACAGCACGCTGACCTGGCGCAGGCGGCGCGCGGGCTCGGTCGGCACCGGCTGTGCGGCGGGCGCGGGCTGCGCGTCGAGCACTGCCAGGCGCTCGAGCAGAGGAGCCAGCGCCGCGTCCACCAGCGCATCGCCGAGTGCCGGGCGGTGCGATTGCAGTTCAGCGATGGCGGCTTCCAGGGCGGGGCGGGGATCGAGGGGCACAGGCATCGCGGCAGTTTAGGGGCGGCCTGTACGGGTGGCGCTTGCCCGGGGCGCCGGTGGGAGAGGCGGCCATCCGCTTCGGGCCTGCTCTTGCGGCCGCCCATCGAAGGCGGCTGTACTTTGAAACCGGTCGTCGGCAAGGCACATTTCTGGCAGATCGGATGACTGGAAATGGCCGAGAGCGCCCAGTCGTCCGCCCGCCACATAGCTGACGTTGGAGAAGGCCACCCGTAGTCAACGCCCTGGGTGGCCACCTGCAGCCGCCTTAGATCTCCGTCTGCTCGGAGATCTCCAAGGCATCATCGACCTCGATGCCAAGGTATCGGACTGTCGACTCGAGCTTCGAATGCCCCAGCAGTAGTTGCACTGCACGCAGGTTCTTGGTGCGCCGGTAGATCAACATTGCCTTGGTCCGGCGCATCGAGTGCGTCCCGTACTCGGCGCGGTCCAGTCCCAGTTCGTCGACCCGGTGTCCGAGGATCCTGGCGTACTGCCGGGTCCCTAACTGCGGTGAGTCGTGCAGCCGGCTGGGGAACAAATAGTCCTCCGGCCTCAGTCCAGCCTGCTTGATCCAGGCCTGCAGGGCTTCACGAGCGGCCTGCGTGATCTCGAACTGCACCGGGCGCTGCGACTTGTGCTGCATGACGACGGCACGCGTCGCCGCCTGGTCGCCATGGCATACGTCCCGAACCTTGATCGCTACGAGGTCGCATCCCCGAAGCTTGCTGTCGATGCCCAGGTTGAGGAGCGCGAGTTCTCGCACCCGGCTCTCCATCTGCAGCCTCACGCGCAGCGCCCAGATGTCCTTGAGCTTGAACGTCGCCTTCTGCCCAACGATCTCGACCCGGTTCCACCGCTCGCGATGAGCGGCATTGCCTATGGTTCCCATGATGGTCTCCCATCGAGTTGAGGGCCACACAGGATGCGCGCTCGGCCTGGTGCGCCGCCGTCTTCGCTGAGCTACTCAACGGGGGGACAGTCCCGGGTACAGCTGAATGTCAACTTCCGGGCGCAGCCGCGAACTCACGGAGTCGGCCGCGAGCCGACAGTGGTGACCGTCCGCTCTCTGGCGGTCGAACTCATCGCTACCTGCAGACCGCTGAAGTCCTTGACCGGCGCGACAGCAACGCAGTTGTTTGCTCGCACGGAATTTGATTGTGTGAGTTCCCACGGTGCAACCAGCGCGCCCGCTAAAGGCACATCCAGGGACAACCTTCAGTTCCAAAGCACCAGTCGTTCGGGCTCACCGGTGCTGCCGACGAAACACGACATCGACACCCGAGGGCCGCCGCTGGAGGCTCGGACCGCGTGCACGCGGTTGGACAGCATTAAGACCAGTTCGCCCACCCCGGGCTTGATCAGCGCTGCGGAGGGCGGCAGTTTGGTGCTGTCGAGGAAGTCATAGTCGCCGGTGTAGAGCTCAGCCACCTGCGCCTCATTGGGAATCAGGTCCCAGATCTCCAGTTCTCCGCCACCACGCGGTGTACGCAAATACACATTGACGGTCATCTGCGCCAGTAACCGTGTCGCCACCTCGTCGGTGGTCTCACGGGCCAGGATGTCCTGATGCGGCGGCAGGCTGTGCCCGTCCTCGAAGAGACGCGAAGTACCGACGAACATCTTGCGCCCGCCGAGGCTTGCCAAGCCAGCGCCGCCCGGCCAGTGTTCGTCGAGCTCCAGCCGAAGTCGGTCGATGGGGATCAGCAGCGGTGCGCACACTCTGCGGATTTCGGCAATGGTGGGCACGGCCTGGTCGAAGTAGTGCTCGAGCCGCTCGGCATCGCCGCGAGTCTCAAAGTATGAGTAGCCAACGCGCTGCACACCGACATCGGGTGCGATGCTGTACCGCGAAAAACCTGGATGACGCAGCAACTTGCGGCACAGTTGCTGGCACTGCCGGGAGGTGTACCAGCCAGGTACCCGCACCGCGAGCACGCGGCCGTCGATGATGTCACGCAGGTCAGAGAGATGGATCGCGTCGCGCACGACGACCTGCGGGCGGTCAGCGGTGAGCGTGGGGCTGGTGGTGACGACGCCCTGCGAAGAGGGTGCGGCGCTGCCGTCGTCGTCGCTGAGCAGGTCGAGCAGCAGCGCGTTGTTCGACCGCAGGCGCTGTGCCAGCACGGCGGCCAGCGCCAGCCCGAGACGGCCGTTGGCCGCGGCGTCGCCCTCGACCCAGTCGATGCCGACAATGACACTGCGCTCGTGCGCCCGCACCGATGCCGATCGTCCACCCCCCAGCAGGAACGACACCTCGCCGAAGACGCCGCCCGGTCCGAACCGGCCGAGGGTCTGCTCGTGTCCGTCCACACCCTGGACAACCACGTCCAGCGAGCCGCTCTGAACGACAAAGAGCCGGCGGCCTGCGTCACCCATTCGGAACAGCCAGTCCCCGGTCTTCAACTCGATTCGCTCGCCCGCCTCAAGCAGTACGGCGAGTGAGTCGTCGCCGGTCCGAACATGGGTCGGCAGCTTGGCGACACTGTCGTGAAGATCGGTTGCGACGCCACCGAGGAATGCCTGCGCCACTGGGAGTTTGAAATTGGGTTTCATTCGCCGCACTCTAAGCAGCCGCCTACTCCGCGCCCAGCGCTTCTTCCCCCACTTGTCAGCCGCGCCTTGCGCAGCTAACCGTCGCATTCATCGACTGTGTCGATCGACCGTTTGAGGGCAGCGGGATTGTGATGTCGCGTGTGTCGCAGAAGGGTCGCGTCAGTATTCAATCTTCGGATGCAGCCCTTCTCAGCCGGGTGTTCCGCGGGGCGTCGGACGCGGCGGCTAGATGACACCGCTGAAGCAACCTCACCGGGCCTGACCCCCTTGGCGCAGAGCTTCTTGGCAGAGAACCGCCTGTGAGCTCGTCCTGACACTCGCCCCCGATTCAGGGGGGGGCGTGGGTTTGTGCCCTGCGTGAGTCCGATAGAAAGTGCCACAACCTGTCTCGGTGCGGCATGTCTGGGGGCCAAGGGACGCTGACTGTTCGCCGGTTCAGATGACTCAACACAGGAGGCTTCCTTGCGCGCAACCCGTTCCCCGTCTTCCCGTTCGATCCGAGCGCTGGCCGCCGCGGCGTTCGCCAGCGCGCTGGCCGCGGCCGGCCCGGCACTCGCAGGGCAGAATCTGCAGTTCATCGCCGATGGCGTGCCCTCGGCCAATACAGCCGCACCGCCGGCGACGGCGGACTTCGCAGCTTGGTGCGCTGGGCGCTGCTTCCCGACGACGCAGTTCCCGGTCTACGACCCGGGCAACCGCCAGCCCAAGGGCATCGCTCGCGTTTGGGGGCGCGACTTCGTCTTCGGCGCTGGAGGCTCGCTGTGTTTCTCGGAGTTCATTACCTTCTCGCTGGACCAGGGTGAGCTGCACATCGCGTCGGGACCCAACGGTACCTGCGGCGCGCCGATCGACCCAGCTCTGAAGCCGCCCCGGTACGTCGAGCTAGGCGCGACGGTGGTAATCGCCGGCGGCGGCGACGGTGCCGTCCTCGGCGGTACTGGCAGCTACGCCGGTTGGAGCGGTACCTTCAGCGATCGCGTGTTCGTTGGCTTCGGGGCGCCCACCAGCGGCGTGGGCGGCATCGTTTACTACGACCAGCTCTGGTTCAGCATCAGCCGCAAATAGCTGCCGCCGTCAGTCACGCGCCGACACCGCGGCGCAGTCGTTCACGGCTTTGCCGCGGTCCACGGTGATGCGCGGTTGAGCCGCCCAGCAGCTTGCCGGGTCCGGCGGCCGTCAACCACGAACACGCCGTGCCCGTACGGCGGCGCGGGCAACGAGGACTTCGCGCCTACTGGAAAGTTCGGCGGGCACTGATGCCTGCGAGCGGCCCTGCGTACCGCGGTCGCACAGCTGGGACACGCCCGCAATGCATCGGCTTTGGGGGCAAGCAAGCTTCACCGCCCTCGTGTTGATGAGACTTTACGGACCAACGGCACGGCCGATTGTGTCCTGCGCGCCCCAGCAAGACACCTCCGCAAACTGTCGAGCTTGTGAATTGAGCGACTGCTTTCGGGTTTCGTATGTCGGGCGCTCTGTGACTGCCTCGGGTCGGAAGTACCTGTTCGCGCCGTCAGGAAGCGGTCTCTGAGACCTCGACCTGGCTAGTGAGGTCCTGCGACCGCTGCACCTCGCAAAGCGGCCTTTAACACCTTTACTGGTTGCCGGGCCGAGGGTCCGCTTGGTGCTGGCCACCGTGAGTAGAGCAGCGAGGGCCGACGGACCGCAACCGCTGCACAGCGGTCGCTCAAACATAGGCAGATGCCGGCACCGTCACTTCGTTCTGACGGGTTGCTCTCCGCGCCCCGATGAATTCGAGGGCGGGTTGGCCCACCGCACGAACCTCCGGATGCTGCTGCGAGGAGTGCCGTCGATCAGAGCGCCTACCATAGACGAGCACGGAGAGCGCCGCAGATGCGTCTCCGGCATCGTCCCTGGGGAGGGAAGACCATGCGACTGAGCGTACCGAACGTCAAGGGCATCGACGTCAAGCATCGGACAGGCTTCATCGGCCAACTGATGCGTCCAGCCATGGAGATCGAAGGCGAGTGGACCCGCTTCGTTTTGCCTTCCGTAGCCGGTCACGTGCTCGCCACCGTCAGCGGCGAGTTGATGTATGTGTTTCCCAAGGCGCCCAAGCCTGACCAGTTGCCTGCCAACGGGGCTGTCCTGATTGGCGCGATCCCTGATGCTGCCGGCGACTTCATCGATTTGAAGACAGCCAAATGGCTGGCGCATCCGGCCATCGACGGTCCGGATACTGGCACCGCGCGCACCATCGAGAGCTGGTCGAACGGCTTCCGCTACGTCGGGGAGGGCGAGGCCGGGGACGGCAGGATCGGTCTGCGGCGACCTCAGTTGGGCGCCCTGCACGCGATTCATGCGCATTGGTCGACGAGTAAGGACGTCGCGACGGTCGTCATGCCGACTGGCACGGGCAAGACCGAGACCATGCTGGCAACTCTCGTGTCGGCCAGGTGTTCACGTGTCCTCGTGCTCGTGCCGACGGATGCGCTTCGAACACAGATCTCGCAGAAGTTCTTCTCGCTCGGCATCCTGAAAGATCCCCGCGCAAGCCTGCTGCAGCCGGACGTTCTGCGACCCGTGGTGGGAATGCTGACCAAGACACCGACCACGCCGGAAGAGGTCGATGAGTTCTTCATGCAGTGCAACGTGGTCGTGACGACCAGCGCGCTGGCCGGAAGATGTTCGGAGGCGGTTCAGGAACGGATGGCCGAACGCTGCTCCCACTTGTTCATCGACGAGGCTCACCACGCCGAGGCGGCGAACTGGAAGCAGTTCAAGTCCCACTTCAAGGGTCAGCGGCCGATCCTGCAGTTCACGGCGACGCCGTTCCGCGAGGACGGTCAGCCTCTGGACGGGAAAATCATCTACGTCTACCCGATGCGTCAGGCTCAAAGCGAGGGCTACTTCAAGCCGATTCGATTCAGCTCCGTCTACGCATTCAACAGTGCCCGCGCGGATCGCGACATCGCGGATAGGGTGCTCGAGGAACTGCGTGCAGACGTGACTGGCTTGCACGTCGCAATGGCTCGAGTCTCAACCCAACGGCGGGCCACAGAAGTTCATGCCATCTACGTGGGCCTCGGGCAGTTCAACCCCATCGTCATTCATAGTGGCCTCAAGCAGACGGAAATCGACGACGCCCGTCGAAAGCTGGAGAGCGGCGAGTCGCGCATCGTCATCTGCGTCGACATGCTGGGCGAGGGCTTTGACATGCCCGAGCTGAAGATTGCTGCATTCCATGACTTGCGCAAGAGCCTGGCCGTCACGCTTCAACTTGCAGGCCGCTTCACCCGGTCGAGGGATGACCTAGGCGAGCCCGTCTTCATCGCCAATACGGCGGATGTCAATCTAAAGGAGGAACTGCGCGCGTTGTATACGCAGGATCCCGACTGGAACCTGCTCTTGCCCCATCTCAGCGAGGGCGCGATCGGCCAGGAATTGGAGGCGCAGAGATTCGTAGGCGGCTTCGTCGGGCAACTGGACGAAATCCCCCTCAATGAGATTCAGCCGGCAGCCAGCATGGTGGTCTATCGGACGCACTGCGCGAGCTGGAATCCCGACGCCTTCAAGGCTGCGTTTAAAGGGAGCAGTGACGAGGAGAAGGTGCATCCGATCCTGAACCGGGCGGAGCACATGTTGGTCGTCATCGCGGCCCGCCGACAAGGCGTGGCGTGGACGGACATCTCGACGGTCGACGGGATCGTCTGGGAGCTGTGCATTGCAATCTGGGATCGCGACAGGTCTTTGCTTTATGTTCACGGCTCTGCGAACAACGGCAACTACGCTGATTTCGCGAAGGCGCTCTGTGGCGATGACGTCGAACTCATCACGGCGCCTGACGTCTTCCGAGTCTTCGCGGGCATCAATCGACTCATGCTCACCAACGTCGGATTGGATGAGCAACTGGGCCGCCAGATTCGTTACACCGGGAGAATGGGGCCTGACGTTGGAACCATGCTGGCGGAAGCGACGCTCGCGACAACTACAAAGGCGGTCCTAGCGGGAGTAGGGTTCGAGAACGGCGGCCCGGCCTCCATCGGCGCAGGAAAGCGAGGTCGAGTCTGGGCGAGCCTGCGCCTACGGGTCGACCAGTTCGCTGCGTGGTGCAAGAACGTGGGCTCCAAGATCGACGATCCGAATCTCGACCCAGAGGATGTGCTCCGAGGCACGCTCATCCCGACGATGATCGAAGCACGGCCCGCCGGTGTCCCCATCGGCGTCGACTGGCCAGTCGAACTCCTGGATCAGGTGGAGTCGGCAACCACGATCTCTTTCTCGCACACGCTCAGCGAGCAGTTGACCAACGTGAGCATCGAGCTTCGCGACTACGCGGAGACCGGGCCCATCGTCTTGAAAGTGGCCTGTGCGCAGCGCGAAGTGCAAGTTCGACTGACCTTCATAGGAAGTGGAAAGAACGCGGACTTCGCCTTTGTCTACGAAGGGGCGGATCGCGCCACGATCAAGCGTAGTCGCGAGCACGACCTATGTGAGTTTCTGACGGAGAACCCACCCACGATCTGGTTCGCGGACGGGGCCAGGCTCGATGGCAATGTGCTCGTCCAGCTTAGGTCGGACGTGCCGCTATACAGCCGCGATCGCCTGGAGGTTGTTGACTGGAGCAACATCGACCTCACCCAGGAGTCGCAACGGGAAGAACGCCGATCCAACACCGTGCAGTTCAGGATGATCGAGCACATCAAAGCGGAGGGGCGACACGAAATCTTGATGGACGACGACGGTAAGGGCGAGGCCGCAGACATTGTTGGCATCAGCCTCGACAGTCAAACCCTGCCGAGACTGATAACCGTCGACCTCTACCACTGCAAGTATTCGAGCGCACCAGAAGCAGGCGCCCGCATCAGCGACATGTACGAGGTTTGCGGCCAGGCTCAGCGCAGCGTGCAATGGCTGCACAACAAGGATCGCAGGACTGACTTGTTCGCGCATCTGCTCAAGCGAGAGGCGCTGAGGATCGAAAGCGGCCGAGCCACGCGCTTCGAGGTAGGCTCCAAGGAGCGCCTGATAGAGATCCGGGATCTGAGTCGCATCTGCCGGATCGCGCTTCGCGTATTCATCGTCCAGCCTGGCCTGTCCAAGGCTGACGCCGCGGATCATCAACTCGCTCTACTTGGCGTTACCGAGAAGTTCCTGCAGGAGACATTTCAGGTGCCTCTAACGGTCTACTGCAGCAAGGACGGGCATTGACAGCGTTTGCGAGAAAGGCGGCGCCACCCGCTCGATGCCGCATTCCGTTCAGTGGCTGCACGCCTGGTGCTGTCAGGTGTCCCGCTTCGCAACAAGCGTGAAGATGTCGTGAGTGTCGGCCTAGCGTAGCACTCGGCGGGTGCCAGCTGCGTCGCGCGCTGCTGCGGTTTCCTCAGAGTCAGCTGTGCAGCCTTAGCAGTCTCTAGACCGACGAACACGAGTGGCCGCACCCAGTCTCAAGCGAGCGCTCCTGCTTCTGCCGGCCCCATCGGCACCTTCAGACTGGGTGCAGCCCCTCGGGCTCAATGCCTGAGCGGCTGCTCTGGCCGGAAGCAGTCTTGCGCGGATCGGCTCTTCCGATGACCGCTCTGGCTCCGTAACCGGTCAGCCGTACGGCGCCGGTCGCGGCGGCGCCCGAACGGCCGCTGTGACCGGCTGCGAACTGTCACTGCCGACCCTCAGCAGCCCTTCGAGACGTATCCGTCCGGCCAAGTCATCTTGAATCTCGGCTCTGAGGTCTGAAGGATCGTGTCCACGTAGGAATAGGTGGACACGATGGCAAGCGAGAGCGGGAGGACCAGGCGGCGGTACGGGTCGCAGTTCAAGGCGATGGTGCTGGCAGAGTGCGACGAGCCCGGAATGTCGGTGGCGAAGGTTGCGATGTCGCACGGTATCAACGACAACGTCGTGCATCGCTGGCGGCAGTTGGCGCGACAGCAGCAGACTGCGCTTGCGGATACCGCTGAAGCGCCGAGGTCGGCGGAGCTGGCTGCGACCTTCGTCCCGTTGGCACTGCCAGCGCCCGCGAGGCCAGAGGTGAAGACCGAGGTCCGCCTGGACATCCGGCGCGGTGCCGTGACGGTGGGCATCGCGTGGCCGGAGCAGGCACTGGGCGACCTGGCCGGCTTCGTGCGCGAGTTGCTCAAGTGATCAGGGTGGACGCTGTCTGGCTGGCCGTGCAGCCACTGGACATGCGACTCGGAACCGAAGCTGCGCTGGCTCGCGTCGTCGGCGTCTTCGGTGCCGCGCATCCGAACCATGCCTACCTCTTCGCCAACCGGCGCGCCAACCGCATGAAGGTGCTTGTGCACGACGGCATCGGCGTGTGGCTGGCTGCGCGACGGCTCAATGCGGGCAAGTTCGTCTGGCCGGCCGAGGGCGCCAGCACGCTGAGCCTGAGTCGCACCCAGTTCGATGCCCTGGTGCTTGGCCTGCCGTGGCAGCGCCTGGGCGAGGCCGGCATCATCCGCGTGATCTGACAACGCCGGCCGGCTGCGAATGCCGGAACTGCAATTGCCGGATGTGCCGATGCGCTGCTTGCAGCGACACGGCACGATGGCTGTCCATGATCGGCGCGCAGCAACTGGACGCCCTGGACCCGCAGACGCGGCAGTTGGTGCAGTCGCTGTTGGCACAGGTGCAGCAGCGGGATGCTGAGATCGCGTTCAAGCAGGCGCTGATCGACAAGCTCACGCACGAGATGGCGGTGCTCAAGCGGTTGAAGTTCGCCGCCAGCAGCGAGCGCTTCGCCAGCACCCTGGCGCCGGAGCAGCGGAGCCTGCTGGAGGAGACGCTGGACACCGACCTGGCCGAACTCACGCAGGAGATCGAGCGCGAGCGCGGCAACGCCGGTGACAAGACCGAGAAGCAGACTCCGAAGCGCACGCCGCTGCCGCCGCACCTGCCGCGCCGCGACGTGGCGCACGAGCCAGCGGACACCACCTGCGGCTGCGGGCAGCCGATGCAGCGCATCGGCGAGGACGTGGCCGAGAAGCTGGACTACCAGCCCGGCGTGTTCACGGTGGAGCGCCACGTGCGCGGCAAGTGGGCGTGCCGGTGCTGCCAGAAGCTCGTGCAGGCGCCAGTGCCTGGCCACGTCATCGACAAGGGTCTGCCCACCACGGGGCTGCTGGCGCATGTGCTGGTGGCCAAGTTCCTGGATCACCTGCCGCTGTACCGGCAGGAGCGCATCTACGAGCGCGCCGGCCACCTGATCGCCCGCTCGACGCTGGCGCAGTGGGTAGGCGAGTGCGGCGCGCAGATGCAGCCGCTGGTGCAGGCGCTGGCCGACGAACTGCGGCGCCACGTCGTGCTGCACGCCGACGAGACGCCCGTGGCGATGCTCAAGCCGGCGCATCTGCGCGACGGCAAGACGCACCGTGCCTACGTCTGGTCGTACTGCACGACGAGCACGAACCCGGCCAAGGCCGTGGTGTTCGAGTTCAGCGAGAGCCGCAGCGGCGAGAACGTGCGCGAGTTCCTGCGCCTGGACATGCCCAACGCCTGGCAGGGCACGCTGGTCACCGACGGGTTCAGCGGCTACAACGCCACGACGACCCTGGGCGTGACCTCGGCGCAGTGCATGGCGCACGCCCGGCGCAAGTTCAACGACCTGTGGGCCAACCACGGCAGCGAGGTCGGTCGCAAGGCGCTGCGGTACCACCAGGCCTTGTTCAGGATCGAGCGCGAGATCGAAGAGCTGCCGGCAGATGAGCGAAGGCGGATCCGGCAGCGCAAGTCACGCCGGGTGCTGGCGGTGTTCCACCGCTGGCTGCTGGCGCAGCGGCAGCTGGTGCCGAGCGGCTCGGCCACGATGAAGGCCATCGACTACAGCCTGAAGCGCTGGGCCGAACTCACCCGCTTCGTCGATGACGGCGATGTGCCGATCTCGAACAACTGGGTGGAGAACCACATCCGGCCGATTGCGCTGGGACGGCAGAACTGGCTGTTCGCCGGCAGCCTGAGCGCGGGCAAGCGCGCCGCGGCGATCATGAGCTTGCTGCACTCGGCGCGGATCAACGGGCACGAGCCCTACGCGTACCTGAAGGACGTGCTGGAGCGGCTGCCGACGCATCCGGCCAGCCGCATCGACGAGTTGCTGCCGCACCGCTGGGCACCGGCGACCTGATCGCCGACATCGTTGCCGCGGCGGCCCCGTCAAGGTGACTTGGCCGGACGCATACTTCGAGACTTCCGAAAGCTGGCATCTGGCAGTGCCAAGGCGCACTTAGACTGTGGCGGAGGAGACAAAGGATTGATGGACAAAAACCTCGCCAACGAACTTGAGCCAGGAATGGTTGTCCACCTCTGCCCCAAAACCATGCTCTCGCTTGGTGGCAAGGTCAGTGGCCCCCCGGAGACCTGGGTAAAGGACGAGCACTTCTTTCTTGTGCTCAGTGCGGATGCGAAACGCTGCCGGTTGCTTCCCATCTATTCGCAGGATGGTCCAGGTCGGAAGGTGATCCCCTTGGAAGGTCGTCGTGGAAACCATCCGAAGTGGAAGGAAGGGCCGAGCTACTTTCATCCAGTCCAAGTTTGGACTGCGAGCCGGCAGACCATAGTTCGCGCAGCGGACGCAGGCGGCGATCTGTCAACCACCGGAAATCGTGGGCGCATAGCCGCCGAGTTCATCCCGGACCTGTGACGTGGAACGCGCCACTCCGGCCGCAGCAGCCGAGTTGAGGGCGAACAGGGCCAGTACAGTTTGAACGCGCGCCTTGTACCGTCTGCACGTTCTGGTTTGTGGCCGCGTTCGACAGGCCGGTCCTGATCACAGCGCTGCACCCGCCAGGATCAGCGGGTGCTCCTGGAGCGGAAGCCGTCGCCCGTATCCGATGCGGGATCGTGGTGTAACGTACTGTTGGTGTACCAACTTCTTGCTCCGACAGCGCGATGACACCCGCCGATGGATCGGGTGCCGTCGCCAAATTTGTAGAGGCAGTCAAAGATCTGCCCGCTTGGCTGTTCTCGGCGTTCGCCGTCGCGTCAGCCGTGCTGCTCTTCGTGCCGGTCATCAACGCCGAACTGCCTAAGGAGTACCGGCCGTGGCTCGTGGTCGGCCTGGTGGTGTTCGGCGTTCTGTCCGCATTCAAGTGGATCAACCTCGGCCTTACCGCGTGGCGCACCTCGCGGGCCGAAGCGCGGGCGCGCAAGACGTTTCATCTCACGCCCATCGAACAACACTGCTTTTGGTCGGTCGCCAAACAGGCCGACGGATCGATGGTCACGCAAATCGTGGCCGACTTCGCGGTGAAGAACCAGAGCGCTGCGCCGATCGGCTTGACGACGACCCGCGTCATCAAGCCCAAGATCAGGGGCGAGATCGTGATGGGTATGACCACGGTACGCGCGCAACGCAGCTCAATGCACGGCACTGCCTACGAGTCCGACCACCGGATCGCACCGGGCACGACGCTGCCTGCCCGATCCGTTGTGATGATCCGCGGTGTGCCGCGCCAGGACGAAGCGCTGCCACTGGTCGCCACCTTCGGGATTGGCGACGAGGACGGCAACGAGCAGCGTGTCGTTGTGTCGTGCAAGGGGCGCCCGAAGCCGCAGCCGCGGACGATTGCAATGCTCGAGTCGGCAACCGGCATCGCGGATGCAATCGAGAAGAGCGTCGTTGCAGTCTTGCAAGCGGAGTCCTGATTAGCGATGAAGCTCAGCAGGCTCACTCTGTCAGCCACTGAGCGCCGAGGATGGGCGCATCCCACCAGGAGATGCGCCATGCCGATGAATCGAGTCCAGTTCCAGAAGGGGCTGTCGTTGCCGGAGTTCATGGACCGCTACGGAACCGAGGAGCAGTGCGAGCGGGCTCTGGTTTCCGCGCGCTGGCCGAGCGGCTTCGTCTGTCCGGTCTGCGGCGTCATGCAGTCGCGCACCACGTTCCGACGCGAAGGCCGCCTGTACTGGCAGTGTTCCGGCTGCCAGTACCAGTGCAGCGTAACCAGCGGCACCGTCTTCGAGGCTACCAAGCTGCCGCTGACGCGCTGGTTCCTGGCCATGCAACTGCTGACGCAGGCCAAGAACAACGTCTCGGCGTTGGAACTGACCCGCCAGCTGGGCGTGAGCTACCGCACCGCATGGCTCATCAAGCACAAGCTGCTGCAGGCCATGGCTCTGGCCGAGTCCGAGCGGCAACTCACCGGCCGCGTCGAAGTCGACGACGCCTATCTCGGCGGGGAACGCAGCGGTGGCAAGGCCGGCCGCGGCTCGGAGAACAAGGTGCCCTTCGTCGTGGCGGTGCAGACTACCGAGGACGGCCGCGCCCACCTGGCCTGCCTGTCGGCGCGGCCGTTCACCAACGAGGCGATGAAGGAGTTCATCGCGACCAGCATGGGCTTGCCGCTGACCGTCGTCTCCGACGGCCTGGGCTGCTTCACCGTGGCTGCCTCGATGGGCGCCGTCCACGACCGCGAGGTCACCGGTGGCGGCAAGGCCAGCGTACTCAACGAGAAGTTCCGCGCCGTCAACACGCTCATCGGCAACGTGAAGACCGCGCTGACTGGCACGTACCACGCCATCAAGTTCGCCAAGTACGGATACCGTTACCTCGCCGAAGTCCAGTTCCGCTTCAACCGGCGCTACGACATGCGGGCCATGCTCGGCAGTTTGCTGCGGGCGATGGTCGCGACGCCGAAGCAGCCCGAGCGTGGCATCAGGGTTGCTGAGGTTCATCGCTAATCAGGAGCGGAGTTGAGCCGCTACGAGAAGAACGGCCGACACGCGGGCGGCCTCGGCAGCATCTTCATCGTCTATCAAGGCAGGCAAATCAACCAGATCGGCACCGATATGTGGACGCCGAACTCGCCGATCGAACAGGAGATCGTTAGCGACCCTGAGCATGCGCAGTTGCACTCCGACAACCTCGACGCATTGCTGGCCCTGCATGGCCGCCTCGCGACCGACGAAGAGCGCGAGCGCCTGGTTAACGCTTTGCTGACCCGGCTCGACGAAGAGAAGGGATACGCGCGCGTCGGCTACTTGATCGTA
The DNA here is from genome assembly GCF_049810355.1 of Rubrivivax soli. Taxonomy (GTDB): domain Bacteria; phylum Pseudomonadota; class Gammaproteobacteria; order Burkholderiales; family Burkholderiaceae_C; genus Rubrivivax. Next base: position 5,800,451 of record NZ_CP187368.1, read on the forward strand.
TGTACCTTGTGGAAGCTCGGCTTCCTGAACGAGGGGCTCGAAGGAGCGCTGTTCGGCCTGCCGGAGAACGACATCAAGGACTTCGGACTTAGCAACGTGCTTATGATGTTCAATGGCCTCCTACGCTATCGGCATCCCGACTTCACTGTGCAAACGCTCGACGTGATCGAGCGCTTTCTGCAGGGTTCGCAAGAACATGCCTTTCGCATATCGCCAAAAATCGCCGCCATTCGCGCTCGGCGCCTGATGCAGTCTGTCTAGCGGCTCTTGGGTAGCGACCGAATCTGCGTTGGCGGCCGCGTGTGGCCAGCTGGGTGGCCGCTCATGGGCTCCCGCTCAAACGACGGCTCCTGGCCGGGAGTGTGAGTCCAGCTCCGTGCCTGACAGCGAACGTTCGCGTATCGCCGCCCCGATCATCAGCTGGGGCGGCTTCTCATAGCAGGCAATCAGATCTCGGTCTGCTCAGAGATCTCGAGGGCGTCGTCAACCTCGATGCCGAGGTATCTCACCGTGGACTCCAGCTTGGAGTGTCCGAGGAGCAGCTGAACCGCGCGCAGGTTCTTGGTCCGACGGTAGATCAGCGTCGCCTTCGTCCTGCGCATCGAGTGCGTACCGTACTCGGCGCGGTCCAGGCCGAGTTCGTCGACCCAATGTCTGAGGATGCGGGCGTACTGCCGGGTGCCCAGGTGTGGCGAGTCATGAAGACGGCTGGGGAACAGGAAGTCCTCGGGCTTCAGCTCCGCCTGCTTGATCCAAGCCTGCAGCGCCTCACGAGTCGCTGGCGTGATTTCGAATTGCACCGGGCGCTGGGTCTTGTGCTGCATGACGATGGCACGCGTTGCCAACTGATCGCCGTGACACACGTCTCGGACCTTCAAGGCAACCAGATCGCAGCCCCGGAGCTTGCTATCGATACCCAGGTTGAAGAGCGCAAGTTCACGCACTCGGTGTTCCATCTGCAGACGCACACGGAGCGCCCAGATGTCCTTGAGCTTGAACGGGGCCTTCTGCCCGACGATCTTGCCCTTGTTCCAAGGGTCGCGACGAGCCGTATTGGCAACGGAACCCATGATGGTCTCCCATCAAGTTGAGGGCCGGTCAAGATGCGCCTGTGCGGGACCAGGGCGCTTGCCCTGAGTCAAGGCCTGTCGTCCTGCCCCCCCAGGCCGAAGTCCGCTACCGGGCACGGGGCCAGACTCACAGTCTCGGCCAGGAGCAGCCCCTCACGGCCGGCCGCTTGCAGGTGGTGCTGAAGATCATCGTGGTGAAACTCGACATCGGGCAACACATGTGTCCGTACATGAAGTTTGACGATCCACGGGTTGTGCGCCTGCCGCTCGGACGTCAAGGGTCACGCGACGCCGAGTAGTCCTAAAGGCGAAGAACCAGCCCTGTCTTCGTTGCGCTGTGAGCAGGGGCGGCGCTTCCTAAGCTGGCATCCATGTTTCGAGGCGCGCATATCGCCTCCAAGGACGCCCGTGAAGACTGTTCTCGTCACCGGCTGCTCGTCCGGCTTCGGCCTGGCGACCGCCACGCACTTCCACGATTGGGGCTGGCGAGTCATCGCGACGATGCGGACGCCGCGGCCGGAACTCCTGCCGGCATCCGACCGCTTGCGCGTGCTCGACCTCGACGTCACCGACTTGCAGTCCGTGGCCGAACTGGTCAGCGCCGCCGGGCCGATCGACGTGCTGGTCAACAACGCCGGCATCGGCGTGATGGGCGCCCTCGAAGGGCTGCCGATGGAGACGGCTCGACTCGTCTTCGAGACCAACGTGCTGGGCACGATGGCGCTCACGCAGGCCTTCTTGCCGCAGTTTCGCGAGCGCCGGTCGGGCGTGATCGTGAACATCGGCTCGATCATCGCGACGAAGGCGTTCCCGTTGGTCTCGGTGTACGCCGCCAGCAAGGCGGCCATCGAGAGCTTCAGCGCGTCGCTCGCGCTGGAACTGCGCGAGTTCGACATCCGCGTGAGCCTGATTCAACCGGGTCGGTCCGCCGAAACCCGCTTTGGCGAGAACGCCAGGCGTCTCGTGACGGACGGCATCCCTGAGGCCTACGCAGCGTTCGCGCAGAAGGTGTTCGCTGGCATGGCCTCGTCATCGGCGTTCACGCATCCATCGGACGTTGCCGCGGCCGTTTGGAAGGCTGTGCACGAACCAAACAGCCCGCTTCGCATCCCGGCGGGCGCGGATGCCATCGCATTGACCGACTGATCGAGGCCCCCATGAAGCACACCACCCACGTCAACGGCGCCCCGGTCGTCGACAACACCAACACCCAGACCGCCGGCCCGCGCGGCCCGGCGCTGCTGCAGGACATCTGGCTGCTCGAGAAGCTGGCGCACTTCGACCGTGAGGTGATCCCCGAACGGCGCATGCACGCCAAGGGCTCGGGCGCGTTCGGCCACTTCACGGTCACACACGACATCACGCGCTTCACCAAGGCCCGCCTGTTCGGCGCCATCGGCAAGAAGACCGAAGCCTTCGTGCGCTTCTCCACTGTGGCCGGCGAGCGCGGTGCGGCTGATGCCGAGCGCGACATCCGCGGCTTCGCGGTCAAGTTCTACACCGAAGAGGGCAACTGGGATCTGGTGGGCAACAACACCCCGGTGTTTTTCCTGCGCGACCCGCTGCGCTTCCCGGACCTCAACCACGCCGTCAAGCGCGACCCGCGCACGAACCTGCGCAGCGCGCAGAACAACTGGGACTTCTGGACCCTGCTGCCCGAGGCGCTGCACCAGGTCACCTACGTCATGGGCGACCGCGGCCTGCCCGACGGGTACCGCTTCATGCACGGCTTCGGCAGCCACACCTTCAGCTTCATCAACACCGCCAACGAGCGCACGTGGGTCAAGTTCCACCTCAAAAGCCTGCAGGGCATCCGTAACCTCAGCGACATCCAGGCCGAGGCCATCGTCGCCAAGGACCGCGAAAGCGCGCAGCGCGACCTGTTCGACGCCATCGAGCGTGGCGACTTCCCGCGCTGGACGCTGGCCGTGCAGGTGATGACCCAAGCCCAGGCCGAGGGCTGTGCCTTCAACCCCTTCGACCTGACCAAGGTCTGGCCGCACGCTCACTACCCGCTTCTCGACGTGGGCGTGCTCGAGCTCGACCGCAACCCCGAGAACTACTTCGCCGACGTGGAGCAGGCGGCGTTCTCGCCGGCCAACGTCGTGCCGGGCATCGGCTTCTCTCCCGACAAGATGCTGCAGGGGCGGCTCTTCAGCTACGGCGACGCGCACCGCTACCGGCTGGGCGTCAACGCGCACCAGATCCCGGTCAACGTACCGAAGTGCCCGTTCCACGCTTACCACCGCGACGGCGCGATGCGCGTCGACGGCAACCAGGGCCGCACGATCGGCTACCAGCCCAACAGCCAGGGCGAGTGGGCCGACCAGCCCGCGCTGATGGAACCGCCGCTGCCACTGCGCGGAGATGCCACGCACTGGGACCACCGCGCCGACGACGACCACTTCACGCAGCCCGGTGCGCTGTTCCGCTTGATGGCGCCCGACGAGCAGCAACGCCTGTTCGACAACACCGCACGTTCGCTCGGCGGTGCCAGCGAGAACGTGCAGCAGCGCCACATCGCCAACTGCACGCGTGCCGACCCGGCGTATGGCCGCGGCGTCGCGCAAGCGCTGCAACGGCTCCACCGCAGCCAGCGCTGAACCACGTCAGCCCGGCCGAGCCCACCCAGGAGTTCCCATGAGCACCAACGAAAAAGTCCCGTTCCTCCCCGATCCGTCGCGCCGCCAACTGCTTGGCGGCAGCGCACTCGCCGTGGCCGGTCTCGGCCTGCCGCTGTCGGCCCTGGCCGAAACCCTTCCCTCCACCCGATCCGCCGCACGCGGCAACCAGAAAGGACGACCGACTATGAGCAACACCATCGTCACCAAGGACGGCACCCAGCTCTACTACAAGGACTGGGGCAACGGCCAACCGATCGTCTTCAGCCACGGCTGGCCGCTGAACTCCGACAGCTGGGAAGCACAGATGCTGTTCCTGGCGTCGCGCGGGTTCCGCTGCGTGGCCCACGATCGCCGCGGCCACGGTCGCAGCAGCCAGCCCTGGGGCGGCCACGACATGAACACCTACGCCGACGACCTGGCCGCGGTGATGGACAAGCTCGACCTGAAGAAGGCCGTGATCGTCGGCTTCTCCACCGGTGGCGGCGAGGTTGCGCGCTACATCGGCCGCCACGGCACCAAGCGCGTGGCCGGCGCGGCGCTGATTTCGGCCGTGCCGCCGCTGATGCTCAAGACTGCGGCCAACCCGGGCGGCCTGCCGATGGACGTGTTCGACGGCATCCGTGCCGGCGAGCTCGCCAACCGCTCGCAGCTCTACAAGGACATCGCCTCGGGCCCGTTCTTCGGCTTCAACCGGCCGGGCGCAAAGGTCTCGCAGGGGCTGATCGATTCTTTTTGGTCCGCGGGCATGCAGGCCGGGCACAAGGCCACGTTCGATTGCATCAAGGCGTTCTCGGAGACTGACTTCACCGAAGACCTGAAGAAGTTCGACGTGCCCACGCTGGTGCTGCACGGCGACGACGACCAGATCGTGCCGATCGACGCGTCCGCGCGTGCGGCAGCGAAGCTGGTCAAGAACGCCAAGCTGGTCGTCTATCCCGGTGCGCCGCACGGCCTGGCCGACACGCACAAGGACAAGCTCAACGCCGACTTGCTCGCCTTCGTCAAGGGCCTTAGCGCCTGACAGCACAGCCCACAAGGAGTTCGGCATGTTTCCTTTCAAGCTTCTCGTTCCCTTCCTCGGCGCCACGGTGATGGCGACCGCTGTCGCCCAGGGTGCCGGTTCGTCCGTGCCGGCCGATGCCACCACCGTCGTCCTGGTGCACGGCGCGTTTGCCGACAGCGCGAGCTGGAACGGCGTCGTACCTCGCTTGCAGAAGCAAGGTCTGCGCGTCGTGAGCGTCGCCAACCCGCTGCGAACGCTCATCGGCGATGCCGGCTACCTCGGCAAGCTGATCGACAGCATCCCCGGTCGCGTGGTGCTGGTCGGTCATTCGTACGGCGGTGCCGTGATCTCCAACGCCGCTGGCGCCGCAACCGGGCGCCGCAACGTCAAGTCGCTCGTGTACGTGGCCGCCTTCGTACCCGACGCGGGCGAGACCGCGCTGGCCCTGGCGGGCAAGTTCCCCGGCGGCACGCTCGGTGAAGCGCTGGCGCCGCCGGTGGCGCTCGCGGACGGCGGCAAGGACCTCTACATCCAGCAGGACAAGTTCCACCAGCAGTTCGCGGCCGACGTGCCCAAGGCCGCCGCGGCCTTGATGGCCGCCACGCAGCGACCGATCGCGGAAGCCGCGTTGACGCAGGCCTCCGGCGCGCCGGCGTGGAAAGACCTGCCCTCGTGGTCGATCTACGGCACCGCGGACAAGAACATCCCGCCGCAGGCGATGCGCTTCATGTCGGAGCGCGCGGGCGCGCGCAGGGTGGTGGAGGTGAAAGGCGCGTCGCACGTTGTCATGGTGTCCCACCCTGACGAGGTGGCCGCGCTCATCGTCGAGGCGGCGCGCTAGCGCCAGGAGCCGCCGCCATGAAGCGCGAGCCTCTCACCGCCGCCACCGCCGCCAGTCCTCGGTTGTCGTTCCACCACGCGTTAGTCGATGGCGTGAAGGTCTTCTACCGCGAGGCCGGTGATCCGGCCGCGCCCACCGTGCTGCTGTTGCACGGCTTTCCCACGTCGTCGTTCATGTACCGCGATCTGATCCCCATGCTGGCGGACCGGTACCACGTGATCGCGCCGGACATGCCGGGCTTCGGGCTTACCGAGGTGCCAGAGGAACTCGGGTACGTGTACAGCTTCGACCAGCTGGCCTGGACGATGGCCCGCTTCACCGAGGTGCTCGGCCTCGACCGCTACGCCTTGCAGGTCTTCGATTACGGCGCGCCCGTTGGCTGGCGCCTGGCCGCCGCGCGGCCCGAGCGGATCACCGCGTTGATTACGCAAAACGGCAACGCCTACGAGGAAGGCCTGGCCGATGGCTGGATCCCGATCCGCAAGTACTGGAACGATCCTTCCCCCGCCAACCGCGAGGCGGTTCGCCAGTTCGTGACGCCCGAAGCGATCAAGTGGCAGTACACGCACGGGGTCGAAGACCTGAGCCGCGTAGCGCCCGACACCTACCTTCTCGACGCAGCGCTCACCGCGCGCCCAGGCAACGTCGAGATCCAGCTCGACCTGTTCCTCGACTACGCCAGCAACGTCGCGCAGTACCCGCGGTTCCAGGCGTACTTCCGGCAGCACCGTCCGCCGATCCTCGCGGTGTGGGGCAGGAACGACCCCTTCTTCCTGAACGCCGGCGCCGAAGCCTTCCGGCGCGACGTGCCGAGCGCGGAAGTCCACTTCTTCGACACCGGGCACTTCGCGCTGGAGACGCACCTGCACGAGATCGCTCCTCTGGTCCGGAGTTTCCTGGACCGCCACCTGACGCGGCCGACCTTGGCCGCCCAACCCCAACCCATCCAAGGATGAAATCATGAGCTTTCGAAATGGCCTTTCCTCGCTTCTTCGCCCCGAAGACTCGGTCGTCGTGCTGATCGACCACCAGCCCTACCAGCTCTCGAACCTGAACAGCCACGATCCGCACATGGCGGTGAACAACGCCACTGCGCTGGCGAAGGCCGCCAAGGTCTTCGGCGTTCCCACCATCCTGACGACCGTCGTCGCCGATCGCGGTGGCCGCATCTTTCCGCAGATCACCGACGTGTTCCCCGGCCAGGAGGTCATCGACCGCACCTTCATCAACACCTGGGAGGACCGCAAGGTGGTGGACGTCGTCAAGGCGACCGGCCGCAAGCAGCTCATCCTGGCCGGCCTGTGGACCGAGGTCTGCGTGGCGATGCCGGCGATCCAGGCCCTCGGCGAAGGCTGGGATGTGACGGTGGTCACCGATGCGTCCGGCGCCGTGTCGGTGGAGGCACACGAGGTGGCCATCCAGCGCATGCTCGCGGCCGGCGCGAACATGATCACCTGGCTGGCGCTGGCCGCCGAGTGGCAGCGCGACTGGGCACGCGTCGAAACCGCAGGCGCGCTGGTGGACGTGATCATCCAGCACGCTGCCGGCAGCGGCATCGCGTACCTGTGGGAGCAGCAACTGCTGAACACGCCGGTGCCCGGCAGCGCCGAGCAAGCGAAGCGGTGATGACGATGAGTCGCTTCCCCATTGGCCAGGAGATGACCGTCTCCTACCCGAACTTCCAGGTCAGGATGACGCTGCTGTCGATGACGCAGCTGAGCTTCGAGATCAAGGAAGGGCCCTTCGCGCGGGTCGAGACCGTCGACATCCAGGTCGTACCGCTCGGCAACAGCCTCTTCGCCGTCAGCTGGCAGGAGAAGGACGGCGCGACCGTCACGAACGTGCAGGACCACGACCGGGGTCTGATCCACTCGTTCGCGACGCTGCCTGGCGGCCGGTTCATGCGGATGACCGGCACCTTCGCGGTCACCCGACCCGCGGAGCGTGTCTTCGACGATCGTCCCCAGCGCAACAAGGCGCTGGTGATCGAGGCGATGACCTCGCTGTTCCAGCGTCACGATGCTTCGGCGGTGGAGCGCCTCTACGCGGCGGACTACATCCAGCACAACCCGAGCATTCCTCAAGGTCGAGAAGCCTTGCGCTCGCTCGTCGCCGACCTCTCGCCCGCCGTTCACTACGAGCCCGGCCTGATCGTCGCCGAAGGTGATCTGGTCGCCATCCACGGCCGCATTCGCGGCTGGGCCGACGCACCGCAGGTGGTGATCGATCTCTTCCGGATCGAGAACGGCAAGCTGGCCGAGCACTGGGACGTCCTTCAGAACGAGGTGCCGGCGACCACAGCCCGCGGCGGCATCGCGATGTTCGATCCCGAAGAGGGGCAGAGACCTTGATCGAGCTGGTCATCGAGCAGCGACGTCGCAGTCTGGGCGGCGGTATGGAAGTCGGCCGCGTGCTGCCCTTCGCGCAGCGCCGCATGATCGGCCCGTACGTCTTCTTCGACCACATCGGGCCACTCGACCTCGCATCCGGCGTGGAACGCAGCGTCGATGTGCGGCCGCACCCGCACATCGGCCTGTCCACCGTCACCTACCTGTTCGCCGGCGAGATGATGCATCGCGACAGCCTGGGCTACGAGCAGGCGATCCGCCCGCGCGAGGTCAACTGGATGACCGCCGGCCGGGGCATCACGCACAGCGAGCGCTTCGAGCGCGCGCGGGCGCAGGGCGATCATCTGCACGGCATCCAGGCCTGGGTCGCGCTGCCGACGGAGCACGAGGAGGTGGCGCCCAGCTTCTCGCACCATGCGGGTGGTGACCTGCCGCAGTGGCAAGACGGGGGGGTGCATGGGCAGCTCGTCGCCGGCAGCGCCTGGGGCCTGACGGCATGCACTGCGACGCACTCGCCGCAGTTCTACGCTCACTTGGACATGGTGCGTGGCGCGACGGCGGAGATTCCCACCGGCCACGCCGAGCGAGCGCTGTACATCGCGAGCGGGGCGGTGGAACTCGGTGGCGCCACCTACGGCGGCGGCAAGATGCTGGTGCTCGGCGCGGCTGCCTCGCGTGTGCGCGCCGTCGAGCATTCGGCAGTGATGCTCCTCGGTGGCGAGCCAGTCGGCGAACGCTTCATCTACTGGAACTTCGTCTCTTCATCGAAAGACCGGCTGGCGCAGGCGGCGGCGGACTGGAAGGCGGGGCGCATGAAGCTGCCCGATGCCGACGATGCCGAGTTCGCGCCCCTGCCTGAAGAGCCCGCGCCATGAGATTCGCCGGCAGCGACAAGGAGATGGTGTGAAGCGACGACCGGCGCAAGGCCGCGTGGCCGCGTCCGGCGTGGCGCGCGCGCTCGCCACACTGGTGGTGGCCCTGCTGGCAGCAGCGTGGCAGATTGCGGTGGCCGATGAGCCACTCGCCCGCCAGGCGTTCGTGCAGGCGGGTTTGGCGGAGGGCGCGCAGGCCGTCGTCGCAGGCGTGACGCAACCTTGGCAGTGGCAGCGCGAACTGGCGTCTGGAGGCGCCCTGAGCGGCTACTGGGAAGCGTCCGCCGGCCGCTGGCTCAGTGACCTCGAAGACGGTGGACGCAGCGGCGCGTGGGTGACGCAACTCGCACTGACGCCGGTGTTGCGCTGGCGACCGCGAGCGTGGGAACGCGGCTTCGTCGAAGGCGGTGTCGGCGCCAACCTGCTGCTGCCGCTGTACCGCAGCCGCGACAAGCGCTTCAGCACGAGCTTCAACTTCGGCAGTCACGTGGCGGTGGGTTGGCGCTTTGGCGAGCGCCGCCAGCACGAGATCGCGCTGCGACTTGAGCACTTCTCCAACGCCGGCATCCGCGATCCGAATCCGGGCGAAGACTTCGTGCAGTTGCGCTGGGCGTGGCGCTTGTGATCACGCACGACCGAAACGCCGCTTTCAACCCTTCAAGGAGAACTTCGATGACTCAGCGTGACGTCGTCTTCCCTCTCGGCCGCCAGGCGCTGTACGACAAGAACCGATATTCGCCAGCGATCCGGTCCAACGGCTTCCTGTTCGTGTCCGGCCAGGTCGGCAGCCGCGAGGACGGCTCGCCCGAGCCAACGCTGGAGGGGCAGGTCCGCCTTGCCTTCGACAACCTCAATGCGATCCTCGCGGCCGCCGGCTGCAGCTTCGACGATGTGATCGACGTGACCGTGTTCCTCGTCGACCCGGCGCAGACCTTCGAGAAGGTTTGGCCGATCGTCGGCGAGTACTGGGGCTCCGCACCGCACCCCACGCTGACCGGCATCGGCGTGACCTGGCTGTACGGATTCGATTTCGAGATCAAGGTGGTCGCGAAGCTGCCGGCTGAATGACGGGGTTGGCAGTCAGGCCTGCGCCTCGGCGCGCGCCTGGAGCGCTCGGTTCATGGCCGCGAACCCGCGCTCGGTTCCCGCCCGCATGGCGCCGCGGAAGACCAAGGGCACCAGCAGACCTCTGAAGACCTCGCCGTGGACGAAGTGGACCGTTCCGGGCGAAGGTTCGCTCAGCGCAAAGTAGTGCTCACCGTCGAAGATGCCCGGTGCGAGCAACCGGCCTTTCCAGCGAAGCTCTTTGCCCGGCTCGAAGATCAGCAGCCGGGGCTTGAACGACATGGGCTTGCCTCCCTCCGGCTGCACCGTGACGTGCAGCGGGGACCCTGGTGCTTGCGACCCACGGATGGACCGCACGAAAGGGTTCCATGCCGGGTACGCCGGGAAGTCCGTCAGGACGTGCCACACGGCGGCGGGCGAAGCGGCAATGTCGATCTCGGTGCGGATGTGTTCCATGCCTCTTGGACGATGGTCGGTTGGCTGCGATCCGTGAAGGCAGCCACTCAGGGCCAGCCTTAACAACGATTAACGGTCCTTGCGACGCCCGGTGCGCCAGCCGGGCTTAGATTGCTTGTGACTCGACGAGCAAGGACTTTGATGCCCACCGGAGCTGGAACCACAGCCGCACACGAAAGGCAGGTTCATTCACCCGCCTTCGTCTCCGAACCTGTGAAAGGCTACATCTTCGGCAACGTGGAGGTGCGTCCAGGCCAACGCCAGGTCCTGTTGGACAAGCGCCCAGTTCCGCTGGGCTCGCGCGCCTTCGATGTGTTGACGGTTCTTCTGGAGAACCAGCACCGCCTGGTGACGAAAGAAGAGTTGCTCGACAAGGTCTGGCCGGGCGAGGCGGTGATCGAGCACAACCTGGTCGTTCAGGTGAGTGCGCTGCGCGGACTGTTGGGCCGCGACAGCATCGTCACGGTTCCCGGCAGGGGTTATCACTTCGTGGCCGGGCAGCCAGCGGGCGGGGGGCCGAGCGCTCCGCCAGCCCCTCAATCCGACGGGGCCCGCGCGACCAACTTGCCTCCGGTGTTCGAGCCATTGGTGGGGCGTGCGGCAGACAAGGCGTTGCTGGCGACGTTGGTCAGTCGGAACCGCCTGGTCACCGTGACCGGTGCGGGTGGCGTCGGCAAGTCGCAACTGGCACAGCAACTCTTGCACGCACAGCGTGGCGATCATCCGGACGGTGTGGCGTGGGTGGAGCTTGCAGGGGTCTCCGGCGGAGCGCAGGTCGCCGAAACCATGGCGCGGGCGCTGGGCCTTCAGCTCGGCAGTGGCGGCGCGGAACAAGCCCTGACCGTCGCGCTGGCGCCTCTGGTCATGTTGATCGGCCTGGATAACGCCGAGCATGTTGTCGATGAAGTGGCGCGCCTGGTTACTGCGATCGTGGTCGCGGCTCCGGGCGTGCGGCTGCTCGTCACCAGCCAGGTGCCGCTGAATCTGGCGCATGAGAACGTCCTACGACTGGAGCCTTTGGAGCTTCCCGATCCCACCATGACGGCCAGCGAGGCCGAGGGCCTGGCCTCTGTCGAGCTCTTCGTCAGGCGCTCGCGGGCGCGGCAGCGAGACTTCGTGCTCGACGATGGCAACGTGTCGGGCGTTATCGAGATCTGCCGTCGCCTGGACGGATTGCCGCTGGCCATCGAGCTCGCGGCGGCCCGCGTGCCGGTGTTGGGCGTCGCTGGCATCGTGCAAGGGCTGGGCGAGCGGCTGCGCCTGCTGGCTGGCATGCGCCGTCAGGCGCCGCTTCGGCACCGCACACTGCGGGCAGCACTGGAGTGGAGCATGTCCTTGCTGGATGCCGCCGAGCTCGGGGTGCTGCGCCGTTTGAGCGTCTTCGCCGGGAGCTTTCCACTCGACATGGCGCAGCAGGTGGCGGTGGACCCGGACAACGGGGTTGAGGAATGGGCCGTGCTGGACGTGCTGGGCAGCCTCGTGGAGCGCTCGCTGGTCGTGGCGTTGTGGGGAGAACCCCCGCGTTATCGCCTGCTGGAGTCCACTCGTGCGCTGGCGCTCGAGCGACTGGACGCGGCTGGTGAGACCACTCTTGTCAACAACCGCCACCTTGACGCTGTGCTGAACCGGTTCAGCCGCGGGTACGAAGATCGGTACAGCGGTCGCCGTCCGTTTGATCTGGTGGGGGCATCGCTGGAGCCAGACATCGATAACGCGCGCAGCGCGATGCGATGGGCGCTGGCGACGCGGCCGCAAGCGGCAGTGGCTCTGATGCACCCGTTTCACAGGGCGCGGCCCGGCGATCACTTTGCCGACTCGCGTGATCTCTGGGAAATCACCGAGTCATTGTTGAACAGCGATGTCGATCCCCGCACTCGGGCTCGCTGGCTGACGGGCTCGGCCGCGTTCTGGGGGAGGTTGCATCCGGCGAGGGCGGTTGCCAATGCGCAACTGGCGATTCCGTTCTTTCGCGAGCACGGCCCTGACTGGGAGCTGTTCTTCGCGCTCCATGGCGCCGTGGCCTCGCGGCTGAATCAAGACGCGGCCACCGAGCCGCAGGAGTTGCGCGAGATGGAAGCCTGCACAACCGAAACCTCGCCGCCGATCATGCGCCACTGGGCCGCTTGGTCGCGCGCCAACTTCCTCCACACGGGCGGTGACCCGGCTGGTGCACTGAAGGCATACAGACGGGCTCAATCCTTCGGCCACTCCGCGGGCTATGGCGCTGCGGCTTGGCGTTCGGCGGTTGCGATCGCGGACCTGACTCTGCTCGCGGGTGACATTGACGACGCCGTGCGTCAAGGCGAGGCGCTTGTCGAAGAGTTGAAGTCCACTCGACGACGCGATCTCTACGCCTATGGTCTGTTGAATCTGGCGGGCGCCTGCCTCGCGCAACGCTCGCACGAGAAAGCGCGACGTGCGCTAATCGAACTGCTTCCGCTGGCGTTTCGTCAGTTTGATCACCGCACCTTGGTGTCGGTCCACTTGTCGTCCTATGCCGCTGCCGGCGGGGAAGGCGCTGCGGCCGGCCGCTTCATCGGCTATGTCAACGCGCGCGTGGTCGCCACTGGCCTTCAGCTACAGGGCAACGAGGCCACCGCACGGGCGAGTGCACAGCGGCTGGCCCACGCTCAGCTTGGCGATGCCGCCTTTAGGGAAGCGCTCTCGGTCGGCGAGCTCATGAGCGACGCTGAGATCGAGCGCCTGGCCCGGCAAGTTCTGAATGCAGCGGGTACACGTCCGACCTGAGCTCTGACCGGCTCGGCTACCGAGGCGTCGTCAGCGATCGGCGTTGCCATCGCCTTGCATCAAGTTGGTGCAGGGGCGGAGCGGTGTCACATCCGGTTGCCGCCACGACCGAACACGGTTAACCGGCTTTGACAGCGCTTGAGGACTTGGCTGAAGTGCGTCGCTAGATTCATGTCGATCCGTAGGTGCCATGGCGGCCCTACGACACATCGGCGACTCGATTCGCTGTGGGTTGACAGGAGAGACGACGTGTACCGAACTGTTCGAACCCTTTGCAACCTCGCCCGGGAGCTCCCCAAAAGCGACAGACACCGACGGGGGTGGCCATGACCACGCTCTTCCAACCCCTTCGTGTCCTCGCGCGTCATGGCGATCCGCTGATGGCCGCAGGCATCCATGCCGCGTTGATGGAAGCTCCCGGCGTCGAGGTCGTCAAGGCCGGTGACAGCTCTTCTTTCCCAGACGCCGAAGTCGTGATCTGCGACTACGACAGTGGAATGGCGTGGGCGCGCCACGGCAGGCTGCGCTCAGCGGCGGTTCGACAGGCGCCCGGCATCATCGTCATCACCTCGCGCGACAGCGAGGCCGACGTGCGCACGGCGCTGCAGGCCGGCATCGGCGGCTATCTGCTGAGCAACTGCGGAGCGAACGAACTGGTGCAAGCCGTGCGCGCGGTGGGCCGCGGCTCGCCTTACCTCTGCGAAGTTGCCGCAGCGCTGGTGGCGAAGAGCCTCACACGCACGCCGTTGACGATGCGCGAGAGCCAGATCCTCCGCTTGATCGCCAGCGGCATGTCGAACAAGCTGATTGCGTCGCATCTGAACATCGCGCTGGGTACGGTGAAGGCACACGCCCGGACGATCCTCGACAAGCTGGGTGCGCGCAGCCGTACGCAGGCGACTGTGATTGCTGCCCAACGTGGCCTGCTCGGCCCCGATTCGCCGCTGCGGTCGGCCGCAGTCCCAGCCGGGCGAGCCGAAGAGCAGTACATCACCATCGACGTGAACGGCCTTGGTCCGTCATCAACTCAGTCTCGGTCAGGTGGCTTCCGTGATGCGGCAGCGAAGCGCAGCTCTGGCGGCGCTGCCTGCGAGTCTTCGTGACTCTGCCAGCGCACCAATCTGGCTCGTGCGAAGACGCCCATTTCTACAAGAGGACCGTGACTCTGACCATGCAAACGTCGTGGTCATCCGACTCAGGCGCGCGGGGTCGGACACTACCGGATCGTGTTCGCGATTTGGGGTGTACGCGTGGCACAGCCGCAAGCCTGGCAATTCGGAGCCTTCACGCTTCTGCCGACGCAGCGCTTGCTGCTCGACGGAGAGGCGCCGGTACGCGTGGGCGGTCGCGCCTTGGACCTTCTGATCGTCCTGGTTGAAGCCGCAGGCAAGGTCGTCGGCCGAGACGAACTGATGGCCGGCGTGTGGAAGAAGGTGGTCGTCGACGAAGGCAGTCTGCGAGTCCACGTCGCGGCGCTGCGGCGAGCGCTGGGCGACGACGGGGACGCTCGGCGCTACATCGTCAACGTCCCGGGTCGCGGCTACTCGTTCGTCGGGAACGTCTCGCCTGTGGCGTCCGCCGGCCTTACCGAGGCGTGGTCGAAGCGGGTCGAGGGGCTCAGCTTCCTCCCACCATTGCTGGTCAACGTGGTCGGCCGCGACGATGCGATCCGCGACGTGGGCCGCATCGTCGCAGAGCACCGGCTCGTGAGCGTCGTCGGTGCAGGTGGCGTCGGCAAGACGACAGTTGCGCTCGCCGCGGGTGCGCAACTGGCGCCGCGCTATCGGGACGGCGCGCGCTTCGTCGATCTCGCGCCACTGACCGATGCGCGTCAGCTTGCGAACGTGTGGGCCCATGCCGTCGATCCATCGCAGCCCGTGTCGGACGAGCGCGACCTGGGTGCGCTGCTGGCGGACCGGCAGCTCTTGATCGTGCTCGACAACTGCGAGCATGTCGTGCAGGCCGCCGCCAAACTGGTCGAAGTCGTCCTGGCTGCGGCACCGGGCGTGCATGTTCTGGCGACCAGTCGCGAACCGCTGCGCGCGACGGGTGAGTGGGTCATCCGGCTACCTTCGTTGGAACTTCCGCCCGCTTCGGGACTACTGACGGCACAGCAGGCCAGCGCGTTTGCCGCGGTCCAGCTCTTCACCCGGCGTGTCGCCGCGAACGGTGCGGGGTTTGCCTTCACCGATGAAGATGTGCCTTACGTCACCGAGATCTGCTGGCGCCTCGACGGCATCCCGCTGGCGCTTGAGCTTGCTGCGGGTCGGGTCGCACAGTTGGGTCTCCGCGGCCTGTCCGAGCGGCTGGAGGACCGCTTCGCCCTCCTTACGAAGGGGCTGCGAACGGCGCTGCCACGGCAGCAGACGCTGCGCGCAGCCCTTGATTGGAGTTACGAGCTGCTGTCCGAACAGCAGAGGGCGGTACTAAGGCGCCTGTCGATCTTCGCGGGATCGTTCTCCTTCGACTCTGCGGTTGCAGTCTGCGAGGACGACGTCTTGGCCGACCCGTGCGACTCGCTCGACGAGTTGATGCTGAAGTCCTTGTTGACGGTCGACACGGCTGGCGACATGACACGGTATCGCCTGCTCGAGACGACCCGTGCCTATGCCCTCGAAAAGCTCAACGACGCGGGTGAACTGGTGGCGGCGTCCCGCCGTCATGCGCATCACGTGTGCAGCGTCTTCGAACGCCTGGAAGCCGACTCGCCGCTCTATGGCGCCGCATGGGATGCGGGGCGTGCACGGTGGATGGACGACGTCCAACGCGCGGTGCAGGCAAGTTTCTGCGTCCTGCGTGATCCGGACCTGAGCCTGAGGTTGCTGGGGGCCACCGCCTCGGTCTGGTACCAGCGCTCGTTGATGGACGAGTACCGGACGCGGGCCGAGGAGGCGCTCGACAAAGCGGGCGATCTGGCCGAGCAGTCTGGGGCGAACTTGATGCGCCTGTGGTACGCGCTCGTCCTGTGCTACTGGTACACGCGGGGGCCGGGCCCCGACATGGCCCGGGCAGCCAGACAAGCCTACGACCTCGCCCGCCGACTGGGCGACCGCGACTTCGAGCGTTTGTCCCTGTGGGGGCTGTGGCAGGAGCGCAATGGATCCGGCGCCTATGCCGAGGCGCTTGAGTTGGCGCGGGAGTACGCAGCCGTGACGCCCCCCGGTACCGAAGCCGAGGCAGCGATCTTGGGCAGGCGCATGCTGCAGTGGTCGATGCACCTCATGGGTGAGCAGGAGTCGTCGCGGCGGGAGGCGAATGTCGCGCTGAGCCTCATCCGCCAGATCGACCATCGCGGCGCCCTTGGCCGATATCAGCTCGATCCCGACGCGGCCATCAACGCAGCCCTGTCACAAGCCTTGTGGGTTGGAGGTTTTCCTTCGCAGGCGCTCACGGTGGCTGCGAAGGCGGTCCAGTCCGCAAGGTCGGTACAGCATGCCTTGTCATTGTGCTTCGCCCTGTTCTGCCAATGCACGGTCTTGTTGTGGTGTGGGCGCTGGGTAGAGCTGGGCCGACAGGCCGACGCACTGATCGACGTGTCGGCGGACCGGCGCCTGGGCCTCTGGAAAGCCTGGGGTCAGACTTTCAAGGATGTTCAGGGCTATGGTGCGGAGGGTGTGGTCGCACCTGATTGGCGCAATCCGGTTTGCGGTCTGCTTCAGATCGAACTGATGGCGACGGTCAGTGACGAACTGCTCGACGGCGAGGCCCTGCTCCGCACCGAGACGGGCCAGTGCCCCTGGTGCGCGCCGGAGGTGCTCCGAGCGCACGGCGAGAAGCTGCTGCGCCAAGGCTCGGCGCAGGAAGAAGCGGAGCCTTGGTTCGTCCGCGCTCTGGATCTGGCTCGATCGTCCAAGGCGCTCTCTTGGGAGCTGCGGGCGGCTACGAGCCTGGCCCGATGCTGGTCGAGACAGGATCGGCGAGGCGATGCCGAGGCGTTGCTCGCTGGCGTGTTGGAGCGCTGCACGGAAGGCTTCGACACCTTGGATGTGCAGCGTGCCCAAGAAGGACTGCGCAGCTGACGAGGATGTCGTTGCACGTACGCTGGTGGACGTCGAGGCGGAGTTCGGCAGAGCGTGGTGACGGCCCAGCTGCTTGCAGCTCGCGACAACGCCAAGCGGAGAGGCGTCGAAGTAGTCCCAACGGTCTAGAACAGTTCCTGCCTTCGTCGCGCTGCGGCGATGCGCCACGCGTTCCAAACTGACGGTGTCACAAGTTGGCTCCGAGGTTCCAGCGTCTGTCGAACGCGGGAATCCAGCCATCCGGTTCTCACTTTCTGGAGTTCATGATGCCGTCTCCTTTGAAGGGCAAGGTCGCACTCATCACCGGCGGTTCGCGCGGACTTGGCGCCGCGACGGCCGGGCAGTTGGCCGAGCTCGGTGCCGACATCGCGATCACCTACCTCGCCTCCGCCGCAAAGGCGCAGGCCGTGCTCGAGCAGGTGAAGGCCAAGGGTGTCCGGGCGCTGGCCATTCAAAGTGATCAGGCGGACACGGCGGCAGCCAAGCACATGGTCGGCCAGGTGCTCGCGCACTTCGGTCGGCTTGACATCCTGGTCAACAACGCAGCCATTGCCGTGCAAGGCAAGACGGTGGACGATCCGGCGCTCGACACGGTCAATCTCGACCGTCAGTGGCAGATCAACGTCATGGGTGCGGTGGCCACGACGCGCGCCGCAGCGCCCGTCCTGTCCGACGGTGGTCGCATCATCTTCATCGGCTCGCTGTTGGGTACCCACGTTCCGTTTGCCGGAGTCGCCGACTACGCAGGCAGCAAGGCGGCCCTTGTCGGCTACGCGAAAGGCGTGGCACGGGACTTGGGCGGCCGAGCCATCACCGTGAACGTGGTGCAGCCGGGCATCATGCCGACCGATATGGCCGCCGAGGCTCTTGGCAGTGCTGTTCCAGAGGCGCTCTTGAACCTGCACACGATTCGCCGCATCGCAACGCTCGAGGAAGTGTCTGCACTGGTCTGCTTCCTGGCCGGCCCGAGCGGGGCCTACATGACCGGCGGCGTGATCGACGTGTCCGGCGGCCTGACCATCTGAGCATGGCGAGTCAGCAACCGATCCATTCGACATGCAGCGTCCACAGGACCGAGGAATGAGCAAGCAATTTGATTCGAGATCGACCGCCGACGACGTGCTGGCAGGATTTGACCTGAAGGGGAAGCGCTTCCTCGTCACGGGCACCTCCGCGGGCATCGGCGTCGAAACCGCGCGTTCACTCGTGGCCCGAGGTGCGCGTGTCGTGGGCATGGTGAGGGACCTCGCCAAGGGCAAGGCAGCCAGCGCATCGGTGCAGAGTGCCGCCGCAGCGTCTGGCGGCAGCTTCGAATTGCGTGAACTCGATCTGGCATCGCTGAGCAGCGTGCGCGCCAGCGCCCATGAGCTGCTTGCCGACGGCGGCTTGTTCGAGGCGATCATCGCCAACGCGGGCGTGATGGCGACGCCCTTCGGTCGAACGGTCGATGGCTTCGAAGTCCAGTTCGCAACGAACCATCTGGGCCACTTCGCCTGGCTCAATCTCGTCGAGCCGCTGCTCTCCGACGGCGGACGTCTGGTGATGTTGTCGTCTCAAGCGCATCGGGTCGCTGACGTGGATCTCGACGACCCGAACTTCGCGCAGCAGGCCTACGACCCGTTCGTCGCCTACGGCCGATCCAAGACGGCCGAGACCTTGACTGCCGTGGAGTTCGACAGGCGCCATCGGCATCGTGGCATCCGGGCCGCTGCGGTGATGCCAGGAAACAGCCTGACCGAACTGCCGCGCAACTTTTCGGCAGAGCAGTTGCAGGGCCTGTTCGAGACCGTTGGAAAGGCTCGCGCCGACGCGGGGCTGCCACCCGGCGAGCTGAAGGATGTAGAGCAGGCCGCGGCGACCTCGGTCTGGGCAGCCGTCGTGGCCGACGGTGAGGAGATCGGCGGCCGCTACCTCGAAGACTGCGCGGTGGCGCCGGTCAACGACGTGCCGAACCCGTTCGCAGACGGCGTCAGGTCCTATGCGCTCGACGCCGGACGCGCCAGGCAGCTCTGGGCGAAGAGTGAAGAACTGGTGAGAGCGGCGTGACGAACATCGGCATCATCGGCGCGGGTGAGATCGGCAGCCAGATCGCGCGCGCTGCGATCAGGGCGGGCTACAAGGTCGTCGTCGCCAACTCACGCGGGCCCGAGACGCTGAGGGCGCTCGTTGCCGACCTGGGCCCCTCCGCGCGCGCGGCGACGGCTGCAGACGCCGGGGCTGCCGGCGAGTTCGTCGTCATCGCGGTACCGCTCAAACTGGTCAACGACATGCCGGTCGAGGAACTCGCGGGCAAGATCGTCCTCGACACCAACAACTACATGATCTGGCGCGACGGCCATTACCCGACGATCGACTCTGGTCAGCAGACGGTACTTGAGCTGCGCCAGCAGCAACTTCCCGCCTCCAAGGTGGTGCAGGCCTTCACCCACATCCAGGCTCCTCGGATCACGACCGCCGGCTCGCCGGCACATGACCCACGTCGACTGGCCCTGCCGACCTCCAGCAACTATCCGGAGGCGGTTGAACTGGTCACCCGCCTGTTCGACCAGTTCGGCTTCGACACGGTCGACAACAGCCCCCTCAGCGAGTCCTGGCGCACGGCCCCTGGGCAGCCGGCCTGGAGGGCGCTGCAACACCAAACGCGCGAAGAACTGGCCGCGAACATCGAAAGAGCGCAGCGAATCGTTCTGGCGTAGCGCCTGATCAACAACAGTGAATGTGGGCCGTGAGGAGCATGGCGCGATCCGCTCTGCGCGTCACGGCGGTGTTGCTTCGTGAGACGGTCAGCCCCCGCGTGCGATGTATCGGTCTGCGCGCGCTGCGGCGAACACCCGATCTGGAGCCATCTCGAGCAGGTCGATCGGGCGAGCGTGCTGCAACCAGGTGGAAGGGGCGACCCACCAGGTCGCGAGGTCCCAGGGATCGTGGCTCGGCACCAGTTCGAGAAGGACCGCCGCAACCGGCTGTTTGGTCGTGCCGCGCCCATCGAATTGGAAGTCCGGTACCCAGGTTTCGTGATTCCACGTGATGCCGAGCACCCCGCGCCCGGCGACGCGCGCGGGCAAGGCGTCGATGACCTCGGCGCTCCAAGCATGCCGGCGGATGGCCTGCGTCATCGCAAGCCTGTGCAGGCCGCCGCTGCTTCGAAAGCCATTGAGCAGTGTGATGAAGCGCCTGTCGTGCGAAGCCGCTTCGGCGAGCGGCGGAACGATCCGTGACCCGTTGCCAGCAGTGGCCAGGCCCGCTGAGACATCCACGACCATCACTGCTCACTGAACCACGAGCACCACCGGTGCCGCGAGTTCGATGCCCACCGTTGCGCGCGCGAACAGGTAGTTGACGCGCGCGCTTTCGCTGAGTCGATCCAGTTCGACGCGACCCTGGGCATCGCACGGGAAGGTGTAGCCGCGACCCGGGTTGAACAGGCCGCGGTAGCGCAGTTCGAACCGCGCGCCTTTGGTGACAAGGGGCCGATCGGTGTGCATGGCGTTGATCCTCGAATGTCGAAGGCGACAGCAACATCGCCTGATCAACAGTAGTTGCCGCGCCCGATCGCACAGCCTGCCCATGGCACAGGCGCGATCTCGGCCCAAAGGCCAGCAACGAGCTTGGCCCATCCCCTGACGCGCCTTGCGGTGTTGAGCAACACAGTGGACATCACAGGCCACTGACGCAAACCGGGTCTGTAGATCCGCTATTCACCCATCCATGAAGGACGCAACATGACCACGATCCGCAAGACTGCCCTCGCGCTGGCGCTCGCCACTGCCGCAGGCGGCGCGCTGTCCCAAGGGGCCCTCACGCGCGAGCAGGTCAAGGCCGAGCTGGCCGAGGCCATCCGTACCGGGGAGATCGTCGCCAACGGCGAGACCGGCCAGAAGCTCAACGATATGTACCCTGGCAGGTACCCGGCGAAGCCGGTCCCGCCGGGCAAGACGCGCGCGCAGGTGCGCGCCGAGCTGGCCGAGGCGCAGCGCACGGGCGACATCGTCGGCAACGGCCACTCGGGACTGAAGCTCAACGAGATGTACCCCGCCCGCTACCCGGCGAAACCGGCGGTGGCGGGCAAGACCCGCGCCGAGGTCAAGGCCGAACTCGCGGAAGCGGTGCGCAACGGCGAGATCATCGTCAACGCCGAGACGGGGTTGACGGCCAGGGAGCTTTCGCCGGGCGCCTATCCGATGCAGGCGCGCGGGCGCAAGGGTCCGTCGCAGGCGACGACGGCGCAGGGCGAAGCGCCGGCGGCCCACTGAGGTCGTCGTGAGCCCGGGTAACGCCATGCGGGTGACACCGGGCCTTCGGCCGCGCCGCGTTCTCGGGTAGCGTTGGGCTTTGCACAGGAAGTTGTATGACCATCGGGACCCAGGATGACGTCGTCGCGCTCAAGCGCATCGGCAGGATCGTTTCTTACGTACTCCATGAAATGCTCGACTCGGCCGAGCCCGGCATGACAACGCATGAGTTGGATGCCCTTGGCGCGAATTTGCTCGAGCGACACGGCGCACGCTCAGCACCCCAGCTTGCCTACAACTTTCCCGGCGCAACATGCATCAGCGTCAACGAAGAGGCCGCTCACGGTGTCCCCGGTGATCGCGTGATTCGAGCTGGCGACGTGTTGAACGTCGATGTCTCGGCTGAGCTCGGTGGCTACTTCGCCGACACGGGTGGCACGAATGTCGTGCCACCGACCAATCCGCAGAAGACGCGTCTGTGTCACGCAACGCGCATGGCGTTGGAGCACGCGATGAAGCAGGCCCGCGCCGGGCAGCCGCTGAACGGCATCGGCGCTGCGATCGAGCGAACTGCCAGGGCCTACGGATTCAAGATCATCGAGAACCTCGGCAGTCACGGCGTCGGCCGCTCGCTTCATGAGGCGCCGGAGCACATCCCTGGCTACTACGATCCGTCGGATGCCCGCGTCCTGCATGAAGGCATGGTGATCACCATCGAGCCATTCCTCTCCACGAAGAGCCGGATCGTGACCGAGAAGACTGACGGGTGGACTCTGGTCGGAGCGCGCGGAAATCTGTCGGCTCAGTACGAGCACACGATGATCATTACCCACGGCGAGCCCATCGTCGTCACGCTGCATTGAGGCGCGGCGCGGCGCGGTGCGCGCGCTTGCCGCTCTCGAGAGCGGCGGCCGGCAGCACAGCTGCTCGTCGTGCGAGACGCGCTGATACCTACGATCGTGCGGAGCGCCTGAACACCGCCAACTGCCATGCCGTCGTCGTTTCGGTCTGAGACAGATGCCCTCTCTGGAGTCGAGTCAGCCAGTTCAGTACCAGCCGGGCCAGCCGGTACTCTCCGCTGCCGTTTGCACCACGTTCCAGATGCTTCGGACGCCGGGGCTGAAGGCTGAGGCACTTAACGCCGGCGAGCAGTTGTCCGGACAGGTCTGGGACTCTGTGGGCTGGGGCCAGGGCGGTGCGAGCATCACCGACCGATCCGCGACCAGATTGCTTGCGCACGAAGGCCATGTCTGGCGTCTCGTTCCGGGCAATGAGTTTGGCGATCCGGCCGACCGCTCCGGGTCCAAACCTCCAGGTCACCGACAGCGAAAGCGGTCGTTCGATCAGCCTCGACAGGCCTCGGCGCGCTCAATGTCGGCTGCAGGCACGAGAGCGGTCACCTCATTTGGCGGATCGGCGCAGGGCGGATGACCGCTACGCGGCGCACACCGTGCATCGAGGCTCCCGCCGCCACCGACCGCAACCGCTGCGAAGCCGTCTGTCGATCTCCAGCATCCGCTTCGACACTTTCGGTTCAGCCTGTGCGTGCGAAGGCGGCGTCTGAGCGATCAATCGACCGACGACTCCTGTGGAACACGCACGCGGCCTGACTGTGTGTGGTGTCAGCGCGAGTTCAATCCTCGCGCGGCCGGCGGGCAAAGATGACCTTCGATTCGCCTTCGGAGTAGAAGTCAGGAATCCGACCACATTCTCGGTATCCCTGTGCCTCGTAGAACCGCCGGGCCTTCGCCAGTGCAGGTGCGTCGCTTGTCTCGATAACCAGTACCCGCCCGCCCTTTGACGAGACAATCTTCTCGGCGTGGCGCAACAGGTGCAGGCCCGCTCCATGTCCGTGATGATCAGGATCCACTCCGATCCACCACAGATTCCAGACACCTTCTGCATGTTGATCTGGGGCAAAGTAGGTCCACCCGATTAAGGTGCCGCCGGCTCGAAGGCGACATGCCGCGGCTTGGTGTCCCGGTGGAAGACTGTCTGAAGCGAGCTCGTCGAGCACTCCGCCCAGCAAACCCTCTGCCTCCTCGGGCGTGAACAGCCCGGTGCGCACTGCGATTCCAAGAAGCGCATCTCGGTCTTGGGTCTGTGCTGTTTCAATATGCATGGCTTGCTGGATGTTGAAGTTGGTCATTGGTCTGAGTTGGGCTTATCACATTACGCCTGCACCTGTGGAGCCACAGACCCACTACCTAGGGACGGCCGCAGCGCAAACAGCTTAGCGCCCACATGGCAAGGCGCAGGGTCAGCGCCAAGCCGGCGTCGGTTCCACCCGCGCGCCCGTCAGCGACAGTTCACCATCCAGACCTACCACCGGGCAGTTCAGGATCACCTCGGTGAGCACGAGTTTCACGTCGCCCCGCTCCTCGGCGTCGAGCACTGACTCCTCCGAGCGCAGTTCGCGCGGTGTGCGGCCGGGTTGCCACACCACTTTCACCATGCGCCACAGCGGGCTGTACGCGCGGCTGGTGCTGCCTGCACCGACCGGACTGGGCACGCTGGGAAACACCGTGGGCTGCACATACCCTTCTATCGAATAGACGCGCTCAACCGGCATGCCGCGCAGCGGGTTTCCGGGGGCGACGACGAGGTCGCGCAGGCGCGGCACGAAGTTGGCGCCCTTGGCGCGGGCGACGTCGGCGTCGGACACGTCCGTGGTGACGTAGCGCACCTTTCGACCTTCGAACCACGCGGTCTGCAGCGGCAGCGTCACCGAGCCTTGAATCCCTGCTGGGGCGGATGCGGTGCTAGCACAGCCCGCCAGACCGGCGGCGGCTAGGAGAGCGAAGGCGAAGGGGGCAAGCCTCGAGGCAACAGCGCGCATGGTTTGATCGCGGATGGGTGATGGGCAGACGAGACAAGCGGGTTGGCAGATCCGCAGCAAAGCCGAAGCCTCGCGTGCGACGCCCATCATCCGCCCAACGCGGAAGGGCATGTTCGGGAACACGGTTCCGCTCCTTGCCAAAGGGCAGCCACTCAGAACGTGATGATTTGCCGCCCTTCGAGCAACAGCTGCCTCAGGCTGGCGTGGCCGCGGTCGTCGCCCAGCATCGGCACCTGCGCGGCTTCCAACGCATCGAGCACGCCGTAGCTCTTGGCACAGTAGCGGCAGGCGCCGCGCAGCGCCGGGGCGGCCTTGCTCCAGGTGTGGTGCAGATCACTGCCCGGCACGAGCATCTCGGCGAGCGCGGTGGTGCCAGCGCCGTCGAAAACGAGTGTCACGTCGTCGCCGCCGCGGCGCAGTTCGTCGACGAACATCATTGCCCGGTATACGGCCGACTTGCCAGCCCCTTCGAGCTTCGAATAGATCACGACGGCGATGCGGTTCATGCGGTTCTCCTGGAAGCGGTGGTGACGGCGATGATCAGACCCGCCATCACGACGACAAGGCCTGCAGTCTCGGCGCCGGTGGGCACGTGGCCGAGCACCGGCCAAGCCATCAATGCCGCCAGCCCAGGCGCCAGAGCCGGGAAGACGGCGGCACGCGCCGGCCCGAGCAGGCGCACCATGGTCGCGTAGGTGAAGAGCGTGCCGGCGCCGGCGACGGCGCCTTGCACCAGCACCTCGGTCCACAGCACCGTGGCGCTCGCGGCGGCCAGGCGGGCGGTGCCCTCCAGGGCCAGGTACACCGGCACGTAAGTGAGCAGCGCCGACACCGAGATCACGGCCGTCGCCAGCAGTGGGTCCAGCCGATGTCGGCGCAGCAGGATGCCGAAGCCCGCCCACAGCGTGCCAGCGGCGACGAACATCGCGTCGCCCATGAGCGCCCGGCCGCTGAACGATGCCGCGTCGACGCCGCTCAGCAGCACCAGCCCGGCCAGCACGACGCCGATGCCGAGGCCCTTGCGCGGCGTGAACCGGTCGCCCAGCACCAGCGCCGACAACACGAGGCCCGCCACGCTCATGGCCGCGAACGGGAACACGGCCGCATGGCTGGAAGGCGCGAACTGCAGTGCGCCGAACATCAGAAGGCCGAAAGGCGTGCCGGCCAGCGTGGCCACGGCCAGCCACAGGCGCCAGCGGTCGAGCAGCAGCTCGCGCTGCCGGCGCAGCGTGTGCAGCAGCAGCGGCAGCATCAGCAGGCCCGCGACGCCGAAGCGCAGGGCCGTCAGGTCGCTGGCGTGCAGCCCATGCGCAATGCCCCAGCGCGCGTAGACCGTGTACAGCGCGCCGATGCTGGCAGCGAGCAGACCGACGGCGATGCCCGCGGCCAGCCGCGTGGTCTCGGCAGGCGCGGGGGCCGGCATGGGCAGGGTGGCGGTGTTCATCGCTGGTCCTCGTGGGGCCGTGGGTGTCAAAGGGCCGGGGCGGCAGGGAAGTCCACCGGCACCTGCGTCGTGGCGTGCAGGTAGTTGGTGACCGTCTTGTCGCCGATCACGACGATGACGTCGACCAGGTTCTCGGGCGTCCAGCCGGCGTCGAAGAAGGCCTGCAGCAGCGCCGGGTCGGCGTGGCCGCGCTCGGTGGCGATGCTCTTGACGAGCTTGGTCAGCGCGTCCAGCCTGGCGTTGAAGCTGGCGCCGCCGCGGCGGATCTCGATGATCTGCTCGGGCTTGAAGCCCACCATGCCGCCGATGACGGTGTGCGCCGCCAGGCAGTACTGGCAGCCGTTGACCTGGCTGACCACCAGGTTCACCACCTCGCGGGCCTTGCCGGTGATGCTGCTCTTGGTGTTCTGGAAGGCCAGGTAGTTGCCCAGCGCGTGTTCGGACAGCGCCAGCGTGGCGTACAGGTTGGGCACCATGCCCAGGCCCTTCTTCAGCTGGTCGAAGAGGGCCTGGTTGGCGGGACTGACTTGGTCGCGGGTCGGGACTTGGATCGTGTTCATGGCGTGTGTTCCTTGAGTCGGATGAGTGGTGCAGGAGTTACTGCGCGGTGTAGCCGCCATCGACGGTGACGCTCTGCCCCGTGAGGTAGCGCGCCGCGTCGCTGGCGAGGAAGACGACGGTCTGTGCGATCTCGTCGGGCGTGGCCGCCCGGCGCGCCGGGATGGAGGCCAGGAGGCCGGCCTTGGCGGCTTCGTCGCCGCCGGTGAAGCGGTCGAGCATCTCAGTGGCCACCGGCCCAGGCGCAACGGCGTTCACGCGCACGCCGGCAGCGGCGCCTTCGAGCGCCGCGCTCTTGGTCAGGCCCTCGACCGCGTGCTTGCTGGCGGCGTACACCGAGGCGCCGGCAATGCCCACCTGGCCGGCCACCGACGAGAGGTTGACGATGGCGCCCGAGCCCTGCTTGAGCATCACGCGCATCTCGTGCTTGAGCGCCAGCAGCGTACCGAGCACGTTGGTCTCGAAGGTGGCGGTGTAGTTGTCGACGCTCTGGCCGGTGATGGGCCCGAGCTGGCCTTCGGTGCCGGCGTTGTTGACGGCCATGTCCAGGCGACCGAAGCGCTCGACGGTCTGCTCGACGAGGCTGCGCACCTCGCCCTCGATGCGCACGTCGGCGCGCAGGAACTCGGCCTGGGCCCCGAGGGCACGCAGCTCGGCGGCCAGGGCGACGCCGGCTTCTTCGCGCCGGCCGCTGACGACGATTCGCGCGCCCTGGCGGGCAAACGCCAGCGCGGTAGCGCGGCCGATGCCCGTGAGGGCGCCGGTGACGAGGACGACGGGTGCATTCATGCGGGGCTCCTGGGGTGAACGGGTTGCTATGGAGCGAACTCTGATTGCTTCCCGAAGCTTCCGGTAGCCCGGCGAAGCGCCTAACATTCATTCCAGTCCGGACTGAAAGTGCGCCTATGGACCGTCTCACCGCCATGCAGACCTTTGTTCGCGTCGTCGAGGCGGGCAGCTTCTCGGCCGTGGCGCGCGAGATGGGCGCGACGCAGAGCGCTGTGAGCAAGCAGGTGGCTGCGCTGGAGCGGGCGCTGGGTGCGCGGCTGCTGGGGCGCACGACACGATCGCTGGGCCTGACGGAGGAAGGCGAGCGCTACTTCGAGCAGGCGCGGCGCCTGGTGGCCGAGGTGGCCGAAGCGGAGTCGGCCCTGCGCGCGGGCCAGCAGCGGCTCAGCGGTTGGCTGCGGGTGGCGGCCTCGGTGGGGTTCGGGCGTCTGAAGTTGCTGCCCGTGGTGCACGAATTCCTCGACCGTCACCCCGACGTGCGCATCGACCTGCGCCTGGCCGACGGCTTCGTCGACCTGGTCGAGCAGGGGCTGGATGTGGCGGTGCGGGTCGGCAACCTCGCCGACAGCAGCCTCGTCGCACAGCGCATCGGCACCACGCAGCGGCGATTGGTGGCGCACCGCGACCTCGTGCGCCGGCTGCAGCGCAAGGGGCCGAAGCCGCCGCGGCATCCAGACGATCTGGCCGCACACGACTGCCTTGTCTACACCGAACTCGCCACGCGCGACCAGTGGACCTTCATCGCCGGCCCGGGCGCCAGCGAGCGGCCCGGCACCGAGCGCGCGGTGCGCGTGAAGGGTCGCCTGCAGACCAACAGCAGCGAGGTGATCCGCGCCGCGGTGCTGGCCGGGCGCGGCATCGGCTATTCACCGGACTGGCTGTTCGAGGCCGAGTTGGCATCCGGCGAGCTGGTCACCTTGATGCCCGACTGGCAAACACCGCCGCTGCCCATGCACCTGATCAGCCCGGCGCAAAGGCAGCACTCGGCCAAGGTCAGGGCATTCGGTGAGTTCGTCAGGGAAGCTCTGAACAGACGGCCCTGAGTTGGGACCGCGCTGCTTCCGGTTCAGACTGATTGCTGACGGTCGCGGTCGGCGCGCCAATGTCGGCGACCTTAAAGACCGGTCATTCGTAGTCGGACGCATCGACAGGTAGGTCTGCGCTCGGAACCGGTCATGCGACGCTCACCGTCAATGTGGCAAGCGTGAATGTCTGCAACCGCAGCCACCGACGGCCCGAGTTCGACCCATCGGCGACACCTGCTGGGCCGGATTCGACACCCGGAAGCGGTCGTTTCACGCTAGCCGACTGCCACAGCGCGCCCGTTGCCCCCCACAGGTAGGCGGCAGGAGGAACCCTGCAACATCGGCAAGGCGCACCCCGGTCGTTACAGGATGTGACATCGTCTCGCCAGTATCCAGTTCCGCGCTTTCAGGGGTGCACTGAAGCCTGACTCGGTGTGGCTGCCATCGACAGTCGAGTCGCCGCCGTGGTTTCGCTGACAGCCTTGATCGCGCTTCAAACACAACATCGGTTCTCGGAGTCCAACCCCATGAAGCGCCTCGCCGCCCTAACTCTTGCCGTCACTGCCGCACTGCCAGCGACGGCCGCCCCTATTTCCATCCTCTTCGTCGGCAACAGCTACACGTTTGGCCGTCTGGACCCGGTGCTGACCTACAACGCGGCGAATGTGCGTGATCTGACCAAGCCCCAGGGCCCGTTGGTCAACACCTCGACCTCCGCCACGCCCAAGTTCAGCGATGTGACTGGTACCAACTCCTACCCCGTGCCCATGCTCATCGCTCCGGGCAACGCGGGCGCGGGCAGTCAAGGCAACTCGTACTCGCCGCACACGCAGACCAACACCTGGGGTGGCGTGGCCGGCATCTTCAAGCAACTCACGGTGCAGGCTGGCCTGGACTACGACGTGGCCTTGTCCACCCGTAACGCAGCCACCCTGCGCGGCCACTTCCTCAACACCGCCAACGCCACCAATTGGGACCTGCGCGGCAACATCAGCAGCCAGTCGTGGGACAAGATGGTGTTGCAGGAGCAGAGTGACGAGGCCCTCGGGCCGCAGACCGTCGACGGTCTCCCACTAGGCTCCAACTTCCCGTTCGATTCGGGCCTATGTCGACCTGATCGAGGACTGGGTCCACACGGGCCGGCCGATTCAACCCGGGGTCATGAACAACCGCACCAACGACACCCAGTACCGAGAGCGCAACATGTACTACCTCGGCGGCACGGGGAACAACGTGGGTGGCCCTGGTGGCCAGTACGCCAACGAGGCCGCCTGCGTTGCAGCGGGCGGGACGCCGACGGATGCGGAGGGCTCCGGATCGTGTGCCAACAACACGCTGCGCACGATTCCGAACAACACGAACTTCAGAGCGGAAACCGAGATCTACCTGCAGCAGACCTGGGCCCGCCCCAATCTGATCAACGCACCGGGCGCCACCACCATCAACGGCGTCACCGGGAACGCCACCTACGACACCACCAGGCCCGTGCCGAGCTACTTCGCCACGCTCGAGGCCATGACTTCCGAGATGACCTCCGCCATGACGGACGTCGCCAACTTTGCAGACGACGACGGCACCTCGGGTATCAAGGGGATCATTCCCGTGGGCCAGGCTTTCCTGACCGCTGTGCAGTCCGGACTCGCGACCCGCAACATGTATGCGGCGGATGCGCTGACCGATGAGCTGATCGACCTCTGGTTCAACGACGGCACGCACGCCAGCGTCGCCGGTTCCTACCTCAGTGCGCTGACGAACTTCGGTTCCATCACGGGTCTGGACCCGGCGATGTTCGGCACCGGAGAGCGCGCCGCGCGCGACCTCGGCCTCTCGGCGAACGAAGCGGTGCTGCTGCAGTCCGTGGCGAGCTTCCAATTGGGCTTTCGCAACAGCGTTCCCGAGCCTGGCAGCCTGGCGCTGGTCGCCCTGGCGCTGCTGGGCATGGTTGGTCTGCAGCGGCACGCCGCGCTGGCCAAAGCGCCTCGGGCCTGAGTTCTTGCACCGCAGTCGCGTGACGGCTATGTCGCCGATGGTGCAGGACTGCTTCTGGCCGAAATGGTGATTCCGATGCCAAGCAGACCGGTCATTCGCGGTGCGTGTCACGACGAAACCGGTTAGATCAGCACGACCTTCCCAGCGCCTTCGATGTGCTCTAGGCAGTCAGGCCCCATGAGCTGCGTAGGTGTGAGATACCCTGCCGGTACTTCGTGCCGAAGAACATGCTCTACCGCCAGCACGGCGGTCAGGATGGTCAGGCTGTAGCCGTTCAACGTTTGCAGCCCCGCTCGCTTCACTGCCCCTGCTGCATTGCGCGCCTCGCCCCACACGCGGGCCAGCTCCCGGGCCCGCCGCACCGGCGAAGGCCCGCCCGCCAGCCGACGCAGCAGCGGATGAGCGACGCGCCGCGCCATGGGACCGGCCATCAGCCGGCGCCATGGGACCAGCGCACGGATGGCGCGGGCGCTGGCCGATGCCCTCGGAATGTGGACCTCGATGTTGTCGATGCCGGTGGAGTAACCGGCTGTGGCCACATCGCCCCAGGGGATGACGAAGCTGCGCTCGGGCCCGCTCCCGAAGTCGAACATCCGGCTCCTGTCACCGAAGGGAATGTCGATGATCCGCCCGTCCTCCCTGACCCGGGCGGTGCCTCGGAATATCGCCTCCATGGAGGTGACGGTCGTGCCCGCGCTCAGGTGGTCCACACCAGAAAACATCAGGCTCAGGTGGGTCGCATCCGGCAGCGCCGCCTTGAGACTGACCGATACACAGTCTGTCGGCACAACGTCGAAGCCCACGCCCGGGCACAGCAACACACCTGCCGCGCGTGCCCGTTCAGCATCGTCGTGCGCAGCCACGAACACGTCGATTTCGCCAGTGATGTCAAGGTAGTGCGTGCCGGCAGCGATGCAGGCCTCGCGCATGGGTGCGGATGTCTGCGAGAACGGCCCTGCGCAATGCAGCACGGCCACGAATCCCTTCAAGGCCTGCTTCAGGTCCGTCGCGTTGTCCAGTGCCACCACAACGTGCTGCAGGTGAAGAGGCTCCGCAAGCAACCGCAAACCGACGGCGTCGCGCCCTGCGAGGACAGGCTGAAGACCGCGGCGCGCACACTCCTGCGCGATCAACGCGCCCGTGTAGCCTGTGGCTCCATAGATCATCCAGCGCTTGGCCACGCCACTTCTCCTGTGTGTCCCGACTCTTGATGCGTCGCCGTGCATAGGGCCGTTGGGTCTGTCTGATCCCGTTGCCCGTGCACCCACGCCTGCTCGCGCTGCCCATGTGTGCTCACAAGACACGCCGAATGAGGTCGGCCGCCCTTTCCGCGATCATGATGACGGGCAGGTTTGTGTTTCCCGAAGTAATCTGCGGCATCACCGAGGCGTCGACCACGCGCAAGCCGCGCAGCCCGTGCACCCGCAACTCCGCATTCACCACGGCATCCTCGCCTGGCCCCATCCGACAGGTCCCTACCGGGTGATAGATACAAACTCCGGTGTTGCGTATGTGGCGTTCCAGATGGGCATCCGTCGCCGCGGCTGGACCGGGTGCCAGTTCGCCGTCCAGATGGCGGGCGAGCGGCTCGGCTGCTGCGATTCGCCTTGCCTCGCGCAGGCCCTCGATCTGCAGCGCGAGGTCTTCGGGGTCCGTCATGTAGCCCGGATCGATCAGCGGAGGGTCTAGCGGGTCGACCGAACGCAGGGCGACGCTGCCCCGGCTGAGCGGGCGCAATACTTGAACGGCAATGGCCATGGCCGGAGCCTGCCCGCGAGCTGCGGTCACAACCGGCGCTTGCGGTACGACCAAGAACTGAAGGTCGGTTGTGTACTCGCCGCTCGATCGCGCGCTCTTCATGAACAGTCCGGCTTCAGCCAAGTTGCTGCCAGGGTGAGCGGGCTCAGGCGCCCTCAGTGCCAGCACCAGAGAGGAAGTCGGGTGGTCACAAAGGTGACGACCGACAGCCGGCAGCACATGCTTGATGCTGACGCCGTGCGACTGCAGCGCCACCGGGTCACCGATCCCGGACAGCATCAGCAGCTTCGGGGAGTCGATCGTGCCGGCGCACACCAGGACCTCTTGCATAGCCTCGATGCGTCGTGCCCGCCCGCCTTCGAAAATGTCGACACCGACTGCGCGGTCGCCGTCGAGAACGACACGCAGAGCCCGCGCTCGGGTGATCACCTGCAGATTCGGGCGCGCCATCGCCGGCCGCAGATAGGCGGCTGCAGTGCTGCAACGAGTACCGTTGCGCACCGACAGGTGGTACAGGCCGGACCCGTCGCGGTACTCGCCGTTGAAATCGCGATTACGACGATGTCCACAAGCCACGGCGGCATCGATGAATGCATGCGCCATCGGGTTCGGTGTCATCGGCGCCGTTACCGCGAGAGGCCCGGCCGCTCCGTGCAAAGCCGAGGGGCCGAGTACATGGTCCTCGCAGCGCAGGAAGTAGGGCAGCACGTCGCGCCAGCCCCAACCAGGGTTGCCCAGATCGCGCCAGTGGTCGAAGTCGTGCGGGTCGCCGCGGATGACGATCATGGCGTTGATGGCGCTCGTCCCTCCCAGGCCCTTGCCACGCGGGCAAGGGATGCTTCGCAGCGCGTAGCCGCTCTGCATGGTCGTCGCGTAGCCCCAATTCTCGTCGCGGTCCCAAAGCAGCGGCCACTGGCTCGGCTGGCGCACCACGCTGGAGTCGCCGTCTCCACCGGCCTCGATCAGCGTGACCCGGCAGTGCGGGTCTTCCGACAGGCGGGCGGCCAGCACGCAGCCAGCGGAACCGGCACCGACGATCACGATGTCCGAGCCATTGGTCATGAGGCCTCCTCCGCGGCGGAGTTGCGCGCTGCCGATGACCGCGTCGCTCTCGCGTGCAGCACATTGGATACTTCAAAGCAGCGGTGGGCAAGTCAGGTCGTTATAGGGAGTGAAATCGCGCAAATCGTGGTTGGCAAAGCGCACTCGCGGCCCGCTTCACCGGCAACGGGATGTTCCATACCGGTCGTTCGTGACCTTCAGGTCATGGCCGGGACTGCCAGTAGGCACCTCGTACCGACAGTGGACGTTTGCAGGAGTGCGCAGGTGAACGACGCCTCTGAACGCGCGCGGTCGGCTCAAGTCGACGCAAACCTGCCGGTCGAACCCCACAATCGGAAGCGCCTGAACCTGCCGATCGACAGGCCGGCGGTGCAGGCAGCGTTGGCGCGTTGCCTGCGTCGCAAGGTGACCAGCCCAGGGCGCCCCCTGTTCTGACAGCGCTGCGCGGCGTCACGCGGCCCATTGGGGGCGCAAACTGCACGGAGCTGTTTGGCCCTGGTCGATCGGCCCCGTGAAAACCACCTGTACCCTTGGCACTCCCGCTAAGGCAGGCGATCTTCTTGTCCCATCCAAACCGCCGAACCGCGATGACCGGCCTGTTCGCCCTGGGCGCCACGGCAGCGCCGCGCATGGCGAGTACCGCACCGCAGGACCCGGGCCCGCCGCTGATCGTCCACGCGGATCGGAGCCTGCCGCCGTTCAGCTTTCTCGACAAGGGGCAACCGGCGGGCGCCCACGTCGACCTGTTCATCGCGCTCGCGCAGGAACTGAAGCGGCCGCTGGACTTGCGCCTGGGAGATTGGGTCGAAGCCCAGGCGGCCGTCCTGCGGGGCGACGGAGACGTGCTGCCGCCCGTGGCCAGCACGGACGAGCGCGCGCGGCATTTCGGCTTCACGCAGACCGTGGGTCGCAGTGGCTTCGGGCTGTTCGCCCGCGACGCCTCGGCGGCACGCGTCGCGGCGTCTCGCGTCGACGAATTGAGCATCGCGGTGACGGCGGGCGGTTACCCGCGGCAGCACTTCCAGAGCCGCAACCCAGGCGTGCGCCTGACCATCGTGCAGGACGCGGTCGACGGTCTGAGGCGCGTGCAGCTCGGGCAGATCGATGCCTTCGCCGGGAACGCCGAGGCCACGCAGGCGTTCCTGCGCGACATGAAGATCAGCGGCATCTCGATGGCCACAGCGCCCTTCGCCGTGCTGGATATCGCCATCGCGGTGCACCGCCGCAACCCGGCCTTGCTGGCCGAGCTCGATCAGGCCGTCGAGCGGCTGCGCAGCCGCGGTGAGCTTCAACGCATCGATGCGCGGTGGTTCGACGCGCCTCCCATCACGCTCGACCGCATGCAGCTGGTGACCCTGGCCGGCGCTGCCACCGGGTTGGCGCTGGTCGCCGGCCTGGGCTCGGCGCTGTTCGTGCAGAAGCAGCGACTGAAGGAGCGTGACGCGGAGATCGCCCGCCGCACCGACATCGAGGCGCGGCTCGAAGCGGCGCGCGCGGCCGCGGAGAGCGCGGCGAGGGTCAAGGCCGAGTTCCTGGCGAATATGAGCCACGAGATTCGGACACCGATGAATGCCATCGTGGGCATGAGCCGCCTGCTGCGCGAGGGCGGCGCAGCGTCGCCGGACACGGACCAGCGCCTGCGCAAGCTCGACGAGGCGGCCAAGCACCTGCTGTCGATGGTGAGCGACGTGCTCGACATGTCGAAGATCGAGGCGGGCAAGCTCGAGATGGAGCAGATTCCCTTCGATCTCGGGGCACTGATGGAAGGCGTGCGCTCCCATGTCGAGGGTCTGGCCGAGCACAAGGGGCTGGCGCTGCAGATCGAATACGACGCCACCGTGACGCGCGTGATGGGCGACCCGACGCGGTTGCGACAGACGATCCTGAACCTGGTGAGCAACGCCATCAAGTTCACCGACCACGGCCACGTGCGCCTCACGGCGCGGGTGCTCGACACCAACGCTGAGTCCACCACCTGGCGCGTGGAGGTCGAGGACACGGGCCGCGGCATCTCGAGCGACCTGCAGAGCCGCCTGTTCCGGCCCTTCGAGCAGGAAGACGGCTCGGTGATGCGGCAGTACGGCGGGACGGGGCTGGGCCTGAGCATCTCCAAGCGCCTGGTGGAGATGATGGGCGGCGAGATCGGCTGCCGCAGCACCCAGGGTCAGGGCAGTCTCTTCTGGTTCACCGTGCGCTTGCAGCCGGTCGACGTGCAGGCGCCGCAGACGCCGGCAAGCGACAGGGAGGATTCGCTGGCGCAACTGCGCGCGCGCCACTCCGGGGCGCGCATCGTCCTGGCCGACGACAACGCGGTCAACCTCGAGGTCATCCGCGCCACGCTGGCGGTTGCCGGCCTCGTGGTCATCGATGCGCACGATGGCGCAGAGGCCGTCCGCGAGGCCTCTTCGATGCGGGCGCAGCTGGTCCTCATGGATGTGCGCATGCCGCGCATGGATGGCATAGAAGCCACGATCGCGCTTCGGGAGCTGTTCCCGCCGGAGGCTCTGCCCATCGTAGCCTTGACGGCCAACGCATTCGAAGAGGACCGGCGCGAATGCCTGATGGCGGGCATGAACGGCTTCCTCTCCAAGCCCGTCGACCCGCCCCTGTTGTATCGGACGGTGCTGCACTGGCTCGACCGTGCCGCGCGCGGCTGACTCCCCTGTGGCGAGGCGCATCGGGGTTACAGTCTGCCTCGTCGACACCCAGGGGGTGGCCTGGGACGGGTCTGCGCCTGAAGGAGTAGTGCTGCACCGAGCCCGTGTGCGTGGCGCTGCAAGACGGAACCGTGCGCAGCAGCCAGCGGAGAGTAACTTGTAGCCTTGACTGGAGTCATTGACTTGCGTCGCGGCCGCTCCTGGCCGGGACTGGCCGGCAACAACGATTCCCGCTCGGCCTTGCGCTGTGAGGCCGTCCCCCGTCGCCGTACGACTCGCCGCACGGCCCAGTGCCGGCCGCTGGCGTCGGTCAGTCAGGATTGACGCGCACAGCCAGCCGGATAACCTCACCGCTCCACCGGCCGGCAGTTCGACTGTCGGGCCGCCCCAGTGCACGAGGTCTGCGCACCTGCTGCGCGTCCTTGCGCGCCCGATACGAGGGAAGAAACCCGTCATGACTTTGCATGCTTCGCGCTCGACAAAAGGTCGCGGTCGTCTCTACGACAGCATCGTCGACACCATCGGCAATACGCCTTGCATCCGCCTGAACCGCATTGCTCCCAAGCATGTGCGGCTGTACGTCAAGGCCGAGTTCTTCAACCCGGCGGCTTCGGTCAAGGACCGGCTGGCCATCAGCATCATCGAGGAGGCCGAGCGCCGCGGGGAATTGCGTCCGGGACAGACGGTGGTCGAGGCGACGAGTGGCAACACCGGCATCGGCCTGGCGATGGTCTGCGCTGCGAAGGGCTACCCGCTGGTCGTGACGATGGCCGACTCGTTCTCGGTGGAGCGGCGGCGGTTGATGCGTTTTCTCGGCGCCAAGGTCGTGCTCACGCCGCGCGCCTCGAAGGGTCTGGGCATGTACCTGAAGGCCAAGGAGCTGGCAGAAGCCAACGGCTGGTTCCTGGCACGACAGTTCGAGACCGCCGACAACGCCACGATCCACGAGAACACCACGGCGCGCGAGTTGATGGCCGACTTCCAGGGCGAACGGCTGGACTACTGGGTCACGGGCTATGGCACCGGCGGCACCGTGACCGGTGTGGCGCGTGTCCTGCGCAAGGAACGCCCCGATACCCGCATCGTGCTGAGCGAACCGGCCATCGCCCAGCTGCTGCACAGCGGCGTCGCGCAGCAACGCGGCGACGGCAACTCCCCCGCCGTCAGCCACCCGGCTTTCACCCCGCATCCGATCCAGGGCTGGACGCCCGATTTCATTCCCTACGTGCTTCAGGAGGCGGTCGACAAGCACTACTACGACGAGCTGATCCCGGTCGCTGGCCCGGATGCGATCGCCTGGTCGAAGCGGCTGGCGTCGGAGGAGGGGATCTTCACCGGCATCTCGGGCGGGGCGTCACTTGCCGTGGCAATCCAGGTCGCCGAGAAGTCGCCCGCAGGCTCGGTGCTGTGCTGCATGTTGCCCGACACGGGCGAGCGTTATCTCTCGACGCCGCTGTTCGAAGGCGTGGCCACCGAGATGACGCCCGACGAGGAGGCGCTGTCGCGATCGACGCCTGGCTATCAGATGCCACCGGCAGCCTAAACGTGCAGCGCCCTGATCCGATGGTCGATGCGATCCGCCGCGACCGGGCGTCGACCGACGATCTGGCCGGCGCGGTGCGCGCCGTCTTGCCCGGGCTCGAACAGTTCGTGCGGTTCGAGGGCCTGGATCCGGCACGCATTCGCTCACGTTGGCTTGCGGCCTTGGACGGGCCGCTTCCCGCGGACGGGATCGGCCGCGATGCGGTGCTCGACGAGCTGTCCGCACTGATCGTCGGCAACGGGCTGCGCACCGGCCATCCGGGCTTCACGGGCTGGGTGACGACGATGCCGACCGACGTCGCGGTGGCGGCTGACCTGGCGCAGGCCGTGGCAGTGCCGCAGCGGTGGTGGGCCACCGCAGGCAATTTCGCCGACGACCTGGCCATGCGCTGGCTGATCGCGCTGCTCGGCTTTCCGGCGTCTCATGTCGGCACGTTTACGGCCGGCGGCTCGACCGCCAACTTGATCGGCCTCGGCGCTGCACGTCAGCATGCTGGCGAGCGGCTGGGCCTGAATCCGGGGCGCGACGGCAACCTCGGCTTCGTCGAGCCGCGTGTGTATTGCTCGACCGAGACTCACCACGTCGTCGGTCGGGCGCTCGGCGTGCTCGGCCTCGGCCGCGGCAGTCTGCGCGAGATCGCGCTCGATGGCGACGGCACGATCGACGTGGATGCGCTGCAGCGCACGCTCGACGACGATGCGCGCGCCGGGCGCTCGCAGGTTGCCATCGTCGCGTGTGCGGGTGATGTCAACACGGGCCGGATTGATCCGATCGGCGAGCTGGCACGCATCGCCGGCGAACGCGGCATCTGGCTGCACGTCGACGGCGCCTACGGTGGCTGGGGCCTGCTCGATGCGCGCGTGCGTGAGCGCTTCGGCGACGTGGCACGCCATGACTCGTTCGCGATCGACCCGCACAAGTGGCTCGCCGCCCCGGTGGGCACCGGAGCGGTCATCGTCCGCG
Organism: Rubrivivax soli; assembly: GCF_049810355.1. Classification (GTDB taxonomy): domain Bacteria; phylum Pseudomonadota; class Gammaproteobacteria; order Burkholderiales; family Burkholderiaceae_C; genus Rubrivivax. The sequence continues at coordinate 5,838,356 of NZ_CP187368.1, forward strand.
ACGCCGGCGTGCTGGGCCGCGCTTTCGAGTGCGAAACCGGCGCCTACGACCGGGAGCGCCACGCACCCGTCGGCACGTCGGACACCGGATCGCCCTTCGATGAACTCGGCCTCGGCACGCCGGACTTCGGCGTCGACTTCTCGGCACCGGCACGCGGACTGGCAGTCTGGGCCATCCTCCGTGAGATCGGCGCGAACGGCGTTCGCGAGCGCATCGTGCGCCACAACGACTGTGCTCGCCGTGTCGCCGATCGCGTGCGCGGCGAGCCGATGCTCGAACTGCTCGCCGAGCCCGTGTTGAGCATCTGCTGCTTCCGCGTCCGCCCCAAGGACTGGACGAACGAGTCGCGGCTGGACGCACTCAACGATGCCGTGCTGCGCAGGATGCGTGCGCGCGGGCGCAGCGTGACGTCGTCGACAAGGGTGGGGGGGCGATTTGCCATTCGGCCCTGCTTCATCAACCCGCGCGGCACTCTCTCCGATGCGGATGCCCTGGTCGATGAGGCGCTAGCGGTCGCCGCCGACCTCGTGGCGGGGCATTGAATGGACACGTTGGAGCCTGGCCGGTGCGCGCCTGCGAGCGATCGGGGCTTCTGAATTCTGGGTGGTCGGCCTGAGCTGCGGATGGGTCATCAGATGCAGGTCCCCAGAGCGTTCACTGAGGAATGCCCGCTGATGGCCGAGGGCAGTCTGTGGCGGTCACGCCAGGTAGCGGTCGTTCAGCTCCGCGTCGTCAATCCGGATGACCGCCGACAGCGCCGGAGGGGATCGGCCGAGGTCGGCCATAACCGGACATCCATGACCGGCGGTTTGCGGTCCTGTTGGCGGCGAACTCGCATCGGACGGGACTCCGGGCAATCGTGAACCGAACATGCCGCGTGCCCTGAGGGCTGATTTGGGCGTGATACGGCGACTGTGCTGTTGGCTCCCGATCACTGAGCCAATCTCCGGGGTCCAGCGGTGAAGTTCGCCAAACAGCAAGACAGTACCAAAGAGCGAGGCCCCGGGCCAGCGTCCGGGGCCTTGCCTCTCAAGCCGATACGCGTTTCAGCGCACCTTGCCGGCCTTCCATGCGTTCAGCAGCGTGTCGTAGGCAATGGTCTCGCCCTTTGGCTTCTCGTTGGCCAGCTTGGCCCACGGTGCGCCCTTGTCGCCGAGGTACTTCTTCGGGTCGCCCTTCGGATTGAGCTTCGGCGCGCAGCGTGCCATGCCGGCGCGTTCCAGGCGCGCCATCACCTGGTCCATCTCCTCGGCCAGGTTGTCCATCGCCTGCTGCGGCGTCTTCTCACCCGTCACGGCCACGGCCACGTTCTTCCACCACAGCTGTGCGAGCTTGGGGTAGTCGGGCACGTTGGTGCCAGTGGGCGTCCAGGCCACGCGCGCGGGGCTGCGGTAGAACTCGACCAGGCCACCCAGCTTGGGCGCCATGTCGGTCATGGCCTTGCTCTGGATGTCGCTCTCGCGGATCGGCGTCAGGCCGACGATGGTCTTCTTCAGGCTCGTGGTCTTGGCGGTGACGAACTGCGCGTACAGCCAGGCGGCCGCGGTTCGGTTCTCGTCGTGCTTCTCGAAGAAGGTCCAGCTGCCGACGTCCTGGTAGCCGTTCTGCATGCCCTGCTTCCAGTACGGGCCGTTGGGGCCCGGGGCCATGCGCCACTTGGGCGTACCGTCGGCGTTGACCACGGGCAGGCCGGCCTTGGTCATGTCGGCGGTGAAGGCCGTGTACCAGAAGATCTGCTGCGCAATCTGGCCCTGGGCCGGCACCGGGCCGGCCTCGCCGAAGGTCATGCCGGTGGCTTCCTTGGGCGCGTACTTCTTCATCCAGTCCACGTACTTGGTCAGCGCGTAGACGGCGGCCGGTGAGTTGGTGGCCCCTCCGCGCGACACGCTCGCGCCCTGTGGCGTGCAGCCGTCGGCCGAGGCGCGGATGCCCCACTCGTCCACCGGCTTGCCGTTCGGGATGCCGATGTCTGCGGTGCCGGCCATCGACAGCCAGGCGTCGGTGAAGCGCCAGCCCAGGCTCGGGTCCTTCTTGCCGTAGTCCATGTGGCCGTAGATCGGCTTGCCGTCGATGGTCTTCACGTCCTCGCTGAAGAACGCGGCGATGTCCTCGTAGGCGCTCCAGTTCAGCGGCACGCCCAGGTCGTAGCCGTACTTGGCCTTGAACTTGTCCTTCAGGTCCTGGCGCGCGAACAGGTCGGCGCGGAACCAGTACAGGTTGGCGAACTGCTGGTCGGGCAGCTGGTACAGCTTCTTGTCGGGGCCGGTGGTGAAGCTCAGGCCGATGAAGTCCTTGAGGTCCAGGCCCGGGTTGGTCCACTCCTTGCCCTTGCCGGCCATGTAGTCGGTCAGGTTCATGATCTTGCCGTAGCGGTAGTGCGTACCGATCAGGTCGGAGTCGCTGATCCAGCCGTCGTAGATCGACTTGCCCGACTGCATCGAGGTCTGCAGCTTCTCGACCACGTCGCCTTCCTGGATCAGGTCGTGCTTGACCTTGATGCCGGTGATCTCCTCGAAGGCCTTGGCCAGCGTCTTGCTCTCGTACTCGTGCGTGGTGATGGTCTCGGACACGACCGAGATCTCCTTCACGCCCTTGGCCTGCAGCTTCTTGGCGGCCTCGATGAACCACTTCATCTCGGCCATCTGCTGATCCTTGCTCAGCGTGGACGGCTGGAACTCGCTGTCGATCCACTTCTTGGCCTCGGCCTCGCCGGCCCATGCGCTCTGGCCCAGGGCCAGAGCGGCAGCGGCAAAGGCCACGGCATTCAGGCGCAACTTCATGTCAGGTCTCCTCTGTGGCACTTCCCGTACATCGCTCGCGGCGCCGGCTGGGAAGGTGTGGCCGGCGTGCTGTTCACTCGAAGACGGGCGCTCAGCCGCGGCGCATGATCAGCACCAGCAGCAGCATCGAGGCGACGAAGCCGAACCACACGGACGGCTCCTGCTCGAGGCCGAACCATTCGATCATGCGTTCGCTGACGGCGACGAAACCCAGGTTCACGTAGGCCGCCGACAGCAGCCCGATGAAGAGCCGGTCGCCGCGCGTGGTGGCGATCGGCAGGAAGCCGCGGCGCTCGACGGTGGGCGACTTGATCTCCCACACGGTCATGCCCACCAGCATCAGCACGATGCAGCTGAAGAACACCGCCACCGGCAGCGTCCACGCCATCCACTCGAACATGGCCATCCCTCCTCAGACGCGACCCATCGCGAAACCCTTCGCGATGTAGTTGCGCACGAACCAGATGACGATGGCCCCGGGCACGATGGTCAGCACGCCGGCGGCGGCCAGCACGCCCCAGTCCATGCCCGAGGCCGATACGGTGCGCGTCATCGTCGCGACGATGGGCTTGGCGTTGACGCTGGTGAGCGTGCGCGCCATCAGCAGCTCGACCCAGCTGAACATGAAGCAGAAGAACGCGGCCACGCCCACGCCGGCCTTGATCAGCGGGACGAAGATGGTGAGGAAAAAGCGCGGGAACGAGTAGCCGTCGATGTAGGCCGTCTCGTCGATCTCGCGCGGGATGCCGCTCATGAAGCCTTCGAGGATCCACACCGCCAGCGGCACGTTGAACAGCAGGTGCGCCAGCGCCACCGCGATGTGCGTGTCCATCAGCCCCATGGTCGTGTAGAGCTGGAAGAAGGGCAGCAGGAACACCGCCGGCGGCGTCATGCGGTTGGTCAGCAGCCAGAAGAACACGTGCTTGTCGCCGAGGAAGCGGTAGCGGCTGAACGCGTAGGCCGCCGGCAGCGCCACCACGAGCGAGATCACGGTGTTGATGGCGACGTAGATCAGCGAGTTGATGTAGCCCGAGTACCAGGACACGTCGGTGAAGATCGTCCGGTAGTGCTCCAGCGTGAAGGCCTTGGGCCACAGGCTGAACGAGGACAGGATCTCCTCGTTCGTGCGGAACGACATGTTCACCATCCAGTACACGGGCAGGATGGCGAACACCAGGTACAGCGCGAGGAACAGCGTCCTCTTGCGGAAGCGCTTATCCATGGCCGGCCTCGTTCTTGTCGGCGGTGCCCACGCGCTGCATCCAGTTGTAGAGAATGAAGCACAGCAGCAGGATGATGAGGAAGTAGATCAGCGAGAAGGCCGCGGCCGGGCCGAGGTCGAACTGGCCCACGGCCTTTTGCGTCAGGTACTGGCTGAGGAAGGTGGTGGCGTTGCCGGGGCCGCCGCCGGTGAGCACGAAGGGCTCGGTGTAGATCATGAAGCTGTCCATGAAGCGCAGCAGCACGGCGATCATCAGCACGCCGCGCAGCTTGGGCAGCTGGATGTAGCGGAACACCGCGAACTTGGAGGCGCCGTCGATGCTGGCCGCCTGGTAGTAGGCGTCGGGGATGGCGCGCAGGCCGGCGTAGCACAGCAGCGCCACCAGCGGCGTCCAGTGCCACACATCCATCACCAGCACCGTGAGCCAGGCGTGCGTGGCGTTGCCGGTGTAGCTGTACTCGATGCCCAGTGCCGCCAGCGACGCGCCGAGCAGCCCGATGTCGGTGCGGCCGTAGATCTGCCAGATGGTGCCGACCACGTTCCAGGGGATCAGCAGCGAGATCGCCACCGTCACCAGCACCGCCGACGCCTGCCAGCCGCGCGCCGGCATGGCCAGCGCCAGTGCGATGCCCAGCGGGATCTCGACCAGCAGCACGCTCAGCGAGAACACCATCTGACGCAGCAGCGCGCCGTGCAGTTCCTCGTCGCGCATCACGGCCTTGAACCACTCGGTGCCGACGAACACGCGCCGCTCGGGCGAGATGATGTCCTGCACCGAGTAGTTCACCACCGTCATCAGCGGCACGATGGCCGAGAAGGCCACGCACAGGATGACGGGCAGGATCAGCAGCCAGGCTTTCTGGTTGACCGGCTTGACAGCGCTCATGCCACCAGCTCCTCGTTCTTGTAGTAGCAGGTGTGGGGGCCGACGACCGTGAGCCACACAGCGTCGCCGACACGCGGGATGGCCTGCTCGGGGCCGAGGCGCGCGCGCAGCAGCGATGCGCCCTCGCCAGCGCCGATGCGCGCGGTGACGAGCCAGTAGGTGCCGATGTCCTGCGCCTGCGTCACCACGCCGGGCACGGCGCCCGCGTCGTCGGCGGCGGCGAGCTGCACGTATTCGGGGCGCACGCCCAGCGTCAGATCGCCCAGCCCGGCCAGCGCCGCGTTCGGCGCCGCCAGCACGCGGCCGTCGACCTCTACGCCTTCAGCCGTGCCGCGCGCCGCGATGAAGTTCATGCCCGGCGAGCCGATGAAGTTGCCGACGAAGGAGTGGCGCGGGCGCTCGAAGAGCTCGCTCGCGGTGCCGATCTGCACCGCGCGGCCGCGCGTCATCACCACCACCTGCTGCGCGAAGGTCAGCGCCTCGACCTGGTCGTGCGTGACGTAGATCAGCGTCAGCTTCAGCTCCTGGTGGATCTGCTTGAGCTTGCGCCGCAGCTGCCACTTCAGGTGCGGGTCGATCACGGTCAGCGGCTCGTCGAACAGCACGGCCGAGACGTCCTCGCGCACCAGGCCGCGGCCGAGCGAGATCTTCTGCTTGGCATCGGCCGCCAGGCCGGCGGCGCGCGTGTCGAGCTGCGCGCTCAGCTCCAGCATCTCGGCGATGCGGCCGACCCGCTGCCGGATCTTCTCGGCCGGCACGCCGCGGTTGCGCAGCGGGAAGGCCAGGTTCTCGGCCACCGTCATGGTGTCGTAGATCACCGGGAACTGGAACACCTGCGCGATGTTGCGCTGCTGCGGGCTCAGGGCCGTGACGTCGCGGCCGTCGTACTTCAGGCCGCCGTGCGACGGCTTGACCAGGCCCGAGACGATGTTCAGCAGCGTGGTCTTGCCGCAGCCCGAGGGGCCCAGCAGCGCGTAGGCGCCGCCGTCCTCGAAGCTCATCTTCAGCGGCAGCAGCGCGTAATCCTCGTCGCGCTGCGGGTTGGGCCGGTAGGCGTGGGCCAGGTCGAGGTCGATGCGGGCCATCTCAGCGCGTCTCCTGGCCCGGGTGGCCTTCGGGGGCGATCAGCAGGTCGCCGCGGGCGTCGAACACGTAGACCTGCGCCGGGCTCAGGTGCAGCGTGATCGGCGCACCCAGCGTCAGCACGTGCACGCCGGGCAGCTGCGCCACCAGCTCGCCGATGCCGGTCTCCACGTGCACGAAGGTGTCGGAGCCCGAGATCTCGGCAAGTTCGACGATGCCGGGCAGGTCCAGGTCGCCCGGGCGCGGGCGCACGCGCAGCGCGCTGGCGCGGATGCCCACCGTCAGCGCCTGGAAGCCGGTGGTCGTCTGGTTGGGCGGCAAGGCCAGCGGCAACATCACGCTCTTGGGCAGCGCGATGCCGCCGGCTGCCGCCTGCGCATCCAGCAGGTTCATCGGCGGGTCGCTGAAGGCGCGCGCCACGCGGATCGAGCGCGGCCGGTGGAAGACCTCGGCCGTGGGGCCGTACTGCAGCAGCTCGCCGGCGTCCATCACCGCGGTGTAGCCGCCGAGCAGCAGCGCCTCGGTGGGCTCGGTGGTGGCGTAGACGACGGTGGACTCGCCGGTGGCGAACAGCGCCGAGAGCTCGTCGCGCAGCTCCTCGCGCAGCTTGTAGTCCAGGTTGACCAGCGGCTCGTCCAGCAGCATCAGCGGCGCCTGCTTGGCCAGCGCGCGGGCCAGCGCCACGCGCTGCTGCTGCCCGCCCGAGAGTTCGGCGGGCAGCCGCTGCAGGAAGGGCTCGATGTGCAGCTTGGCAGCGAGCTCGGCCACGCGCGCCTCGATGCCCGCGGCCTTGCGCAGCTTCAGCGGCGAGGCGATGTTGTCGGCCACCGTCATCGACGGGTAGTTGATGAACTGCTGGTAGACCATGGCCACGTTGCGCTCGCGCACGGGCAGGCCGGTGACGTCGCGGCCATCGGCCACCACGCGGCCGGCGCTCGGCGCATCCAGCCCGGCCATCACGCGCATCAGCGTCGTCTTGCCGGCCTGCGTGGCGCCCAGCAGCACCGTCACCGCGCGTGGCACCAGCGTCAGGTCGATCGGGTACAGGTGCGTGGCCGCGCCCACGCGCTGCTCGACGGCCTTGAGCGTCAGGTCCATGAGGCCTCCCGGTCGCCGGCCACCGCGGCGGGGGCCGCGGGCGCATCGCGCCAGTGCGCGACGCACCACGCGGCCACCTGCGCACGCTGGCCCTCGTCGTAGTGCAGGCCGAGCTTGGTACGGCGCCACAGCACGTCGTCGGCGCAACGCGCCCACTCGTGGCGGTGCAGGTGCCGCAGCTCGGCCTCGTACAGGCCGGGGGCGACCTCGGCGCCCATCTCCTCCAGGCTGCCGATGGGGCCGAGCAGCGTCTCCACCCGCGCGCCGTAACCGCGCGCCAGCCGCCGCGCCAGCGGCATCGGCAGCTGCGGGTGGCGGCGCGTCAGCGCCTGCACGAAGCGCTCGAAGTCGGTGTCGGGCCGCTGCGGCGCGCCGATCCACGCGCTCAGGTCGCCGCCGGGCAGCGGCGCCGCGGCGGTCCAGGTGCCGCGCGTCGTGCCCAGTGGTGCCGCCAGCAGGTCGGCGGCCTCCTCGGCGAGCTTGCGGTAGGTGGTGAGCTTGCCGCCCCACACGTTGAGCAGCGGCGCCTGCCGCGTGTCGAGCTCGAGCGCGTAGTCGCGCGTCACAGCCGCGGGGTCGCCCGATTCGTCGTCGAGCAGCGGGCGCACGCCGGAGTAGCTCCACACCACGTCGGCGGGCGCCACGGGGCGCTCGAAGTAGCGGCTGGCCTGCGCGCACAGGTAGGTGGTTTCGTCCGCATCGATGCGCGCCGCGCCGATGGGGCCGTGGTGCTCGACGTCGGTGGTGCCGATCAGCGTGTACGCGCCCTCGTAGGGGATGGCGAAGATGATGCGCTTGTCGGTGTTCTGGAAGATGTAGGCGTGCTCGTGCTCGAACAGCCGCGGCACGACGATGTGGCTGCCCTTGACCAGGCGCAGCGACTTGCGCTCTGCCGCGTGCGCGTGCTCGGCCAGGAACTGGGCGGCCCAGGGGCCCGCGGCGTTGACCAGCGCTCGCGCGCGCAGTGCGCGCGGCACGCCGTCGGCACCGCGCAGCGTGGCCTGCCAGTGCTGCGCGCCGCGCTGCGCGTCGGTGCAGGCACAGCGCGTGAGCACGGCGGCGCCGCGCTCGGCGGCGTCGATGGCGTTCAGCACCACGAGGCGCGCGTCGTCGACCCAGCCGTCCGAATACACGAAGCCCTTGCGGAAGACCTTCTTCAGCGGCGCGCCGGCGGGGTGGGTGCGCAGGTCCACCGTGCTCGAACCCGGCAGCACCTCGCGGCGGGCCAGGTGGTCGTACAGGAACAGGCCCGCGCGCACCATCCACACCGGGCGCATCGCGGCGTCGTGCGGCATCACGAAGCGCAGCGGCCACATGATGTGCGGCGCGTTCTTCAGCAGCACCTCGCGCTCGGCCAGCGCCTTGCGGACGAGCGCGAACTCGTAGTACTCCAGGTAGCGCAGCCCGCCGTGAATGAGCTTGGTCGACGACGACGAGGTGTGCGCGGCCAGGTCGTCCTTCTCGCACAGCACCACCGACAGGCCGCGCCCCGCCAGGTCGCGCGCGATGCCGGCACCGTTGATGCCGCCGCCGACGACGAGCACGTCGCAGGCAGCAGGCGGCTCGGCCGGGAACGGCGCGGCAGGGGCGGCAGGGGCGGTGCTCACGAAGGCGGTGGGTGCGGTTGTGCGGCGGGCGTCCTGCGGACGCAGGTTCGGTCGGCATGTCCGATTTTCGAGCGATTGTGTTCGTTTAATGTTCGCAGCCGATCCGTGCAAACCCGAAAGAGTGTTCGTATTCGTTCGTTTAGATTCGGGACCAATGGATCCGAATCCACGCCAGCTCGAACTGCTCGACGAGGTGCGGCGCGCGCGCAGCCTCTCGGTGGAGGCACTCGCCGAACGTTTCGGCGTGGCCCTGCAGACGGTGCGCCGCGACGTGCGCCTGCTCGCCGAGGCGGGGCTGCTGGCGCGCTTCCACGGCGGCGTGCGGCTGCCCAGCTCCACCACCGAGAACATCGCCTACCGCCAGCGCCAGGCGCTGAACGACGACGCCAAGCGCTGCATCGCCCGCACCGTGGCGCAGGCGGTGCCCAACGGCAGCTCGCTGCTCATCAACATCGGCACCACCACCGAGGCCATCGCGCGCGAGCTGCTCGGCCACAAGGGCCTGCGCGTCATCACCAACAACCTGAACGTGGCGGCGATCCTGTCCGACAACCCCGACTGCGAGCTCATCGTCGCCGGCGGCGTGGTGCGCGCGCGCGACCGCGGCATCGTCGGCGAGGCCACGGTCGACTTCATCCAGCAGTTCAAGGTCGACATCGGCCTCATCGGCATCTCGGGCATCGAGGCCGACGGCACGCTGCGCGACTTCGACTACCGCGAGGTGAAGGTGGCGCGCGCCATCATCGAACACTCGCGGCAGATCTGGCTGGCCGCTGACCACAGCAAGTTCAACCGGCCGGCGATGGTCGAGCTCGGCCGGCTCGACCAGGTGGACAACATGTTCACCGACCTGCCGCCGCCCGAGCCCTTCCCGGCGCTGCTGGCCGAGGCCGGCGTCAACCTCACGCTGTGCGCACCATGAAGACCCACCTGCTGGCCCTGGACCAGGGCACCTCCAGTTCGCGCAGCATCGTGTTCGACGCCCAGGGCCAGGTGGTGGCGATGGCGCAGCGCGAGTTCCGGCAGATCTACCCGCAGCCCGGCTGGGTGGAGCACGATCCGCTGGAGCTGTGGCAGACGCAGCTGGCCACCGCGCGCGAGACGCTGGCCCAGGCCGGGCTGGGCGCGGTCGACATCGCGTCAATCGGCATCACGAACCAGCGCGAGACCACGGTGGTGTGGAACCGCCGCACCGGCGAGCCCGTCTACAACGCCATCGTCTGGCAGGACCGACGCGCCGAGCCCACCTGCACCGAACTGCGCGCCCGTGGGCTGGAGCCGACCTTCCGCGAGCGGACGGGCCTCATCCTCGACGCCTACTTCTCGGGCACCAAGCTGCAGTGGATCCTCGACCACGTGGACGGCGCGCGCGCCGCGGCGCAGCGCGGGGAGCTCGCCTTCGGCACCGTCGACAGCTGGCTGCTGTGGCAGCTCACCGGCGGCCAGGCGCATGCCACCGACGTCAGCAACGCCGCGCGCACGCTGATGTTCAACGTGCACACGAGCGAATGGGACGAAGAACTGCTGACGCTGCTTGACATCCCGCGCGAGTTGCTGCCGGCGGTGCACCCGTCCAGCCACGTCTACGGCCACACCCGGGCCGACTGGCTGGGCGCCGCGGTGCCGGTGGGCGGCATCGCCGGCGACCAGCAGAGCGCGCTGTTCGGCCAGGCCTGTTTCGAGACCGGCCTGGCCAAGAACACATACGGCACCGGCTGCTTCATGCTAATGCACACCGGAACGCAGTTCCGCAGCAGCGGCAACGGGCTGATCACCACGCGCGCCGCGCAGCCCGGCTACACCCCCAAGTTCGCACTAGAAGGCAGCGTCTTCATCGGCGGCGCGGTCGTGCAGTGGCTGCGCGACGGGCTGCGCGCCATCTCCAGCAGCGCCCAGGTGCAGGCGCTCGCCGAGAGTGTGCCCGACGCCGGCGGCGTGATGTTCGTGCCCGCCTTCACCGGGCTCGGGGCGCCTTACTGGAACGCCGAGGCGCGCGGCGCCATCGTCGGCCTGACGCGTGGCAGCACCGTCGCGCACATTGCCAGGGCGGCGCTTGAGAGTATCGCGTTCCAGAGCGCCTCGCTGCTGCAGGCGATGGCGCGCGACGCCGTAGCGGCCGGGGGCACACCAGTGACCGAGCTGCGCGTCGACGGCGGCGCGTGCGTCAACGACTTGCTGATGCAGTTCCAGGCCGACCTTCTGGGCATTCCTGTCGTGCGCCCGAAGGTCGTCGAAACGACGGCGCTCGGAGCAGGCTACTTGGCGGGCCTGTCCGCGGGCATCTGGCCCGACACCCGCGCGCTGGCCGCCCACTGGCAGCCCGAGCGACGGTTTCTGCCGACTCTGCCGCGCGAGCGCGCCGACGAGCTGATGGCCAACTGGGGCCGGGCTGTACGCCAGGCGACGGCGCAGTAGGAAGGGGCGTACATCTACCCCAGAGACGCAGGCCGCCATGATCGATGCGGCTCGCTGCATGCAGTTTCCGTCCCCTCTCCTGGCCGGCGCGCCGACCCGGGCACGCTGGTGCTCTGCGGCGCCATGTCCAGGAAGTTGGACTTCTCGCAAACGCTGCTCGCCGACGATGGCCGACACGGTCTTGACTTCGCAGTACGCTAGTTGCCAACCAACAAGTCGCGTCCGTGCGCGTGGTGTAAGTCCGGCGGACCCTCCTTCGGTGGCCCATGTGCCGGTTCGACTGGCCGTTTCGGGGCGACGCGTTCGGGACATCGGATGTCGGCTCAGGGTGGCGGGAGTGCCAGTTCAAGCCGTGCAGAAGCGCTCGCCGACATCTTGCTCTGCGTCGAACTGGCCGAAGACCGCTGCAGCTCGAACAGCAGCCGTTCATGGTGGAGCCAGTCGCCGTGGCCAACGGCAGCTTGGTGTCAGTCAGCGTGAGTTCGGCCGCGGGCGACCACCGACGGCAATCGCTGCAGAGCGGCCGATCACCATCGAGCGATCTGACCATTGAGCTGTAAGCGCGCGGCGAACCCATCTTGAGCTCGGCGCCGCGGGCGATAACGATGGTGTCCACGTAAGACTTAAGTGGACACTATGGGAGCGGACAAGAGAGCGACCCGGAGGCGGTACAGCGCGGAGTTCAAGGCGCAGGTGCTGGCCGAATGCAATGTCGCTGGCGCGTCGGTCGCCAAAGTGGCGATGGCCCACGGCATCAACGACAACGTCGTGCACGGCTGGCGCAAGCTGGCGCGAGACAGCGGTGCGGCGCCGCTGGATCGACCGAGCGAGTTCGTCCCGGTGACGGTAACGGCCGCGCCGGCGCACGCCGCCGACGCAGGCGGCATCGAAGTCGAGTTGCGCCGCGGCGCGGTGATGATGAAGATCACCTGGCCGCTGTGTGCGGCGGTGGACTTCGCTGCCTGGATGCGCGAGATCCTTCGGTGATCCGTGTGGACGCGGTCTGGCTCGCGGTCGAGCCGCTGGACATGCGCGCCGGCACCGAAGCGGCGCTGGCGCGCGTGGACCACGTCTTCGGCGCGGCGCGACCGCACCACGCCTACCTGTTCGCCAACCGGCGCGCCAACCGCATGAAGGTGCTCGTGCACGACGGCATCGGCGTGTGGCTGGCCGCGCGCCGGCTGCACCAAGGCAAGTTCATCTGGCCCAAGGACATCGGCGGCACGCTGAGCCTGGCGCGTCCGCAGCTCGACGCTCTCGTGCTCGGCCTGCCGTGGCAGCGCATCGGCGAGGCCGGCGTGATTGCAGTGCTGTAGTCGGCGCTGTTGCAGCGACGCACGGCAATTGCCGGACATGCCGATGGTGCGCGCACGCCACGCGCAGCACGATCACGCCTCGTGATCGACGAAGCGCAGCTCAAGACCCTGGACGCGCAGCAACTGCGCGAGGTCGTGCGCTCCCTGGTGGGTGAGCTCCAGCAGCGCGATCGCGAGCTCGCGTTCAAGAAGGCGACGATCGACAATATCACGCACGAGATGGCGGTGCTCAAGCGGCTGAAGTTCGCCGCCAGAAGCGAGCACTTCAACGCCGAACAGAAGAGCCTGCTCGAAGAGGCGATCGACGCCGACCTGGAAGCGCTGCAGCGCGAGCTCGAGCAGTTGGCGCCCGAGGCTCCGGCCGAGCGCAACAAACGCCAGCCCAAGCGCGAGAAGCTGCCCGAGCACCTGCCGCGGCGCGAGATCCGCCACGAGCCTGCGAGCACCGTGTGCGCGTGCGGCTGCGCGATGAAGCGCATCGGGGAGGACGTGGCCGAGAAGCTGGACTACCAGCCCGGCGTGTTCAGCGCCGGGCGGCACGTGCGCGGCAAGTGGGTGTGCGCGCAGTGCGAGACGCTGGTGCAGGCACCCGTGGAGCTGCACGTCATCGACAAGGGCATCCGCACCGCCGGGCTGCTGGCGCAGGTGCTGGTGGCCAAGTACGTCGACCACCAGCCGCTGTACCGCCAGGAGAGCATCTTCGGCCGCGCGGGACTGGCGATCCCGCGCTCGACGCTTGCTGCATGGGTCGGTGCCTGCGGCGTGCAGCTGCAGCCGCTGGTCGACGCGCTCAAGGGTGAACTGCTGCGGCACACCGTGCTGCATGCCGACGAGACGCCGGTGGCGATGCTCAAGCCGGGCAACGGCAAGACACATCGGGCGTACCTGTGGAGCTACTGCACGACACCGTTCAACCCGATCAAGGCCGTCGTCTTCGACTTCGCCGACAGCCGCGCCGGCCGGCACGCGAAGGCGTTCCTCGGCGCTTGGCGCGACAGCCTCGTGTGCGACGACTACAGCGGCTACAAGGCGCTGTTCGACGACGGCGTCACCGAGGCCGGCTGCCTGGCGCACGCGCGGCGCAAGTTCTACGACCTGTGGGCCAACCACCAGAGCCAGATCGCGCACGAAGCGCTGGAGTTGTTCGGCAGGCTGTACAAGGTCGAGGACGAGGTCCGCGCGCTCGACGCCGAAGCGCGGCAGCGGATACGCCGCGAGCGAGCCGGGCCGTGGGCGACAGCACTGCACACGTGGCTGCAGGCGCATCGGTTGAAAGTGCCGGACGGCTCAGCGACGGCCAAGGCCATCGACTACAGCCTGGGCCGCTGGGCGGCGCTCGTGCGCTACATCGACGACGGCACGCTACCCGCCGACAACAACTGGGTCGAGAACCAGATCCGGCCGATCGCCCTCGGGCGCTCGAACTGGCTGTTCGCCGGAAGCCTGCGCGCAGGCCAGCGCGCGGCCGCGGTCATGAGCCTGGTGCACTCGGCGCGCATCAACGGGCTCGACCCCTGCGCGCACCTGCGCGACGTGCTCCAGCGGCTACCGACCCAGCCGGCTAGCAGGGTTGCAGAACTCCTGCCGCATAGATGGGCCGCGCACTCAGCGGCCTAGAGCAGGTACGGCCCACGTCGAGATCATTGCTCCGACGACCACCCAGATCAGCACGATAGCCACCGCTCCACCTAGGCTGCGCGGCTTCGATCCCTGCTCCATCATCCACTGCTCGGCCTTCTGGCGTGACTCAGCCAGCACCTCCGGTGGAAGCATCCGCACCGTGAGCCAGATCAGAATGGGCAGGAGGATGACGTCGTCGACGTAGCCGAGCACCGGAATGAAGTCGGGGATGAGGTCGATCGGGCTGAGCGCGTAGGCCACGACGAACCCGCCCATCGCCTTGGCGTACCAAGGCGTGGCCGGGTGTGATCGTGCGAACCAAAGCGTCATCGCATCTCGCTTGATGCGACGAGCCCAAGCGCGAGTCGTGTCAACGAAGCCCATCGAAGTCCTGCAGACGGCCGCTACGCGGGTGGCGGGCACTGTACCCGTCGGGCATTACCTGCATCGATCGACCCTTGGCCAGCCGGGAAGCCGAGCCGCGCGAAGGCGCCTGTCAAGACGACTTGGCTGGACGGATACATTGAGCTCAAGCCCGGCACAGCCACGAGTAGGGCGGTCTCTAGTCAGTTGTCGGCCACGGTCAGGCCAGCAGCGGACGACGACGGCGCGCTTTATTGGCTCAGAGTTGGGATAGCGCTTGGGCTGGCGCCATCCCGAGCACGTGCGTTGCCCCTACGCCTAGGGGTGCGCGCCAGCCCGCAGCAACTCCTCCACCATGGCCTGGCTGCCCGACTTCCGCGCATAGTCCATCGGCCTGCGGATCATGTAGCTGCGGCCCGCCTCGGCGCCGGCCTGGTTCGGGTCGCACACGCGCAGTTGCTCGCGCAGCCGGCCGATGTTCTGCGACTGGATGGCGCCGATGATGTTCTGATGCCCGACGTTGTGCATCATGCGCGGCACGTCCCAGTCGCGCAGCCGCTGCAGCACCGACAGGGCGCTGGCGGCGCGTCCGAACGGCGGAGCATCCGAGGTGACGATGCCTACTAAGTGCCCACTGGCGCTCATCAGCGCACCACCCGACTGCCCAGGGGCCAGCAGGGCGGATTGGAAGGTCACCTCGCCGTTGGCCACGTCGGCCACGGCGTCACCCGTGACAGGCCGGAACCAGCGCACGCCGTTCGGATGGCCAAGCGGGAAGACAGTCATGCCGCGCGCGATGTCTTGATCGCCGAGAGCGAAGAAGCTGTCCGCGCACAGGTCCAGTTCGTTGACCGCCACGCCGGGCACGGCGAGCACCGCTAGGTCTAGCTCGACGTCGCGCTGCGGCAGCAGCTGTGCCTCGCGGGGCAGGCCGGGGCGATGACGCAGCGCTACTGTCACTCGCGAGGCCGCCGCGGCGCCGCGGCGGACCACGTGGTCGGCCGTCACCACGTACACCAGCTCGGGCGTGCGGCCGACGATCAGGCCGGCACCTATGGACGGCGAGCCGGGGAACTCGGCGCGGATCAGCACCAGACGCGCCACCGCGGCCTTCATGCCCTGCTCGGCCTCGCGCGCATCCTGCGCGGCCTGCACCTCCCGCAGCTTGTCGGCCGTCGTACGCTGGCCGGCGGCCGGCGTCATCAGCGACAGTGCAGCCAGCCACGCAACCGCGTGCCTCATGTGGGCCGGCTCCACCAGCGCCATACGGCCATCGCCAGGCCGAAGAGATAGAGCGCTGAACCCCACAGCAGCGACAAGCCGTGCTGCGCCGCCAACCACTCCAGCCAGGTGGGCATCAAGCGGCGCGGATGCCGCTCCGTGCCGGCGACGATGTCGCGCGCCCGGCCCTGCAGCGACAACGCCAGGTGCGGGCCCTCGCGGTCGATCTGCACGACGCGTGCATCCACCAGATCGAGCCGCAGCAGTTCACCGCGCGCCAGCGTGCGCTGCGCATCCCCGAGTGCGGGCAGGCGAACAGTTCCGGACCGCAGCGTGGACAACCGACGGACGAGATCGTCGCCGCCCTGGCGTGCGGCTTCCAGCCGCTCGAGGCCCAGCGCCGACACCGCCAGCGGTAGTGCGAAAAGCTGCAGGGGCGGCGTGGACGTGAACTGGATGTCCAGATCGAGGTCGGGACCGGCGTCGAGTCGCAGCTCCGTCGGCACGCCTCCGTCGCTATCGAGCGGCGCCAGCCCTGGCGATTCGAGGCTCACGCGTCCCAGTAGGCTGGCCTGCACCGTGCCCGCCCCCTGCAGAGACAGCTGCAGCCCGTTAGGCGCGGGCCGGAGCTGCACGCGCATGCCGGAAGCACCGGGCAGAGACGCGAGCGTGACGGTGCCCGGCGTGCTGGCCACCGCGCGCACGGCCGGCGCCGACGCCGCAGCGGCCGGTGCGCTCTCGGTGCGCCAGCCGCGCAGGCCCGAAGCACCTAGCGTCTGCAGTACCAGCGTCTCGGTCAGCGGCTGTCGGGTCGCCAGCGTGAACGACGCGCCGTCGACTACCACGGCGAGATGGACCTCGGTCTCGCCCAAGCGGGCGAACAGCAGCACGCTCAGGAGCCCCAGGGTCAGCACCAGAAGCACCGCGGGCGCCCAAGCGCGGCGGGGCCGCGGCGTCGCGGCTGCAAGTTCGGCCAAGCGCTGCATGGCGGCAAGCTGCTGCAGAGCCGCCTCGGGCGGCGCGGCCTGCTCGCGCAGGACCTGCCCGGCCAGGGCGCGTGCGTCTTCGGCAACTCGCTGGCGAAGCTGCTGCGCGGGGTCAGGCGGCGGAGCTGCCATCGTCTACCAGCCGGGGTGGTGAAAGCGGAACGCCAGCGTCGCCGATCCGCCTTGGCGCAGCACCGCCGATAGCTCGCCGTGGTGGATGCCGGGCCGGGCGGGCTGCAGAACCAACTCCACTGGCCGCTCGGCAGGGTAATAGCCGGGCGCCGGCTCGGCCGCGGGGGCAGGGCGGTCGTCGGCGTGCCACCAGCGTAGGCCCAGGCGCGACAGCTCCACCTGCGGCACGGTCGTCAGCACGTGGCGGGAGGCAGAGGCATCTGCGGGGCGCGGCCCGCACTGCAGCGGAACCAGTAACTCGTCGTTGCCATGGCGGGTGCGTGCCAGCAGCGCGATGTCGGGGCGGCGCAGGCCGCGCGCGGCCAACATGTCCAGCGGCCAGTCGTAGCGACCGCTGCTGATCGGCCGCCGTGTGTCCATGCGATAGAAGTTGCGGCGTCCGAGCCCGTGCGCGCGAATATGCAGGTTGCCGTCGCCAGGTGCGGAGGCCCAGCGCAGCGAGAGCGCGCCGTCGTGTGCAGGATCGAAGTTGGCCAGCCATTGCACGAGCCCGGCAATGCGCAGTTCGTCGCCGGCCACCTCTCTCACAAAGATGCCCTCGCAGCGCGTGCCTCGCATGCGGTAGCCATGCGGGGTATCGGCAGGCCGCGGCAGCAGCGGGTCGCACAGGTCGTCAGCAGCATGTGCCGGCGCGGCGCATACGGCGATCCAGGCGAGGCAGCCGCGGCGCGACACAGCCCATTCAACCGTGATGTCGCCCATCAGACCGCCTCCGGCTCGACCGCGCGCCGCCAGCGCGGGATGGCGGATGCTTTGTCGCTTCCCATGATGCACACCGATCTGACAACGTCCAGCATCAGGACTGCGCAATGGTTTGCGTGGAGGCCCCACGTGGCTTCCTCCCCTGCAGCGCTTTCCTCATAAGTCTTCATGGAGTCGCATATTGAATGCCAATGATGTTTGAGATCGTGGGGCGCGGCAACCGTGACCGGGATGGCAGCGACGATCTGCGGCGCTAAAGGTATGCGTTTGAGAACAGGCACTGTGGTTCGAGTTGCTGGCTTGAGATCCAGAGTCTTCTCCAGACTGGGTGCGCTCACTCGGGCTCGGCGCTGGAGCGGCGGCTCTGGCCGCGCGCAGTCTCATGCCGGTTGGGGCCACCGATGACCGGTCCACGTTTGCAGTCGGCCAGCCGACCGCAGTCGCGGACCTGGCTGCAGCCGAACGACCGCTATTGCCGGCGGCGAGCTGGTACTACCGACCCATCAGCGATATCCATGGCTTCGATCTCGTCGCCCTGAAACCGCCGGTCCGACCAGAGCAACGCACTCGAAGGTGGTCCCTCGGCGGAGGGCACGAATCGGTCGACGGTCCTCAGTGCGATTGATGCGCGCAGTACGGATTGAGACCGTGCGGGCTCCCGTCACCGGGAGCCCATCCTGCAAGCCATCGGCCGGCAGCCCCAGCGGGCGCCGGACGGCGCACCGCTCCACTGCGAACGCCACCGCTCCGAGCAGACCACGCTGTACCAGGTGGTGCAGCAGCACGCGGCCAGTTTCGTCGCGCACACCGAGGCCAGCACTGGCGCTGAGCTGCCTCAATTCGTCAAGGACGAGTTTGACGCCTTCCTCGAGTGCGGCATCCTGGCGCTGCTGGTCTCGGTAACGTCGTGGGTCGGCGGCTGGGCCGCGCGGGCGCTGGCCTGAGCCGTCTGCGGGACCGCGGCGTTGGTCAGGCGCCGGCGGAGCGCCGTCGCCGTCACGACGTCGCCCCGGCCAGCACCGGCCCGCTGCGCAGCACGCGCCGCGCGTGCCGCCACAGCCCGCCGCGAAAGGCCTCGCAGACCAGCATCTGCGGACCCTCGTGCGTGCACAGGCGGTAGCTGCGCAGGGCCGCCGCATCGGCGATGCCAACCACGCGCCACAGCCGGCCGAGCAGCTCGGGTCCCACGCTGACGGCTTCGCGTCGCACCCAGCGTCGGGCCAGCAGACGGCCGACCGGGCGCAGCCCCGTCTGCAGTTGCTCGCCCAGTGACGCGTCGACGCCGTCGAGGGCCGCGTAGACCAGCTTGTCGGCCAGCACGTCGCCACAGGCGACCAGCGAGCGCACGCTCTCGACGAAGCGCTCGCCCGGCAGCAGGTCGTGCAGCGCGGCCGGCACGTCGCGCGTCACGCGCTGGCTCAGCACGCGCTCGTGCACGGGCGTGCCGGCGAGAGCCTCGCACAGCCGGGTGGTCGAGCCGTCCTGCGCGACAAGCAGCCGCAGCAGCAGCTCGGCGCTGGGCGACTCGAGGCCGGGGAAGCGCTGGCGCAGGTCGGCGAACGCGACCGGACCGGCCATCGGCCCGGCGTCCTCCAGGGCCCGCCGGATTGGCGTACCGGCCGTGGTGGTGGCCGTGGCGGGCTCGCACGGACGCTGTCGGTGCGTCGCCCGGCCCCACCGGCCCTGCATCGGCCCCGGCGGGCTGATGTCGAAGCCCGCTTCCGGGCAGGGACACGTCGCCCCGGCCGCGACCGGCTCCTGCGGGACGCCCGGCCCGCTCACCGCGGCGGCGGGGCTAGGCGGCCGCGCGGCGGCGTGGGCGCCGTCCGGTCCGCGGCCACGATGGTGCGGCCGTACAGGCGCGGGCGCAACGGCGGCGTCGGCACGCCGGCCAGCCGCGACCAGTCCTGCAGCTGCTCGCCATGGCAGTCCCAGTCGCGGCCGAACAGTTCGGGCCCGTTCAGGCACATCCACAGCGCGTAGCGCGCCGAGGGCTCGTGCCCGAGGTCGGCGAGCCTGACGAATCGCCCGAAGGCCGCCGGAAAGCGCGCGGCGCGGAACCACTCCACGCCCTCGGCGTGCATCCGGTCGGCCAGCGGCTGCGGCAAGGCCGGTGCCGCAGCGGCGCCGGCTGCGAGCGCCGCGGCCAGCCGCCATGCTGCCCGCCTCACAGCCGATGCCCCACGATCAGCGCCACGGTCAGCGCGCACATCGTCGCGTTGCCGGCGTTGACGACCACGGCGCGGCTGATGCGGCAGCCGTTGGTCTCGTACAGCCAGGCCGCCATCGTCGCGTTGGCACCCAGCCAGGTGCACCAGGTCCACAGCGAGTGCTGGCTCGAGTCGCCGCTTTGGTGGATCGCCCACAGCGTCGGCAGGTAGGCGAGCACGCGCACCGAGTTGAACAGCGTGAATGCCCAGGTCAGCATCACGAGGTAGGTGCGCCGGCCGCGCGACCCGGCCGGCGGTGGTGCGGCACCGGCCCCTTGCGGCCCCTGCGCGGGCGGGCCCGCCATCTTCATCTGCATCGCCTGCTGCATCATTGGCTCCTGAAGCTCCGGGATCTGCCGCACGGTGGCGGCAACGGGGCGGAACTTAGGCGGCTGGCGTTTCGTCGGCGTTTCGCCGGCTTGACGCGGGGCTGCCGCGCAGGTGGCGGCGGGGGTGGTGGGGGGGCAGGGAAGGATGGCGGCGGACGGTGCAGGAGGCGGGGCGGCGGCTGAGGCCCTGGCGGAAGTGCGGCTGCTCGGCGCCCCGGCGCTGTGCCGCGGCGATACCCTGGTGCCCTTCGCGGCCGAACGGCCCTGGGCGCTGCTCGCGCTGCTGGCTTGCCGTCGCGACTGGGTGCGTCGCGACGAGCTGGCCGACCTGCTGTACCCCGAGCGCGACCTGGAATCGGCGCGCAGCAACCTGCGCAAGGTGATCCACCTCGCGCGCAAGCTCGATGGCGTCGGTACGCTTGAGCAGCGCGGCGAGCTGTTGCGCTGGGCGCCGGCGTCCGACCTGGAGCGCTTCGAGCACGCCTGCGACGCGGGCCGGCTGGACGACGCGATCGCCGCCTATGGCGGCCCGCTGCTGCTTGGCCTCGACCAGGCGCTGCCCGCCGAGACCTTCGACTGGCTCGAGGCCGAGCGTCGCCGGCTGCAGTCGCGCTGGCACACCGCCTGCACGCGGCGGCTGGCGCAGCTGGCCGATGCGCCGGCGGCGGCCGCGGTGCTCGCCGAGGCGATGCTGCGCCACGACCCGCACGACGAGGCCGCCGCTGCGGCGCTGGCGCTGGCGCGGGCCCGGGCCGGGCCGGGCGCAGCCGACGGCGCGGCCACGCCGGCAGCGGCCGCGACGGCACTGGTCGGCCGCCGCTTCGAGCTCGCCGAGCTGCGCCGCCGGCTGGCCGACCCCGAGGGCCGGCTGCTTGTGCTGACCGGGCCGCCCGGCGTCGGAAAGAGCACGCTCGCGCGGGCGGCACTGGCTGGCGCCGGCCCGGCCTGCTGCTGGGTCGCGCTGGCGGACCTGCATGCCGCCGACGAGGTGCCGCCGCGCGTGGCGGCGCGTCTCGGACTGCGCCTGGACGGTAGCCAGCCGCCCTGGACCGCGCTCGCCGCGGCGCTGGGCGGCGGGCGGCGGCTGCTGGTGCTCGACAACGCCGAACACCTGGACCTGGCGGCCGGTCTCGACAACCTGCTGTCGGGCAGCGGCGTGCAGCTGCTCGTCGCTTCGCGCGCCAGCACCGGTGTTGCCGGCGAGGAGCGCCTGCCGCTCGGCGGTCTGCCGCTGCCCGACCTCGACGAGACCGACCCCGAGGTGCTGCGCGCCAACGATGCAGTGCGCCTATTCGAGCTGCGTGCGCGTCGCGTCGCGACGAGCTTCGACCTCGCCGCCGAGGCGCCGGCCCTGGTGCGGCTGCTGCACGCCGTCGACGGGCTGCCGCTGGCGATCGAGCTGCTCGCGGCGTGGCGCCGGCTCATGCCGGTGCCCGAGATCGTTGACGAGCTCGACGCCTCGCTCGAGGTGCTCGAATCCGCGCCGTCGGGCGAGCGCACGCTGCGCGCCGCCTTCGAGCGCAGCTGGCAGCAGCTCGACGCCACCGGGCAGCGCGTGCTGTCGCAGCTGGCGTTGCTGCCGCAGCCAGTCGGTCGTGCGATGGCGCGCCAGGTTCTGCAGGCGCCGCTGCCAGTGCTGGCGACGCTGGTCGACCGCTCGCTGCTGCAAGCCGACGGCGAGGGCCGCTTCGCCCTGCACCCGCTGCTGCGGCGCTGCGCCGCGCCGCGGGCGACCGGCGCCGACGCCGTGCGCGAGCGCCATGCGCGCGATGTCGCGGACCGCTTGCACGCCGTGCGCAAGGCGTCGGCCGATGTGCAGCTCGCGGCCGTCGTCGCCGAGCCGGAGCACGTGCGCTCCGCGTGGCGCTGGGCGGTCGACGCGCGCGATGCGGAGGTGCTGCGCCGGCTAGCGGGCCCGCTGCAGCTGCACGATCGCCAGTGCGGGGGCTGGCAGGAGGCGATCGCGCAGTGGCAGCAGGCGCTGGCCGCGCTCGAGCCCGTGCCCGGCACCGCGGTGGCGCGGGCGCGGCTGCTGGCCGGTCTGGCCGACCTGCAGTATGCGATCGGCGATCTCGGCGCGGCGGCGGCGTCGGCCCTGCGCTGCATCGAGCTCGGCACGGATCGGGCCGACGATGGCGGACTCGCCGACGCGCTGGCCCAGGCGCTCGCGGACGCACAGATGACGCTGCACAGCGTGCACTGGCAGCGCGGTGCGTACGACGAGGCCCAGGTGTGGATCGACAACTACCTTGCGGGTGCCCGTGCCGCCGGCGACCGCCTGCGCGAGGCGCACGGCCTCACGTCGCGGGCCATGCTCGACAAGGAGCGCGGCCGCCACGAGGAGGCGTTGCACGGCTACGAGGCGGCACGCGCGCTGTTTCACGCCCTCGGCGACACGGTCCACCTGGTCACGCTGCTGAACAACCTGGGCAACCTGTTGCGCATGATGGGTCGCTGCCGCGAGGCCATCGCCGCGCTCGAGGAGGGCCTGCACTGGAGTCGGCACCACGGCATGCGCGCCGACGATCCCTTCCTGCTCACCAACCTCGCGCTGGTGTACGAGGACCTGGGTCATGCCGGCGAGGCCGTGGCGACCGCGGCGCGCGCGCTGGCCAGCGGGCGCGAGCAGGCCGAGCCGCTGGTGCAGGTGTTCGCGCTGTTGGTGCAAGCGCGCTGCGAGCCGCTGCAGCCGAGCGAAGCCGGCGAAGCCGGGCGCGCGATGGCCTGGGTCTGGCAGGCGCTCGGTGTCGCCGACACGCTGGGCACGCCCTGGGTGCGCGAGGAGTGCCTGGTGGGCGCGGCGCGAGCGCTGGCCGCGCGCGGCGAGCCGCGCCGCGCCGCGGCGCTGCTGCAGTGGGTCGCCGCGCAGCCGGGCGCCGACGCAACCGCCCGCGCCAGCGCGGCAAAGTGGCTGCACAAGCTGGGCTTCGATGCCGCCACGCTCGCCACGGCAGCCGCCGACCTGCCCGCCGACGCGCCCATCGAGCGCGCGCTCGCACAGCTGCCCGGCCGCTACGGATGAGCCGTGGTGGCGCCTTCGCAGCCGGCGGCCGCTTGCCAGCGACCGCCGGGGCCCATCATCGGTCGATCGTCGTCCTTCAGCGGTCCGGCGCCTGGGACTCCGGACTTGCGCGCCCGGTGCGACTCGACCGCCCCGCCCGCCCGACCCCGGCCGGTGATCGAGAAGATCCTGACGCACCTCGACCGGGACCCGCAGCCGCCGCCCAGGGGGCGGGCGCGCGAGGCGGCGCAGGACTGAAGCCGTCTAAACACCGCCGGGCCCATGCCGGCCGTGATCGACACCACTTCCGCGGGCCACAGTGCCGCAGCGCGGCCGGGCAACCCTTCGCGCCAAGTGGGCGCGGCGTTACCGAATGAGGGCCAACCCCGAAATCGAGGCCAAAGATCAAGGACAAACGCGCCCCAGGGGAAGCGGCGAGGCGGTCCGAAGTATGGGTACTGCAGCCATGATCTCACTGCTGCAGAGATCTGTTCTTGGCTGGTCTGGCTGGTCTGGCTGGTCGCGGCTTGGTTGTTGGGCTGTGCGCGGGCGTTTGAGACTCCTATGCGCAAACGTTTGTTCGACATCGACTTGCACACCTGCCAGAACGGGAGCGCCAGTGAGCTGAATATCGTCAACGTCGACATGTGCGCATGCGGCCGTTGATGCGCCGGGGAGCCGGCGTTGCTGAAAGGCTGCTTCTGGCCGCATGCGTGAGTCTGTGGCCGCGCCATGAAGCTGACCTCCGAGTCGTTGGCATCGCTCGCCAGTGTCAGCTCACGGCGAAATCAGCGTAGACCCGGACCCGGCCAGGAGCGGTCCTGAACGATTTCCTCCCAGTTCGCGCCTCGATATGCCTTTGGGCAACCGGTTTTCGACGGCGAATCTGTGGCGCTGGTTGCCTCGACCCGGCCACAAGCGGTCCTGGCCGGAGCGCTCGCGATCCTTACCCTGGCGTGTTCCCGAGTGGCCGGACTTCGGCAACGAGTTCGAGGTGCTCGCTGGCTCGATCAGGCCATCAGCTGCCCAAATTGAACGTCCGCTGAGAGCAGGCGAATCCACTGCGCGACTTGGCTTGCCCGCGAACAATAAGGTTGGCTCGGGACCCACTCGTCAGCGGACCGCCACAGCCACTGTCTCGCGGTCGTAGGAGCGGTGCCGCAATCGCTTCTCCCGAAACATCCGCTCGTCGGCCAGAGTTAGCAGGATCGCAGCTTCGTTCCCGTCCTCTGGGTACCGGGCCACGCCAATGCTCGCACCGACCATCGCGTGCGCCCCGGAAGGAAGCGGCACGGGCTGGCCGATGGCTGCTTGCACGCGGCGCAGCACCTCGGCTACTTCTCGATCAGTACCCGCTGGCGACAAGACAAACACGAACTCATCGCCACCGAGGCGCGCCACGGTGTCGGACTCGCGTAGCGTCGCGTGCAGACGTTCGCCCACGGCACAAAGCACGGCGTCGCCGGCGTCGTGTCCGTGCGTGTCGTTCACGGCTTTGAACCCGTCGAGGTCCATGTAGGCTACGGCCAAGGCCTGTCCTCGTCGCCCTGCGCCAGTCAATGCCTGGGACAGTCGGTCCTGGAGCAGCGTGCGATTGGGAAGTCCTGTGAGGGCATCGTAGAGTGCCGCCCGCTCCATCGCCAGTTGATGCTGCTTCAAGGCGGTGATGTCAACCATCAGCCACATGGACTCGTCGGGATCTGTCGAAACCCGTACTCCGCTGAGATCGACCCAGATGGGGCTGCCACTGCGATGTCGCATCTGCAGCTGGGTGCGATAGGTGCCTCCGTTGCTCAGCACGGGGTAAGCCGCGGCGCCTAGTGCCGCGTAGCTCTCGTCATCGAGATACAACAGGCGTGCGGGGGCGCCGCGCAATTCTTCCTCGCTGTAGCCGAACATGAGCCCCAGCCCACGGTTCGACCACACCGAAACCCGATCACGCAGCTTGACGATGCCGACCAGGTCACTGTCGAGCATGACAGCCTGCTCGCGCGCAAGACGCTCCAAGTGCATGCGTGCCGATCGCATCTCGGTGATGTCGGTCTCGACTGCCATGAACCCCGTCAACTGACCTCGAGCGTCGTGCAGTGGCTGCACATCGATGTCGACCCAATAGTCGCGGCCGTCTTTGCTGCGGTTGCAGATCTCAGTTCGAAACCCGGTTCCTCGTCCCAACTGTTCACCGATTGCGCGCACGGTCTTCGCGTCGGTGTTCTCGGTTTGCAAGAGATGTCCCGGAACGCGCCCCTTGAACTCGTCCAGCGTGTAGCCGCTGATGCGAGTGAAGCCTTCATTCACCCAAACAACGCGTCTCTCTTTGTCGGTGATGATGACCGCGTTCGATGTGCGCTGGGCCACCTTGGCCAGCCGGTCGAGGTCGGCGGTCATTGCCTCGGCAGCCGCCACTGCGCGCGCACGCCCCCTAGCCAACAGCCAGAGCGTGGCTGCAAGCAATGTGCTCAACAACACGCCGCCTACGCCAACCGTCCACGATGCCCTGGCGTCACTGGCGCGTTCGAAGGTTGCAGTACTGGCGACCTGCAGTTCCAACTGCTGCTGACCGACCGTGAGCCTACGCGATGCTGTGAAGTGGCGATCGACGTAGCTTTGGGTCGGTGGCTCCCCGGTCGTGTTGGCAAGCGCACGGCTGCTATCGAAGACGACGACCGGTCCTGAGGCCCCGGCTTGTGCGAGCAACCGGAAGTCCACCCCCTCGCTCTCCAGCTTAGCCGTTCCCGCCATCAGCTCCGCCACGACGATCGGGGTGTACAACAACCCAAGCAGTGCAGTTCGGCGCTGCTCAGCGGTCGATGGGTCGGACCCATGCCGGTAGAGCGGTAACAGGTACAGAAAGCCGGGGCTTCGGCGCTGATCTTGCACAAGGCTGATGGGCGCAGTCAGCACTGGTTCGCCAGAGTCGATGGCGCGCTCGATCGCTTGACGACGCAGTCGTTCCCAGCCCAGATCGAGCCCTAAGGCCTCAGCGTTGTGGCCCAACGGCTCGATGTAGCGCACCACGTAGAGCTCGGCCGCTGAACCGCTGCTGCGCACCGTAAACGAGCTGACGCCCCCAGCGCGCTCGGCGGCCTCCATCAGGGGCACTGCCAAACGAGGTACCCGCTCCACGAAAGCAAAGCCGCGGACGCCAGGAAACTCCGTCTTCAGGTTTCTTGCTTCAACGTAGTCGCGGAATCCATCACGACTCAGAGCGCCGCCAGCGGCAGCGACGCTCGCGCGCAAGCCGGCCATACCGTAGTGCGGGAGCCTGAATCGGGTCGCGACGTCCGCCTGCAATTGATCCACTTGCCGCGTGAAGCGCGAGTAGTCTTCGGCCTCTGCCGATTGGCGCAGCGAGTGGCGCCAGATTGCGGTCAAGCCGAGCCCGGTCAGGAACACGCTGACGGCCAGCGCTGCGGCGGACCATCCACTGAGGCTGACCTTGGAGAGGCGTGGTGACACTTCTGGTTTCGCGCCGCATGATCCGGCACGCGTAACGGTTGTCGACAGTTCCGACGATAACTTGCGCTCGACAGCATGCTGGATTGCACGCAACCGCATTCCGCGGTCGCTGGCAGCACACTGAGATGCGACCTGCGAGCGCTTCGGGCGTGGTGTCAGAGCAGGGTCCAGGGCGCCAGACGCAGCGCACGGGTCGGCTAACGGGCGGCGAGCGTGCACGCTGCGATGCCCGCCTCGGGTCGGTTGTGTGAGACCGCGAACGGTTGCTTCATGGTGGTGAAGCTGGAGGAACGATGGCCTGCCGGCCGACCGCTTTGGAGCAGCGCGGCCGGCCGGACTGGGTCGGACTCAGGCGGCGCGTAGAACGGGCTGGAGATTCCGCATAGAAGTCGAGCAGTCGCTGCCGGCGCTTTGCGGAGTTGCGGGCTGGGTTGAAAACCCGGGCCGAGGCGAGACGATGGCTTGTCGGAATCCCCCGACGCCCACCGAGGACCGCCGATGGCCTCATCTCCATCCCCCAATCCCCGGCCCGCCGTCGTTCTGCACGGCGGGCCTGCCGCTCTGCCCACCCTGCTGGGCGGCGGAACGCCCCGCCTGCCCACCGGCGGCAAGATCCGCGCGGGCATCAAGGTCCTGACCCGCCGGGCCGCCGAGGAGCCGCGTGCGCAGGCGATCTACGAACAGGGCCTGAACCAGGGCCAGTCGTTCGACCAGATCGAGCGTGCGCTGGCCGAGGCCTGCCCTGAGCTCAAGAGCCCGCTCGTTCCGCGCAACGTGCCGTGGTTCACTGTGCGCGCCCAGGACTTCCCGAACCCCCTGCTGGCGGCGCAGATCCTCGACCTCCATGGCGAGGACCGCGGCGAGGGCCGGCGCCTCTACCGCTTCCCGGTGGTGTTCCCGACCGATCGCTGGCAGAGCGTGATGCCGCATGAACTGGCCACCTGGGGTGCGCAGGACAAGCGCTTCTGGTCCGAGTATTCGACCGACGGACGATGGCGCCACTGCATGACGCACGCGCCGGTGCCTGTGGACGCGACCGGGCGCCGCACCGTTCGGCTGTTCGGCGGCCGCAAGGCGGTCCCGCGCGAGGACAGCGGCGGGCTGTGCCAGCCGGAGTCCTGCCCGGAGTACCAGCAGCGGCAGTGCAACCTCACCGGACGCTTCCTGTTCTTCATCCCCGGCATCCGCTCGATCAGCGCCTTCGAGCTGCACACGCGCAGCTTCTACGCGATGAACGCGGCGATCCGCACCTTCGAGACCGTGGCGTTCCTGCGGGGAGGCCGGCTCGCGGGGTTCCTGGACCGCCAGGGCACGCCGTTCTACCTGACCAAGCGGCTGATGGAGGTGGCGCACATCGATGACCAGGGGCGGACTGTCCGGGTGCCGCAGTGGATCATCGAACTGGAAGCGCCGGTCGACGTGGCGACGCTCATGCGGGAGCAGGACGATCGGGACACCGTGCTCCTGCAGGCCGATGGTTCCGCCCGCGTGCTCCAGGGGCACCGGGAGAACGCCTTCTCGGCGCCAGGGCAGGGACCCGAGCCCGTCGAGCAATCTCTGGCTGCGAGCGATCCCACGGCAGACGGCATGCCGCCGACGCTGGAGCATGTGCTCGGGCGGCTGACCGCGATGGGCGTGCCTGCGCAGACCTGGCTGAGCTACGCGGCCGCGCGGTGGGGTCCAGGGTGGAAGCTCAATCCGCAAGGGCGGCAGCGGGCCTTCGGCGAACTGGAGCGCTTCCGGAACGATCCGAAGGGCTACGCGGACAAGGTCCACGCCGAACTGCAGCAGGTGGCGTCGTGAGCGCGCAGGGACGACCGCCAGGCGGAACCGGTGCGCCACGCGCGGAGGTGCCGCGCATCCCGGATGGGCATCCGCGAGCGCACGGTTCGCACCGTCAGGCGCATCGCGTGCGGGTGGCGCATCTGTCCGACCTGCACTACGGGCCGCGCATCCTGGAGGAGGCCGATCGTTGCTTCTCGGCAGCGGTGGACCGCGCCATCGAACTCGCCGTCGACGTTGCAGTGATCTCCGGGGATGCCACCGATCACGCCCTGGATCTGCATGCGCCTGCGGCATTGCGGCTGCTGGCGCAGGTGCGGAGGCTGGCCGATCATTGCCCGGTGCTGATGCTCCAGGGCACGTGGTCGCACGAGCCGCCCGGCACGCTGTCCGTGTTCAGGCTGCTGGGCAGCCGCCATCGGGTCTTCGTCGCGGACCGGATCGGTCAGGTGGCGTTGATGGGTAGCGCATCGCCCCGGGACCTGTCGGTGGCCGATGCATCTGCCGCCGACCCTTGGCTCACGTCCGACGGTCCGCGCTTCGCAGAGGTGCCTTCCGGTGCCAGGGCACTGTTCACCTGCATTCCGTCGATCAATAAGGCGGCCGTCGCGGCATCGGTCGGCGCCACCGCTGTCGCCGAGGCCCAGGGCGAGCATCTGGTCCGGCTGCTGCAGGGCTACGCCGGCATCCACGGCGTGGCCCGTGCTGCCGGCGTGCCGGCGCTCGCGGTGTCGCATGGCACGGTCTTCGGCTGCGTCACCGAGCACGGCGTGCCGATGGCCGGGTTCGACCACGAGTTCACCCCCGGGGCGCTGTTCAGCACCGGCGCGCAGGCCACCTTGCTCGGCCACATCCATCGGCACCAGGCCTGGATCCAAGGGGAGGGCGAGCGGCGCCAGTGCATTGCCTACGCCGGGTCGATCGGTCGCTTCCACCACGGAGAGCAGGGCGACAAGGGGTTCCTGCTGTGGGAAGTGGGACCGAACGGGGTGGATTGCCGCCTTGAACCGACGCCCGCGCGGCGAACGCTGGACATCGTGTTCGAGGGTCGGCCCGACCTGGACCAGTTGCGAGAGGCGGTTCGCGCGCAGGAACTGGCCGGCGTCAGCGTGCGGGTCCGCTGGACCGTGGCCGACGAGGACCGGCACGCGGTGGACCGCGGTGCCATCGAGTGTGCTCTGTCCGGCGCCGCCGATGTCCAGCTCGAAGGGCGGATCGTGCCCGTGGTGCGCACCCGCGCGCCCGGCATCTCGCAACTCGTCAGCCTGGCCGACAAGGTCAGGACCTGGGCCACGGCGACACACGTCCACGCGCCGCCGCTGCTGCAGTGCCTGGAGCGGGTGATGACGACCGAGCCCGAGCACATCGTCGCGGCAGTCCTGGCGCCGCATGCCGACGATGTTTCGGGAGCCGATGCTTAGCGCGAGCGACCGCTGGTGTGCAGACAGCAGGCGCTTTGCCTGCGCCGAGCAGGACCCGCTGACGAACCAAAGGAGTCCGTGATGGTCTTGCAAGCGGATGGCTGGTCTACTTTGGAGCCTGACCTTCGCCAATGATGTGCAGAAAGTTTGGGGTGGCGACAGCTGTCGTTCGTCGACCGAAATCACCTACCCGAGCAAGCTACGGCTGAGCCAAGCATCCGAAAGCTGCGAACACACGTTGCGGAACTACCTCTGTCCTTCGTTGAGCTCCGAAGCTGCTGACGACCATCGCGTTCCAATCACTGCGCTGGCAGATCGGGTCGTACACCCCACAGGGCTGTGCGGACATAACTCGGGCTTTGTCCGCGTCTGACTCTGCTCTTCGGTGAATCGCCGAGAAGTGGCTTGACAGTGCCGCTGGTTGGGTAGGACACTACCGATATGTCGCACCCCACGCTCGAACTCAAGCGCGCCTACCTGGCGCTGCGGCGCGCCGTGGAGCAGACGGTCAAGCAGTTCGACGTCACGGGCGCGCAGTTCGACGTGCTGCAGTTCCTGCTGCACGGCGACGGGATGGAGCACAGGGAGCTGCAGCGCAGGCTGTCGGTGACCTCGCCCACGCTGACCAACATCCTCGACGGCATGGTCAAGGAGGGCCATGTCGTGCGGCATGCCGATCCCCATGATGGGCGCGTCAAGCGCTTGTACCTGGGGCAGGCGGCCCGCAAGCTGGTGTCGTCCCAGGCATTCTGCGACGCTGGCGACGCCCTCGTCGCCAAGATGTTCCAGGGCTTCACCGAAAAGGAACGCCTCGAGTTCCTGCGCGCCCTGAGCCGCATCGAATCCAACCTCGACGGCGGCTGATTCCCGGCCGCTTGTTACCCACCTCTTCACTTCACACCCATACCGGTAGCTTCCTACCTCTTGGCGTCGTCACGCCCAATTCGTTAGCCTCCTACAGGAAATCATCATGAACCCACTCGCATTGCTCATTCAACTGCTGGTCGGCCTGAGCTTCATCGCCAGGGCAGCCGCCAAGCTCTTCGGCACCGAGAAGAGCCGCGCTGAGGTTGCAGCGCTGCGGTTGGGGCGCGGCACTCGGTGGACGCTGGGCGGCCTGGAACTGCTCGGTGGCCTGGCCATGCTGGCGTCGATGGCCCAGCCCTTCCTGGTCTTCTTTGCCGCGGTCTTCTTGGTGCTTGTCGGCAGCGCAACCGCGCTGCTGCACGCCGTTCGCAAACGAACTCAAGGACTCGCCATGACCGCCTTGCTGCTGGCCGGTGCCGTCGTCGCGGCACTCCTCCAGCCGCTGGGCCTGCGGGTGCTTGCGCTGCCCGAGGCCGAGGCCCTGCCCCTGGCGCCGGTGGCATCCGCCCGAACCGTCAAGTCCTATGGCGAGGGCCAGTGGCTGGAGAGCGTGCAGGTCGGGCCTGATGGCACGGTCTACCTCACCAGCAACCTGGGCGAGAACTACGCCACGGGTGACAAGCGCCAGGTCCGCGCGCAGGTCATCGCACGGGCACCCGATGGCACCGAGCGTGTGTTCTTCGAGCTGCCGCAGGGCGCCACCGCAGGCGTCATCGCCTTCGATGCGCAAGGCGGCATGTACATGACCGGCCAGGGCGCCCGACTCGGCGTGTGGCGGCTCGGTGCAGACGGCAAGGGTGCGCTCTTTGCCCAGCTGCCGACAGGTGCCTGGCCCAACGGCATCACGGTCGGCCCCGACCAGCAGCTGTACGTCGCGGATGCCGCGATGGGCGTGATCTGGCGCGTCGACCCGAAGTCTGGGGCGGTCAGCCGGGCCATCGAGAGCGATGCCTTGCGCGCCCGTGTCTTCGTTGCGCTGGCGCCTGGGGCCAACGGTCTTCACTTCTTCGGCCGCGACCTGTACGTCACGGTGTCGGATTCCGCCCAGGTCCTGAAGACCACGCTGGGGCAGGATGGCCGGTTCGGCCCGTTCGGTGTGTTTGCGAGCGGCATTCCCGGCGACGATTTCGCCATCGACGAACAGGGCACGCTGTACATCACGACGCACCCGTTCAACACCATCGTGCGCGTCACGCAAGCGGGCGAGCGCAGCATCGTCGCCAATGCGACTCAAGGCGTCACCGGCGCGACCGACGCCGCATTCGGCGTGCTGCCCGGTGACCGCGACACGCTGTACGTGGCAACGGATGGCGGTGCCTTCTCGGGCGACATGAAGGCGCGAGGAAGCCTGGTGGCGCTCAAGGTGCGCCGCGCCCCGACGGCCGTTGGGAGCGCCCAATGATCCGCCGCCGGGTCGCACGAGTTCTTGCACTGCTGGCGCTGCTCCTGTCCAGCGGCTGCGCCACCGACAGCTCGGAGCGGCGCGCCGTCAGCTTCGACAGCTTCGCCGCCTACGCATCGGATGCGCTGCGCAGGGTGATGGCCCCGCGGAGCGGCGATGGCGCCGACGTGCTGCGCCTGGCGGGCCTGAACGTTCCCCGCGAGTGGCGCCCGGCGGCTCAGGCCCGGGGCGGCGTGCTGCTGGTCCATGGCCTGGGCGACTCGCCCTGGGCCTTCCATGACCTGGCTCCTGAACTGGCGCGTCAGGGCTTTCTCGTGCGCACCGTGCTGCTGCCGGGCCACGGGACCGTCCCGGAGGCCATGCTGGAGGTGCGCCTGGAGGACTGGCGCCGCACCGTGGCCGAACAAGCCGACCTGCTGAGGCGCGATGCCGGCTTGGTCTACCTGGGCGGTTTCTCCACCGGAGCCAACCTCGTGCTCGACCAGGCCTACTCGACCAAGGACGTGGCGGGCTTGCTGCTCTTCTCGCCGGCCTTCCGTTCGTCCGTCCCCTTCGGCTGGGTGACACCGATGTTGCGGCACGTGAAGCCTTGGCTGGCGGAGACCAAGTCTGCGACGGAGTCCATCCCGATGCGCTACTCGAACGTGCCCACCAATGGCTTTGCGCAGTTTCACCGCAGCAGCCGACTGGCCCAGCGGCACCTGGCGTCCGGCAGTTTCGACAAGCCGGTGTTGATGGTGCTGGCCGCCAGCGACTCGGTGGTCGACACCGACCATGCAGTCAAGACGTTCCAGACCCGTTTCCCGCACCCCGCCAGTCGACTGGTCTGGTACGGCAGGCCTCCACAGCGTGAAGGCGACGACGCGAGGATCCTCACGCAGCCAGACATGCTGCCGGCTTGGCGGATCAGCCAGTTCTCGCACATGGGTGTGCTCTTCTCGCCCAACAACGCGCTGTACGGCCGCGAAGGCACCCTGCGCCTGTGTCACAACGGCCACGACGCGCAGGCCACCCAAGCGTGCCAGCAGGGCGGCGAGATCTGGTTCTCGGAATGGGGCT
Source organism: Rubrivivax soli (assembly GCF_049810355.1). Classification (GTDB taxonomy): domain Bacteria; phylum Pseudomonadota; class Gammaproteobacteria; order Burkholderiales; family Burkholderiaceae_C; genus Rubrivivax. Next base: position 5,871,377 of record NZ_CP187368.1, read on the forward strand.
ACAGCGAACCGGGCAAGGTGCACGCGCGCCTCACCTTCAACCCCTACTTCACCTGGCAGGCGGGCGTCATGGCGGAGGTCCTGGAGGCCGGGATCGTCCGTTGAGGCCTCGGGACAGTTCATCGATCCTTCGTGCCACGGAGCGATAGGCGTCGGCCACTCCATCGTGACGGGTGCACGCTGCACAGCGGCCACCGCGATACGGGTCGTCGCACCCAGTGACTGCTCCGCGCGGGCATCGTCAGTTGAGCCATCGAGCGTCGATCGTCAGCAACCACTGCGCTGCTGGAGCACAGGTCGACCTGACGAAGGACAGCACAGGGTCGGCGGCGCCAGTTCGAGCAACAAACGCGCGGGCGTACTGCGCTCATGCGCCGGTGATCTTGTCAGCAAGATGGTGAAAGACCGTTTTGGCGATCGGGTGGACTCAACCGGATGTCGCTCGATGGCGGCTGTACTTTGACAGCGGTCGGCGGCATTGCGAGTTCCTTATCGCGCGTCGGACCGGAAGTAGCCGTCCGTGTGGGTCGGTTCGCCCGAGTCGAATGCGCGGGCCAGCGCCAGCAGTCACTCGGCACATAGACCTTGATGCCCGGAATCTGAGGGGCAATCTGTTCGGACTTCCATTCCAGAACAGGACGCATCATGCAGCCTCTCTCACTCAGGCTCCGGGGCTTCCGGGGCATCCGCGACGGCCTCGGGCTGGACGAGCTGACGCTCGATCTGGAGCGGCTGGCCGATGGTGCTGCGCTGGTCGCCATCGCAGGCGCCAACGGCCGCGGCAAGTCCACGGTGATGGACAACCTGCACCCCTATCTGACCATGCCGTCGCGGGCGGCGCAGGCCGGACCGGGCGGTTTCTCGTACTACGACCAGGTCTGTCTGCCCGAGAACGAGAAGGACCTGCACTGGACGCACGCCGGGCGCTGCTACCGCTCGCAGGTGGTCATCCGCATGAACGGCCATACCGCGAGCCGCCGCAGGACCGAGGCCTATCTCCTGCTGCTGGATGACGCCGGCACGTGGTCGCCCGCCGCGCTGCCCGACGGCACCGTCTCCGATGGCAAGGTCGAGACCTACGCGCGATGCGTCGCGGCCATCTGCGGGCCGGCGGACACCTTCTTCACGTCGGTCTTCTCAGCCCAGGGAAAGCGGCAGCTCAGCACCTACCGCAACGGCGAGATCAAGGCCCTGCTGGCCGATCTGCTGGGGCAGGAGGACATCCGCGCGCTCGGTCAGAAGGCGGGCGAGACGGCGCGGCAGTTGAAGGCGGCGCTGGCGGCGTTGCGCGCCGAGGGAGCCGCGTTCGATGCCGAGCGATGGCGGTTGGAGGATGACGCCCGTCGATGGCACGGCGCTGACGAGAGGGTCAAGGCGGCGCAAGCCAGCCGGCAGGCAGCCCAAGAAAAATTGGATGCTGCACGAACGCACGAGGCGTCCTTGAAGGCCCTGCACGTGCAGGCGAAGGCTGTCGAGAGCCGGAGAGCGGAGTTGGTGGAGGAACTGGCGGGCGCCCGTGTCGCGAGTAATCGCACCCTGCAGGACCTCCGCACGCAGGATCGGGAGGCAGCGGATCAGCTCGCACGTCTCGATGGCCGTGTGGCGCAGCGTGTCGCGCAGGCCAGGGCGCTGCGCGAACGACTGGAGGCCCGCATCCGGTCCCTGCAGCGGGCGCTGGCGGACGAGGCCGTGGTGGCTCGAGCCGGCCGCCGTTTGCCGCTGGCGACAGAGGTGGTACGTCGCCGCGAGGACCGCGTGCTGGCGCTTCGGGCTGCAGTCCAGGACCTTGCGCGTCGTCGCGATGCCTTCGCAGGGCTCGGGCAGCGGCTGGCATCGCTCGAGCGCGAGGCGGGGCAGGCCGCGCTCCAGGCGGAGGACCTGAGTCGCCGCCTGGCAATGAGCGACCGGGTGCCCTGCAGCGGCATGCCCATGCAGCGGCAATGCTCCCTGCTGTCGGACGCGCGGGAAGCGGCCGCGCTGGCGCCGAGCGCCCAGCAGCGCATTCGTCACCTCGCTGCGGAGCGGGACAGTCTTCGGCGTGAACTGCAAGCCCAGCAAGTGGCGGTGAGCCTCAACGTCGGCGCACCGCAGAGGCTGTGCCGTGCCGAGCGCCAGTCGAGGCGCGCCCTGGCCCGTCAGACGGCCGATGCCGTCATGGCTGCGCGCGAGCCGGAGATGCGCCAGGCGCGCGCGGGTCTTGTGGAGGCGGAGGACGAACTCGCCGCTCTTCTGCGCGCCCCAGACCCGTCGGCCCGTGCGGACATCGCGATCGACACCGACTCCGAAGCGGCCGAGCGCCAGCAGATCGTCGCCAGCCGGATGCGCGTTGCCGAGCGTGTCTCGCTGCTGGAAGCTCAGACACAGGCGGCCATCCAGCGACTCCAGACCGCGATCGACGCACTGCCGTCGCCGCTGGACGCCGCGCGGCTCGCACAGGCCCGTGCCGAGATGGGGCGCAGGCAAGGCGCCCTGGACGAGGCAGAGCGCTCGCATCTGGCCGCCGTCCGCGACGCGCAGGCGCTTGCCGCCCTGTCGGCCCGGATGGAGGAGCATGGCCGGCGGCGCGACGCAGCCGCTGCCCGCACGGGACGGGTGGAGCAGGAACTCGCCAACTGGCTGCTGTTCGCCCGCTGCATGGGCAACGATGGCCTGATCGCGCTGGCCATCGACGATGCGGGCCCGACCTTGTCTGGCCTGGTGAACGATCTGCTGCTGGCCTGCTATGGCCCGCGCTTCACGGTGGCCATCGAGACCTTGCAGGAGACGGCCAAGGGCGAGCAGCGCGAGGGCTTCGACATCCGGGTCTACGACGCAGCGTCGGGAGAGGACAAGAGTGCCTCGGCGATGAGCGGCGGCGAACGGGTCTGGATCAACGAGTGCCTGGTGCGGGCCGTGGCGCTGTACCTGGCGCAGAACACCGGGCGCCGCTACGACACCCTGTTCTCCGACGAGACCGACGGACCGCTGGACCCGGAGCGCAAGCGCATGTTCATGGCAATGAAGCGGCGAGTGCTTGAACTGGGTGGGTACGCGCGCGAGTACTTTGTGTCGCAGACGCCAGAGCTGACGGAGATGGCTGATGCGGTGATCGACTTGGAGGCGATGGCGTTAGCGGCTGTGAGCGCACAGTGTCCCTAGATGGCCGGCACCGGATCCAGGGGCTTGCTACAGGGTCAGGAAGATCGAGTCCGGCGAACGACGGACGCTCGGAGCGCGCGACCAGTTGCGGTGGGATCACGCCAATGTCCCGCGTGGCCGCCACGGGTTACTGGTCCGGGATCACTCGATCTTGTCGTGTGGACGCACACGGTCTCCGGAACCGCGCCATCGAGGTCGGATGCAGCGAATGACCGCCTCTGGAAGCGAACCGTCGCTGTCCCGACGACTGCAGGTGTTGCGTTTGATCTGAGAATACGCCTTCCATGTCCGCCAATTCTGAGCACGCAGCCACCGTTCGCATCGTCGAGGCGCTTCGCGCAGCCTTTCCGGAACAGGCATCACGGATCGATGAGGCCCTGGACCGAGAGGGGTACGAAGATGCGCCCCACACCTGGATCGAGCGCTTTTCGCTGTCAACAACTGCCGCGATCAAACGCGGGGATTCATCAACCGCAGTTGCACATCTGAGCCTTGTGTCCAGATTGCTCGCGACCGGCGATGAGTCGACGTCGCGCTGCATCGACGTGGCGTACGTCGAATCGCTGATGTGGGACATCAAGGACGAAAAAATCCAGCGGGAAGGCTGGAAGCTCGTGCCTCAGAATCTGAGGAGGCTCTATGTCGGGATGTGGGGCGAAAAGCCCTTCATGAAGGCCAGGAAGTGAGGTCCAACGCTTGGTTGCGGCTGCGCGCCGGCATGGGTCGTGGACAGCGAAGTCTTGGTCCACATCGCCTGACTCACTGGTCCATTCCCATCCGGGTCTTCTCGGTGCAGGTCCTTCGTTCGGAACTGCTGCGCGCCCCAGGGACAGAGAAGGAGTTCGGCCCAGGCAGCGAAAGGCGACGCGAGCAAGACTCAGCGCAAGGCCTTGGCCAGTGCGGCAAAGGCCCGCCGGTCCAACGCGTGCGTGAACGCGGTGTTGGGGACGGGGTGTGTGGAAAGCTTGACGACCACCAGTTCAGCCGCCGGATTGATGTGGATGTGTTGGCCCATCAGGCCCTTGGCTTCGAAGCTGCCGTCGTCGTCGTGAGCCAGCCACCACTGGTTGTGATACGAGTAGCCTGCACGCATGGCGGTGCCAGGAGCCTTGCTGAACTTGGCGGGATCGGCGCCCTTGCGCAGTTCGGCAACGGAGGCGGGCGAAACAATCTGCTGTCCGTTGAAGCGGCCACCGGATCGCAGCATCTCGCCCAGCCGGCCCAGATCGCGTAGCGTGGCGTTGACGCCTACGCTCGTGGTCTGGCTGCCGTTGGCATCGGCAAAGATGTAGGCATCCTCCTGTGCGCCCAGCTTGGCCCAGATGCGTTCCGACAACAGTGCGGCGTAGCTCTTGCCGGCCACGCGCTGCAACAGCCATCCCAGCACTTCGGTGTCCACCGATTTGTACGCGAACGCGACACCGTGCTCGCCCGCCTTCTGCAAGGTGGGCAGGTACTCCGCCATGTTCTTGGCGGCTGTCGAGCCTGCGGGCGCAGGCTGCAGACCAGCAGCGGCCAGGTACTGAAAGACGCCCGATCCGGGGTCAGCGAAGTTCTCGGCGTAGTTCACGCCAGTGGTCATGTCCAGCGTCTGCTGCACGGTGGCATCGGCCCAGGCGCTGCCGGCCAGTTCGGGGAGATAGCGGATGACTGGTGCGCTCGCATCGATCGCGCCTTCCTGGATGAATTCGGTCACCAGCAGACCCACCAGCGACTTGCTCAAGGACCACAGCACATGCGGTTGCTGTGGCTGCATCCCAGTGTGATAACGCTCGTACACCACGCGGCCCCGGTGCAGCACCAGAAGGCCATCGGTGTAGGTGGACTTCTGCCAGTCGGCGAGGTTGGTGGACACACCGTTGTCGTCCGCGAACGCCAAGGTGTCGGACAAGGCACGCGGCGCGGCAGGCAGGGTACTGGGGGCCGACGCTCCGCGCCAGATGGTGGCGGTGGGTCCCAACGCGCGCAGGTGCTGCGCAGCCCAGCGCACGTTGGGGTACTTGAGGATGTTGGCCAGCCGCACGATCTTGTCGGGCGGCGGTGGGAAGCCTTGCATGAGCTGCAAGGTCACGGGGTTGGTGGCATCCAGTGGCGGCAGCTGAGGCGCCTGGGCTCGGAGGTCCGGGGCTGCGCTCAGCAGCGTGCAGGCCAGGGCGACGACAGGGAGCGACCGCGTCAGGTGGCGATGAAAGTGTTGCATGGGTGGAGGTGCTCGGTGAGGAGTGTTGCGTGACATGGAGGTCTGATCGCTGACGCGCCAGCCTGCAGCCTTCAGGCCGCGGGCGTGATCCGCGTGCTCAGCGGCGTGCTGCAAGCAGCGTGCGGATCACGCTCTCGGTGCGCTCGTATGCGCCCTCGCCAAAGTGCTTGTAGCGAATGCGGCCTTGCACATCGATCAAATAGGTCGCGGGCCAGTACTGATTGCTGTAGGCCTTCCAGGTGCTGTAGCGGTTGTCCTGCGCGACGGCGTGCTTCACGCCGTGTCGGCGCATGGCCGCTTCGACATTGCTGGCCGAGCGCTCGAACGGGAACTCCGGCGTGTGCACGCCCACCACCGTGAGGCCCAGGGGCGTGTACTGCTGGACCCAGCGATTCACGTGGGGCAGGGTGCGGATGCAGTTGATGCAGGCATAGGTCCAGAAGTCCACCAGCACGACTCGGCCGCGAAGCTGGGCCAGGGTCAGTGGTTCGGAATTGAGCCAGCGCTCGATCCCGGTGAACTCGGGCGCGGTGCCGAAGTCGGGCAGCGTTGAGTGCGTGCTGGCGTGCGCAGCGGTCCGAGCCCACCCAGCCGCAAGCACGGTGGCGGCGAGCGAGCCCAACCATGCGCGGCGCGCAGCGAGGGGAGGTGAAGAGGGGTGAGACATCAAGGTGAGAGCTCCTTGCAGTGGGTGATGGCCTACAGGGCGTTCCGGCTCGAGGGCATGAACTGCGTGAGCCAGGCGGTGATCTGCCCGTCCACTTCCCACAGCATCGCGAGCGCGACGGCGATCACCACCACGCCAAACACCTGCTGGATCCGGTGCGCGTGGCGGGCAATGCGGCGCACACGGGTGGCGGCGGCTTGGCCGCCGTACGCGATGACGAGCATGGGCAACGCCGCACCGGTGGAGTACGCCAGCAGCAGCACTGCGGTGCCCAAGCCCGGCGGCTCGGTGGCGATGAGGGTGAGGATGGAGGCGAGCACAGGCCCTGCGCAGGGTGTCCAGACAGCGCCGAGGCTCATGCCCAGCAGCAACCCGCTCCCATTGCCACCCCCGCTGCCCATGCCCAAGCCGGCGACGCGGTTGATCAAGCCGCCGGCGCTTTGGCTGAGCCACTGGAACGGGCGGGGCCACACCATGAGAACGCCGAACAACAGCAGGATCACGGCAGCAGACCGACGCAGGTCCTCCTGCGACACACCCAGCACGTGCGTGAAAGTGCTGAACAGCAGCGCGACCACTGCAAAGGAGAGCGCAAAGCCCAGGGCGATGAACAGCGGACGGGTGCGTTGCACAGCGGCACCACCGCCCACCGACGCTCCAAGCACCACCGGAAGCATCGGCAGCACACAGGGCGCGCCGACGGTGAGCATGCCTGCCGCCACGGCGAGCCAGGGTGAGGTGACGGTGCTGACCATCGTCACTGTGCGCCCCCTTGCTCGGCGGTCGGTCGGCGCCACACCTGCGTCTTGCCGAACAGCGGGATGCCCACGTAGGCGTGCACCAGCAGCTGCTCGGGCTCGGCCGGCGTGAGACGGGCGCGGTAGGTCTTGCCGTTCTCGCGGTTGTAGATCTCGCCCTGGTACTCGCCGTGGTCGGCGTCCGCCGCACGCAGGCCCGACAGCAGCGTCATGCCGAGGGCGGGCCTTGGATCGGCTGCCGCCATGTTGGTGCCCTGCGCGCTCATGGAGCGGTTGGCCAGCACCCGCACGACCCTGCCGCACAAGGTGGGGTCCCCGCCCGGATTGCACGGGGCGATGTTCACCTCCAGGTTGCCGCTTTCGGTGACCCACCGGCCCAGGGGTGCCTTGGGCTGGGAGGCGGGCTGCGTGGCAGCGGTGGCCTGCACCTTGTCGGCATCTTGCGCGCTGGCAGCGCCCGCCAGGGCCCAGCTCAGCAGGGCGAGCACGACGATGGATGGATTCATGGGGAGGTCTTCGTGAAGTTCAGGAAGGCCCCATTGAAGCCGGCGCAGTTGTCGGCGATTTGTCGCGGAAGGGGCTCTTGGTATGTGAACTTGTCGGGGCGCCGGACGCACAAGTCCAGATACACACTGGCCTTCGGTTGCCCCTCCACGAACCCTCCACAGCCCGGACAATGGAGGCCTTGACGATGCCAGCGCCCGACCACATCCTGATCGTCGACGACGACCCCGGCATCCGCGAGCTGGCCGCCGAATATCTGCGGCGCCAGGGCCTGCAGGTGAGCGTCGCGGCCGAGGGCCGGCAGATGCGCGACGTGCTGGCCACCCAGCGCATCGACCTGCTGGTCCTGGACCTGATGCTGCCCGGCACCGACGGCATCACGTTGTGCCGCGAGCTGCGAAGTCCGGGCGCGCCGCCGCTGCCGATCATCATGCTCACCGCACGCGGTGAGGAGGCGGACCGCATCCTGGGCCTGGAGCTGGGTGCGGACGACTACCTGACAAAGCCCTTTGCGGCGCGCGAGCTGCTGGCACGCATCCATGCCGTGCTGCGGCGCACGCGCATGCTGCCGCCCAACCTGGCCGTCTCAGAGCCCGTCCGCCACCTGGCGTTTGGCGATTGGCAGCTGGACACGACCGCGCGCCACCTGCTGGACACCTCAGGCGCGATCGTGGCGCTATCGGGCGCTGAGTACCGCCTGCTGCGCGTGCTGACCGCCCACCCGCAGCGCGTCCTCACGCGTGACCAACTGCTGCAGCTCACGCAGGGGCGCGATGCCGATGTGTTCGACCGCTCCATCGACCTGTTGGTGAGCCGAGTGCGACAACGGCTGGGCGATGGCGTGCGCGGTTCTCGGTACATCAAGACGGTGCGCAACGAGGGCTATGTGTTCTGCGCTGACGTGCAGGCCGCATCAGCGCCCCGAGAGGCCGCGCCATGAAGCCGTGGCCGCGATCGCTGTTCGGCCGCATGCTGCTGGTGCTCGCCCTGGGACTGGTGCTGGCACACGCACTGACCTTCGCGCTCACGCTCACGGAACGTGGGATGACGATGCGGCGGGCCATGGTGTCGTACTTCGCGAGCGATGTGGCCAGCGCCGTGGCCATGCTGGAGCGCGTGCCCGCCACGGAGCGTCCGCTGTGGGTCGGTCGCTTGGAGCGCCGCAACTACCGCTTCTCGCTCACCGAGCCGGTGCAAGGACCTGATGATCCCTCGCCGCTTGCGCGCCTCGTCGCCCGAGCGGTGGAGGCCGCATTGCCTGCCGACCGCGCCGTGCAGGTGATCAACCCCCACGTGCCGGGGACCGAGCTGCGGCTGCAGCTGCGCCTGGCCGATGACACGCCCCTGGCCGTGGACCTTGACGAGCCGCGGCTTGAAGTGTCCCCATGGGCACTGGGCATGCTGGCCCTCCAGTTGGCGCTGCTGGTGGGCTTGTGCGCCTGGGCTGTGCGGGCGGCCACGCAGCCCTTGCGCACGCTGGCCGATGCGGCCGATGCGTTGGGCACCGACTGCCCTGCTGTGCAAGTGGCAGAAGACGGGCCGCGCGAAGTCGTGCGTGCCGCCGCGGCGTTCAACCGGATGCAGCAGCGCATCCAGTCGCACCTGCAGGAGCGCATGCAGATCCTCGCCGCTGTCTCGCATGACCTGCAGACACCCATCACCCGTCTTCGGCTGCGCGCTGACCTGCTGGACGACCGCGTGCTGCAGGGCAAGCTGCATGCGGATCTGGCCGAGATGCAGTCGCTGGTGGAGCAGGGCCTTGCCTACGCACGCTCACCGCAGGCTGTGCACGAGCCCCTGCAACGCGTTGAGCTGCGCGCCCTGGTGGAAAGCATGGCGCGTGACTACGCCGATACAGGCTTGCCGGTGCGGGTCCTGCAGGCGATCGACGGAACCTGCGACACCCGCCCCCGGGCATTGCGCCGGCTGCTGTGCAACCTGGTGGACAACGCGCTCAAGTTTGCGGGTGCCGCCGAGTTGACGGTGGAAGCTGGTGGGTCGGGCGGGTGGCGTGTGCGCGTGCTGGACCGGGGTCCGGGCATTCCCTCGGGTGACCTGGCCACCGTGCTGCAGCCTTACGTGCGCCTGGAGGACTCGCGCAATCGCGGCACCGGTGGCACCGGCCTGGGCCTGGCGATTGCGAACGAGCTGGCCCAGGCGCTGGGGGGGCATCTGGTGCTGGGGCCGCGCGCAGGCGGCGGGCAGGGGCTGGAGGCGCGCGTGGAACTGCCGGGCACGTCGCAGCGGCGGTGACCGTTCGCTGCACCATCCACGGCTGACGCCATGGACACGCCTGCCCATTTGCCGCAGGACCACCCCGAGTCGGCCGGTTCGCAAGGGCACGCACTTCAGGCACTGCACCTGCGGCGCAACTTTCGAGCTGACCGACCGGTGGGCTGAGCCTCCAGCGCCGTACTTCGAGGCCGGTGGTCCGTATCCAGTTGGCGCAGCTAGTGCGCGCCCTCCATCACGCGATCGATCCAGTCCCTGTAGTGGCTCAACCGCACATTGCAGCTCACCTGGCCGTAGCGGCCGGGCCGGCGAACCGTGCTCTGGGCATCGACCCATGAAGTCAGCCCAGCCAGGCGCCAGCCGCTGTCGGTGTTGATCAGCACCGGCCCGCCGCTGTCGCCGCTACCGGAGCTGCCTTCCAGTGGCAGGGCCTGCGCAGGGACGTCGAAGGCGTAGCAGAACCAGCCACCGTGCGTGCTGCTCACCCGGTTGTAGGCTCGGCGCAGTTCGGTGCGGCGCGGACTGTGGAATGCATAGCCTTCCGCCCCGGTGCCCGTGGCACCCTTGCCCACCACCTGCAGAAGCCGCCCGAATTCGTCGCCCTGTGCGTGCAGCGTCATGGGTGTGACGTCGGACACGGGTTCGGCCAGCCGGATCAAGGCGATGTCTGCCGACGCCGACAGCGCGGCGCGGAACAGCGTCCAGTCCCAGGTCTGCAGTGACTGGTCGAGCAGCGCCTGCGGTGGCTTGGCGTAGCCAGGATGGACGACCACGCGTTCCACCGTGCGGCCAAGGCCGTTGATGACGACCTGCTTGACCGGCATTTGCCAGGTGACCGCATGCGCAGCCGTCACAACCCATCGATCGGAAACCAGCACCCCATGTCCCTCGTCCGGCAGGTCGACCAGCGCAGGGAACTCCGTCGCGCTGACACGGTACTCCGCGTCTTCGACGTCGTCGCGGATGACGATGGCACCGGTGCCTGTGGACAACAGCAGGCCGGTCAGAAGGAGTAGGGAACGCATGAAGAAGATTCTTCCCTGAAGTAGGCAAGCGACGCTGCCTGATCAAGGCAGCCGTGCCCGAGCGCGCTGGGCCAGCACGTACACGCGTGAAGGCTGGGCCAGATCTTCCTCGCCCTTGAGCTTGACCAGAGCGTCGTCGAGCAGCGGCCGGGCCGCAGCGGCCTGTCCGCGCTGCTGCAGGGCGATGCCGCGCAGTGCGTCGACCCCGGCCTGCCAGACGCCGCTGGCGCGGTAGGTTTCCAGCACGGCAGGCTTGATGGTGTCAATCAGCTTCAGCGCCTGCGCCGGCCGCTGAGCCTCCAGCTCCATCCAGGCACGCACGAAGGCCGCGTCCTGCACCTGCGGCGCGCCAGGCCCCAGCAGACGCACCATCTGCTCATGCCCTTCGCGCGCCTTGTCCACGGCCAAGGCACCCTGGCCGGCTTCGCCCAGCGTGCGGGCCCAGTTCAGCAACGTCACGTAGGTGGTGGCGTGATCGGGCCCAAATTTCGCGCGTGCGCGCTCGTGGAGCGCTTGCGCGTAGGTGTTGGCGCGGGGCCAATCGCCGCGCCGGAACGCCACGCCCTGCAACTCGCCCAACAGGCGCAGGTGGCGTGAATGGCCCTCCCCCAACCGGGCCACGATGACCGGCTGTGCCTGCAGCAGCAGCTGTTCGATAGCCGCGTGGTCTTCGCCGTGCCCGCGCACCATGGCCAGGCGGATCAGGGCGATCATCAGTTCGTTGTCGCCCGGCCGGGCCTGCACTTCGAGCAGCAGTTGCTGGCCTTCCTGCAAGGCCAGGCGCCGTTCGGCGGCAAGGCCCAGGGCCGAGATGCGCTCCAGGCGCAGGGCGTCGCGGCGCGCCGCATGGTCCGGGTTGAACTCGTCGAGCGTGTCAATGGCATTGCGCAGCTCGGCGCTGGCGTGGACAAAGTCGCCGCGGCGCAGCAGCACGGCGCTGCGCGCGACCGCGACCTGATGCCTTGCCTCTGCGCTGCCTGCTGCGTTCGGCTTGTCACTCGCATCGACCAGCCGTTCCAGTGCCTCCAGCGTCTGCTGCGCCTCATCCAGCCGGCTCTGGCGTGCCAGTGCGTTCACCAGCACGGCACGCGCCTGCAGTGCTGCGGGGCTGGCCGCGCCGCCCAGGCGTTCGTTCAGTTCAAGGGCCAGGCGGGCCTGTGCCTGTGCCTCGTCGAACAGGTCGACGGCGCCGAACATCGCCGCCAGGCTGGCGTGGATCTCCGCCGCGGCTTGCGGCTGCGCGCGAAAGCGCTCGCCGACGCGGTCGCGCGCCGACAAGAGAACCTCGCGCAAGGTGGCGTCAGACCCCTTGGCCGAGACCAGGGGGTTGGACCGGCCAATCAAGTCTTCGTTGAGGAAGCGTGCCAGGGCGCCGGCCTTGTGCAGTTCCCGCTGCGCCTCGTTGCGCGCGACCACGGCCTCGTGCTGCAGGATCAGGGCCACCACCACGCCGACCGCCAGTGCGGCCACCAGCGCCAGCACGTAGGGGCGCCGGGCTCGGGCGCGCGCCAGGGTCTGCCGGTCGCGGCGCACGGCCTGCTGGTATTGGCGGGCCTGCTCGATCTCGGATCTGCGTTGGTTCAGGCGGCGAAGGCGGCTGGCCAGGTCGGCCGCGCTGCCCAGCCGCCGCTCAGGGTTGACGTCGGTGGCCAGGCGCAAGTCTTCGCGCAGCAGTTCGTCGGCGACATCCGCCTCCCAGCCCGAAGCCATGGGCTGCCCGAAGCGGCTGAGCAGCATCTGGTAGAGCATGACGCCCAGGGCGTAAACGTCGCTTCGTACGGTCGGCGCCATGCCGTCGAACAGTTCCGGCGCGGTGTACAGCGGCGTGCCGCTGCTGGGATCGTTGCCGTGTTGCTCGACGGTCAGCCCGAGCCGGGTGATGCCCATCTGGCTCAGGCGGTCGGGATCCAGCAGATGGCCGCTGCCGAAGTCCGTCAGGCGCACCCGGGGCTGCGCGGCGCCGCCTTCCACCAGAACGTTGGCGGGCTTCAGGTCCTTGTGAAGGATCCCCACCGCATGAGCGGCGGCTACCGCGTCAGCGATCTGCAGGAACAGAGCCAGCCTCGCCGGCGTGTCCAGCGCCGGCAGGTGCTGCGCGGCCCACTCTGACAAGGTCGGCCCCGCGTAGCGGCATTCGATGAAGTACGGCGCCGACTCGAAGTTCCAGTCCAGCAGTTCCACCACATGGCGCGGGTTCGGCACGCCGTCATGCATCACGCGCAGCAGCGTCACTTCGCGTTTGAGTGCTCGCAGCCTGCCGGCGTCCAGCGCAAACTTGAACACCCGCGCCTCATGGGTCTTCTGGTGTTCGGCCAGCCAGACCTCGCTGCCGCCTGCATGGCCCAGCTGTCTCTGAAGCACGAAGTGCGGTCGTGACGGCAACGGCTGGCCGGGGGCCAGTTGCATCTGGCTGACAGGCTGGCGCCCGACCGCAACGCGGGACACCAGGCCGTCCAGCCGGTAACCGGCACGGGCTTGGGTGGCAATGTGGACGGCGTTGGCCTGACCCAGTGCGCGCCGCAACTTGTTGATGGCGTTGGGCACGACCTTGTCCACCGTCACCCGGCCCGCCCAGACCTCCCGCAGCAACTCTTCCTTGGTGACCACCTCGCCGGCGTGCCGCAGCAAGTAGGCCAGCACGTCCAGTGCCCGCCGCTCGACGTCCACCGCCAGCCCGGCCACGCGCAGCTCGCAGCGCGCTTCATCAAATTCAGCAGTCCCGAAACGATAACAAAACGCCGGTTTCTCCATCCGCACGGTCATGGCTGTTGGTCTGTTGGCGAGACTACCTGCCGACTGGGTCAAGTCCAGGGGTGGCGGCCCGGCGTTACCGAAACGTTATCGATCCGTGGTGCTGCCGTGGCCGGCTGTCCACAAGGGCCAGCCTAGCATCGTCGCGAACGGCTTCGGCGCAGACACCGCTCTGGTTTGGAGTCAGGTCTAACCCTTGGAGAGATGATGCAATTGGATCTTGGTCGGCAACCTGGCGCGCGTCGGTTCGGGCTCGCGCTGGGTCTGGTGCTCAGCTTGCTCGCCGGCTGCGGTGGCGGCAGTGATGCGCCTGCGGGGGATGCGCCCTATCTGGTGAGCGTGGACGTCAGCGGCAGCGGCCGTGTCACCAGTCCTTCGGGAATCGACTGCGGCAGCATCTGCAGCATCAGCGTTCCTGCCAACACATCCATCACCCTGACCGCGGTGCCCGCGGCTGGCCAGATTCTGCGGTCTTGGGGCGGTGTCTGCACGGGCGCTGTCGGCAGCAACTGCACCCTCACCAGGGGTGGCGCGGTCACGGCCTCGTTCGCGGCTGCGCCCACGCCCGATCCGGTCAATCTGAGCGTCGGCGTCACCGGTGAGGGACGGCTGGTCTCACAGCCCGCTGGCATCGATTGCGGCAGCATCTGCTCCGCGCCGTTTGCCCCCGGAACCACCGTGGTCCTGACGGCCACGCCAGCGACTGGCCAGGTGCTGCAGGGTTGGGGCGGGGCCTGCGCTGCCGCCACCGGCAGCACCTGTTCGTTGACGCTGTCACAGGCCAGCAGCGCCTCGGTCCGCTTTGGCGCGCCAGCTCGCAGCCTTGCCCTAGCGGTAACGGTCACAGGAGCGGGAACCGTGCGCTCTCAGCCATCGGGTATCGACTGCGGCACCCGTTGCAGCGCGAGTTTCGAGGAGTCCAGCGCCGTGGTGCTGACGGCCTCGCCGGCCCAGGGCCAAGTCTTTCAGGCCTGGGGCGGCGCCTGCAGCGGAACAGCCAGCACCTGCAGTCTCACGATGACCGAAGCGCGCAGCGTGACTGCGGCGTTCGCGGCGGTGGGCGGGCCGGCACCGGCCTGGGGCACTGCGACGCGGCTGGAGAGCAGCGATGACTTCAACGTGACTGAAAGCGGTCTCGTGTACCAGGTCACGGCGATGTCGCCGAATGGCGATGCGATGGTGATCTGGCAACAGCCCGATGGCCAGCCCAACGGTGACGTGAGCAAGGTCTACTCCCGGCTCTACGTCGCTGGCCAGGGCTGGCAGCCTGCGGTGCAGGTCCCAGGCATCACGGACTTCGCCAACCGCCAGATCGTTGGCGGCAGACTGTTCATCGACGCCCAGCGCGTGGTGACCTGGATTCGGGCGAACATGGAAACGCGGCGATTCACGGTCTCCGGCGGTTGGGGCTCCCCGTTCCAACCAGCTGCCGCGCCTTCGGGGGCGGGCCAACTCAATGCGGCGGTGATGGACGACGCGGGCAACATCCAGGCGGTGACGAGCGGAAGCGATGTCTACCACCTCAACCTGCCAGCCAATGGAGTGTGGCGCGAGTGGGTTCGCCTGGATACCAGTGGGGCTCTGGACACCGACTCCGCAGACCTGGCGCGCAGCGCGGATGGCAGCGCGATGGCCATCTGGGTCGAGCGCAATCCGGGTGACAGCAGCGACAGCATGAAAGCGGCCCGCCTGGACCCGGTCAGCGGCTGGCAGGCGCCGGTGACGATGGACGCCAGCTTCGACGACGTCGACCAGAGCTCGCCCCCGCGCGTGGTCATGGACGGTGCGGGCAACGCGATCGCCGTTTGGGAGCAGGGCAACGCCATCCAGGTGGCGCGCTTCAGCACGGGCGCCGGCTGGTCCGCACCGGTGGCTTTTGACGCGGGTGCACTGTCGACGCAGGATGTGAAGATCCGCGCGGCGATGGCTGCCAACGGCCGGGCCGTCGTGGCTTGGCAGAGCGGCCTGTTCGCCATCAAGACCGTTCGCTTCACGCCGGCCGACGGATTCTCGACACCGGTGGTCGCCACACCGTACGCGCTGGACCGCGAGTTGGGCATTGATGCCCAGGGCAACGCGCAGCTGGTCTACGTCGCAGTCGACACGTGGCCTGACCCCACGTCGCCCGAGATCAGTGTCTACACGCGCCAGATGCTCTGGGGGCAGACGTGGGGACCGCAGGCGCTGCTGGAAACCCAGCCGGGTGGGATCAAGACCGGACTGGCGTTGGCATTCAATTCTGCTGGGGCGGCGCTGGCGTCCTGGGCGCAGAACGACACGGTCTCCAACATCCGCAACAGCCTCTGGGCCAACGTCCGACGTTGATCCCGTCGGCTGCACAAGTGGTGGGTGCCGCGACACCAGGACTCTGCCGATGCTTCACGTCGTGAGCCCCGTCCTTCGATCCGGGTCCATGCCTGAAGACTCCTCGTTGTCGTTCGGGTGGGATCCGCGCCGCGACTCGCGCGTCCGTTGCCAGGCGTGCAGGCCCTGTTGAACCTGGCGTACGAAAGCCGGCGCCCGTACGCGCGGGAGACACGAGAGCGACCATCGCGTCCGAGTGCGGCGGCGACGCTGAAGACGGACTTCGAGGCCCACCGTTGTTGACTCACGCTGCAAGGGCATGTCGTCTTCGGACGGCAGCGGCGCGACCCGGCTGCATGGGCTCAGCGGATCGGGAGGTTCCGCTGGCTTGAGGCTGCGAGGGCGTTGGTCGGAGGAGATCGTCTGCTCGTCCACCATGGCGACGGTGTCGCCGTGTCGCGCGGCGGTGGCTTCGGTGGGAGCCGCCGCGCAGCCTACAGCAGAGCGACGCCACGGCGCCGCAGGCGCATGAAGTACAGAGCGAAGACGCCGACGAAGACGATGTCTCCAAGAATCACCACGATGGCGAACCAGGAGGTCCAGCCGCTCAGGTGCATGTAGGCCAGGTTCGCCGCGAACAGCGTCTTGCCAAGGCCGCCCATCACGACGATGCCCGAGTGACGCGCTGGATCGCGTGCCACGATCAAGAAGCCCAGCCCGTAGAGAAGCGCGGTTCCCCAGGCGCCACGGTAGATCGCCACCTGCACCGGGTCGGTCAACGCACGACCGAACTCGCGCTCGAACATGCCGGACGGATCGATGAGCCCAGGCAACGCCCCGGCCAGGTTCCACAGCGCGGCGGCCAGGAACCAGACGCGCAACAGATTTGCGTGCCGCCCAGGGCCCATGATCGAGGACGAACTCATGGCGATGTGCGATCCGCGGCAGCCGTTTCGCCGGCTGCTCGTGTCCAGACCTCGCTGCGGCACAAGGGGCCAAGGCACCCCGTGACGCGCAGCGCGGAAGAGGACAGCAGGCCCAGATGCGCGCGGAAGGTCATGCCATCCGCGGGGTTGTAGAGCCGCCCATCGCGCCATCCGTCTTTCCCTGAAGCGAAGCCCCACAGGATGGGAAGGCCCAGGAGCGCACGGCCCCGCTGACCTGGATCGCCGTTGCGGACATCGTGCGTGGTGCCTTGCGTGACACGCGGGTCGAGCCAGGTCAGGCGACCGCACGGCGTGCCATCACCGCAGTCCGTGATCTGAACCAGGGCTCCGTAGCGGTCGGTGCGCCAGTGTCCGGCCAGGTCGGATGCACCACCGGCCAGCGAGCCCTTGGCCGCCAGCAGGCCCAACGCCAATGCAAGAAGAAGTCGCTGTTGCATCTGCTTCCAGTGAATTTAAAGAACACGCGTTATACATAAACCAGTCGGCATGGTCAATGCGTGCGACTCAGGGTCGAGGACACTGAGAGGGTGAACAACGCGTGGAGAGCTGTGGGGCGATGAAGCAGGAATCAGGCGGGCCACGTGTGCAACGGCGGGCAAGGGGCCGCCCGCTGCGCTCGCCGGCTCAAATCGCGGACATGCGTGTCCACATTGCGCGGTGCGCCTTGCAGCTGTTCCAGCAGGACGGCTACGGCGCGGTCTCCATGCGCAAGCTGGCTGCTGAGGCAGGCTGCACGCCCAAGACCGTCTACGCGTACTTCGACTCCAAGCTCGACATCCTGGGCTTGCTCTGGTCGGATGTGTTCGCCACGTTGTTCGACCGCCTCGACGCCCTCGCTGCTGCTGACACCGATCCGCGCGATCGGCTGCATGCCGTGTCACGGGCCTACGTCGCGTTCTGGCTGGAGCACCGCGACCACTACTTCCTGGTCTTCATGTCCAGAGGTCTGTCGCGAACGGACGTCGAGGGATTCGTCGCGACTGGCATGCCGCGCGCGCGGTTCGAACTGTTCGTGCGCTGTCTTGCCACCGTCCTCGGAGAGGCAGTCGACTCGGAACTGCTCAGGCAGCGCAGCGAAGTGCTGATCTGCGCGCTCAACGGGATTTGCCAGGCGCTGATCACCATGAGCGGCCACGACTGGGCCTCGCCCGATGTTCTGGTCAGCGAAGCGGTCGAGGCTGTGTGCAGCCGAAGTCCAGGCTGAGGGGTTGCAGGCCGCCGCGGACGCGGCCTGCCGCGCAGTGCGTGACGGTCACCCCGTTCGTTTCGGACGCCGCCCCCAGGCCTCGTCCGTTGCAACGGTCGTGGTCTCCGGGAAGCCCGCCACGTCGCCGGCGTCGGTCGCTCCTGATGAGCGGCGACGAACGCGGTCGGCGGCAGGCGCCGTGGTGGCGCCTCAGCTGCGGTGGAGGTGCGGCCGCTCGCGCAGGCGGCTGCGCATAGCGCCGTTGCGGCGGTGCACAGCAGGTGGCGCCTTCCGCATTCCGGGGCATGAGGCACGGGGAATCCAATTCGGTGTGACCAGGACGGCATCCTGCCGAGCCAGGCTCTACAAGGGCTCAAGCCCCAGGGTCACGGCAAGGCCGTCCGACACCGGCTGCCGGTGTGCGAACGCGCGGCCAGCGGTTCAGCATCGCGGCAGGTCCGCTTCAAGGAGCAGCACGTCAAGACTCAGCCCGAGGGTCGCGCCGAACTGGTCGGGCGTGAAGGACCTTCTGGTTGGCGCGTCTTGGAGGGACAGCGCCTCCAACTCGGCCTGCGTCAGTGGCTCCAGCGACGGGGCCCGTGGGCGCAGCCCTGTGTCTCGTCGCGTGTTGCGCCGAGGACGAAGAACCCCAGCACCCGGATAGCCCGCGCCGCTCGCTCGGCGTCCAGGCCTGGGTTGGCGACGCAGGCCGGGATCTCCGCCAGAAAGGCGATGCCCGTGGCGGCGTTCCAGCGGCGCGGCGAGAGCCACGCATCGAGGTGCACGTGTTGTCTCGCAATGCGACGCCGTTGCCTCACCAACTGCTGCAATCGTGAGGACGGGTCTTCGTCGCGCGAGGGGATGCGGATGCTGGACAGGACGCGGTTCAAGAGTGTATCGAGCAGGTGGGCATTGTTCGGAAGTGGTGGTACAGGTTCATCGTCTCCAACCCCAGCGACTGGCCCAGGCGGCGCATGCTGAAGGCGTCGAGTCCCGCGCGATCGATCAGGTCCAGAGCATCGACCTCGATGGGCTCGCGCGTCAGCGAGGGTCGGTTGGGTGGCCGGGGCATGCGTTCTACAGATTGCGAAGGGGCCGAGCAGCATGTGGCCTGGGCGTGCCCGGTCTGGCGGGAGACGACGCCCGCGCTGTTGAATGGCTTCCTCGATCGCACCCTGGTCTCTGGCTATGCCTCTCCCGGCCGACCGAACTCAGCCCTTTGGGGCCGCGTGCTCCACGGGCGCTCGGCAGAACGACTGGCGACGATGGACGCGCCACCCTGACACCACAGCTGGCTCGACCGCATGCCGGGCCATTGGCAGATGCGGCGCCTGATTCTTGCGCTTTGCGGCATCAACCTGGTGCGCATCACCAGCCGCAGCCCTGTCCGATCGGCGTCGCCGCAGCGGATCGAGCGCTGGCTGGTCGATGCCCGCCGGCGCGGTGCGCGGGCGGCCGGTCAACTGGCCCGCCGCCCTGAGTGCGCCATGACCCGCTGAACAAGGTTCTGAACAATGCAACGGCATGATGCAGGCCATGAACCTGACCGACAGATTCCGCCACTTCCTTGCCTGCTACGCGCGCAAGGACCTTCCGGGCATCTCGCGCATGCTGGCCGACAGCGTGTCCCTGCGCGACTGGAACATCTCCGTGCAAGGAAGGGCCGATGTGGAGCAGGCTACCTCGGCGAACTTCGCGGCAGCCCGCAGCATCGACATCGACGTGCTGACGGTCTACGAAAGCCCGTACGCCGTTGCCGGCGAACTGAGGATCGTGGTAGACGGACAGACCGAGCTGTTCGTGGTCGACGTGATCCAGTTCGACCCCCACGGACAAGTCACCGCCATCCGCTCCTACAAAGGCCGCGCAGATTGAGCGCCCCATTTAAGTTCGAGAATCAACATGAACATGCCCGTTCTTCGCATTGCACGCCCGACCGATAGCATCGATGCTCTGATGCCGTTCTACCGCGACGGTCTGGGCCTGGAGGTGCTCGGTCACTTTGAGGACCATGCTGGCTTCGATGGCGTGATGCTTGGCGAGCCCGGCGGACCGTACCACTTCGAGTTCACGCACCAGCGTGGGCACGCAGTCGGCCGTGCGCCGAGTCAGGACCACCTGATCGTCTTCTACCTGCCTGAGCTGTCGGAGTGGGAAGCTGCGGTGGCACGTCTGCGCAGGCTGGGCCACGAGCCCGTGGCCTCCTACAACCCGTACTGGGACACCCTGGGCGCGACCTTCGAAGACGCCGATGGGTACCGGTTGGTCTTGCAGCGAGCGCGCTGGTAGATGTCTGCTGGCCTCTGTAGCCGCTCTGGCGTGCCAGAGCGCTCAGTGACGTAACGCGTCGGCCACGAAGCGCACCAGCGCGCGCGCGGCCTCGGGCGCGACGGCCAGCGGCAGTGTCAGCGCATGCACCGTGTTGCCTTCCATCATCGGCAGTCGCCAGCCGGGCAATGTGTCCACGAGCGTGCCGCGCGTCAGATCGTCACGAACAGCGAAGTCCGGCGTGAACACGATGCCGGCACCAGCGCGTGCCCCGGCCTGCAACGTGCCGAGATCGTCGGCCGACATGCAAGGCCGCACCTCCACCGAGGCCCGTTCGCCGCTGGCGTCGTGCACCCAGTGCAAGGTCCGAGGCTCGGCCGACGCAGCGTAGACCAGGCAGCGCGCCCGGGCCAGGTCTTCCGGACGCCTCAGTTTCGGCTTTGAGCCCGGCGCCGCGTAGGCGCCGACGGCGAAGCGCAGCACAGGTTGCGCGATGCAGTCGTCGGGTGGCCGATCGGTCATGCGGAAAGCGAGATCGACGTCTTCGCGGAGCAGGTCGACGCGGCGCAGGGTGAAACGCAATTCGATCTGGAGCGCCGGATGGCGCGCCTGGAAGGCCGCCAGCAACGGGCCGAGCACCGTGTGGCCGAACACCGGCACCGTGGTCACCCGCAAGGTGCCCGACAGACCGCTGGTGCGCGAGCGCAATGCGCGGCGTGCGGCCTCTGCGGATTCGAGCACGACGCGGGCGCGGGTCAGCAGGCGCCGGCCGGCTTCGGTCAGGCCGACGGCGCGGGTGTGACGCACGAACAGCGGCACGCCGATCTGCGCCTCGATCTGCGACACGCGACGGCTCACCGCCGCACGGGTCTGCCCGAGTTCTCGAGCTGCAGCAGCAAAGCTGTCGGCGCCCGCCACTCGTGCGAAGAACTCCAGTGCGCCTGCATCGGGCAGTGCGGCCCCCGGCCGTACCAACGAGGACCGACGCGTCTGGGTGCCGGAGGCTTTTGTCAACCAGAAGTCACCAATGAGTCAAGCAGATTCATTCTAGTCAACTGCGACGTGCCTATCTACATTGGCTGGCATGGCGATCAACCACCTCCAAGCCTCTGCGCAGAACATCCCGGGATTGAAGTCCGCTTCCCGCGGACCCGCCTACACGCTGACGGCCGAGAGCAGTCTCCGCCTCGCTGCCGCATGGTTCGAGCGCCAGGGCGCGGCACGCGCCGTGGCGCCCGTCTGTGTCACCACAGGGTGCACCCGCGGCTTCTATGCCGGCTTCGCGCAGTGGCTGGCATCGCGCGGCTGAGCGGTGCTCACACACGACGACCGCGGCTTCGCGGGCTCTCGAGACAGTCACCCGCGATGCGAGCGGGCCACGATGCATGACTGGGCCGTGCTCGACATGAGTGCCGCACCTGCGGCCGCTGAGGCGCGGCGTGCCGGGCGGAGCCTCCGGTTGCTGCTGGTGCGGCACAGCTCTGGCGGCAACAGCATCGCGTTCGCGCGTGGTGTGGATCGTGCCGACGCAATCCTGTGCGTGGCTTCGTAACTGGGCGAGCCGCGCCTGGTCCCAGGCGTGCACCGCGTGAAGGCCGACGTGTTCTTCCGCTCCTGGATGCGCACCCCTCAGCTCTGCTTTGAAACTCATGCCCACCTTTCGTGTCGAGTTGGATCGCCTTTGTGCCAAGCGTGCCAAGGACCTTGGGCGTGACCTGACAGCCGAGGAGTTGCGCGAGATTGACGGCCGCCTGTTTCAGGCGTGGATCGATGCCGGGCGCCTCGATGACTTGATACGAACCATCATCGCCAACTTTGGTCGTGACGGCGGTCTTGAAGAGATTATCGTGCTCGGTCATCACCTCCGCGAGACCAAGGATGTGGCGCGCATCCATGCCCTCTTCCGGCGATTGATCTCCATCCGCGTCAAGGCCTTCCACCTTTGGTGGCCACGCGCAGCGGAAGGTCACGTGGGTTGCATGCGCGAGGCTGCCCGGACCTCTGCAGCGGCAATGGACGCTTACCTGGAGTACTTCAACAGCCTGGACCGACTCGGGCTCCAGGAGGAACGAGAGAATCTCAGAGCCGAGATGCAGCGGTTTCAGGCCCGTGAAGCGGTCAGAAACGTGCTGCCGCAGGAAGCGGCAAAGCGCGGTGGGGCCTGACCCCTCCGCTCGAATTGACGGCTGCAACAGGCTTTGCAGGCCTCGCCCTGAGGTGCCCGGCATATTGCTTCAGTCCGGGCTTGCAGCGCCCGCCTTCGCGGATCGCTTGGACCGGACGTTTGACCGTCCGAAGAAACAACCCAACGAAACAACCCCATTCACCTGCGCCATGTTTGCTCCAGCCCTTCGTATCGCACTGGGAAAGTCTCGTTCGACTTCTGACCGTACGCTGCTCGAGCGTGCTCTGGACGCCGCGGATGCACTTGATCTTGTGCAGGCCGCGTTCGAGGAGCGAATCAATGCCAGCAAGGCGGCGAGGGGCGAGAAGCCGACCAGACTGTCCAAGGGGTGGCAGGCGGAAGTGGATGGCTACGCCAGGGACGCTGAAGAAATCCAGCGAGAGCAGTTGTCCGTCTACGAGGCGGAACTGGATCCGCGGGAAATCGTGGTTGCATTGAGCTCGGGTCTACAGAGCGACCTGAGCTTCTGGAATGGAGCAGCCAAGTACGCCCATGCTGCCGACAGACCCATCGTTGAAGAGCTCGTGGCTGCCAAGCGTCGTCTGCTGTCAGCCCTGGACACCGCGGTGCAGGGGTTGGCCCAAGGTGCCACCTGACACTGGGCTACTGACCTCCCGCCGCGTCACCTGTCGAGCGTCATCGTCAGTGTCTTGCCCCCGTCGTGTTCCATTGACCTGAGTACGACGCCGCTGGATGACAGCCGCTGCTTGCGGCGCCGCGACTGTCCACGCCGAGTCCGTGCGCCTGTCCGCGACGGCCACACGTGTTTTCCAATCCAAGCGGTTGGGGCGTCGCTATCCGGTGCATTTGGGCGGGTCACAGGGCGTATCGCAAGGTACGCCGCTGCCCGTCGTCGTGGAGCTGGACGGTGATTCCGCCTCTCCGTGGTTGCATGGCGCGAGCGACTTCATGCGCAGCCAGGCACAGGGCCGCGGGTTGGCTGAATTCCTGCTTGTGGTGCTCGGTGACGCATCGGGTGAAGCCGCAGCCTTGTGGCGCCGTCGCGACTGCACACCATTGCGGCCTGCCAAGCCGCCGATAGGCAGCTCTGCGCAGGACTTTGGCGGGGCATCGTCCCACGCGGATCATCTTGAGCAGGAGTTGCTGTCGTGGTTGGCCCAGACCGCGGGTAGCCTGCCAGCGCGTGCCGCACCGGCACGGACCACAACTGTCCAGCGCATTGCTGCCGCGCACGGCGGTACTGGCCGCCCGATTACGTCAGCTTAGTGGCGCGTACCCGCCGTACGCCGATTGGCGGTGTCCGGCCCCTCACGCTGGGCGGCTTCCCTTCGCGGCCTGTTGGCAACCCGACTGTTGTCGATCGTTGAAGGGGCGGGATCGATACAACCCCCCCCTTGCGTAGAGGGCGACGGCCCCGATCCCGCGGCATGGGTGCGCAACGCCGTGGTCAGGTGATGGGAGTCTTCAACCAGCAAGCAACGTGGCCGGCGGGCCTTTGGCCAAGTGTCGGACGATGCGGTGACCCGGGCGTCTACAGCCATCACCCTCGGTCTTGTCGACAAACTGCGCAGCCAGGGCCGAGTTCGGCGACCTTGGTGCGCGGGGTCGCGATGTCGGTCCAGTCCAGCAGGGGCTCCTGCAGGCTGGTGTAGAGCATGTCGTTGCGCTCATCGATGACCTGGAGGAAGTAGTCCCCCAGGCGTCGATCGAAGCCGGTCACGATCTCGACGGGGCGTCCGTCGAGCGTGGCCGTCGCTAGGTGCCGGCTCATGGTCCGGGCTCCGCGCTGTCGAACAGGGGCAGCCCGTCGATGACCGCCGCCTCATGATCGAACATCAGCCAGGCCACGCCGGCGGACTCGGCCACCTCGAACAGCATGGCCAGATCAGGCTCCGACGGCACGCGGTACTTCGGTGCCCCGACATAGACGACCCCGCCGCAGTCGGTCGGATAGGCGTTCACGGACAGGTCGTCATCGGCGAGCTTGTGGCGCGTCGCCGAGCTGAGATGCCTCAGTGACAGGCTGGCCAGCATCTCGGCCTGCTGTCGCAGGCCGGTGGCGGGCAGGGTATGCATCGTGGCTTCCTCCTCGGGATGACCAGGGAGATGTGGGGGACTCGGTCGCCCGCCTTGCGGTCGAGGGCGCATGGGGCGTGCACGTCGAACGTCCGGCGCGGGCGAACGTCATGCCGCGGTCGCGGCAGCGGAACCCTTGCAGGCGACCGAGCTCGCCCAGGGGCACGCCGTGGCCGGCACTGCAGGGGCAGGTCGGGGGTCTTCTCTCCGACATGGGCATCCTTGGTTGGGGTGGGATCGGCGAGAAGGGCGCCGCCGGGGCGGCGCCCTTCTCGCGACTGGGGCGTGCAGGGCGTGACTGCCGCACATGGCGTCAGAGCAGTCCGCGCTCCGCGAAGCTGACGCACTGGTCGCCGGCGACGACAAAATGGTCGATCAGTCGGATGTCCACCAGCGCCAGCGCCGACTTCAGCGTCTGCGTCAGGAACTCGTCCGCGCGGCTCGGCTCGGCCTGGCCGCTCGGGTGGTTGTGCGCCACCGCGATCGCGGCGGCGTTGCGGGCCAGGGCGCTCTTGACCAGTTCCCGCGGGTACACGGAGGTCTGGGTGAGCGTGCCTCGGAACACCTCCTCGTGGGTGATCAGCCGGTGGTTGGCATCCAGGTACAGCGCAAGGAAGACCTCGTGCTGCAGGCCCGCGCAGCGCAGCCGCAGCCATTCGCGCAGGACCTGGGGCGAGGACATCACCGGCCCCTGCGCCATCCGGTCACGCAGCTCGCGCATCAGCAGTTCGCGGGCGACACCGAGGCGGCGCGTCAGGAGCTGCTGCGTGGCCAGGTCCTCGTGGAGCGTCTCCCGGTCGCTGACGTGCGGCGCAGCCGGCGTGCTGCCTGGCAATGGGTGGGCTCGCAGGCCCAGCATCTCTGCCACCAGCTCCTCCCGCGACGCATGGGCAGCATCGGACAGGTCCGGCAGATCTTGATGACCCTGGAAGGGGTGGAAGTTCATGGCGTTCTCCTTTCGTGGCGACAAGGAAGACGGGAACGCCGTTCCCCTCCTTCACGGTGTAGGGACTGGTGTCCCCGCAAGGGAAGGATGTGCAGGCACACGATGGAACGTGGCCGGCACGGTGGCTCAGATGATCATCCGAGGCAGGTAACGACTGCGACGCCGCTGCCGCCGGTTCGGTCGGCATCGGAAACACTCCTGTCGGGAGTGGGTGTGAGCGCGTCAAGTCTGTGCCATCAGCGCCCGGGATTCAACCGGGGCGGAGCCAACCGCCACGCCATTGCCGCGCTTGCCCGCGCAACAGGCGCCCGGCTCCGGTGATTGGTCGGTCATCGGTGCGTGGGGAAGCGGCACCGTTCGCATGACCGCACTGCGCGTGTCTGTGCCGTTGTGGCTGGGCCATGGCCTGCCCGGATGTCTTGGCGGGCAGACCGCAAAGGTGACACCGCAGAAGCACTCGGTTGTCACTGCAGAAATTTCTTCACCGCGGGTAGCAGCGGATGTGCACAGACCTGCACGGGCACGCGAAGATGCGCGGCTTCCCGACAAGGCGGACCCGACATGCTGCGCTCCGGAAACCAGCTTCGACTGACCCGACCCGAACGGGTGCGGCTGGCCCGCATCACCGCCATCGAGCCGGGGTCCATCCGCAGCGTCGCGGACCTGCAGGCCTGCGTCCGCCGGTGCAAGGCCCACTACCGGGGCCAATCCGATGACACCCGCTTCCTGCACTGGCTGATCGAGCGTGAGGTGCAGTCCCTGACCGGTCGGTGAGCGCCCGTCGCCCCGTTCGCAGTTTTGGGAACAGGAACGCCCCCGGTGCTGGACCGGGGGCGTGCAGGGTGACGGCCTGGTGTGGATCTGGATGGCGCCGTCTGGACAGTCTCGAACGGTCGACCGAATGGCTCAGCGGAACACACGCGGCTCGACGCTCGCCCGTCGCATGAACGCGAGGGACGCACCGGCCGTGCCGATGTCGTCGAAGGTCGCCACGGGCTGCTCGTGCAGCACCACGGCCCAGGGACGGGCATCGTCATCACCGGCGCAGATGCGCAGCTCCGGTGGCCGCCAGCGCTGGTGGCGGTACAGCGGCAGGCCGATTCGTTGGCAATTGAGCCAGTCCATCAGCGCCAGCATCTGCGCACAGAGGGTGGCCGTACCGGCCGCGTCGCCCGGCTCGACGTGCAGCGGCACCTTCAGCAGGCCGGTCGAGCGGCTGAGTGTGCCGATCACGTCGAACTCGTCGAGCCAGCTCGCGCCGGTGCCGGTGTCGCCCAGCACCAGCCGCGTCTTGCGGCCGTCCCGGCGGCAGGTCTCCAGCACCCGCGCCAGGCGAGGGTCCGTGCCGGGGTCGAAACAGGTGTCGTGGCCCTGGGCGGACTCGCCCCAGGTGCGCACGGCGGCGAGCTACTTCTCAACGCCGGTGAAGCTGGCCGCGTCGTCGGCGGCCGGCATCAGGTCGGAACGATCGAGGCGCTGCGCGATCTGCTGGGCATGGTCGGGGGCGTTGTCGAAGCCGATGCAGGTCACGCCCCCTTCGGTGGCGATCACATACAGGCGTTGCTCGGAATTCAGGGTGGTGTCTCGCACAGGGAAGACTCGAGGTTGTGAGGGCGGACACCGGCCCTGACGGGACGGGCCCGCGGGCGGTTGCATGGGGGCCGGTCAAGCCTGGCCGCTGGAGGCCAGCCCTTGGCCGAGGCACGTCAGCAACCGGACCCGGTGCAGCCGATGGGGCTGCGCCGGGGTTCGGTCTTCGGATCAGCGCCGGCTGACCTGGAGGGCGATGGCGGGGCCGTCGCCGCGAGGTTGCGGGGCACGCTCGGAGCCGCCTTCGGAGCCACTGACTGGCGACGCTGGGGACCTGCCGGCCTGGTCCTGGAAGCGGGCGTGCGCGTCTGCGAACTCGGCATCGCCCAGCAGCTGACGAACCTGTGCGGCGGCCGGTTCGGGCCTGCTGTCGGCGTCACGGGCCGCGGCTGGGCGCGCGCCCCGCTTCGATGTCGCTGTCGAGGCCGGCGGTGCGGCGGCAATGGCTGCGTCGAGGACGTCCGCAGTGCGGTGGTATGCCTTCTGCGTGACGCCGCCGACGAAGGCTGCGGGTCGCTGCAGCGTCCACCGGACCAGCCGGCGCAGCCACTGCCCGATGCGCTTGTCGCGGACCTGGCGCGCCTTGTGGACGCGCAGCGACTGCTTGCAGGACAGGTACAGCGCCAGGTGGCGACGCTTCATCTCAGCGTCGCCGTCGAGCTGCGCCATCACCTCGGCGGCGAGGGCGACGTCACGGCCGACGCGTCTGTAGAAGCCGACCCAGGCGCGCTGCTCCTCGATGTCGATGGTGCTGCGCCGCGGTGACGGGCTCTGGAAGGATCTGTCTGGGAAAGCATGACTCATGGGGTTCTCCAAGAAGGCGAGGGAACCCCGACCCCGACGGGAGACGGTGACTCCCGGAGGGTGGATGGCGAGAACGGCTGAAGAGCCGAGGGAAACGGGGTGTCGGGTGATGGCGTCCCGATGCCATCGCTGGCGGTCGATTCACCATCCCCGAGACCCGAGGACTCGATCGGCACGAGTTCGGGCCGACGGCGGTGCCGCGACGGACGACTCGATGCCCGCGACCCTCAGGTCGTGAGCACGCGAGCGGCGCCTCGGCGCAGGCTCTCGGCAATGCCGATCCAGCGGTCTGCGATCCGGTCCAGATAGACCAGGTCGTCGGCCGCGATCTCGCCCGAGGCGCGGAGCCGGGCGATGACTTCCTTGACCAGGAGGGGATCCTCCCGGGCCAGCACGATGGCCGTCGAGGCGATGCGCCTGCGGTAGGCGTCGACCGTCATGGTCAGCACGCCGTCGCGCAGCGCTCGGACGCCAGAGGGTCCGCGGCCTCGCACACCATGCGGATGGACGCCTGGGGCGTGCAGGGCCGGGGCCGGAGCAGCGCCGGAAGGGTGACAGGCTGCCGGGCGGGCACACGGGCAAGCCCGGTACCACCCAGCAGTGCACACACCGGCGCATTCCTCGGCGGAAGGGCGCGGTTACACGGAACGGGACTCATGGGGGGTTCTCCTTCAGGTGTGAAGGGGAACGCCCATCCCTGGCGGGAAACTGGGGTTCCCCGTCTGGGATGCCCTGCCGGGAAGGCAAGGCGCTTCGTCGCGCATAGGTGCGTGCGCGCGCTGCAGAGGCCCGCGTCCGAGAGGACGGGGCCAGGGCAGATGCTTGCGTCAGGCCAGGCTTCTGATCGAGATCAGGCCGGGCTGGTGAGCGCAGGGCGCGTCACGACGCGGAGGTCGTGGTCGGCGCATGCGAGGAGGGGCCACGACACGGGGTCATGGCCGGCTCCTGGTTTCAGATCCGGAAGGATCGGAGTCGGTCCGGCACACGGAGGTGCCGGGCAGGACACGAGGCAGGTAACGACTGCGACGCCAGCTGGGCTGGACTTCAGGGCGACCATAGCCACCGATGAAGGCTGAGCAGACGCGATGTCCGCAGGAAGCCGGGGCAGTATCGGACGGGGTCCCTCGGACGGCAACAGACCCGATGGCTCATCGTGGCAATGCCCATCCAGGCGACCGGCTCGGCCGACGCTTGGGCGGGCAATCGATTCGGAGTCCTCCACGTCGCTGGACCGGAACGCGGCGCTGCCCGGTTGCAGGGCGTGCGTGTCGGCTGACGGTTCGTATAGTGGGCGGATCAACATCTCCAGCAGACCCGTTGCGTACTGCCCATGACCGCCGAGCGCTATGCCTTCCATGACTGCGAGGCCACCACGGCTGCAGGGGTGCCGCTGCGCATTCCTGCTGGCGTTCACCACGTCGAACGGCGATCGCTGGTGTTCCGCGTGCGCCTGGGTGGCCGCGAGCTCGATCTGACCCTGGCCGAGTGGGAGCGCCTGCTGCGCGCGGGCTGTGTCGAGCCGGTCTCCGTCGTGGTCGCCGATTCGCAGGGGGCCGGCGACACCCATCTTCGGTGAGGCGTCCACCGTGGAGAAGGCAGAGTGGAACGTCCGGGCCGGGAACTCAGATCACCAGATCCCGGCGACCCCGGGACCCGTGCCGCTCAAGTGGGCCGGCGACGCGGCGACGGGTGCTCCCCGGTCCATCCATGTCCCGGACATCGTCTCGCAGGCCGCGAGTGCCGTCTGTCCCGGCTGTGGCAGCAAGTTGTGGAAGGTCCTGGCGGGTGAGCCGCTGCGCGTTCAACCGACGGCGCATTTCCGCCACGTGGCCGGCTCGCCGCGGACCGCGTGTGTCGTCGTCTCAGCGCGCCTGGCCGCCTCGCACCTTCTGGCGTCGCTGGGCTACATCGACCTGCCGCGACGGCGGGTGAGTGCCGTCTTGAAGGGTTTCAGCGGGAAGGGGTGCGAGGGATGGGTGGAGGAGCAGGCGCAGCGCGTTCGGGTCAGTGATGTGCGCATGGTCGAACTGGCCGCGGCGGAACTGACGCTGGACGATGGCAGGACCATCCTGGTGGACCTGACTGGAGAGCGCGTCGAAGGCCAAGCAGGACGCGCTGTCATGACGATCAACCTGTCGGATCCGGCGCTGGCGGAAGTGGACGTGGACGAACTGCGAGCGCGTTTGCGGCTGCTGCCGCCCATGAGATGGTGCTCCGACTGGCGAGATCGCAAGATGTCGTCACAGGCGCGGACCCGGGCCGCAGACGAAGCGCGCCTGGAGCTTGACGCCTGGACCGAAGAGGACGGGGCGCGGTTCCAGGCGCAACTGCCGCCGGGCGCGGACCCGGAGGCGACCGCGACGATGCATCGCGAGACATTGCTGCACCGAAGCGTCAAGTCGACGCTCGAAGACGCGAGGTGCATCCGAGCACCGGGCCTGCATGTCGCCGTGCAGCGTGACGCACCGGATGGGTACGGCGACGGCTGGGAGCATCATCGCGTTGAGATCCTGTGGTGGAGCGCGCCCGCCGAACTGTGGTTCGAGGCCGTGGAACTGGCGAGGCGCCTCGGCCGTATCTTTCCGGATGTTGTCGGGCGTCTGGCGGAGCCTCGGCCACGCCCACGCATCTTCGGCGGCATGGCCACGCGGGTTCAACGAGGCGACGTCGAGGACGAGGAAGAGCGGCACGATGAGTTCCCGGCGCACTGGTCGGAGGCGGTGCTGATCGAAGTGGCGGTCACGCACAGGGTGGATGAGGAGAAGCTGCGGAAGATCCGGCAACTCGATCTGCCAACGCTCGAGACCGACCTCGGTTCGATGGGCGGACGCCTGACGCTAGACGGTCTGCGCAAGCAGGTCGTGGATGGAGTGGAGGGGAAGCAGTGGCTGCATCACCCTGCGCCGAGAACCCGCCGCGCCGTGCTGGGCTACAAGCTCCGTGAACATGCCGAGGGACTGGCCTACCAGGCCTACATCCGGGCGCACCGGCGTCAGCGGCTGCTCGAAACGCCCCCCTTCACATTGGGCGGAGCGGTACCTGCTGGCACTCAGGGCGTTCTGCGACGCCAACATCAGGATCAAGTCAGGATCAAGCGACTTCGAAAGACGGAAGGACCGCGATACCTTGAACACCTGGACGAGGACAGCGAGGAATGGGCGGAGGTCGCCCTGTGCGCAGAGGCCCTGGAAGCCCACGGGTTCGAAGGGGTGCCGAGCGCGTGTTCGCCCGCACGATCGTGCCTCGCATCCTGTCGATCCAGCTGGACACCGGGGTCGGCTACGCCGTGTCGAGCGCGATCCAGGTGGTGAACGCGATCATGAACACACGCAGCGACAACGGTACACAGTGGCTGTCGCTCTACCTCATTGCCGCCAAGTCCTTTGAGGTGGAGCGGCACTTCAGGCCCGAGCAGATTCGACGTTTCCGCGAGTGGCGCGCGGAGGTCGTCCGGCAGATCGAGGACGGGACGCCCGAGTACCTGCGGCCGGCCCGATCCGACGCCATCCTCTCCTTGCTCTTTCCGGCGATGGCAAGCGGACTGGCAAACGGAAAGGGTCGTGTGGCCTGACTTCCCAGGTGCCGTGACAGGTGGCACTGGCCGTGCACCGGTCGTTGGCGAATACCCGGCCCCGGCCACGAGCAGACGTTTGGGGTGGCAACAGGAAACAGTCTTGCGCGACCTGTGCAAGCAGCTCGACAAGCGAAGCAATTGGAGCCAGCAGTTGCACCTGCTCTATGCCTCTCAGAGTTGCGCCCAGACTGCCGCCGTCCCCCAGGCGTAGAGGCTTCCGATGCTGAGGCAAATGCCCGAGGACACCAACCAGAAGATTGGCGGGTTTCCTGGGAACCAGGGCTTGACCCATGGTGAGCAGCAGGCGCGGGCCAGAAAGACAGCACTGATCGCAGGAAGAACAAACTTCGCCAGAGGCAGCTGTTCGATCACTCCGGCAGCGGAGAAGGCGTAGGCCGCCCAGGAGAGCAGCACAGCAGCGATCCCCAGAGTGACGAGCGTAGGGCGGAATTTGCCAGCCTCGACTGCGCGAGCCATGCGCTCGCCGGCACCCATGCACCGGTACGCCGAAGCGCCCAGGACAATGCAGGCCAGGTGAGCGACGGCGGCAAGCGACGTGAGCGCCCCGGCCATGATCAGTGCCTGTGGGCCTGTCGTGTTCATATCCATCGAAGTCCAACTCCGGTTCTCCACGATTGGCCCTCTTGATGGGTTCTGGACTGGCTAGACACATTCGCCGCGAACGAGGTCTGCGCGCCCGTCGATTGCCGCCCGTTCGGCCGCCAACCAGTGATCAACTGCCACGGGCAACGGCAGCGACTCAAAAGCATGTCCCAAGCGGGCGTAGCTCTCTGCATTCGGCACGAGCCCGGCGCGCCCCACCGCGGCGCCCTTCATGTAGCCGGCCGCGCAGAGCGTGCCATCCTCGCGCTGGAACTCGAAGCGCATGTAGTTCCAGACATGATCGGCGCCGGCCAGTGCGAAGCGCAGCAGGTAACGCTGGCCCGGCATCAGCCCCTTCCGATAGGTGATGACGGCGCCGCCGCTCATCGGCCGCCAACCCGACTCGAGCATCACGCGCGCAAAGCCGCTGCGCACGAAGTACTCCACCAGCATCAGGTCGATGATGGTCAGGTACCGTCCATTGTTCATGTGGCCGTTGATGTCGAGGTCGCCCGGCCAGACGCGCATTCGCCGTTCGATCGTTGCGCCCGGCGCGATGCGGGGCAGCCGCCACGCTCGCAGCAGTGTCCAGGCCAGACGTAGCCAGAGGTTCATGATCTTCCTTAGAATCGTTCGATACCGAACAATATAGTTCGTTCTCGAACGATTGGCAACGCTCTCATGACAAAGCCGCCGCGACCTGCCCGTATCAACGACGACGCCGTCCGCAGCTGGCTCGCTGTCGTTCGCGCCTACCACCAGTGCAGCGAGCTGATGGCGCGGCGCCTCAGCACTGTCGGGGTGCGCACCGCGGAGCATGAGATCCTGGCCAATCTGCGCCGCGAACCAGGGCTCAGCCAGCAGGCGCTCGCCAGACGCTGTTTCACCGCCAAGAGCCACGTCAGCAACCTGATCGGCGACATGGAGTCGCGCGGCTGGGTCAAGCGGGAGTCAGATCCTGCCGATGGGCGCGTGAAGCGCCTTGTCTTGACCCCCGCCGGCACGCACATCGCAGAACGCGCTGCAGCAGTGCAGGCTGAGGTGGTTGCGCTCATGACCGATGGCGTCCCGCGCGACGAGCTCGAGCTGGTGCGCGCCGCCATGGTCGAGGTCAGCAGGAGGCTGGAGTCGGCGCTGGACCCCACTGCATCTGACGTCGAATGGACGGTCAACTCTCGCTCATGAACGTGGTCGCGCACTGGAGGGGTCGGTCGTGCTCCGTCGTTGCACATTCCTGGAAGGCCCACTGCATGGGCAGCAGGCGGCCCGGTCAGATGTCAGCTTGATCGCGATGTCACTGACTGCATCGGGTCGGTTGCTGCCGGTCGGGCGCGTCGTCCGGATGCTCGCTGTCCGCCGAAGAGCAGTCACCCGCCCTACGTCGACCGCGGCGGCTCAGTGACCGCTCATGGATGTGCAGCCGACGTCGCCAACACCGACGATCGCTGAGATCGCCCGAACGACCGCATTCACCAGCTGCGAACTGGTACTACCGACCCATCTGCGACATTCACTTCATCGGGTCGATTACCTGAAATCGGTCGTTCGCGTAAGGGACGGGTGCCCGGTGGCCGGGCCGGAGTGCGCATCACCGCCGGCTGTAGCCGGAGGCGTGGAGTCGGATCTGTTTCGTATACGCTCTGCGGCATGCAGGAGTTCTTCGATCCGGCGCGCCATGAGGCACTCACCGTCCAGATCTGGAGTGCTGGAGTGCGGACTTGGCGTACCGCGCGATCGAACGCATTTGCGCGGCGGCCGAGGATGAGTTCGACGAACTGGAAGGAAGCTGGCTGTTGCACCCGAAGGACGAGCCTGCGCAGCACGGGGCCGGATCACTGAACCTCTACCGCCACGCCCAGACTTGGCCAGTCTTCGCGTAGCTGGTGCCGTCAATCGTGCCTTGAACGCGAACGGTCAGGAGGCAGCGTTCTGAGGACTCCACTTCCGCGCCAATCACGCTGTAGTTTCCATTTCCCATCAGGCGACCGATGGGGGTACCAAGTTCGCTTTGACACGTTCTACCGTCTGCGCTCACGAAGCATGCGCTGAATTTGGCATGAGCGCATAGCTCGCGCGCGTTCTGGGCATATCCAGCATTGGGCGCGATATTCGTAGGCGGCGGAACGTATCGGCCCTTTGCAGCCAAGAACAGCGCAAAGACGACCATCGCGGCGAACGCAATCAACGAGACCGCCACAACCTTCAGTTGCAAGGGAAGACGCATGAAGAACGCGAGCCATTGGCTTGCGCTGGGTTGCTTACCTGTCGTGCTCATATCCGGAACATCGGTAGGGGGTCGGGGAGGATTGGGATCGATCCTCGTTAGCGCTTCGGGGACCCAGTCGCGTCTTCAGCTGCACAAGCGAGTTGGCGCCGACGGTCCCGTCGACACGACAGTGTTTTCGGACATTTACTTGGTCACTTGAGTCAGATGTGCTCAGACCCAAGCCAAGCTACTTCAACGCCTGACCCCTCGCAGGATTCGGGTGGTCTTGCAGAGACTACCCTAGGACTCGTGCAGGCACGTGGCCTCCAAGGCGCTTTGCAACACCGCGACTGCGTGTAGACGTCACGACTGATGCGCTCAGTCCGGGGCTCCCGCCGCCGATATTCATGGTGCGGCTCTGGCACGGTCGACTATTCCCCCAGGACAGTCAAGCGAATTGTGATCTCGCAGATTGACCCTTGTGCCTCTCAGTCAAAGCAGGATCCCCTCTCAACACGTCCGACCTCAATGAAATATCACGTCATTGCCATATCCGCTGGAGCAATCGCGATTCTCAGCGCATGCGACTCGGGTTCCAATGCGCCCGCCCTCGACTACAAGTCGCTCATCGGAATACTCAAGAGCGCAGGAGGGGGCGTGGCCAATGCTAAGAACCAGCTGGTTGGTAAGTCCGTGTCGCTGGCGCTCAAGACCAACGGAGGCGTCTTCTTCGTTGAGGAACAGGACGAAGTCCTGTTTCAGTGTGAGGCGGGCTCACAGTTTGCCGGCGGTAGCGTGACGGCGAAGATCGTCAACTACTCGGAGTCAGAACCTGATTCCAATCCGCAAATCTGGCTCGACCGTTGTGTCGACAAGAGTGCGCAAGTGGTCGCTTCAAAGGCCCAGCCGGCCAAGGACGGCGCAAAGCTTCCCAGTAGGTTTGTGTGCAGACCGGGCGCGCTACCGCCCAGCGACGCCGCAATGAAGGCCCGCCAGTTCAGCGTTGAAAAAGGTGTGCACTTTGACGACCGGGGCGAGAATCATCACCACTTCACGCTGTTCAATGACGGGTCGGCCCTTATGACCCGTCGAAACGGTCTTGCTATCGTGCCTTTCCCGTCGTGGAACACGACAGCGTCGGGTTACGAGCTTACCGACGAGAGTGGTGCGAAATTGAGGATCAAGAGCATCCAGACCGGGGAAACTCCAGGCTTCAAGGCGAAACTGACCGATGCGGCGGGTGGTGACTTCATGGACAAGGTCTGGTCGTGCCACGGTGATGGCGCGATTGCCTCCATTGACCCGGCGGCCAAAGCGGCCGCAGCAACTTCGCAGTCGCTTGCACAAAAGGAAGTTAGCCTGCGCGCTTCACCACCTCCACAGCGCGCCGTTGATCCTAACGTAGCTATGGTCAACAAGGTCCGCTCAGGTTCGGGGCCGTACTGCAGCGGTGTCGCGAACCTGATGGAGCAGGCCTTGTCGTTGGGTCGCATGGACCACTTCTATGAGACTCTGGGAAAGGCCCGGGGGTATGGCTGCCTTTGATGTCCCGTCTTCTCGCTGGCCTGCCCGTACGCTGTGCTCTCCTTGGCATTGATCGCGATGGTGCTGTTCGGGCCGAGTAGCTGCGCATCGGCGGGACGCGCCGACCGATCACCAACATAGGTCGGCGCTCGGGTTGTTCAGGTCGGACTAGCTAGGTCGGCGCTATTGGCCGGCAGCTTTGGAGAAACCTGAAGGACCGGCTTGGGTCGATAGCGCAAAGTCACGCTGGTCAGAAGCGGTCATCGACTGGCAGCGGATCGCCAAGCCCGAGAACTACGGCCGCTGTTGCTCGGGAAGCAGGCGTTCGCGCGCCGCGAGGTCGCCATGATCAGTGACCGCCTTGTTGCAGTCATCGGACATTCGCGCTGTAGAGGCGAGAGACCGCAACCGCTGCTCAACGGAGCCCCCTTCGACCGTCAGGTGGGGCGTGCGCGTCAAGCTCAGCGAACTCAGCGGCGGCACGATCAGCCGTCGCACGCGATACTGTAAAGCGCATGGCGATCCCGACCGCTCTCGATCGACGAACGGCCCTTTTGGGATCGCTCGGTGCCACCTGCGCCTTCGCCGCCGTGGACAAGTCGGTCGCAGCGAACGCGCCGCTGCAGGTTCACAACGTCACCGGGCTGTACCCGGTGGAGGTGTCGCGCATCGATGTGCCGGAGAGTACGGCCGAAGTCGCGACTGCGGTCGCGTCGTGGCGTGGGCAGGTCGCGGTGGGCGGTGGTCGGTACAGCATGGGCGGTCAGATCGGCGTGAAGGGGGGCTTGCACCTCGACATGCGCAGGATGAACCGGCTGGTGTGGGTCAGGCCGGAGGCCCGCACGGTGCGCGTCCAGGCGGGGATGCGGTGGCGCGACCTGCAGGAGGTCCTGGACCCACTGGGTCTGGCCGTGATGATCATGCAGAGCTACTCGAACTTCACTGTCGGGGGCTCCGTCTCCGTCAACTGCCATGGCCGATATGTCGCCCTGGGGCCGGTCGGGCACTCGGTCCGCGCGCTGCAGCTCGTGATGGCCGACGGCTCCGTGCTCGAGGTGGGTCCAAATCAGAGGCCGGAGCTGTTCGCAGCGGCTATCGGGGGGTATGGCGCAGTCGGCGTCGTGACCGAAGTCGAGCTCGACGTCGTGCCCAACGTCCGGATCGAGCGCCGGGTAAAGCGGGTACCGCTGGAGCGCTACGTCGACTTCTTTCAGCAGTCCGTGCTGTCGGATTCAACGGCCGTGCTGCACAACGCGGACCTCCTGCCACCGGACTTCGACGCGCCCGTGAGCGTCACCTGGCACCGGGTGGGTGACGACAAGCCCTTGACCGAGACGAACCGTCTCGTTCCAAGAGGCGCTTCCTACGCGCTGGAACAGAACGCCATCTTCGTCATGACCGAGATGATCGGCGGCGCGCGGCTGCGGGAGAAAGTGGTCCACCCGCTGCTGATGAGACCAGCGGCTGTCAAGTGGCTCAATCACGAGGCAAGTCTGGACGCTGCCGAGCTCGAGCCGCGCACGCGGGCCGTATCGACCTACGTGCTCCAGGAGTACTTCATCCCCGCTGGCGGCTTCATCGCCTTTGCGCAGGGGATGACCACCTTGATGCGTCAGCGTGATGTGGAAGCACTGAACATCTCCATCCGGCACTCACCGGCAGACCGGGTGTCGGCGCTCCCCTGGGCGAAGCAGGAGGTGTTTTCCTTCGTCCTGTACTACAAGCAGCGCACGTGGAGCAGCGCGCGGGAACGCGTGGCCCAGTGGACCCGCGAACTGATCGACCTGGCGCTCGCACACGGGGGCCGCTACTACCTGCCGTATCAGCTGCACGCAACGGCCGCGCAGTTCGCCAGGGCTTACCCGGAGGTGGAAGCGCTCCGCCGACTCAAGGGTGCCGTCGATCCCCAGACCAAGTTCTCCAACGAGCTTTGGGGCCGATACCTTTGATCCGGCCGATGTGGGCGTTGCGGGTGCTGGCGCCGTGGACGTCGGAGGTGCGTGAGTCCGCGGCGGCGCCATGAAGCTGACCTCTGAGTCGTTGGTATCGCTCGCCAGTGTCAGCTCACGGCGAAGTCAGCGTAGACCCGGACCCGGCCACAAGCGGTCTTTGCCCACGCTCTTGAAACTCGTGCTCCAGCTTGCCAACGAAGGACGGCTTTCCGGCGTCGGGTCACGGGACCTCGTCGGCTCTATCCAGTCAACGGCGG
The DNA here is from genome assembly GCF_049810355.1 of Rubrivivax soli. Taxonomy (GTDB): domain Bacteria; phylum Pseudomonadota; class Gammaproteobacteria; order Burkholderiales; family Burkholderiaceae_C; genus Rubrivivax. Next base: position 5,909,034 of record NZ_CP187368.1, read on the forward strand.
ACGACGTGGAGTTCAGCCGACTCAGTTGAAACCGTCGTTCTCGGGCGTCAATACCTGTCGGTGTGATGACCGGCATCGAACGCAATGGAGTGGCCGTGCGCACGAGCGCTGAGAGCGCCGCGAGTCATTCACTCTTGCCAGCAGGCTGATCCGGCGCGTCTGGATACAACGCGACGACCATGGCCAGGGAGCGTCAAAGGTCACCTCTGGCTCAGCTGCCGGCGGGGACGGAGCGTTTGGCTTCGTCGAGCAATTGGCGGATCGCCTGCTCCGTCTCGGCATAGGCACCTTCGCCAATGTGGCGCCAGCGTACGCGGCCCTGAGCGTCGACGAGGTACAGCGTCGGCCAGTGCTGGTTGGACCATGCCTTCCAGACGGCGAAGTCGTTGTCGATCGCGATCGGGAAATCCAGTCCCATCCGGCGGACTGCGCGTTCGACGTTGGCACGATCGCGTTCGAAGGCGAACTCGGGCGCGTGTACGCCGACGACGACCAGCCCATCGCCGCGGTAGCGCTTCGCCCAGTCGCGCACCGAAGGCAGCGCGCGTTGGCAGTTGACGCAGCCGAAGGTCCAGAAGTCGATCAACACGACCTTGCCGCGCAGGTCTGCGGGAGCCAGCGGCGGCGACTGCAGCCAGCCACTGGCGCCGGACAGCGACGGCATCGTGCCCAGCACGGGCAGAGGTGGCGCCTCGGGCGCTGCCACCAGCACCGCCTGGGGCAGGCGAGCTGCCTCGGGTGCAGCGTCCGCAGCGGGTTGTGAGCCGGGCCGCACGCGCTCGAGCCAGCCCTTTTCCAGCCGCTCCAGGCCCGTGCCGGGGAATGCGGCTGCGAGGCTGGTGTCCCAGCCCGCCGCGATCAGCACGACCGCGGCAAGCACCGCGGCACCGGCGAGGCGGGTCGTCGCACCGGCCCACGGGACGGCCGCCCGCAGCGCGGCGGGGAGGCGCCGGCCGGTGCGGCCGACCAGCACCCGCACCGCAAACAGCATCGCGGACGCGCCGGCCGCGTAGGCCAGCAGCGGCAAGGCGGTGGCGACGCTTCCGCCTTCGAGCGCCGAAGTCGTCAGGATCAGGCCGAGCACCGGCCCGGCGCACGGGGCCCACAGGAGGCCCGTCGAAGCGCCGAGCAGCCAGTCGGTCGCTTACGTCGACCGACGGTCTCCGAGGGCCGCGCCCAACGATTGCAGCGGCCGCAGCAGGCGGGCCGAAAGCGCGGGCCACGCGAGCGCCAGGCCGAACGTCGCCAGCAGGCCGAGCGCCAGCGTGCGGCCGAAGCCATGCGCCTGCGCCGCCCAGGCGCCGCCGGCGGTGGCCAGCAGCATCACCGCGCCGAAGCCGAGCGCGAGCCCGCCGAACAGCCTGCCGCTGCCCCGGCGCGCGAACAGGAAAGGCAGCACCGGCAGCACACAGGGCGATGCCACCGTCAGCACGCCGGCGGCAAGGGACAGCAGCAGCAGGCTCATCGGCGGCTCGGCGACGCAGGCGATGGCGTTCGGGTCACTTCTTCATCTCGTCCTTCTTCATCGCGTCCTTGGCCATCGCATCCTTGTGCATGCTGTCCTTCGCCATGGCGTCCTTGCCCATGGCGTCCTTCTTCATCGCATCCTTGCCCATGGCGTCCTTGGCCATCGTGTCCTTCTTCATGGCGTCCTTCGCCATCGCATCCTTGGCCATGGCGTCCTTCTTCATCGTGTCCTTGGCCATCTCGTCCTTCTTCATCGCGTCTTGCGCGAAGGCGCTGCCGGCGGTGGCGAGGCAGGCGGTGAGCAGCAGGGTGGCGAGCTTCTTCATGGTGAGTCTTCCTGGGTGTTGGCCCCTGGGGGCGGGTTGAAAACAGTGGGGGATTCCTGACGAGTTGGGATGCCAGCTCAGCTGCCGCCGAACCAGTTGTAGCCCTGGTCTTCCCAGTAGCCGCCGGGGTAGGTGTTGGTCACCACCACGGTGTGGATGTGCTTCGGGTTCTTGTAGCCGAGCTTGGTCGGCATGCGCAGCTTGACCGGGTAGCCGTACTTCGCCGGCAGCGGGGCGCCGTCCCAGTCGAGCGCGAGGATCGTCTGCGGATGCAGCGCGGTGGCCATGTCGATGCTGGTGTGGTAATCGTCGACGCAGCGGAAGTCGACGTACTTCGCCGTCAGGTCGGCACCGACGCGGCGCAGCAACTCGCCGAAGGGAACGCCGCCCCACTTGCCGATCGCGCTCCAGCCCTCGACGCAGATGTGGCGTGTCACCTGCGCCGCTTGCGGCAGCGTGCGCAGTTCGGCGAGCGACCAACGGTGGCGGTCGGTCACCAGACCGGTGATCGCCAGTCGCCACGCGTCGCTGTTGACCTCGCGGACCTCGTCCTCGCCGTAGTAGGCATTGAACGGGAAAGGCCGCGTGATCATCGTCTCGGGATAGGTTGGCGCCAGGCGCGTCGGGTCGAACAGCCAACCCTGCACGCGGTCGTTGAAGCGCGAGATCGAGACGAGGGCGGCCTCGACGTGGCTGTCGTCGGTGATGCTGCAGCCCGCGAGCATGGCCACGCCGCCGAGCGTCAGCGTGCGGCTCAGAAAGCGCCGGCGCGACGCATCGGCGACGCGCGGCAGGATCAGGCCCAGCGCCTCCTGGACCACGGCGGGGCCGTCGACGTTCGGATTCGTGCGCAGCGTGCGGGGGCTCATGGGGCGTCCTCGGATCAGCGGCCGCGCAGCATCGCCAGCAGCGTGCGCGGCACCAGGGCGACCATCGTCAGGTGCCCGGCAACGAAGGCCAGCAAGACCGCCATCGCGACGAAGTGCACGTGCCGTGCGCCCTCGTAGCCACCCATCGCTTCGCGCAGGCACGGAAACTGCACCGACTTCCACAGCACCAGGCCGGACGCCACCAGCACCACCAGGTCGAGCACCGCGACCAGGTAGGCGATGCGCTGCAGCCCGTTGTAGTGGCGCGGGTCATCGTGGGCAAGGCGGCCGCGCAGCGCGGCGTTCGCGTCGGCCCAGGCCATGGCCGGGTTCAGCGGCAGGAACTTGTGCACGAAGCGCCCGGTGCCTAGGTTCAGCGCGAGGTACACCGCGCCGTTGACGCCGAGCAGCCACATGCCGGCGAAGTGCCACTGGATCGCCCCGCCCAGCCAGCCGCCCAGGGTCAGCTCGGACGGGAAGCGGAAGGGCCAGATCGGCGCGGCGTTGTAGATGCGCCAGCCGCTGGCCACCATCACCAGCACCGCCAGCGCGTTCAGCCAGTGGGCGGCGCGCAGCCATGCCGAATGGATCGGCGCCGCGGCGCTTGCCGCGAGTTGGTGAGGGATGGTTGCCGCTCGCATGCCGCGCACTGTGCGGCCGCGGTGGTGGCGAAGTCCTCTCCGAATGTTCAACAAATCGTGATGAACTGCTCCAGCGCGCGGCCGGACAATGCGCGCCATGAGCAGCGCTAGACGCATCCTGATCGTCGAGGACGATGCGCACATCGCCGAGCTGATGCGCATGCACCTGACCGACGAGGGTTATGCCGTCGAACACGCCGCTGACGGAACGACCGGCGTCGCGCTGCTCGAACGCGGCGCCTGGGACGCGCTGGTGCTCGACCTGATGCTGCCGGGCGTCGACGGCCTGGAGATCTGCCGCCGTGCCCGTGCGATGGCACGCTACACGCCGATCATCATCACCAGCGCGCGCTCGAGCGAGGTGCACCGCATCCTCGGCCTCGAGCTCGGCGCGGACGACTACCTGGCCAAGCCGTTCTCGGTGCTGGAGTTGGTGGCGCGTGTCCGTGCGCTGCTGCGCCGCTCGGACGCGATCGCCCGCAATGCCAAGCTGGAGGCCGGATCGCTGGAGACCGACGGTCTGGCGATCGACCCCCTGGCGCGCGAGCTGCGCATCGACGGCCGGCCGGTCGAGCTGACGCCGCGCGAGTTCGACCTGCTGTACTTCTTCGCGCGCCACCCGGGCAAGGTGTTCTCGCGGCTGGACCTGCTGAACCAGGTCTGGGGCTACCGGCACGACGGCTACGAACACACCGTCAACACCCATATCAACCGGCTGCGCCTGAAGGTCGAGGTCGACCCGGCGAACCCGCGGCGCATCCTGACCGTCTGGGGCCGCGGATACAAGTTCGGCAGCGCTGGCGAGGTCGCGCCATGATCCGCCGCCTGTCGCTGACGCAGCGGCTGAGCGCGACGGTTGCGCTGCTGCTGCTGATCTGCGGCGCAGCCTCGGTGGCCCTTCAGATGCGGGCCGGCGAGATGCAGGCGCAGGAGGCGATCCAGCGCCTGTCGCTGAACCTGGCGCGGCAGATCGCCGACAACAACAGCGCGCTGCTGTCGCCGGCCGGGCTCGACGACGCCGCGGTGCACGGGCTCTTCGACAAGCTGATGTCGGTGAACCCCAGCGTCGAGGTCTACCTGCTCGCACCGGACGGCCACATCGCCGCCCACGCCGCGCCACCCGGCCGCCTGCGCCGCGACCGCGTCGACCTGCTGCCGGTGCGTGCGCTGCTCGGCGGCGCGCCTCTGCCGGTGCTCGGCGACGACCCGCGCAGCGACGTCGCGCGCAAGGTCTTCAGCGCGGCACCGCTGAAGGTGGACGGCCGCGAGCGCGGCTGGGTCTACGTCGTGCTGATCGGCCAGGAGCACGAGGCGCTGTCGCGCCACCTGGCCGGAGGCGGCGTGCTGAGGACGACGCTGTGGTCGGTGGCGCTGGTGGCGGTGCTGGGGCTGCTGGCCGGGCTGGTGGCGCTGCGCTGGATCACGCGGCCGCTGCGCGAGCTGATCGCCGAGGTGCGCCGCTTCGAGACCAGGGACGGTGCGCAGGAGCCGCCGGCGCTCGCGCTGCCGCCCGCGGTGGATTCGCGCGACGAGATCTCGCAGCTGCGCCAGGCGTTTGCGCAGATGACGCAGCGCATCGCCGCGCAGTGGCGCGAGCTGAGTGCGCAGGACCAGCAGCGCCGCGAGCTGGTGGCGAACATCTCGCACGACCTGCGCACGCCGCTGACCTCGCTGCACGGCTACCTCGAGACATTGCGCCTGAAGGCCGACTCGCTGCCCGAGGCCGATCGCCGCCGCTACCTTGACATCGCGATCGGCCAGAGCCGCAAAGTCGGCGCACTGGCGCAGGCGCTGTTCGAACTGGCGCGGCTCGAGCATGGCGGCGTGAAGCCCGCCAAGGAGGCCTTCGCCCTCGGCGATCTGGTGCAGGACGTGTTCCAGAAGTTCGAGCTGGCGGCCGAGGCCCGCGGTCAGCGGCTGGTGGCCGACATCGCGCCCGAGCTGCCGGTCGTCGAGGCCGACCTGGGCATGATCGAGCGCGTGCTGACCAACCTGCTCGACAACGCGATCCGCCACACCCCACAGGCCGGCGAGATCACGGTGCGGCTGCGCCGCGCCGACGGCGGCGTCGAGGTGCAGGTGTCCGACAGCGGCCCCGGCGTGCCGGAAGCGTTGCAGCGCACTCTGTTCACGCGCTCGGCAGCGAACAGCCGCTGGCGAGAGGGGCCGGAGGCGGCGGGCGGCCTCGGGCTGCTGATCGTGCGCCGCATCCTGCAGCTGCACGACAGCGACATCCGGCTCGTCGAGCAGCCGGGCGCCGGCGCCGTGTTCCGCTTTCGGCTGCAGGCGGCCTGACGGCTTGCGGCCGGCCGTGCGGCCGGCCCGGCGCCCGTCACGATTCCTTGAATTGCGCGTGAGGACACGGCGACCACGCGCGCCAAACACTGGGTCTCCCGCAACCTCACCTGGAGACTCTCATGCCTCATCCGATCCGCCGCCGTGCGCTGATTTCCGTCGCGGCCGCACCGGTCGTCGTGGCCGCTCTCGCCGTGCTGCCAGCCAGCGCGCTCGCCAATGTCTACGACGATGACGGCGTGCTGTCCGGCCTCGTCTTCACGAGCAGCAACGACGCGTCGGGCAACGCATTGCTCGCCTATGCACGCCAAGCCGACGGCACGCTCGCCCTGTGGCGCACGCTGCCCACAGGCGGACTCGGCAGCGGGGCCGGGCTCGGCTCGCAAGGCGCGGTGACCCTGAGCCGCGACGGACGCAGCCTGTACGTGGTCAACGCCGGCAACCACACGGTGTCGAGCTTCCGCCTCGCCGGCCGCGAGATCACGCTGGTCTCGGTCGCCGACTCGGGCGGGTTGCATCCGATCAGCGTCACCGAGCACAACCGGCTCGTCGTCGTGCTGAACGATGGCGGCGCGGGCAACGTCGCCGCGCTGCGCGACGACGACGGCTCGCTGGTGCCGGTGGCCGGCAGCAGCCGGCCGCTGTCCACGGCGGGTGGCTCGGCGCCGGCGCAGGTCGCCTTTGGCAGCGACGGCCGCACGCTGATCGTCACCGAGAAGGGCACCAACCGCCTGGTGAGCTGGCCGGTCGGCAAGGACGACTCCTTCGGTGCGCCAGCGGTCAGCGCCGCACCCGGCCCGACGCCGTTCGGCTTTGCGGTAACGACGAACAACCGCATCGTCGTCAGCGAGGCCTGGGGTGGCGCCGCCGGGGCGAGCACCGTCAGTTCGTGGCGCTTCGATCCGTCGACCGGGCGGGCGCCGCGGGTCGTGAGCGGCGCGGTGGCCAACGGGCAAAGTGCGTCGTGCTGGGTTTCGGCGACGCCCAATGGGCGACACGCATTCGTCTCCAACACCGGCAGCGGCAGCCTCAGCCGCTACGAGATCGGCGCCGACGGAACGCTGACGCTCGCCGAGGCTGTGGCCGGCAGCACGGGCGCGGGCTCGGCGCCGGCCGACAGCGCCATCGCTCCGAACGGGCGCGCGCTGCACGTGCGCAACGGCCGCACGTTCACGATCGCCTCGTACACGATCGACGGGCACGGCCGGCTCGGCGCAGCCCGCTTCGTCGGTGGCTTGCCTCCTACTGCCGTCGGCCTGGCGGCGAACTGACGTTCGGGAGCGGGGAGGGACTCAGGTCCGCCAGCGGGGTAGTCGTGCCTCTTCGGGCCATTCCACGAGGTCGAGCGGCGACAACTCGGCGGCCCGCCACTCCGCGACCCGCTCCATGCACCGCCATCCCGCTGCTCGACCTGCCTGGTGCGTGTTGGGTTCCGGCGCCGGCATCTCGCTCGCGCTGTAGCTGGCGGGTCCACCTCACGCCACCTTCGTGCTGGCTTCGCTGGGAGGCAGCTCGATCTTTCCCTTTGGGCTGACGCGTGCGCCTGCGGCCCAGCTGTGGGCCATCCTCGGTGGCCACCTCGGCGGCGCCTGCATCGGCATCGCCTGCGCGCAGTTCCTGGGATCGTCGCTGCTGGCCTATGCGTTGGCGGTGAGCCTGCTGCTGGCCGTCATGCTCGCGACGCGGACTGTCCATCCGCCCGCTGGGGCCAATCGCATCATCATGGACTCTGCACAGGCGCACCGGGTGCGCTGCTGAACCCGGTGCTGCTCGGCGTGGTGTGCCTCGTCTGCGTGGCCATGGCCTGAAGCCGTGCCCATCCCGGGCTGGTGCACTACCCGGTGTCACCCTTTGAGCCTTCGCCGCCCTCGCTGAACTGGGGCGGTTGGCTGTGACGGTCTGCGGGCACTTGCCGTGTCGAGCGCCGACAGCCGATCGCGCAAGCAACCGACGGCGAAGTCGATGAAGGCGCGGGTCTTCATCGGCAGCCGCCCCTGGCCGGGGTAGATGAGACTGGCCGGCACCGCCGGCGACTCCTGGTCGACCAGCACGCGAACGAGCCGGCCGTCCTGCAGCGCGGCCGCCACCTGGTAGGACAGCACGCGGGTCAGACCGACACCGAGTACGGCGGCCTCGATGGCGGCATCGGCCGTCGACACCGCCATGCGCGAGCGCACGCGCACCTGCCGCTTCTGTCCGGCGGCATCGGCGAAGGTCCAACCGTTGGGGGCCTCCAGGCCATCGAACGTGACGCACCGGTGGGCTGCGAGGTCGTCCAGTGACTGCGGCCTGCCGAACCGCTTCAGGTAGACCGGACTCGCGCAGACCACGCGGCCGATCGTTCCCACCTGCGTCGCGACGAGGTTGCTGTCCGGCAAGGCACCGATGCGCAGCGCCACGTCGACATGCTCCTCGATGAGGTTGACGTTGCGGTCGCCCAGGCGCAGCTGGATGTCGACCTCGGGGTTCGCCTCCAGGAAGGCCGCCGCGACCGGTACCACGTGCAGGCGCCCGAACACGATCGGCGCGGCCACGACGAGCCGGCCCTTCACGTTGGCGTAGGCGCCCGAGGCGGCGCGCTCGGCCTCGTCCACCTGCTCCAGGATCTGACGGCAGGCGTCGAGATAGTCGCGGCCCGCATCGGTCAGCACGAGCTTGCGGGTCGACCGCGTGATCAGGCGCGTCTTCAGGTGCGCCTCGAGGTCCGCGAGCTTGCGGCTCACAGTGGCCAGCGGGACGTTCAGGTGCCGGCCTGCCGCCGACAGGCTCCCTCCATCGACGATGGCGGCAAACACGGACATGGCTTCGAGGCGATCCATTGTTCCGAAAGTCGAGAGAAAGATTCGCGATCGCGTAGTCTAGTTGGCGCAGACGGGAATATCTACAGTCTCTTCACCGGCACTCACCGGCCCCACCAACCCTCCTGGAGCCCCACCATGTCTCGCCTCACCACCCCCGCCAGCATCGACGCCGCCCCCGCCTCGGCCCGCCCGCTTCTCGACGCCGTGAACAAGCAGCTCGGCAGCGTGCCGAACCTGTTCCGCCTGGTCGCGAACAGCCCGGCCGCACTGGACGGCTACCTGGGCATGTCGGGTGCGCTGGCCAAGGGCAGCCTGCCGGCCCAGACGCGCGAGCGCATCGCGCTGGCGGTGGCCCAGATCAACGACTGCGGCTACTGCCTGTCGGCCCACAGCTACCTGGGCAAGAACGTGGCGAAGCTGAGCGAGGCCGAGATCGCGGCCAACCGCCATGGCGGCTCGCTCGACCCGAAGGCCGACGCGGCGGTGCGCTTCGCGGCCAAGGTGGTCAGTGCACGCGGGCATGTGTCCGACGCCGACGTGCAGGCGGTGCGCATGGCCGGCTACGACGACGCACAGATCGTCGAGATCGTCCAGCACGTCGCTCTGAACACCTGGACCAACTACGTCAACTCGGTGGCGCAGACCGAGATCGACTTCCCGGTCGCCCAGGCCCTGGCGGCCTGAGGCATCAACCCACCCCACGACGCGGCCCGCGTTGCGCGCCGTCCTCGTGGGCCGTTGACGTCCTGCTGGAGAACAAGCCATGTCCCGTCCGCCTCCACCCTTCACTCTCGCGACCGCTCTCCCGAAAGTCGGCATCACGGCCTATGCCAGCGACGTGGCCTTCACGGACACGGTGAAGGCGATCCAGGCCCGCAAGGGCTCACGCCCGGCCTATGCACGCATGGAAGTCGGTGGCTCCTGGGCGTCATCCATCACTGCCGACCTGAAGGCCGAGATTGAGGCGCAGACCAGCGTGTTCCTCGCGACTGCCAACGCGGAGGGCCAGCCCTACATCCAGCACCGCGGCGGCCCGGCGGGCTTCCTGCGGGTCCTGGACGAGCACACGATCGCCTTCGTCGACTTCGCGGGCAACCGACAGTACATCACCCAGGGCAACCTCGAAGAGAACCCAAAGGCGCAGCTGTTCCTGATCGACTATGCGCACCGGCGCCGCATCAAGGTGTGGGGCACGGCGCGCGTGGTGGAAGGCGACGAGCCGCTGCTTCGGAGCCTGATGCCGGAGGGCTATCCGGCACGGCCCGAACAGGTCGTGCTGTTCACGGTCACCGCATGGGACGTGAACTGCCCGCAGCACATTCCGCAGCGTTTCGGGTCTGCCGATGTGGAGGCAGCGATCAAGTCTCGAGAAGAGCGCATTGCCGCGCTTGAGGCCGAAGTCGAGCGCTTGCGAAGGGCTCGAACCACCTCGGCATCGTGAGCGAGTGACTGGTGCTCTGTGCGTTGAGCGACTGTGGCGGGCCGACCGCCGCAGGCCACGAACGGCAACTCTGTCGATGCGAAACGCGATGGATCCGGGTCGCTCGTCCGGCATCTTCGGAGCGCGTTGATGGGCTGGTATAGGTCGGGAGTACCAGTTCGCCGCCGGCAATAGCGGTCGTTCGGCTGTAACCAGATCCGCTGCTTCGGTCGGCTGGCCGACTGCAAACGTGGAGCGGTCATCGGTGGCCCCAACCGGCATGCGATCGCTTGCGGCCAGAGCCGCCGCTCCAGCGCCGAGCCCGAGTGGCGGTACCGCCGTCTTTGTCGGTCAGTCAAGAGCGCCCATCTGGCTGGCCCCGACGGCGGCCGCTGCGGACCGGTTGTGGAAGCCCAACACCCACTCGCGCCCGGCCACGGACCCCGCCAGCTGCGAGTCGCCCGTGGCTTCCAGCTGGAACAACCCGATGGGTGTGGCCAGTGCCGCGCGGGTGAGGTCAGGTCCCGGTAGCAGTGCCACCAGGCTCAGCGCGACGGGCGGGCGGCGTGGTCCGCCGTTGTCGAAGCCTGGCGGTTGGTGGTCCAGCACCAGGCGACGTGGGCAGGGGCCGGGCATGTCGGGGCTGCCCTGCACCGTTCCCTCAATTCGCTGCTCGCCCCAACGCCCCGAAAAGCGCTGCCCGGCGGCCGGGCAAGCCAGGGACTTGGGGGGCACCGCTGACGGGCTGGGCAGAAAGAGGCCCGCCAAGGTGCGGGCGCTGTCGTCGATCGCCGAAACCCAACTGGCGTTGGACAGCAGGGCCGCGCTGGTGGCTGGCGTGCCGGGCCACAGCACCAGCGCGCTGCGCGCGCCGATGGCGCTGCCGTTGTGGAACCAGGTCACCCGACCCTGTCGGGGGTCGCGAAGCCGCCAGCCGAAACCGACTGCGTCCGAGCCATGGCGGGCGATGCCGCCATCGACCAGGCGGCTTGGGGTCGTCATCCAGGCCAGCGTGTCGCTGGTGAGCAGCCGACCCTGCAGCAGGCGTCCGCCCCACGCGGCCAGCGCAGCAGGCGTGGCCGACAACCCGGCGCCGCCGAGGCTGTAGCTGTAGTCGTGCGGTGGGGCCACGCGCCAACCTGCAGGGCTGGGCTCGTAGGGGCGGCTGTGGGTCTCGCGGTCGGTGTCGGTCCGGTCGGCGCCGATGGCCAGGCCCGGCGCGATTTGCGTTTCGATGAACTCGGCCAGGGGCAGGCCACTGGCCTCTTCGATGGCCGCGCCCAGCAGGGTGTAGCCCCAGCTGGAGTAGCGGTAGCGGTGCCCGGGCTTGTCCAGCAACGCCCGCCCTTGAAGCCAATGCTGCGCGGCGCGGTCACTGTCGGCATGAGCCTGGCGGCCGCGCATCAGGTCCACGGCCTGGTAGTGCGGCAGGCCCGAGAGGTGGGCGGCCAGTTGGCGTGGAGTGATGCGCGCGCCTTCGTCCTCCGCCGGGTACCACGGCCTCGCCAGGGGTGCTTCGCCATCCAGCCGGCCCTGCTGGTGCAGCCATGCCGCAGCGGTGGCCGTGAGCACCTTGGACACGCTGGCCAGGCGCAGCCGCGTCTCGGGCCCCAGCGGGCGGCGCGCGGCCAGGTCCTGCCAGCCCGCCTGGCCCTGCCAGAGCAGGCGGCCGTCCTGCCACACCGCAGCGCTCAAGCCGGGGACGCCGCTTGCTTCGTGCAAGGCGACCAGCAGTGCCTGGGCCAGGGTTTCGGCACGGGGATCGTCGGCGCTGGCAGCGCAGGGCGCCGTCAGCAGCGTCGCGACGCCCAGCAGAAGGGCCGCCCGGTGGCGCAAGCGCCGCGGGCCTTGTGGGTGTGGCTGCGGACCCGGTGCGGGCGATTGGTCAGGCGGCGTGAAGGTGCTCATGGCGCCATGCTCGGCTGCCCGGCCCCTCGGCTGCCAGCCTGCTGCGTTCAGCCGTGCGAGGGGGGCGCCGAACCGGTGTCGCGCAAGCGCTCCAGGAGCTGGGGCACGTGGTTGCGACTGGCGCGCACCAGGCTGCCGTCGCGCAGCTGCAGCAGGGCGTCGCGGTTGCTCAACGGGCGCAGCGCAGCGACTTGGTCCATGCGCACGATGGCGGACCGGTGCACCCGCACGAAGCGCTCAGGGTCCAAGCGTTCGGCCAGGCGGCTCAGGCTCTCGCGCAGCAGCAGGCGGCGGCCGTCCAGGCAGTGCAGCTCGGCGTAGTCGCCCGCTGACTCGATCCAGGCCACCTCCCCGTCGTCGACGAAGTGCACCTGCCGGCCCACCCGCAGCTCAAAGCGCTGGCGCTTCGCCGCCGGGGCGGCGCTCAGGCCCAGGGCGCGGGCTCGCCATGCCGTTCGGGCGCGGCCCAGGGCTTCGGCCAGCCGCTCCTCGTCCAGGGGCTTGAGCAGGTAGTCCACCACCTGAAGTTCGTAGGCGCGCAGTGCGTGCTGCGCGTGGGCGGTGTGCAGGATGGCCAGCGGCCGCTGTTCCGCCGGCCACAGCGCCAGCAGGTCCAGGCCAGAGAGCCCAGGCATCTGCACGTCCACGATCAGCAGCTCGGGCTGCGCCGCCGACAGGCCTTGCAGGGCGCTTGCGCTGTCACCGAACTCGGCCACGCACTCGAAACCCGGGTGGTCGGCCAGCCGGGCGCGCAGGCCCAGCCGGGCCAGCGGCTCGTCGTCGATGAGGGCCACGCGCAGGCTCTGCATACCAGTCCCGGTGATCAGGCCGGCAGCGGCCAGCGCAATCGCACCTGCCAGCGCAGGCCGTCAGGGGTTTGCAGGCGGCCGGTCTGCAGCACATGGTCTTGTGGGTACAAGACCTGCAGCCGGGCCCGCACATTGGCCAAGCCCACACCCAGCCCGGTGCTGGGCGAACGTGCGTCTGCGGAGGGCTCGGCGGCTTCGTCCGGGAGGTCGTTCAGCAGGTCCAGCTCGATCTGGTCGCCAGCACGGCGGATGAGCAGATCCAGGCGCCCGCCCTGGGCTCGGCGTGCCAGTCCATGTTGCATGGCGTTCTCCAGCAGCGGCTGGAGAACGCCGCGCGGCGTGGGTTGCTCCAGAAGTCCAGGCTCGACCTGCTGCTGCACACGCAGCCGATCACCGAGCCGGCACTGCTCGATGGCCAGGTAGTCTGCGGCGTGCGCCAGCTCTTCGGCGAGGGGCACGAGGTGGCGACCATCGGCCTCAAGCGTGCTGCGCAGGTAGTCTGCCAGGCGGCTGATCAACTCGCGCGCCTGGCGGCCGCGCTCTGCCGCCACCAAGCCCGAGATGGCGTTCAGGGTGTTGAAGAGGAAGTGCGGCTGCAACTGGTAGCGCAAGGCGCGCAGTTCGGCCTCGCGCGCCAGGGCTTCCGCGGCCAGCGCGCGCTCGCGCTCTGCCTGGCGTGCCCAAGCAAGGTTGAACGCGGCATGCAGCGCGGCCTGCACCATCAGGGCCGGAGCCAGGGCGTCCAGTCCACGCCCGCGCAGCACGGTGGCCCCGCTGAAGGCCAATGGCTCGCCGAGCACGAAATGCGCGCGCAGCGCCAGCGGCAGGTTGCTGGCCAGGGCGAGCGCAGCGATGGCGGCCAGGAGCAGTAATGCCGTCAGCCAGGCGGGGGCGGCCCGCTGCCAGAGCAGTCGCTGCAGTGCACTCAGCGGCAGACAGGCGAGCGCAAAGCACAGCAGCAGCAGGGTGCGCACGGCCAGGGCGTCGGCGTTCCCGCTGACCTGCAGGGTTAGCAGGGCCATGCAGGCGCCCACTGCCAAGGTGGCGAACAGCGGCAGCGTGCGAGGTGGCAGCAAGGTATGGGGCTTCAAGGCGCCAGCATGTTATGCCGGGTGTGCGAGCGCGTCGCCACTCTTGCGGTCGGCCGTGCCTCCGGTGCGGCCACTGGCGCCATCGAGGCCGCAGGGTTGATTCGGGTGGATGCTGATAGGCCGCTCGGCCGTCAGCTGTGCATCGCCTCCAACCGCATCGACGGTCAGCACGTCGTGCGGTGTGCGCTCGTTCGAACATCGCCACGTGCTGCGCGGCCGCATGGCGCAGCAACTGTCTTGTCTCCTGACGAGATGCTCGAGGCCATCGACCTCGAATGGTTCGATGCCAATGCCCGAGTCTTGGACAGGACGCCTTAGGCGATTCCGTTCCCCGACCTTCGGATTCGAAGTGGCGACTTCACCCGCCGGCGGCTGCTTGACATCCATCTGAACGACAGGAATCGGGAGCCGATTCACGAGACGCCAGTGACCGTAGTGGGGCGGGCTGGGACGGTCGATCCAGCTGACTCACCGCCGGGAAGCTGACGCTAGACCTTCGATGCCCAGAAGCCGCCGCTAGCTAGCGAACGAGTCGCAACGACCCACACCTGCCGGCCAAGTCGCTCCAAAGCAGCCAGACGGCGAGCCATCGATTTCTTGCTTGGCTTCTACGAAGCGGTCGTTCGTGATCTCACACACCCGGCCATCAGCAGCCGCTCCCGGCCGGCAGCTTTCTGGCGGGTCAATGGAGTCACCTCGATAGTGAAGTGACCCGTCATCGAAGATGTCTCCCGTACCTCATCAGTCCGGGTTGCCGATCTGACGATCAAGGCCGCGCGCTCACCACAGCGGCTGGCACGGTCTGCCCTGCAGCCTCGCGCAGCGAGCGATCGTCCTTGACGCCGCGATCGGCCGCCGCCTCGGCTGCTGCTGACTGCTCCCTTATCAGGTCCCGCACCCAACAAGACTCATTGCCGAACGGGCCCTGCATCACAGCCCAGTCAATGGCCGGCTCGTCGCTGCCGTAGGAGCCGGGGCGCGGGTAGAGGCTGGCCGGCTTCTTGACCGAACCCCCAGCGGCACGATCCGCTCGATGGCCGCATCGATGCCATTCGTCGGTGTGATGTCGTTGTGCACGCAGTTGGTGTCGTGGTGGCTGGGCACCGGAGTTTGTGTCGGTCACGTTGATGGCGATGCAGCGCAGGGCTCCGATGCTCTTGAAGTGCTCTTGGTTTCGACGCGGGGGGCAGGCGTTGACGTGACGGGTGTCATGCCAGCAATCTGACCAGGTTGCCCGCAGCCGCGGCGCCGTATTGCTTGAGCTCGCTCCAGGTCTGCGCGACCAAGGGGTGCTGGCGGTGCGCGCCCAGGCCTGACATCGGGTTGAGACGTGTGCCCTTGGCCCAGGCCGCCACGGTGGGGTAAGCCGCGCGCGCGCGTTCGTGCGCCATCAGCGCGAGGTAGGACGACAGATAGTCGCGCGGCTCGTCCCAGTAGCGGATCGGCGGGCACAGGCGTTTCTTCTCGCCGGTATCGGCGATGGTGGCCTCGATCACGCCCAGCAGCGCCGCCGGAAAGCACGCAAAGCCCCAGAACAGGGGCTGCAGGGTTACACGGTCGGTTTCGAAGATCGGCCGCAGCGGCGGTCGGGCCAGGCCGACGGCGGCGCAATGCACATGCAGCGTCCCAGGGCTGGTGGGCACCGAACCGCCGTCGAACACGATGCGATCGCGCGCGATGCGGCGCACATGGCCCCGCCGCACCACATCGCCGATCTGGCGCAGCAGGGCCAATTCGGCCTCGCTGACCATGGCGCCGCGGCTCATGGTGGGCGTCACGGTGGTGTCCACACGCAGGAAATAGCCGTCCGCCTCGAGTCGGGCAAACAGATCATCGACCGACGTTGCCTGCGCCATGGCCTTGAACTGCAGGCCGACGCCCGCGAAGAAGTCGGGAAGACCTTCCCCCGGTTGGTTGAAGCGCCGGTTGAGCCACCAGCCCTCGCGCGGCCGGACCCACTGGATGGCGCTGGCCGTCACGCCATGCGAGAGCAGCCAGACGCAGGTGTCGAGCGCCGTCTTGCCAGAACCGATGACCACCACTCGCTCGGGCGGCTCGGCCAGGCGCGTGATGTCGCCCGCGGCAACGCATCGCACCCCGTCGTCGACCGCGAACGGCGGCGGGCTGGTCGCGGGGATGCGCCCTTCGAGGTAGCCGGTGTCGACCCACTTCCGGCGCACGCGCACCTCCTGCACGGCACCGGTGAGACGTGAAGCGATGAGGTGGCGCCCGTCAGGTCCGATGGCGTGATCGCTGCACGGGTGGTAATGCACACGTCCGGTCGGCAGGAAGTGCCGGTCCATCACGTGCCCGTAGTACGCGCGCAACTCGTCAGCACCGGCCTGCTCGTGGAAGCCGGCGTGGAGACCGGAGCGATCCACCGTGCCCACCCCCAAAGGGGCGGACGACACGCCGTAGAACGCCGACGGCTGGTGCAAGCGCACGAAGGGGTAGGCGTCGATCCAGTGTCCACCGGGCGCATGGCGCCGGTCCACGAGGGTCACGGTGGCATCCGAGTGGCTCAGCAGGGCATCGGTGAAGGCCATGCCTGCCGCGCCCGTTCCCACCACCAGATAGTCTGTTTCGAGAGGCTCGTGCATCACTGTTCCTGTGCGCTCTGGCCCGACGCGGCTTGACCTGCGGGCACCGGGTAATGGGTATCAGATTCGAGGATGGGCTGGTCACTCGGGCGGGCTCATGGGCACGAGACGGCATTGATTGGGCATCACGCGGGCTGCCTGCGCAACCGGTAGCGCACGATCGGACACGAGACGCCCTCGAGCACCCACCGCGCTTCTGCCACGTCCAACACCCATCCCGCGCGTTCGTAGAAGCGCCGAGCCGTCTGGTTGGCCGAGAACGCCCACAGGACCAACGGCCCAAAGCCGCGGGCACGGAGGTCGTGGATGGCGTGCTCGTGCAAGGCCCATCCCAAGCCGCGGCCGGTCACGGACGGGTGCAGGTACAGTGACTCCAGCTCGCCTGCACCCGGCGGCGGCGCCTGGAACGTGCTCGCACCCGCCTGGGTTGCCGCATAGCCCACGACCGCACCAGCCACTTCGACGATCCACAGCCGGTTGTCGTCGGGCGCACTGGTGTCGGCTGCCGCCTGCAGGCGCAGGCTGAACCGCTCGGCCAGGCGCCCTGCCTGCAACCGCGCCAGCACGGCGGCGGGCATGATCCCCGGGTAGGTGACCCGGTGCGATTCGGCCTGGATGGCGCCCAGTGCCCCAGCATCCGCAGGCACGGCCCGTCGGATCGTGTGCCTGGTGCTCATGAAGACTGCGGGCGCCGCCGATAAGATTCATGACAGCCGCGCGGGGCTCACGCCGCCATCGGCAACGCCATGTCGGGCTGCGACGGCACGGCGTACGACAGTGGCGCGAGCGCACTCACGATGCGCTGGGTCTGCACGGCATCGAGGCACCCGAACAGCGCGGCCTGGAAGCGCGGCTCCATCGTGCCCGAGACGATGTACTGCCAGCGGTAGGCCTTGAGCATCGTCGCGCCGATGCGCTCCTGCTGAGCACTGCTGAAGGCACGGCCGGCGATGGCGCAGAAGTAGGCAGTGTCGGCCGCGGCTTGCGCCTGCACGATGCCGTCGACGGCACCGACGAGGCCGATCAGCTGGTCGACGCCGATGTCGCGCTCGGCGGCGCTGACGCGGCCGTTCTCGCGCACGAACTCCAGCTCGTCGAGGATGGCGTGCTGCGACTCCTCGCGCCAATGGAACAGGAACACGTCCTTCCACAGCGGGCACAGCCCCGCCTGCGGCTCGATGCTCGCGCGGTAGTGGGCCTGCGAAAACAGTTCGATGTCCAGCGTCAGTGCCAGCACGGCCCAGGGGCTGTTGCACAGGACGGCCTGGGCCACCGCATCCGGGTCGGCGGTCTTCGCGTAGCCCGGGGGCATGACAGCGGCCATCGTCTCCTCGAGGCGGCGGAACAGCGCCTGGTGCTTCACCTCCTCTTCGGCCATGCGCAGCAGCGCTTCGAGCGCCGTCTGGTCGCCGAGCGCCTGCGCCCGGCACAGCTCCATCGCCTTGGCGGTGATGAAGCGCTCCACCAGCCCGAACATGCAGGCGTAGGTGCGGCCCTGCACCTGGCTGTAGAGGCGTTGCTCGTCGGCGCTCAGGAAGTCGATCTCACCGACCAGCGACAGGCCGGACGGCAGGAAGGCCTTGGAAAGGTCAAAGTCTCGGCCGCGGATGACGTCGCGTTCGATCTCCCAGCGCACGCGCTTGGATACCTCGATCGTCTTGGCGTAGCGGCCGATGTCGGCGGTGGACAGGTCTTGCAAGGTGCTCTCCGGGTGGGTTGTCGGTGCACGCACTGTCCGCCGGCGGGTGGCGCGCCGTCCTTTAGGCGCTTCAAGCGTTCATGAAACGTTCTTTAAACGGCTGCTGCGGCCCTGGCGCGCTGCTAACCTGCGCCGGCCACGAAGTTCCTGCCCCATCATGCCGACGCCACCTCCCCCAGCGCTGCCCATCGCCTTCGGCCGTTTCGAGCTGCGTCCCGCCGAACGGCAGCTGCTGCTCGACGGTCAGGCGCTGCCCGTCGGCGCACGGGCCTTCGACGTGCTGATGGCCCTGGTGGAACGCCGAGAGCGCATCGTGAACAAGCACGAACTGCTGGAAGCCGCCTGGCCCGGCATGGTGGTCGAGGAAAACAACATTGCGGTGCAGGTCGGCAGCCTGCGCCGCCTGCTGGGCCCCTCGGCCATCGCCACGATTCCGGGGCGCGGCTACCGTTTCACGGCCTTGGCCGATGGGGGCGTGCCGCCGCTGGTGGCACGGTCTGTTGCACTCCCGGCCTCTGCAGACGCCACGGCGGCTTCTGCACCGCCGTCCAACCTGCCGGCAGCCACGCGGCTTTACGGGCGTGAGGCCGATCTGCAGGCCGTGGCCGAGCTCCTGCGCGAACATGCGATCGTGTCGGTGGTCGGTGCGGGCGGCATGGGCAAGACGAAGCTGGCACTCTGCGCGGCGTCGGCCGTGCCGGCGTCGGACTACCCGCATGGCCGTTGGTGGGTCGAACTGGCCGCTATCAACGAACACAGCTCGCTGGCCGAGACCATCGCCGCTGTCCTGGGTGCTTCGCTACCCGCAGGCCGCAGCCCACTGGTCGCACTGGGCGACCTGCTGGCGCAGCGCCAGCTCTTGCTGGTGCTGGACAACTGCGAGCACCTGGCAGACGGGCTGGTTCCCCTGGTCGACCTGCTGCGCGCGCAGGCGCCCGGGGTGCGGCTGCTCCTGACCTCGCAGGAGTCTCTGAAGTGCGAAGACGAACGGGTGTATCGGCTCGGCCCACTCGAGGTGCCCGCGCACGACGACGCTGCCCAGGCTCGGCACTGTGGCGCCGTGGCCCTGTTCGTCGAGCGTGCGCGCGCCGCGGACCCTCGCTTCGACTGGTCGGAACACAACGCCCAGGACGTCGCCGAGATCTGTCGCCGCCTCGACGGCATTCCCCTGGCCATCGAACTGGCCGCTGCGCGCGTGCCGCTGCTCGGCGTGCAGGGCCTGCACGCGCGTCTGGACCGCATGTTCGACGTGCTGACCGGCGCGTCCCGCATGAAGCTGCGCCGCCATCAGACGCTGCGTGCGGCGCTGGAGTGGAGCGTCGGCCTGCTGTCCGCCGACGAACGCGCGGTGCTGCGGCGTCTGGGTGTCTTCGTGGGCGGATTCACGCTGGAACTCGCGCAGCAGGTGGCCAGCGACCACGACATGGACGAGTGGCGTGTGCTCGACATCCTGGGCGCCCTGATCGACCGTTCGCTCGTGATCGCTGAACCGTCGGGGCAAGGCCATGGGCAAGGCGACATGCAGCTTCGCTATCGACTGCTGGAGCCGACGCGCGCCTTTGCGCTCGAACAGCTGGCGGCAGCGGGCGAGTCGGCGGCCTGGCTGCGGCGCCACGCGGAGGCACTGCGAGACTGGCTCACGCCCATGGAGGCCGCTCGCTGGACGCTGCCGCCGTCACAGCGCAAGGCCCTGGCGCTCGAACACGGCAACCTGCGGGCGGCAGTCGACTGGACGGAAGGCGCCGGCGGAGAAACGGCACTGACTTACGAACTGCTGGCCAAGGGCTGGCTCGTCTGGCAAGTCAGCGGCGCGATCAACGAGGGCCTGCAACGCATGCGCAGGCTCTGGCCGCCACCGGCGTCACTGACGCCAGAGATCCAGGCTGGCTTCGGCTTCGCGATGTCGCGTTGTGCCGGTGAGTCGGCGCCCGACGAAGTGGTGGCCGGTCTGCGCCTTTCGGTGGCGCTGTACCGCGAGTTAGGTGACACCGATCGGCTGGGCGAGGCCCTGGTCGCCTTGGCGTTCCAGGGCGTGCTGCGCAACGACCAGTCGGACACGCAGGGCACGCTCGACGAGGGCATGCGCCTGGTCGGCAGCAACGCGCCCCCGCGCAAGCTGGCGTGGCTGGCGGCGGCGGAAGGCAGCTGGGCCTGGCGCCGCGAGGACTATGCGCAGGCCCTGCTGGCGATCGAGCGCCAAGCCGAAGTGTTCCGGACCGCGGGGCTGGAAGAAGGGGTGCAACTGGCGATCAACAACCGCTGCGGGATCCTCATCGACAGTGGTGACTACACGCAGGCCCTGGCCTTGGCGCAGGACAGCGCGCTGCGCCTGCGCCGCCTCAAGTCGGGCGGGCTGGCCTGGGCGCTGATCTACGTGGCGCTTGCCCGCACGATGCTGGGCGACGACCAGGGCCTGCTGCCGGTGGTGCAGGAGGCATTCACAGCCGGCTTGGCCATCGGCACCACCTACCAGCCCCTGAACGTGGCTGCGACGTATCACGCACGGCGCGGCGATTTCCAGCGAGCTGCCTTGGTGGCCGGTCACGCGCGCAAGATGCGAGATGGGCAGAAGTTTCACCCTGTGGCCATCGACTTGCGCATGGAAGCGCTGCTGCGCCGAACGATCGAGACGGCTCACTCTCCGGAGGTCTTTGCAGCCTGGCTCGCGTCAGGAGAAGCGCTGTCTCAGGCAAGTGCCGTAGCGATCGCATTCGACATGGCCCCGCTTGCGGGCAGCGCAGCATCGAGCGTGGTTTAACACGTCGCTCAGCAGAGTTCAGGTCCGGACTGCCAACGTCTGCTTCACGGCCGTCTGCCAAGCGCGACCAAAGTCAGCTCAGGGTCGTCCAGGGACAGCGGCCTCTCTGATTTGAACGCCAGAAAGCGGTTGCCTTGAACTGCGACGCGGCTCCCGTCGGCTTCTACCCGTACAGCATTGATCCCTGGCCTTCCTCGGGTCCTTGGCACAATCGTTGTATGCCCAACATTGCATCCGTACTCAAGGCTGAGATCGTTCGTCTGGCTCGCAAGGAGTTGCGCAGCGAGGTTGATTCGATCAGGAAGGCACTCGCGGCAGCGCGCGCGGAGAGCGCCGCGTTGAAGCGCAGGGTCAGCGAACTGGAGCGGTCTGTGCGGCAGTCCGCACGCGCCGCCCCCGCTCGTCCGCCATCGCCAACTGCGGTCGAGGAAGGCGCCGACAAGTTCCGGTTCCGCGCCTCCGGCATGGCC